>NZ_JBKBNC010000020.1:0-49533 GCF_046295495.1 Microbacterium sp.
CGACCGACCTGATGACCGTGCGCGCCCGCGCCCTGCTGGCCGAGGCCGACGTCGTGGTGCACGACCGGCTCGGCCCCACCGGCGTGCTCACGGAGTTGGGCGACGACGTCGAGCTCGTCGACGTCGGCAAGCGCCCGCAGCACCACCCCGTGCCGCAGCACGAGATCAACGCGATCCTCGTCGACCGGGCCGCGAGAGGCCTGCGGGTCGTGCGGCTGAAGGGCGGTGACCCCTTCGTCTACGGTCGCGGCGGCGAGGAGGTGCTCGCGTGCCGGGCCGCCGGCATCCCGGTCGAGGTCGTTCCGGGCATCTCGAGCGCGATCGCCGTGCCCTCCGCCGCGGGCGTCCCCGTCACGCACCGGGGCGTGGCCGGTACTCTGCACGTTGTGAACGGTCAGGAGACGCCCAGCGAAGCGACCCTCGCCGCGCTGCGCGACGACACGGCCACGGTGGTCGCCCTGATGGGCGTGAGCGCGCTGCCCCGCTTCGTCGCCGCCGCCCGCGCGGCCGGCGCCCCCGGTGCCCGCCCGGTGGCGTTCGTCGAGAACGGCCACACGCCGGCTCAGCGCACCATCCGCACGACACTGGCGACGGCGATCCAGGATGCCGAGACCCACGGCCTCGCCAACCCGGCGGTGCTCGTGTTCGGCGAAGTCGCGCGCGCCGATCTGCTGCTCCCGGGCGAGGGGACGGTCTCGGCGGGGATCGGCACCCCGGTCGGCGGGCCGGTGGCGATCGGCGGGCCGCTCGCGGTGCCCCGCGGCGAGGGCATCGGGTGACGGCACCCGCGCGGACGATCAGCACGGTGCTCCAGGGGTGCACCGTGCTGCTTCCCGTCGACCGGCGGTCGGGGGAGCTGTCGGCCGCGCTCGAGCGTCACGGCGCGCGCGTGCGGGTCGCCCCGGCGCTGACGATCGTGCCGCACATCGACGACGAGGAGTTGATCGCCCGGACACGCCTGCTCGTGGCCGATCCCCCCGACGTGGTGGTGGCCACCACCGGCGTGGGCTACCGCGGCTGGATGGAGACGGCCGACGAGGCCGGGCTGCACGACGAGCTCAGCGCCGTGCTCGGGCGTGCGCGGATCGTCGCGCGCGGACCCAAGGCGCGCGGCGCGATCCAGCAGGCCGGGTTCGAGGCCGACTGGGTGGCCGAGAGCGAGACCTCGGCCGAACTGCGCGACTTCCTCGTCGCCGAGGGCGTCGCGGGCCTGCACGTCGCCGTGCAGCATCACGGGTCGGGTGCCGACGGTCTCGACGAGGCGTTCGAGGCGGCCGGCGCGCGTGTGACGAGCCTGACGATCTACCGCTGGGGCCCGCCGCCGGACGCCGAGGTGGTCGCCGCCTCCACCCGGCAGGTCGCGCGCGGCGAGATCGACGCCGTGCTGTTCACCTCGGCGCCGGCCGCGCGCGAGTGGATCCTGGCCGCCGAGCGCGCCGACGCGCTCGACGCGGTGGCCTCCCGGGCCGGCGACGGACGCGTGCTCGTGGCGGCGGTCGGCCCGATCACCGCTGCCCCCCTGCGCGACGCCGGCATCGAACCGCTCGTGCCCGATCGCGGTCGCCTGGGCGCCCTCGTGCGCGCCGTCGTCACGCACTACGGCGGGTCCGACGCCCCGGTGATCCGCACGACGTCGGGGGAGCTCGGCATCCGATCGGCGGGCATCGTGCTCGACGGCGCATTCACCCCGCTGCCGCGCACCGGTGTCGAGATCCTGCGCGCGCTCTCCCGCCAGCCCGGGGCGGTGGTGTCGCGCTCCGACCTGGGCGCGACGCTGTCGAGCGCCGAGGCGAGCGGGCACGCGGTCGAGGTGGCCGTGGCCCGCACGCGCGAGGCGCTCGGCGGCATCGATCTCATCCGCACCGTGTACAAGCGCGGATATCGACTCGACGTGATCGACGAGGAGGACCTATGACGGCCGCGCTCATCGCCTGCGCCCACGGCACCCGGTTCGAGGAGGGTCGCGTGGTCGTGCGCGAACTGCTCGAGGTGCTGCGGGCGACCGCACCCGCCGGGGTGGAGGTGTACGAGGCCTACGTCGACGTGCACGGCCCCTACGTCACCGACGTGGTGGCGCAGGCACGACGACGCACGGACGACATCGTGATCGTGCCGCTGCTGCTGTCGACCGGCTACCACACCGAGGTCGACCTCGTGGAGGCGGCCGACGGCCTGCCGGTGGCCCCCGCGCTCGGCCCCCACCCCCTGCTCGCGGAGATCCTCGCCGACCGCGTCCGGGCGACGGGGGCGGGCCCCGACGACACCGTCGTGCTGGCCGCCGCCGGTTCCACCCGCCCCGGCGCGGTCGTCGACGTCGAGCGCATGGCGCAGCTGATGACGGATGCCGGGATCGACGGCCCCATCGTGACGGCGTACGCCGCGGCATCCGAGCCCCGCATCCCGGATGCCGTGCACGCGGCACGCGGCGCCGGGCACCGCACCGTGGCCGCGAGCTACGTGCTCGCGCCCGGGCACTTCTCGCGCGTGATCGAGAAGGCGGACGCCGACCTGACCTCGGCGCCGATCGGCGCCGATCCCCGCCTCGCGGAGATCGTGTGGGAGAGGTGGGGGCAGGCGCGCCGGGCTTCCGCGGAGCAGGAGCCCGCGCGCGGGTGACCGCGGGTGCGCGACGCGGCCTCGCGCCCGTCGAGGCGAGTACAACGTTGTACAGTGAGCGCATGGAGGCACGATGACGGCCACGCTGCACGACGTCGCGCGGTTGGCGTCGGTTTCGATCAAGACCGTCTCGAACGTGATCAACGACCGCCCCAACATCCGCGCGACCACACGGGAGCGGGTGGAGAAGGCGATCGCCGAGCTGGGATACACCCCCAATCTCACGGCCCGCAACCTGCGCAGCGGGCGCACCGGGGCCATCGCCCTGGCCGTGCCCGATCTGGCGTTGAGCTACTTCGCCGAACTCGCCGCGATCGTGATCGCCGAGGCGGAGCGTCGCGGGGTCGTCGTGCTGGTCGAGCAGACGGGCGGTGACCGCGAGCGGGAGATCGACCTGCTGCGTTCGCCACGGCTGAAGCTCACCGACGGTCTCATCTTCAGCCCGCTCGGCATGGGGCAGGACGACGTGGGCCGCCTGTCGGTGTCGTACCCGATGGTGCTGCTGGGCGAGCGCATCTTCGACGGACCGACCGATCACGTCACGATGCAGAACGTCGAAGCGGCCCGGGATGCGACCGCGTACCTGCTGGCGAACGGCCGCCGTCGCATCGCCCTCGTCGGCGCGCACGACGGGGAGATCATCGGATCGGCGGGGCTGCGCATGCGGGGCTACCGCGAGGCCCTCTCGGCCGCGGGGATCCCCTATGACGACGACATCGTGGGCTACACGACCATGTGGCACCGCGCCAACGGTGCGGACTCGATGCGCGAGCTGCTGCGCCGCGGCGTCGAGTTCGACGCCGTGCTGGGGCTGAACGACACCCTCGCCCTCGGTGCCATGCGCGCGCTGCAGGAGTCGGGGCGCCGCGTGCCCGACGACGTGTGGGTGGTCGGCTTCGACGACCTCGACGAGGCGCAGTACTCGATCCCCTCGCTGACCACCATCGATCCGGGCCAGGAGTGGATCGCGCGCACGGCCGTGGAGACCCTTCTCTCGCGCATCGCCGGGGAGGCCGCCGAGGTGGCCCCGCGGTTGCTGCTGGCCGACTACCGCCTGGTCGAGCGGGAATCCGCTCCCGCTGCGCGCTGAGGTCGCGACGACCTCTTGACAGGTCGCGGGCCGCAGGGCACCATTCATTTACAACGTTTACTTCCAACGTTGTAAATTGTGCAGTGCGGCACTCGAGTGGCGCCGGGCTGCGCCCATCCATCTCCGAGAGACACCGGTGTTTCGCCCCGCGAGAGGAACACACAGCCCATGAAGACGACGGACATCGCCGCCGCCGGCATCGCCGTCGTGGCGGCCGCCACACTGACGGGGTGCGGCGCATCCGGTGCAGCCGAGGCCTCGTGCACCAACGAGATCCTGCAGCCCGACGCCACGCAGGTGAGCGTGTGGGCCTGGTATCCCGCGTTCGAGCAGGTCGTCGACCTGTTCAACCAGACCCACGACGACGTGCAGATCTGCTGGACCAACGCCGGTCAGGGCAACGACGAGTACACGAAGTTCTCCACCTCGATCGAGTCGGGCTCGGGCGCACCCGACGTCATCATGCTCGAGGCCGAGGTGCTCTCGAGCTTCTCGATCCGCGACGCTCTGGTGAACCTGTCCGAGTACGGCGCCGGTGAGGTCGAGGCGAACTACACCGACGGCGCGTGGAAAGACGTCTCCAGCGGAGACGCCGTCTACGCCATCCCGGTCGACGGCGGCCCCATGGGCATGCTCTACCGCCAGGACATCCTCGACCAGTACGGCATCCTCCCTCCCACCACGTGGGCGGAGTTCGCCGACGCCGCCCAGAAACTGAAGGATGCCGGGGCCCCGGGCGTGCTCGCCAACTTCCCGCCGAACGGCCGGGCCTTCACGCAGGCCCTCTTCGCGCAGGCGGGCTCGAAGCCGTTCACCTACGACAACTCCGCCCCCACCGAGGTCGGCATCGACGTCGACGACGAGGGTTCGAAGGACGTGCTGGCCTACTGGCAGGACCTGACCTCGAAGGGGCTGGTCGCCACCGACGAGGCCTTCACCGCCGACTACAACACCAAGCTCGTCGACGGCACCTACGCCATCTACGTCGCCGCGGCCTGGGGGCCCGGCTACCTGCAGGGGCTCGAGGGCAGCGACGAGGGTGCGCGGTGGCGCGCGGCGCCCATCCCGCAGTGGGACACGGCGAACCCCGTCCAGGTGAACTGGGGCGGCTCGACGTTCGCCGTCACCAGCCAGGCCGAGGACAAGGAGGCCGCCGCCACCGTGGCCAAGGAGGTGTTCGGCACCGAGGAGGCGTGGAAGATCGGCATCGAGGAAGCGGCGCTCTTCCCGCTGTGGAAGCCGGTCCTCGAATCGGACTACTTCCGCGACCTGGAGGCGCCGTTCTTCGGCGGGCAGCAGATCAACAAAGAGGTCTTCCTCCCGGCGGCATCCGGATACAGCGGCTTCACCTTCAGCCCGTTCCAGAACTACGCCTACGACCAGCTCCAGCAGCAGGTGACCGCCGTGACGGTCGACGGCTCGAAGGACGCGTCGACGGCGCTGGACGACCTGCAGGCCACGCTCGAGCAGTACGCCACCGAGCAGGGCTTCACGCTCAAGTGACCGACGGGCGGGCCGGCTCCCCCCGGCCCGCCCCCTCCTTCACCTCTCCACCTTCGTCCCCACGGGAGAACCCATGGTCACGCACACCCTCGCTGCGCCCACCCGGCGCCGCGCCGACAGTCACTCGCGCCGACAGCGGGTGGGATGGCTGTTCATCACGCCGTTCCTCGTGGTCTTCGCCGCGTTCCTGATCTTCCCCCTCATCTACGCGTTCGGAATGAGCCTGTTCAGTTCGACGCTGGCGACCGGCACGAAGTTCGTCGGCATCGACAACTACCTCAAGGCCTTCACCGACCCGCTCTTCCTCGGCGGTCTCGGCCGCGTGGCGCTCTACGCCGTCGTCATGATCCCCGCCCAGCTGCTGGTCGCCCTCGTGGCGGCTCTCGTGCTCGACTCCCTGGGCACGTGGATGGCGAAGGCCTCGCGACTGCTGATCTTCGCCCCGTACGCCATCCCGGTGGTCATCGGAGCGCTCATGTGGAGCTTCCTCTACAGCCCCCGCTTCGGTCCGGCCGGGTCGCTCTTCGGCCTGTTCGGCCTCGAGGCGCCGAACTTCCTCGCCAGCGACGCCATCTTCGGCAGCCTCGTCAACATCGTGACCTGGCAGTGGTCGGGGTACTACATGATCGTGATCTACGCCGCGCTGCGTTCGATCGACCCCGCCATCTACGAGGCCGCCCGCGTCGACGGCGCGAACGGCTGGCACATCGCCACTCGGATCAAGGTCCCGATGATCTCTTCGTCGATGGTCATGGTCATCACCTTCGCCCTCATCGGCACCCTGCAGTTCTTCACCGAACCGACGGTGCTGCGCTCCATCGCCTCGGGGGCGCTGCCTGCGGAGTACACGCCCAACATGTACGCCTACGCCCTCGCGTTCAGCTACAGCCAGTTCAACTACGCCTCCACGATCGCCTTCTCTCTCGCGATCGTCGTGTTCATCGGATCGTTCGGGTTCCTTTTCCTGACCCGCAAGAAGAACGGACTCGCCTGATGGCCGCTCTCATCGCGCGCGACGACCGCACGCGCACCCTCGTCACCGCGGATTCCGGCCGTCTCGACCGCGCCGCCCGGCGCGACGCCCGTCGCTCGAACCGTCGGGCGCAGGGCGGGCGCCGCATCGGCTCGCACGTGCTGCTGCTGATCCTGGCGGTCTACTTCCTCATCCCGATCTGGTGGCTCTTCGTCTCGGCGACCAAGAGCACGGGCGGGCTCTTCTCGAGTCCGGCGTTCTGGTTCGACGACCCCGCGCAGTTCTTCGCCAACGTGGCCGGGCTGTTCGAGCACCAGGGCGGCATCTACTGGACCTGGCTCGGCAACTCCTTCGTGTACTCCTTCGTCTCCGGCCTCGGTGCGACGGTGGTCGCCGTGCTCGCCGGGTACGGTTTCGCCAAGTACCGCTTCCGTGGCCGCGGATTCGTGTTCGGAATGATCCTCGGCTCGGTGATGGTGCCGCTCACCGCGCTGGTCATCCCGCAGTTCATGCTGCTGAGCCAGTACGGCCTGGTGAACACCGGATGGGCCGTCATCCTGCCGTCGTTGCTCAACCCGTTCGCGGTCTACCTCATGCGCGTCTACACGCAGGACACCGTGCCCGACGAACTGCTCGAAGCCGCCCGCATCGACGGGGCGGGGGAGTGGCGCACCTTCACCACGATCGTCGTGCCGCTGCTGCGCCCCGCCATCGTCACCGTGCTGCTGCTGTCGGTGGTGGGCACGTGGAACAACTTCTTCCTGCCGCTGGCGATGCTGACGAACCCCGAGACGCTGCCGGTCACCGTCGGCCTCAACCGCTGGCTCGCGCTGTCGAACGCCGGTGCCGGCGGCGAGCAGGTCTGGAACCTCATCACCTCCGGCGCCTTCATCTCGGTGCTGCCGCTGCTGCTGTCGTTCCTCCTCCTCCAGCGGTACTGGCAGGGCGGGCTCACGCTCGGCAGCGTCAAGTGACGCGCTCCCGCCTTCCCCGACCCCCACTTCTCACGCACGCACGCACAGACAGAAAGCACACCCATGCCTGACGCACGCCTCACCGTCGATCCCGGATCCGCGATCGGCCCGATCCGTCGAAAGATCTTCGGCGGCTTCGTCGAACATCTCGGACGCCACATCTACACCGGCATCTTCGAGCCCGGACACCCGACGGCGGATGCCGAGGGCTTCCGCGGCGACGTCATCGAGCTCGTCAAGGAGCTCGGCGTCGACACCATCCGCTACCCCGGCGGGAACTTCGTCTCGGGTTTCCGCTGGGAGGACTCCGTCGGACCGGTCGACCAGCGCCCGCGCCGCATCGACCTCGCCTGGCACTCGACCGAGACCAACGAGATCGGCCTGCACGAGTTCTCGTCGTGGCTGGAGAAGGTCGGCTCCGATCTCATGATGGCCGTCAACCTCGGCACGCGCGGAACCCTCGAGGCGATCGACCTGCTCGAGTACTCCAACGCCCACGGGGGCACGGCCCTGAGCGACCGACGCATCGCGAACGGACGCACCGCGCCCTTCGACGTGCGCATGTGGTGCTTGGGCAACGAGATGGACGGGCCGTGGCAGCTGGGGCACCGCTCCGCCGACGACTACGGCAAGACCGCCTCGCAGGCGGCGAAGGGGATGCGCATGTTCGATCCCGACCTGCAGCTCGTCGTGTGCGGATCCTCGAGCGCCCACATGCCGACCTTCGGCGAGTGGGAGCGGGTGGTGCTCACGCACACCTACGACGACGTCGACCTCATCTCGTGCCACGCCTACTACGAAGAGCGCGGCGGCGATGTCGACAGCTTCCTCGCCTCGGCCGTCGACATGGACGGCTTCATCGAGAAGGTCGTCGCCACCGCCGACCACGTCGGTGCGGTGAAGGGCTCCGACAAGCGCATCGACATCTCGTTCGACGAGTGGAACGTCTGGTACATCGACCGCTACCACGAGGTCGACAAGCTCGCCGGCGTCGACAACTTCCCCGTCGCACCCCGCCTGCTCGAGGACTCGTACTCGGTGCTGGACGCCGTGGTGTTCGGCAACCTCCTCATCTCGCTCCTCAAGCACGCCGACCGCGTCGCGTCGGCATCCCTGGCGCAGCTGGTCAACGTGATCGCACCGATCATGACGGAGCCCGGCGGCATCGCCTGGAAGCAGACGACGTTCTTCCCGTTCTCGATCACCTCTCGCCTCGCGCGCGGTGAGGCGCTCCGGCTGAACCTCGACGCCCCGACCTACCGCACGGAGGTCTACGGAGAGGTTCCGCTGGTCGACGCCGTCGCCACGCACGACGCCGAGAGCGGGCGGAGCGCCGTCTTCCTCGTCAACCGCTCGACGACCGAGCCCGTCACCATGACGGTCGACGTCTCGGCGCTCGGCGAGGTGGGGGTGCTCGAGACGCACACGCTCGCCGATGACGACCGATCGGCCGCGAACACGCTCGACGACCCCGAGCGCGTCGCGCCGGCGCCCAACGACTCCGCGACGGTGGAGGGCGGCACGCTCACCGTGACCCTCCCCCCGGTGTCGTGGACGGCGATCTCGCTCGGATGAGCCTGCCCGCGCGGGCGCCCGCCACGGCGGCGTCCGCGCGGCGGGGCGCGCGTTCGGCGTCGAGGGGGGAAGAACGGCACGGCGACGGCGGGAGGTCTCCACGCGCGACGGACTCGGGTCGCGCCGCCGCGCCTGGAAGGCGAGCCGAGCCGGCGCGGGTAGGGTCTCTCTCGCCCATGCATCGCCTCCTCGTCGCCCTCCTGGCCGCCCTCGACGCCCTCCTGGCCGCCGCGGGCGGGATCGCCGTCGTGCTCGCGCCCCTCGCGCTGCTGTGGGTGTTCGGGGTCGGCGACCCCGACTGGGGTGCGCTGTGGCCGGCCTCGGCCGCGGTCTGGCACCTCGGTCATCTCGTGCCGGTGACCGTGTCGCTCCCCGACGCCTACCTCGCGGCCACGGGCATCGACCCGTCGTTCGCCACCTTCACCCTCTCGCTCGCGCCGCTGGCGTTCGCCGCCTTCACCGCCCTGTTCGCGGCACGCTCGGGCGTCCGCGCGGGTGAGGCGGGTGCGGCGCTCACCGGATGGCTCTCGGGCTCGCTCGTGTTCGCGGCCATCGCCGTGCTCGTCGCGCTCACCTCGAACGCCGCCCTCGTGGCATCCGAGACCGGGCCGGCGATCCTCCTGCCCTCGCTGCTGTTCCTCGTGCCGTCGTTCGTCGGCGCCGTCATCGGGGCCTGGCGCGTCGGTGACGACGGCCCCGTCGACGCCGTGCGCGGCTGGGTCGAACGGATGCCCACGGTCTGGGCGCCCGTGCCGGGCCTCGTGCTGCGGGGCCTCGCCCTGACCACCCTCGGCCTCGTCGCCGTCGGCGGCGTCATCGTGGTGGCCGGTCTGATCGCGCGATCGAGCCAGGTGATCGGTCTGTACCAGGCCAGCAACGCCGACGCCATCGGCGCCACGGTCATCGCGCTCGGTCAGCTCATGTACCTCCCGACGCTCGTGCTGTGGGCCCTCGCCTTCACCGCCGGCCCGGGCTTCGCCCTCGGCACCGACACCGCGGTCACGCCCGCCGCGACACAGGTCGGCGCACTCCCCGGCATCCCGGTCCTCGGCGCCGTCCCCGACTCCACGTCGTCGTGGCTGCTGCTGCTCGCACTGCTGCCGGTCGGAGTCGGGGCGCTGACGGGGTGGATCCTGCGCTCCCGGATGCCGGTCACCGCCGACTCCGAGCCCCTCGCCCCCCGCCTGGTGGTCGCCGTGGCCGTCGCGGCGCTCACCGGAGGCGTCGGTGCGCTCGCCGCCGTCGCCTCGTCGGGTGCGATCGGCCCCGGCCGCCTCGCCGACACCGGCCCCCAGCCCGGCCCGCTCGCCCTCGCCCTCGGACTCGAGGTGCTCGTGGGATCGGCGATCCTGCTGCTGAGCCCGCGCTTCGGCGCGGCGGTCGACGACGACGTGCGCCCGGTGTTCGACGAGCAGCGCGAGCCCGCGCCCGCATTCTCGCCCGGCCCGCGCGCGCAGACACCGTTCGATCGCGACGAGCACGCCACCGGCCCCGCCCCGACCGTGTCCGCTCCCGGGACGGGGATCGCCTCCGACGTGTGGCCGCGCTCGTACCGCGACCCCGACGACACCGGCTCCGCCTCGGCGCAGCTGGGCGACGACGAGGTGCGCGCGCGCATCCGCGCGGCCTGGTCGGAACCGGGCGACGACGACTCCTCCCCAGGGCGCTGAGCGGCGCGGACCGCGTCCGAGCGCTCGGCGGGCTCCGGTGCACCTGCGTAGACTGAGCGCGTGCTCACGGTCGCCGTCCTCATCTCCGGCACCGGCTCCAACCTCCGCGCCCTGCTCGAGGCGGCCGCCGCCCCCGACTTCCCGGCGCGCGTGGTCGCGGTCGGTGCGGATCGCGAGGCCGACGGCTTCGCCCACGCCGAGCACTTCGGCATCCCCACCTTCCTCGTGCCGTTCGGCGCCTTCGCCTCGCGCGAGGAGTGGGGCGCCGAACTGGGGGCGCAGCTGAGCGTCTGGAAGCCCGACCTCGTCGTCCTGAGCGGTCTCATGCGTCTGCTGCCCGCCGACCTCGTCGCCGCGTGGGAGCCGCGCCTCATCAACACCCATCCCGCGTACCTGCCCGAGTTCCCCGGAGCGCACGGTGTGCGCGACGCCCTCGCCGCGGGAGTCACGCAGACCGGAGCGAGCGTCATCGTCGTCGACTCCGGGGTCGACACCGGGCCGATCCTCGCGCAGGAGCGGATCCCCGTCCTCCCCGGCGACGACGAAGACGCCCTGCACGAGCGCATCAAGCCCGTCGAGCGACGTCTGCTGATCGACGTCGTGCGGCGAATCGCCGAGGGCGAGCTCGACCTCGCCGCCACGGCATCCCGAACCGCCTGACCGCGCGGCGGGCGCTCGCCCGCTGCGTTCGAACCCGACTCGAGACACAGGAGCCGCAGCCATGGCCGGACCCCGCCACGACCCCGCCGACTACCGTCCCCGCGACGTCGTCCCGATCCGCCGCGCGCTGGTGTCGGTGAGCGACAAGACGGGCCTGCTCCAGCTCGGCGAGGCGCTGGCCGCCGCCGGCGTCGAGATCGTCTCGACCGGAGGCTCGGCCACGCTGCTGCGCGACGCCGGCTACGCCGTGACCGACGTCTCGGCCGTCACCGGCTTCCCGGAGTCGCTCGACGGTCGCGTGAAGACCCTGCACCCGAACGTGCACGCGGGCCTTCTCGCCGACCTGCGGCTGGCCGGCCACGAGGAGCAGCTCGCCGAGCTCGGCATCCAGCCCTTCGAGCTGGTGGTCGTGAACCTCTACCCGTTCGTGGAGACCGTGGCATCCGGAGCCGAGGGCGACGACGTGGTCGAGCAGATCGACATCGGCGGCCCCGCCATGGTACGCGCCTCGGCGAAGAACCACGCCAACGTCGCGATCGTCGTCTCGCCCGAGTCGTACCCCGCGATCATCGACGCCGTGCAGACGCAGGGCGGCACCTCGCTCGTACAGCGGCGCGAGCTCGCCGCCCGCGCCTTCTCGCACACCGCCGCCTACGACACCGCCGTGTCGACGTGGTTCGCCGAGGGCACGCTCGGCGACGACATCGACCTGCCCGCGCACCTGACGATCCAGGCCGAGCGCCTGTCGACCCTGCGCTACGGCGAGAACTCGCACCAGCGCGCCGCGATCTACTCGCGCGTCGGCGGCCACGGCATCGCCCAGGCCACGCAGCTGCAGGGCAAGGAGATGTCGTACAACAACTACGTCGACGCCGATGCAGCCCTCCGCGCCGCCTTCGACATGGTCAAGCCGGCCGTGGCGATCATCAAGCACGCGAACCCCTGCGGCATCGCCGTCGCCGCACCCAACGCGCTCGACCCCATCGCCTCGGCGCACCTGCGCGCCCACGAGTGCGACCCCGTGTCGGCGTTCGGGGGCGTGATCGCGGCCAACCGCACCGTGACGCTGAAGATGGCCGAGAACCTCCGCGACATCTTCACCGAGGTCATCATCGCCCCCGACTTCGAGCCCGAGGCGCTCGAGGTGTTCAAGCTCAAGAAGAACCTGCGCGTGCTGCGGCTCCCGGCCGACTGGACGCAGGAGCCCATGGACGTTCGGCTCGTCTCGGGCGGCCTCCTGCTGCAGGACGCCGACCGCTTCCCCGACGACATCGAGTCGGTCGCGAAGAACTGGGAGCTCGTCTCCGGTGAGCGTCCCGCCGAGGCCGACATGGAGAGCCTGATCTTCGCGTGGAAGTCCTGCCGCGCCGTGAAGTCGAACGCGATCGTGCTCGCCAAGGGCTCGGCCACCGTCGGCATCGGCATGGGCCAGGTCAACCGCGTCGACTCGTGCCGTCTGGCCGTGGAGCGGGCGGGCGACCGCGCGGCCGGTTCGGTCGCGGCATCCGATGCCTTCTTCCCCTTCGCCGACGGCCCCCAGGTGCTCATCGACGCGGGCATCTCGGCGATCATCCAGCCCGGCGGGTCGGTGCGGGATGCCGAGGTGGTGGACGCCGCGCGTGCCGCCGGCGTGACGATGTTCTTCACGGGAGAGCGCCACTTCTTCCACTGACACGCGCTCCTCGACGCCGTCGCAGCCTCGGCTGCGGCGGCGTCGTCGCGTTCGCCGCGGGGGCGGTCGTCGCCGCGGCGGTCGTCGCCGTGGCGGGAAAGGCGGCGGCGGGTTGTGCGGCTCCGCGCCCGGGTTCGCGGGGCGGTTCCGTGCGCCGCTCCGGTTCGGGGCGCGATCAGCCGACGGGGGCGGGAGATCTGCGCCCCAGACCGCGGCGCACGCCCCGCACCGGCGTGCGGGGTCTGCGCGGCGAGGCCACGCGGGGCCGAGTGGACCGCGCGGGCCCGGCGCCCGATCTCGCAGGGTGGGGGAATGCAGGCATCGACCGGATCCGTCTCGCGCGGGGGCCTCGTGTGGGGAGGCCTCGGCGTGATCGCCTTCTCGTTCACCGTGATCTTCACCCGCGTCGCCGTCGCGCAGCTCGATCCGCTCTTCGTCGGCGCCGGGCGCGCGGTGGTCGCCGCCGCGATCGCCGGGGTCGTCCTGGCGGTCACCCGGTCGCAGCGGCCCACACCGGCTCAGGCGGCGCGACTGGCGATCGTCGGCGGCGGTGTCGTGCTGGGCTTCCCGCTGCTGACCTCGTTCGCCCTGACCTCCGCGCCGGCCGGTCACGGCGCGGTCGTCATCGCCGTCCTGCCGGCGGCCACGGCGGTGGCCGCGGTCGTGCGCACGCGCGAGAGACCGGGCCGTGGATTCTGGATCGCCGCTGCGGTGGGGGCGGTCGTCGCCGTGGGGTTCGCCCTCGCCGGAGGCTCCGGCGGCCTGCACGCCTCGGACCTGCTGCTGCTCGGCGCCGTCGTGGCGGCCGCGATCGGGTACGCCGAGGGGGGTGTGCTCTCGCGAGAGCTCGGCGCGTGGCAGACGATCTCGTGGGCGCTCGTGCTGTCGAGCCCCGTGATGGTCGGTCTCACCGTCTTCTCGGCGACGCAGGCACCCGTCACCGCGGATCCCGCGGCGTGGGCCGCCTTCGGTTACCTCGCGGTCGTGAGCATGTTCCTCGGTTTCGTCGCGTGGTACCGGGGGCTCGCCGTCGGCCCGATGGCGAGGGTCAGCCAGCTGCAGCTCGCGCAGCCGGTGCTCTCGCTCGTGTGGGCCGCGCTCGTGCTGGGAGAGCGGCTGACGGTGGTCACCGTCGTGGGTGGCCTCGCGGTGATCGCGTGCGCGGCGGTCGCCGTGACGATCCGTCGACGTGGGAGCGCGGGGAGCGCGGGGAGCGCGGGGGAGACCGCGGGGAAGCCGCTCGTCGACGTGGTGGGGACGGCCGGTCTCAGGCGCTCATCTCGATGAGCTTCGCCACGGTGTTCGCATTGCGCGCGGTCCCGGTGACGCCGAGGCGCTTCTCGAACCATCCGGCCTGCAGCTTCGATCCGCCGATGCCCTCGGGATAACGCACGAACACCTCCGACCCGTCGAGCACCGCCTCCTCGGGGGCGTCGGCGGGCACCTCGATTGTCGTGCCCGCGGCCGGCGCCTCGAGGAGGAACACCGTCTGCACCCATCGGCCCTCGGCGGCGGTGGCGAAGGGGTTGCGGGCGCGGGCGTCGACGAGCTCGTCGTGCGTGCGCACGACCACGGGGAGATCGAAACCGAAGGCCTCACGCACCGCGTCGCGGATCGTGCTCGTGAGCGTGCCGGGGGAGCGCCCGCCGTCATCGAGCACGATGTTGCCGGCGACCTGCAGCGTCTCGACCTCGCCCAGACCCGCGGATGCCAGCACCTCGCGCAGCGCGGGCATTCTCAGGGCGGTGGGGCCGCCGACCCCGCGGAGGAGGGCGATGGTGCGGGGCATGGTGCGACCCTACGCCGCATTAGGCGTGCGGTGACGAACGCTGCGCTCGTGACCCGCTCGAGCGGGTGTTCCGGGCACCGCGACCGGCGCATCGGAGGGTTCGCCGCGCGGGCGGGCCGCTGGCGAGCAGGGGCACCGGCCGCCGCAGAGCGGCCGCCGGTGCCCGCGCATCAGGCCGAGTCGCGACCGAGCGTCTCGAGCAGCCGCAGCCACACCTCGCTGACGGTCGGGTACGAGGGCACCGCGTGCCAGAGCCGCGTGATCGGCACCTCGCCGACGATGGCGATCGTGGCGGAGTGCAGCAGTTCGGCGATGTCGGGGCCGACGAACGTCGCGCCCACGAGCACGCCGCGGTCGAGGTCGACGATCGCACGGGCCTTTCCAACGTACGCGTCGGATTGTTCGCTCGACCCGGCGATGCTCGCGAGGTCGTAGTCGAGCACCTTGACGTTCACACCCTTCTCCTCCGCCTTCGCGGCGGTCAGGCCGACCGACGCCACCTCGGGATCGGTGAACGTCACCTGCGGCACGGCGTCGTGATCGGCGGTCGCGACGTGGGCGCCCCACGGGGCGTCGTCGACCTCGTCACCCTTCGCGCGGGCGGCGATCACGTCGCCCGCGGCACGGGCCTGGTACTTGCCCTGGTGGGTGAGGAGGGCCCGGTGATTGACGTCTCCGACCGCGTAGAGCCAGTCGAAGCCGCGCACGAGCAGGGTGTCGTCGACCTCGAGCCAGTCGCCGGCCGTGAGGCCCACGGCATCCAGGCCCAGATCGTGCGTGCGGGGCGTGCGCCCGATCGCGACGAGCACCTCGTCGGCGGTCACGCTAGTGCCGTCGGAGAGTTCGAGCACGGCGCGGCCGTCGTCGTCGCGGCGCGCGGCCGTGGTGTCGGCGCCCGTCTTGACGGTGACGCCCCGGTCGCGGAGCGAGGCCGTCACCAGCTCTCCGGCGAAGGGCTCGTTTCCGCCGAGCAGACCGGAGCGGGCGATGATCGTGACCTGGCTGCCGAGGCTCTGGAACGCCGTCGCCATCTCGGCGCCGACCACGCCGCCGCCGATGATCGCGAGGGAGCCGGGGATCTGCTCCACGGCGGTGGCCTCGCGGCTGGTCCACGGCGCGATGTCGGCGAGGCCCGGAATGTCGGGGAGCAGGGCCGCCGACCCCGTGCAGACGGCGACCGCGTGCCGGGCGACGAGGTCGGTGGTGGAGCCGTCGGCGGCCGTGACGCGCACGGTCTTCTCGCCGGTGAGTGCGCCGTGGCCGCGAACGAGGTCGATGCCCGCCCCCTGCAGCCACTGCACCTGACCGGAGTCGTCGTAGTTGCTGGTCATCGTGTCGCGGCGGCGCAGCACGGCGGCGACGTCGAGGCCGCCGGTGACCGCCTGCTTCGCGCCGTCGACGTCGCGCGCCGCGCGCAGGGCGGCGGCGCTGCGCAGCAGGGCCTTCGACGGCATGCACGCCCAGTACGAGCACTCGCCGCCGACGAGTTCTGACTCGACGATGGCGGCGGTGAGACCGGCCTGCACGGCACGGTCGGCCACGTTCTCGCCGACGGGGCCGGCGCCGATGACGATGAGGTCGTATTCGCGTTCGCTCATGCCCTCACGTTAGTGACGACCGCCGACATCGGGCAGGGGTTGCGGTGGCGGGCCCGATGGTCGGTGGCCCCGGGCGTGCGCGGTGGGCCCGGGGCCACTCCCGCCACCCCGCGCGCGTGGGGTCGGACCGGCGCCACGGCCGTGTCCGATTTCCGCCAGCCGATGTCGGAGGGGGGTGGCAGGGTGGATGGCATGACCCCCACCCCCGTCGACGCCCCGGGCTTCACCGAGCGCTACCGCGTCATCCAGTCGCGCGACCGCCGCTTCGACGGGCAGTTCGTCACGGCGGTGCGCTCGACCGGCATCTACTGCCGCCCGAGCTGCCCGGCACGCACGCCGAAAGAAGAGAACGTCACGTTCTACGCCACCTCGGCCGCCGCGCACGAGGCCGGGTACCGCGCGTGCAAGAGGTGCCTTCCCGAGGCCGCCCCCGGCTCCCCGCTGTGGGACCTGCGCGGAGACGTCGTGGCCCGTGCGATGCGCCTCATCGCCGACGGAGTCGTCGATCGCGAGGGTGTGCCCGGCCTGGCGCGGCGCCTGGGCTATTCGTCGCGGCACCTCACGCGTCTCCTCGCCGCCGAACTCGGAGCCGGGCCCCTCGCCCTCGCGAGGGCGCATCGCGCGCACACCGCCCGGGCGCTGCTCGTCGGCACCGACCTCTCGTCGGCCGACGTCGCCTTCTCGGCCGGGTTCTCCAGCGTCCGCCAGTTCACCGACGCCATCGGCGAGGTGTTCGGGATGCCGCCGCGCGAGCTGCGGGCGCGCCGATCCGCCGCCGCAGGGGTCGAGGCCGCCGCGGGCGAGATCGACCTCGCCCTGCCGGTACGCGGGCCCCTCGACACGGTCGGTCTGTTCGGATGGATGCGCGCCCACGCCATCCCCGGGGTCGAGGTGGGGGAGGAGCGCTCGTTCGCGCGCGTCGTCCGTCTCCCGGGCGGACCGGGGTGGTTCGAGGTGCGTCTCGCCGACGACGGGCGGCTCCGGCTGCGCGCGCGGCTCACCGCCCTCGCCGATCTCGGCACGCTCATCTCGCGCGTGCGGCGGCTGTTCGACCTCGACGCCGATCCCTCGGCGATCGACGACGAGCTCGCGCGGCATCCCGAACTCGCGCCGGCCGTCGCGGCGATTCCCGGCGTCCGCGTGCCCGGCGCCGTCGACGCCGACGAGATGCTGCTGCGCGCCATGATCGGTCAGCAGATCAGCGTCGCCTCCGCCCGCACCATGCAGGGTCGACTGACCGCGGCGCTCGGGGCGGTCGTCGAGGTCGGTCCCGAGCCCATGACGCTGTTCCCCGAGCCCGGGGTGATCGCCGCGCGCGGCCTCGAGGTGCTGCGCGGCCCCGCCGCACGCATGCGCGCGATCGTCGAGGCCGCCGGGGCGCTCGCCGACGGATCGCTGACGATCGGGCCGGGCGACGACGGCGCCGAGCAACGGGAGCGCTTGCTCGCGATGCGGGGGATCGGCCCGTGGACGGCCGACTACGTCCGCATGCGCGTGCTCGGCGACCCCGACGTCCTGCTGCCCGGCGACGTCGCCGCCCGCGCCGGCGCGGCACAGCTCGGCCTGCCCTCCGACCCCGCGGGGTTCACGGGGTGGTCCGAGCGGCTGAAGCCCTGGCGCAGTTATGCGATGGCGCACTACTGGTACGCCGCGCCCGTCACGCGCGCGTGGCGCTCCCCGGCCGAGACCGTCGCCGCCGCGGCCGTCACCCGTCCGGGGCGTTCGACCCGACGTCGGCGCGTCGACGTCGGGCACGCCGACGTGGCGACCGCCGACGTCGACGTCACCCCCGACGCCACCCCCGTCCCGACCGTGCCACCCGTCCCCGAAACCGGAAGCGAGACTCCCGAATGACCACCGCGACCCTCCAGATCCTCGACACCGCCGACGGGCCGTTCGCGATCCTCTCCGATGAGCGCGATCGCGTGCTGGTGTCGGGATGGACCGACGACGCCGAAGCGGTCCTCGCGCGCTTGCGCCCCGATCGGCGCCCCACCGAGGTCGTTCCCGGCGAGACAGCGGCGGCCGAGGCCGTACGCGCGTACTACGCCGGAGACGTCACCGCGATCGACGCCGTCACGGTCGCCCAGTACGGCACGGCGATGCAGCTCGCGGGGTGGGAGGCCCTGCGCCGCGTCGCCCCCGGCGCCCCGCTCACCTACACGGGCTTCGCGGCGGCGCTGGGCTCACCGGCGGCGGTGCGGGCGGCGGCATCCATCTGTGCCCGCAACGCCCCCGCGCTGTTCGTCCCGTGTCATCGCGTCCTGCGCGGCGACGGCACCATGGGAGGCTTCGCCTGGGGGGTCGAGATCAAGCGGAGACTGCTCGCGCGCGAGGTCGCCGCATGAGCGGCGGTCGCGGCGCGAAGAAATCCTTGCCCCCAGCGTTCTCACAGGGATAGTCTGGAGGGCTGCCGTCCCCCCGCGGAAGCTTCAACCGATCACGGAGGATGCCATGCACCAGACCGACGCCCCCGTCGCCGCGGTCGCCGCACCCTCCGTCGCTGCGCGCCCCGGCCGACGCTCGTAGGGCACTCGCGTGCGCCCCCGGGCGCATCCGCTCCACCCCGGCCGACGATTCCGTCGCGCCCCCGGCCTCCCTGTCCGCGCCCGATCCCGGCGCCCGCTTCGACCCCACGAGGATCATGACCACCTCCACACCCTCCCCCCGCCTCTCCACGCCCCGCGCTCTCGCGCGGCTGCTGCCCATCGCGCGCCCGGTGCTGCCGCGCCTGATCGCGGGTGCCGTCAGCGCCCTCGTCGCGAGCCTGCTGGCCCTGGCCATCCCGCTCGTGCTCGAGCAGATCGTGGCCGGACCCATCGCCTCGCTCGACCCTGCGGCCCTCGTGTGGGGATCGCTCGCCGTCCTCGCGCTGGGACTCGCCGAGGCCGCGATGGTGTGGCTGCGTCGGTGGTTCGTGCTCGCTCCGGCCACCAAGGTGGAGTACGACCTCCGGCAGTCGTTCTACTCGCGTCTGCAGCGCCTGCCCGTCGCCTTCCACGACCGGTGGCAGTCGGGCCAGTTGCTCTCGCGCATGATGCAGGACATCAGCATGCTGCGGCGCTGGCTCGCCTTCGGCGTCATCCTGCTCGTGGTCAACATGCTCACGATCGCCATCGGCGCGGTGCTGCTGTTCCGCTGGCACTGGCTGCTCGGAGCGCTGTTCCTCGTCACCTCGGCCCCGGTCGTCTACGTCGGCTTCCGCTTCGAGAAGCGCTACGGCGCGCTCACTCGGCAGAGCCAAGACCAGGCGGGCGACCTCGCCACCTCGGTCGAAGAGAGCGTGCACGGCATCCGGGTGCTCAAGGCTTTCGGGCGGGGAACGCACGCCCTGCAGAAGTTCACGCGTCAGGCCGAGTCGCTGCGCGAGACCGAGATCGACAAGGCGCGCGCCGTCGGCTGGATCTGGTTCTGGCTCGTGCTGCTGCCCGAGATCGCCTTCGCCGTGTGCCTGGGGGCGGGCATCGTGCTGACGCAGCTCGGCCAGCTGCAGGTCGCCGAGCTCGTGGCGTTCTTCGCCATGGCGACGGTGCTGCGGTGGCCGATGGAGTCGATCGGGTTCCTCTTCTCGTTCCTCCTCGACGCGCGCACCGCGACGGACCGCATCTTCGAGGTCTTCGACGAGCAGAACACGATCGGCGATCCCGAGCACCCGCGCTCGATCGCCGGGCCCCGCGGCGAGCTCGTCTTCGAGGACGCGCACTTCCGCTACCAGGATGCCGCCGCCACCGAGCCCGACCTGCTCGACGGCGTCGACCTCGTGTTGCGCCCCGGAGAGACCATGGCGCTCGTGGGCCTCACCGGCTCCGGCAAGACGACGCTGACCACCCTGCCCGGCCGCCTCTACGACGTGACGGGTGGTCGCGTGCTCATCGACGGTGTCGACGTGCGCGACCTCACCCTCGCCGAACTCCGCCGCCACGTCGGCATGGCCTTCGAAGACGCGACCCTGTTCTCGCAGACCGTGCGCGACAACGTGCTCCTCGGGCGGGAAGACCTCGCCCCGGGCTCGCCCGAGGCCGAGGAGATCCTGCGCGAAGCGGTGCAGGTCGCCCAAGCGCACTTCGTCTACGACCTGCCCGACGGCCTCGACACCGTCATCGGCGAGGAGGGCCTGAGCCTCTCGGGCGGCCAACGCCAGCGTCTCGCCCTGGCCCGTGCCGTCGCCGCGCGCCCGGCCGTGCTCGTGCTCGACGACCCGCTGTCGGCTCTCGACGTCGACACCGAGGCGCTGGTGGAGGACGCCCTGCGCGAGGTGCTCAGTGAGACCACCGCCCTCATCGTGGCGCACCGCCCGTCGACCGTCACGCTCGCCGACCGTGTCGCTCTGCTCGAGAACGGGCGCATCACCGCCGTCGGCACCCATTCCGACCTGCTCCGCGAGAGCGACCACTACCGCTACGTCATCTCGAGCCTCGAAGAGGCCGAGCGGGAGGCGCGCACCGGCGCCATCCCCGTCATCGCGTCCGACGACGCCACCCGCGCCCAAGAGGAGGCGACCCGATGACCACCGCGACCGTCTCCGGAACCAGCGGCGAAGACCGCTCCGACTACACGCGCGACGAGAGCCGCGCGATCCGTCAGCGTTCCCTGCGCCTGCTCGGCTCGCTCGTCTCGCCGCTGCGGTGGCAACTGGTGCTCGCCGCCGCCGTGCTGGTGGTCTCGACGGCACTGCGCGTCGCGGGGCCCGCACTGATCGCCTACGGCATCGACAACGCCCTGCCGGCCGTCATCGAGCGCAGCGACTGGATGCCGACCTACGGTGTCGTCGGCGTGTACCTGCTCGCCGGGATCGGCGGGGCGGTGCTCATCGGCTGGTACGTCGTCGTCGCCGCGCGGCTGACCCAGGCGGTGATGCTCGACCTGCGCAAGCGCATCTTCCTCCACACGCAGCGCCTGAGCCTGGAGTTCCACGAGTCGTACACCTCGGGCCGCATCATCTCGCGGCAGACGAGCGACCTCGACACGATCCGCGAACTGCTCGACGGGGGGCTCAACGAGCTCGTCTCGGGCGTGCTCTACGGTCTGTTCACGCTCGCGGCGCTGTTCCTCATCGACTGGCAGTCGGGTCTCATCCTGACCGTCATGGGTATCCCGATGTACCTGCTCATGCGCTGGTTCTACTCGCGCTCGCAGATCATCTATCGCGAGTCCCGCGTCATCAGCGCGCAGGTCATCGTGAAGTTCGTCGAGACCATGACGGGCATCCGCGCGGTCAAGGCGTTCCGGAAGGAACCCCGCAACGACGAGGAGTTCGGCACGCTCGCCGGTGACTACCGCGACGTCAACATGCGTTCGATCCGCCTGTTCGGAACGTTCGAGCCGGGCATCATGGCCGTCGCCGCAGTGTCGGTCGCGCTGGTGCTGCTCTGGGGCGGAGGCCGCGTCATCGCCGGCCCCCTCGAGATCGGTGTGCTGACGGCCGCGGTCCTCTACGTGCGCAACTTCTTCTCGCCCCTGCAGGAGGTCGCGTTCTTCCTGAACTCGTACCAGTCGGCCACGGCGGCGCTCGAGAAGGTCTCGGGAGTGCTCGAGGAGGAGCCGACGGTTCCCGACCCCACCGACCCCGTCGACCTGTGGAGCGCGCGCGGACACGTCCGCTTCGACGAGGTCACCTTCGGGTACACCGAGGGCCGCGTCATCCTGCCGAACTTCACGCTCGACATCCCCGCGGGGCAGACGATCGCCCTCGTCGGCACGACCGGCGCGGGCAAGACGACGCTCGCCAAGCTCATCTCGCGCTTCTACGACCCCACCGCCGGAGCCGTGACGCTCGACGACGTCGACCTCCGCCGCCTGCACCCGAAAGACCTGCGTCGCGCGATCGTCATGGTCACGCAGGAGGCCTACCTGTTCAGCGGCACGGTGGCCGACAACATCGCGCTCGGCAAGCCCGACGCCACGATGGACGAGATCCGCGCGGCCGCCCGCGCGGTGGGCGCCGACGGCTTCATCCAGAAGCTGCCCGACGGCTACGACACCGACGTGAACAAGCGCGGCGGCCGCGTCTCGGCGGGTCAGCGCCAGCTGATCTCGTTCGCGCGCGCGTTCCTCGCCGACCCCGCCGTGCTCATCCTCGACGAAGCGACGGCGTCGCTCGACATCCCGAGTGAGCGTCTCATCCAGGACGCCCTGCAGACCCTGCTGGCCGACCGCACGGCGATCATCATCGCCCACCGCCTGTCGACGGTGGCGATCGCCGACCGCGTGCTGGTCATGGAGCACGGCCGCATCATCGAGGACGACACCCCCGCCGCCCTCATCGCGGGCACGGGCAAGTTCGCGCAGCTGCACGCCGCCTGGCGGGAGTCGCTCGTCTGAGCCGCGAATGACGGATGCCATGCCCTCGCTCCACGAGGGGTGCATGGCATCCGTCGTTCAATCGCGACCGTCGGGTCGACGACGGCGGGCCGCCAGGACATCGAGCACACCGCGAGAGCGGAAGGTGATCGCGACGGCCCGGCTCCGCACCGTCGGTCGCCTCAGACGCGCACGCGCGCGATGACCTCGCCGTACTCCGTCTCGTCGACGGGCTCGAAGCCCACGCGCTGGAAGAACGCCTCGGGGCCGCCGACGCCGGGTTCGTAGATGACATCGACGTGGTCCATGCCGCGGCCGCGTGCCTCTTCGAGCACGGCGGCGATGGCGTAGCTGCCGACGCCGCGGCCCTGCTCGTCAGCGTCGACGTTGATGCGCCAGAGCACCGACCGGAAGTGCTCCTCGTGCGCCTCGGGGTCGAAGTTCGCGCTGACGAATCCGACCACCTCGTCACCGTCGAGCACCACGCGCTGCCACGACGTCGAGGGGTTCATCACGGTGGCGGCGATGCCGTAGCTCACCGGGGCGAGGAACTGCTCCTGCCCGGGCTTGAGCGACAGGGTGTTCACGGCCACGATCGTGGCGGCGGACAGTTCGACGAGACGCAGGTCAGCCATGCGCCCAGGCTAGCGGCACGGTGAGCGAGTCCCAAGGTCGCATGTCGCCCCGGAGGTTCGCGGCCACCCTCGCGTCGGCGACGCGCCTGCGCGCGTTCACACCCGGGTGCGGGCTCGCACGCACGTGACCCCACCAGAACTATCTCGACATCAAGAGACTTTGCCGTCGTGCGATAGGCTGGGGCGCAACCCTGGCCGCCTCTACGGAGAGATCTGACGTGCCCGATTCCACCATCATCTACACGTACACCGACGAGGCGCCGGCTCTCGCCACCGCGTCGTTCCTGCCCATCGTGCAGGCCGTCACGAAGCAGGCGGGCGTCGACGTCGAGACCCGCGACATCTCGCTCGCCGGCCGCATCCTCGCGGCCTTCCCGCAGCGCCTTGCGCCCGAGCAGCAGGTGGGCGACGCCCTCGCCGAGCTCGGCGGCCTGGCGACGCTCCCCGAGGCGAACATCATCAAGCTGCCGAACATCTCGGCCTCCATCCCCCAGCTCAAGGCCGCTATCGCCGAGCTGCAGTCGCAGGGCTTCGACATCCCCGACTACCCCGACGAGGCCTCGACGGTCGAAGACAAAGACGTGCGCGCCCGCTACGACCGCATCAAGGGGTCGGCCGTCAACCCGGTGCTCCGCGAGGGCAACAGCGATCGCCGCGCGCCCTTGGCCGTGAAGAACTACGCCAAGAAGCACCCGCACCGCAACAAGGCGTTCGCCGAGGGTTCGAAGACGCGCGTGGCGACCCTCGGTCACGACGACTTCCGCTCGAACGAGAAGTCCGTCGTCCTCGCCGACGACGACGTCCTGTCGATCCAGCACGTTGCCGCCGACGGCACCACCACCACCCTCAAGGACGGCCTGAAGGTCCTGCAGGGCGAGATCGTGGATGCCACGTTCCTCTCGGCCGCGGCCCTCGACGCGTTCCTCGCCGACACCCTCGCCGAGGCCAAGGCCGACGACGTGCTCTACTCGGTGCACCTCAAGGCCACGATGATGAAGGTCAGCGACCCCATCATCTTCGGCCACGTCGTGAAGGCGTTCTTCGCCGACGTGTTCGACCGCCACGGCGATGCCCTCGCCGCTGCGGGACTCACCCCGAACGACGGCCTCGGCTCGATCCTCGCCGGCCTGTCGAACGTCGAGGGCGGCGACGCGATCGCCGCCGAGATCCGCGAGGCCCTGGCATCCGGTCCCCGCCTGTCGTACGTCAACAGCGACAAGGGCATCACGAACCTCCACGTGCCCTCCGACGTGATCGTCGACGCCTCCATGCCCGCGCTCATCCGCAACGGCGGCAAGCTGTGGGGCGTCGACGGGGGAGAGGACGACACCCTCGCCGTCATCCCCGACTCCTCGTACGCCGGTGTGTACCAGGCGACGATCGAAGACGTCATCGCGAACGGTCCTCTCGACCCGGCCACCATCGGTTCGGTGCCGAACGTCGGCCTCATGGCGCAGGCCGCCGAGGAGTACGGCAGCCACGACAAGACGTTCGAGATCCCCGCTCCCGGCCGCGTCCAGGTCATCGCGTCGAACGGCGATGTGCTCATCGAGCACGAGGTGCAGACGGGCGACATCTGGCGCGCGACGCAGACCAAAGACGTCGCCGTGCGCGACTGGGTGAAGCTCGCGGTCACGCGCGCCCGCGCCACCGGCGTCCCCGCCGTGTTCTGGCTCGACGAGACCCGCGCGCACGACGCCAACCTCATCGCCAAGGTGAACGAGTACCTCGCCGGCCACGACACCGAGGGCCTCACGCTCGAGATCCTCGCGCCGGCCGAGGCCACGCGCTACTCGCTGGAGCGCATCCGCCGCGGCGAGGACACCATCTCGGTCACCGGCAACGTGCTGCGCGACTACCTCACCGACCTGTTCCCGATCCTCGAGGTCGGCACGAGCGCCAAGATGCTCTCGATCGTCCCGCTGCTCGCGGGTGGCGGACTGTTCGAGACCGGTGCCGGCGGTTCGGCGCCGAAGCACGTGCAGCAGCTCGTCGAGGAGGACTACCTCCGCTGGGACTCCCTGGGCGAGTTCTTCGCCCTCGCGGCCTCGCTCGAGCACCTCGCCGACACCACGGGCAATGAGCGTGCCCGCGTGCTCGCGCAGACGCTCGACGCCGCGACCGGCACGTTCCTCGAGAACGACAAGTCGCCCGGCCGCGCCCTCGGCACGATCGACAACCGCGGCAGCCACTTCTACCTCGCGCTCTACTGGGCGCAGGAGCTGGCGCAGCAGTCGACGGATGCCGACCTGGCCGCCGTCTTCGCCCCGGTCGCCGAGAAGCTCGAAGCCTCGGAGCAGACGATCGTCTCCGAGCTCAACGCCGTCCAGGGCAACCACGCCGAGATCGGCGGTTACTACCGCCCCGACGCCGCACTCGTCGAGAAGATCATGCGCCCCTCGGCCACGCTGAACGCGGTGGTCGACGGCTTGCGCTGAGCCCGAACCCAAGAAGGGGCGGATGCCGTTCGGCATCCGCCCCTTCTTCTTTCCGGCGGTCTGCCTGCGAACGTGGGCGACGCGACCGACGGTCGTCTCAGCAGGAGCTGGAGTAGTTGACGTGGTCGACGCGCTCGTCGCGACCGTTCACGAGATACGCGGCGGCGGACACCACGTTGTCTCCGGGCGCCGCGACCGCTCCTCGGTAGAAGAGCGTGCTTCCGGAAAGGTAGTAACCGTTCCCGATGCAGACGTCATCGAGCTGGCAGTTCACGCCGGCCACTCGGGTGACGTGGCGGAACGAGATCATCCCTTGACCTCCGATGACGGCGTCGCACGCTCGGTCTCCGGAGGTGTCCTCGTAAGCGCGCGCGCTCTGCACGCCGGTGGCGATGTCGATGCGCACCGTGCTGTCGGCGAAGCTCAGGGTGTGGCCACTGAGGGTGTACCCGTACCCCAGTACCGTGTCGGGGGGAGAGGCGATCGCGTTGAAGCCGTTGCGGCCGCTCTCCTCCCAGTACTGCGACACGCTGCCGTTGGTCAGCAGCACATCGACGGCATCCAAGGTCCCTTCGGACCCGAGGTTCGTGTACCCCCGCCCGGTGATGACTCCGGAGGGGATCAGCGTGCGGCCCTGGTAGAACAGCGCGTCTCCGGTGATGGTGTAGCCGTTTCCGAGCATTCTCGTCCCGGTGGTGGCCGAGTACCCGGTGAGGCCCCTCGACCCGGCGTATTGGACGACGACCCCATCCGCCCGGAGGGCATCGATGCGGGTGCCGTCGACGCGGTTGGTGTACGGAACAGCCGCGAGGATGGGAGCCGCCTCGGTGATCGCCGAGCCCCCGGCGTAGAGCACGCCGGTCGAGGTGAGCGCGTATCCGTGGCCGAGGGGTGTGGCGTTGTCGGCGGCGCCGGTGCCCGACACCGACGAGGTTCCGCTCTTGGTCCAGATCGTGTTCGTGCTGTGCCGCGCGGTCGAGGACAGGCCGGCGGTCGCGGCGGAGACGCCGGAGGAGGTGGCGGTGAGCGTCCCGCTTCCGCCGGCGGCGGGCACCGTGATCGTCGGGATGGCCAGGCTTCCACCCGATCCGGTGGTGCCGGTGTAGGAGGTGCCGCCGCCCGCGTAGCGGTAGCCCCCCGACAGTGAGACGGTGACCACGACGCCCGCGACGCCGACGCCGCTGGCCGTCGCGGTCACTTTGGCCTCGGTGATGGAGTCGCAACCCGCGCCGCGGAAAGAGGCGGCGTTGAAGGTGAGAACCGTCCCGGACACGGCGAGAGCCGGCGAAGCGGTGGCGAGGACGATCGCGGGGACGGTCCATGCCGCCCCGTGGATGAGGGTTCGTCGTTCGAGGGGCGCTGCACGTCGCGCGGACGGGGAGGAGGCAGGCAACAGAAGACACCTTTCATGCCTCGACGTCGTTGCCGCGAGATCCGCTCTCGGCACTCGTCGGGCGGTCGATTGTCATCGATGATCCGGCCCCGAGGAGGTGAGCCTGACGGCACGCTGGTGGGGAGCGAGAGGTGAAGACCTCGGCAAGCGCCTCTCCGCTACGGGGGTGCCCGCCGGAGCCGCCCCGGGGCGCACGGCGGCTGTTCACCCTTGGGCTCACCTGGCGCGGAGGGCGGCGGGAGGGCGGGAGTGGCACCTCGCCCGCATCAGACCGAAACGGGCGAGGGGCGGATGCCGATGGCATCCGCCCCTCGAGAGAGATCCGATCTCAGTAGTGGACCGAGACCTCCGTGCCGCGGTAGGCCCAGTCGTAGAGCTCCTTGGCCTGCGGGATGGTCATGTTGATGCAGCCGTGGCTCATCGGGGTGCCGAAGTTGTTGTGCCAGTACGTGCCGTGGAAGCCCTCGTCGCCGTTGAAGTACGCGACCCAGGGGACGTCCTTCGTGCAGTAGTCGTAGCCCGGGACGCAGCCCATGTCCTGCATGGCGGTCTTCCAGCCGATGCGGAACTCGCCGGTGTGGGTGGCGTGATCGCCCGCGCCCGAAGAGATTGTATACGTGCGGTACACTTCGCCGTTCTGCCAGAGCGTCGTCGTCTGGGAGCTGAGGTTGACGTCGATGCGGCGCTCGGTCTTGACGGTCTCGAACGGCGCCTCGGCCACATCGAGCGCGTAGCGGCCGTTGCCCTCGGCCAGCTGCGCGGCGAACGCCGCGGCGATGCCGCCGGTGTCGGCGAGCGTGCGGCCGGTCTGGCCCTCGGTGATGGTGTGGATGACCTCTCCGCCGGTGTCGACGATGACGTCGGCCGTGACCGCGTCGCGGTTCACGGCGCCGGTGAGACCGTCGACGACGCCCTGGATGGCGGACTGGTCGGCCGAGATCGCGAAGTCCCCCGTGCCGTCGGGCGTGACGGTGAGCCAGGCGGCGGCGGTCGCGCGGTCGACGGGGACGGTGCGCTCCTCGCCGACGTAGAAGCCGACCGAATCGAGGATGCCGTTCAGGCTCGCGACAGCGGCATCGGCCTCTTCGGTCGAGACCGGGGCCTCGACGGGGACGAGGCCGGCTTCGACGGTGGTGGCCGCGGCGCCGTCGTCGAACGCGGACTGCAGGGCGGCGGTGACGACGGCGACGTCGATGCCCTCGCCGGCCTCGGCCGGGGTGGTGACGTACGCCTGCGAGCCGGCGTCGTAGGCCACGGTGGCGTCGACGGGTGCGCGGTAGGTGCCGGGGGCGAGGTCGCGCAGCGCGGCGGCCGCCTCGGCGGCGTCGACCTGCACCGCGACACCCGTGCCCTCGGGGAACCACGAGGCGGGCTTCCACATCGGGTTCTCGGCGAACGCCTTGTCGGCGAGGGCGGCGGCGTCGACCGTGGCGCCGAGCTCGGCTCCGGTGACGGTCACCTCGCCCGCGGGGCTGGCGACGGTGATCGCGGTCTGCGCGAGGCGCGTGTCGATGGCCTGCGCGGCGGCGCCCGCGGTGAGGCCGCCGATCTGCACGCCGGCGACCGAGGCGCCCGGGGCGATGAGCACGAGGGAGGCCGCGATGAGGGCTACGGCCGTGGCGCCGGCGGGGATGCCGATCCACAGGCCGGAGCGGTTCTTGCGCGTCGTGGGCTCGGGCGGAGCCCAGGCGTACGTCGCGCCGTCGGTGCCAGGTGCGCCGTCGGTCATGGTCAAACCCCCCGGGAAAGTCAGTCTTCCCATGCTAAAGGCGGAGGGTGCGAGACGGCCGAGAGCTGTATCACGGTCTGATCACGCCGCTGTCGCGTGGCGGCCGGGATGGCCGGGAACCGCGGGGGTCAGGGCGCGAAGACCTTGCCCGGGTTCAGGATGCCGAGCGGGTCGAACACGCGCGCAATGTCGCGCTGCAGACGCCACTGGTCGTCGCCGAGTTCGTCCGCCAGCCAGCGGCGCTTCAGGACGCCGATGCCGTGCTCGCCGGTGAGCGTGCCCCCGAGGGCGATCGCCGCGCGGAACAGCTCCTCGGCCGCCTGCCACACCACGGGCGGAACGTCGGGGCCGTCGAAGACGAAGTTCGGGTGCAGGTTGCCGTCTCCCGCGTGGGCGACGGCGGGGATGACGAGGCCGAACTCCCGCTCGATGCGCGCGATCTCGTCGAACATGTCGGGCAGCGCGCTGCGGGGCACCGAGACGTCTTCGATGAGGGTCGTGCCCAGGGTCTCCATCGCGGGGTGCATCGCGCGACGGACGGCGAGGAGGCCCTCGCCCTCGGCCGCGTCGGCGGCCACGGTCACGGACCCGCCCACGCCGCGGAGCACGTCGGCGATCGCGCGCGCCTCGTCGGCGGCGACCGGGCCGTCGGTCTGGATCGTCAGCTGCGCGGCACCGGGCGGGGGAGCGGGGAGGGAGAGCAGGCGGTGCGCGGCCGCGAGGCTCGTGGCATCCATCAGCTCCATGATCGCGGGCTGCACCCCGGATGCCGTCACGGCGGCGGAGGCGACCGCGGCGGCGCGCACGCCGTCGAAGAGCGCCGTGAGCGTGACGCGTTCGCCCTCGACCAGCCGGCGCAGCTTGAGCGTCGCGCCCACGACCACGCCCAGCGTGCCCTCGGAGCCGATCACGAGCGAGGTGAGGTCGAGCCCGGTGACGCCCTTGACGCTGCGGTGGCCGAGACGAAGGAGGCGTCCGTCGGCCAGCACCAGGTCGACCCCCAGCACCGCGTCGCGCACGACACCGTACTTCGCGCACAGCAGACCACCGGCGCCGGTGGCGATGTTGCCACCGACCGTCGAGATCGCGCGACTCGCGGGGTCGGGCGCCCACCACACCCCGTGCGGCTCGAGCTGCGCGTTGAGATCGGCGTTGAGGATGCCCGGCTCGACGACCGCGAGCAGGTCGTCGGCCCGTACCTCGACGAGGCGGTCCATCGCGCGTACCGACAGGCTGATCTCGCCGCCGCCGGTGTTGGCCCCGCCGGCGAGGCCCGTTCCGGCCCCTCGGGGGACGACGGGGGTCCGGGTGGACGTGGCGATGCGCAGGACGGCCTGCACGTCGGCGACGGACGCCGCATGCACCACCGCGAGCGGCCGGCCGTCGGCGGCGTGCCCGGATTTGTCGGCGCGGGCGGCGTCGAGGGAGGCGGGCGACGTGTCGACGCGCGCGCCGAGCTCCGCCCGGAGAAGCGCGACGACGTCGGTGCTCACGCCAGGCGCCGACGGCCGTTCAGGGCGCCGAAGGTGACGGCGATGACGGCGAAGCCCAGGCCGATCCACGCCTGGCCCATGCTCCACCAGGCGATGGTGGCCGCGGCGTAGACGAAGAGCTCGACGATCGCGCGGATGAAGGGGTGCACCGCGAGCACCGCGCGCGGCGAGACGAACAGCGCCCACACCAGGATCGCGAGGGCGGGGGCGCCGATGCCGGCGACGATGTTCCACGGCAGCGGCCACGCGGTGAAGCCCCAGATCGCCAGGGTGACGAAGGCGAAGAGGCCGCAGACGACGCTGCCGATCTCGACCGCCGACGGCCGCGGGCGCATACCGGGAGCGAGGGGCGCCTGCGCGCTGACGTTGGGGGAGTCGGTCACCCCGTCATTTTACGCGGGCCCCGCGCGTCGGCATCCGGTATCCCTCGGCGTCGAGCCGAGTGGGGAGGCCGCATCGCCGTCCGCCCCGGGTCTTCACCCTGTGGAGGACCTCCGGATGCCGGGACACGCGGGGCAGCGGCGGCTTTTCCCGCTACAGTGGCAGCGTCGCGACTGGCGTTGAGGTGGGCCACCACCGGGGAGCGACCGCTTGACGGTATTCGACCGCACGCCTGGGTCGATGCGGTATCTCCGCGGACTCGCCGAGTCCGCGGCATCCGGAACCATCGTCAAGGAGATCGCATGACCGATCCGTACTTCAACGCCCCCCTCTCCGAGGTCGACCCCGAGATCGCCGAGGTGCTCGAGCGCGAGCTGAACCGTCAGCGCGGATTCCTCGAGATGATCGCCTCGGAGAACTTCGTCCCCGTCTCGGTGCTGCAGTCGCAGGGCTCGGTGCTCACGAACAAGTACGCCGAGGGCTACCCCGGCCGTCGCTACTACGGGGGCTGCGAAGAGGTCGACGTCGCCGAGTCGCTCGCCATCGAGCGGGCCAAGGAGCTCTTCGGCGCCGGGTTCGCCAACGTGCAGCCCCACTCGGGAGCCTCGGCGAACGCCGCCGTGCTGCACGCGATCGCCCGCCCCGGCGACACCCTCCTCGGCCTCGCCCTCGACCAGGGTGGTCACCTGACCCACGGCATGAAGATCAACTTCTCGGGCCGCCTGTACGACATCGTCGCGTACGGCGTCGACCCCGAGACGAGCATCATCGACATGGACGAGGTGCGTCGCCTCGCCCTCGAGCACAAGCCGAAGGTCATCATCGCCGGCTGGTCGGCGTACCCGCGTCAGCTCGACTTCGCCGCCTTCCGCGCGATCGCCGACGAGGTGGGCGCTCTGCTGTGGGTCGACATGGCGCACTTCGCCGGTCTCGTCGCCGCGGGCGTGCACCCGAGCCCGATCCCGCACGCGCACGTCGTGTCGACCACGGTCCACAAGACGATCGGCGGCCCCCGCTCGGGCCTCATCCTCACCAACGACGCCGATCTGGCCAAGAAGATCAACACCGCGGTCTTCCCCGGCCAGCAGGGCGGACCGCTCATGCACGTCATCGCGGCGAAGGCGACCGCCTTCAAGCTCGCGATGACGCCGGAGTTCAAGGAGCGCCAGGAGCGCACGCTTCGCGGCGCCTCGATCCTCGCCGAGCGCCTCACCCAGGACGACGTCAGAAACGCCGGCATCGCCGTGCGTTCGGGCGGCACCGACGTGCACCTCGTGCTCGTCGACCTGCGCGAGGCCGAGATCGACGGCAAGCAGGCCGAAGACCTGCTGCACGAGATCCACATCACGGTCAACCGCAACGCGGTCCCCAACGACCCGCGCCCGCCGATGGTGACCTCGGGGCTGCGCATCGGAACCCCGGCGCTCGCGACCCGCGGCTTCGGCGACGCGGAGTTCACCGAGGTGGCCGACGTCATCGCCCTCGCGCTGATCCCCGGCGCCGACGTCGAGGCCCTGCGGGCGCGCGTCGCGAAGCTGACCGACGCCTTCCCGCTGTACCCCGACCTGAAGCAGTGAGTCGTGGCCGGGGCGGGGGTGCGCATGCGGCCTCGTCCCGGCATCCGGCACCGGGCGCGGCATCCGGATCGAGCGCGGTGATGCCGTTGCCGACGGAGACACGCATAAACGCGATTCGCGCGTGGAAACGCGGGGAGAGCGCGTTTATACGTGCGCACGGCGTTTTTGCGTGCCGGAATGCCCCGCCCCGGCATCCGGGGTCGGCGTCCCGATGGCGTCGACCGGGCTCCCGGCCCACCACCCACCTCGCATAAACGCGATTCGCTCGCAAAAAACGCGCGGAGAGCGCGTTTATGCGCGCGCACAGCGTTTATGCGTGCGGGGACGACCCCGCACAACCCGATCAACACCCAGGAAAGGGATGCCATGACGGCGATGATTCTCGACGGTAAGGCCGCGTCGGCGGCGATCAAGGACGAGCTCGCCGAGCGCGTGGCCGCACTGCGCGAGCGGGGGGTCGTCCCCGGCATCGCCACGGTGCTCGTGGGCGCCGATCCCGCCTCGCAGCTGTACGTCGGCATGAAGCACAAGCAGTCCGAGGCGATCGGCATGAACTCGATCCAGGTGGAGCTGCCGGACGAGGCGACGCAGGAGGAGGTCGAGACCGTCATCGACCGCCTCAACGCCGACCCCGCGTGCCACGGCTACATCGTGCAGCTGCCGCTGCCGAAGCACATCGACACCGACGCGGTCCTCGAGCGCATCGATCCCGCGAAGGATGCCGACGGCCTGCATCCCACGAACCTCGGGCGACTCGTGCTCAACGTCAACGCCCCCATCACCACGCCGCTGCCCTGCACGCCGCGCGGCGTGATCGAGCTGCTGCTGCGCAACGACTACGACCTGAAGGGCAAGGAGGTCGTGGTCGTGGGCCGCGGTGTCACGATCGGCCGCTCGATCGGCCTGCTGCTGACGCGCCGCGACATCAACGCGACCGTGACCCTCACGCACACCGGCACCGCCGACCTGTCGACGCACCTGCGCCAGGCCGACGTGATCGTCGCCGCCGCGGGCGTGAAGCACATCGTGCGCGCGGAAGACGTCAAGCCCGGCGCGGCGGTGCTCGACGTGGGCGTCACGCGCGAGATCGACCCCGAGACCGGCAAGGCCCGCGTCTACGGCGACGTGCACCCCGACGTCGCGGAGGTGGCCGGTTTCGTCTCACCCAACCCCGGCGGCGTGGGGCCGATGACCGTGGCGCTGCTCATGACGAATGTGGTCGAGGCGGCGGAGCGCGCGGCATCCGTCTGAGCCCGCGTCGGGTCTCCCGCGAGGCGGGGGCGGCGTTGCGCCACCGTCTGGCGGTGAACCAGGGCGTGCCGCCGGTTGAACAGACGGAGCGTCGCGCGCAATGGGGAGGCGCTCATCCGCTCGACGTGGGAAAGTTTGATCATGACTGAGTCCGTGCTGAACGATCTCCTCCGCCGCGTCACCGAGAGCGGCCTCCTCGACGACGCCCAGATCGACGAAGACAGCGTCATCGGCGCGGGTCATTTGGATGCCGCCGGCGTCGAGGTCGAGGTCGACCTCGACCCCGAGATCGACGACGAGGACGAGCCGGACCTCGACGCGATCATGGCCAACCTGAAAGACGTTCTCTCGGTGAGCGAGGATCGCTGGCGCGCGATCGTCGAAGAGGTCGCGAGCGACATCGAGGACGCCCTCGATGACGGCGAGCTCGACGCCGACGTGGATCTGCGCACCGACCTCGAGGCCATCGGCGTGGGTGTGTTCGCCGACGCCATCATCGTGGTGTTCGCGGGGCAGACGTCGTTCCCCGACGCCCTCGTGCACGTGCAGCTCACCCCCGAGCTCGACATCGAGGACATCGAGATCGTCGGCGACGACGATGAGGACGAGGACGACGACGAGGACTGACCCTCCCGACGACGAAAGGGGCCGAGCCGGATGGCTCGGCCCCTTTCGCGTTCCGCGGGGACTGGACCGGGCGACCGGTCAGGCGAGGGCGGTCAGACGATTGCGGCGCGGAGGGCGGCGGCGGCCGCGCCCACGTCGGGTGCGCTGTAGATCGCGCTGCCCGCGACGGCGACCTGCGCGCCCGCCTTCTGCACGTCGGCGATGCTGTCGACGTTCACACCGCCGGCGACCGAGAACGGCACGCCTGCCGCTTCTCCGTCGCGCAGCAGCGTCGCGAAGGTGAAGCCCTCCTCGGCCTGCTCGTCCAGACCCGCGTGCATCTCGACGAACTCGGCGCCGAGGGCGACGACCTCCTTCGCGCGCGCCGGCTTGTCGGCGACGCCGATGAGGTCGACGACGATGCCCTTGCCGTGCTCCTTCGCCGCGGTGACGGCGCCGGAGATCGTGCTGTCACCGGCGGAGCCGAGCACGGTGACGAGGTCGGCGCCGGCGCGGAAGGCCATGTCGGCCTCGAGCTCTCCGGCATCCATCGTCTTCAGGTCGGCGAAGACGATCTTGTCGGGGTGCGCCTGCTTGATCGCGGTGATCGCGGAGACGCCCGCGCTCTTGATGAGGGGCGTGCCGAGTTCGAGGATGTCGACGTGCGGGGCCGCGGCGGCGGCGAGCTCGAGAGCGGCCTCGGTGGAGAGGGTGTCCATGGCGAATTGAAGCTTCATGCGGGTGTGTCCTTACTTCTGGGGGAGGGGGAGGTCATTCGAGGTTCGCGTGGCGGGGCCACAGGTCGTCGGCTGAGAGCCCGGAGCGGCGCCAGAGGGCGTCGAAGATCGCGTCGCCGACCAGCACCACGCCCTGCTCGAACAGCCCGCCCGCGTACTGGGTCGAGGCCGTCGCCGAGCGGTCGAGCTTCGCCGCGGCCGGAACGATGACGAGGGCGTCGGTCGCGCGGGCGAGGGGCGAATCGGGAGCGGTGGTGATCCCCACGACGCGGGCCCCGACCTCGGCGGCCGTGTCGGCTGCCCGCACGATGCTGCTCGTGGTGCCGGATCCGCTCGCCGTGAGCAGCGCGTCGCCCGCGCGGATCGCCGGGGTGGTGGTCTCGCCGACGACGTGCACGTCCAGGCCGAGGTGCATGAGGCGCATCGCCGTCATGCGCAGCGCCAGGCCCGAGCGGCCGGCGCCGAAGACGAAGACGCGATCGGCGGCGGTGAGCACGTCGAGCACGGGATCGAGGGCACCGGGCCGCGTCGCGAGGTGCTCGACGACCGCGGTCAGCTCCCCGGCGATGCGGGTCAGGGAGGTCTCGACCGTGGGGGTCTCGTCTGCGCTCATCCCCCTATGCTGCGCCCGCACGGCGTCGATCGTCGCCGGTCCACGGCACGGGCGTACCTACCCGAACGGGTAGGTAGAGGGTGTCGACTAGGGTGGGCGGATGACCGAGCCACTCGACCCGTCGTCGGCCGCCTCGCGCGCACTGGCGACCGAACACGAGCGCGTCGTCGCCGAGCAGGCCGACCGGCACGCCGTGACGCTGGAGTCGGTGCTCGCGATCCTGCGCTCGTCTCGGCTCGACGACCGCGCGGCGCGCACCCTCGCGACCGAGACGGCCGCGGCGGCGCTGGTGGTGCTGCGCACCTCGACCGACCGTCAGCGCAGCAGCCTGCTGGAACCGGTGACCGGAGCGTTCGCGCGGCTGCGCAGCGATCTGCGGCCCCTGGTGCGGCACAGCGACCTCGACGTGCAGTTCGTGGAGCCGCCGACCACGGGTCGAGCCCTACCCGGAGAGGTGGCGCACGAGGCGCGCGCGATCGTGCGCAGCGCCGTCCTGGCCCTGCTCGATCGGGGGACGCCGCAGCGCGTCCGCATCCAGTGGGACTGCGACGGCCTCAACCTGCTCATCGGCATCCGCGACGACGGGGAGGGACGACTCACGACCCACGATGACTCGCTCCGGCCCATCGTGGAGCGGGTGAGTGCCCTGAACGGGGCTTTCGACGTCGACTCGACGCCGGGGTGGGGCTCCCAGCTCACGGTGACCCTGCCGTTGGATCCGCCCCCGCGACCCGAGGTGCTCGACGAGGCGGTCGACCTCAGCCCCCGCGAGAGCGAGGTGCTGAGCCTGATCATCACCGGTTCGCGCAATCGCGCGATCGCCCAGCAGCTGGGGATCAGCGAGAACACCGCGAAGTTCCACGTGTCGAACCTGCTGCGCAAGGCCGGGGTGTCCACGCGCGCGGAGCTCGTGGCGCGCGGAACGGCGCGCTGACCACGCCCGCGAGCGCGGAGCCGCGCACGCTCGGCGTGGTCCGCGCGTGTGCGCGACGCTCAGTAGCTGTCGCGCCGCGGGGCGTCGCTCTCGACGCGCGCGGTGACGAAGCGCGACGCCAGCGCCTCCGATGCGCGGGCGAGCAGGGCGACGTCGGCGCCCACCGCGACGAAGTCCGCGCCGGCGTCGAGGTAGGCCTCGGCCACCGCGGGATCGAAGGCGTTCACGCCGACCGGGGTGCCGGCATCCTTCGCCGCGGCGAAGACGGCGTGCACGGCGGCGACGACGTCGGGATGCGACTGCTGACCCAGGAGTCCCATCGACGCCGACAGATCGGACGGGCCGACGAAGACGGCATCCACCCCCTCGACGGCGGCGATGTCTGCGGCGGCGGCGACGCCGGCCGCGGTCTCGATCTGCACGGTGAGCGAGACGTGATCCGCGGCGGCGGCGAGGTAGTCGTCGACACGATTCCAGCGGGCGCTGCGGGCCAGGGCGCTGCCCACGCCGCGCACGCCCGCGGGCGGGTAGCGGGTGGCCGCGACGGCGGCGCGCGCCTCGTCGGCGGAGGAGACCATGGGCACGATGAGGTTCTGCGCGCCGAGGTCGAGCACCCGCTTGATCGTCACCGGATCGTTCCCCGGCACGCGCACGACCGGGGCGACCGGGTACGCCGCGGCCACCTGCAGCTGCAGGAGCACGGTCTCGAGCGAGGTGGCCGAGTGCTCCATGTCGATGAGCAGCCAGTCCAGCCCCGAGCCCGCGGCGATCTCGGTGGCGACGGCGCTGCCGGAGCACACCCACATGCCAGCGAGAGGACGATCGGATGCCGCCAGCGCGGCCCGGAAGGTCGGGGTCAGACGAAGCGGCACGAGATCGTTCCCATCGGTCCGTAGTCGCAGAGCACGTCGTCGCCCTGCGACACCCACATCGGGCGCGTGAACGATCCTGCCAGGATGACCTCGCCCGCCTCCAGGCGCGCGCCGTGCTGGGCGAACTTGTTCGCGAGCCACGCGACGCCGGTGGCGGGGTGGCCGAGCACGCCCGCGGCGACGCCGGTCTCCTCGATCTCGCCGTTGCGGCTGAGCACGCCCGGCACCCAGCGTAGGTCGATCTCGTCGGGGCGCCGGCGCTGGTCACCGAGCACCATCGCCCCGTAGGCGGCGTTGTCGCTGATGGTGTCGACGATCGTGCGCCCCTCGAGCTCGATGTGCGAGTTCAGCACCTCGAGGGCGGGCGCGGCGTAGTCGATCGCGGCGAGGGCGTCGTCCAGCGTGCAATCGGGTCCCTCCAGCGGTGTGCGCAGCACGAAGGCCAGCTCGACCTCGACGCGCACGTTCGAGAAGAGCGCGACGGGGATCTCATCGCCCGAGCGGTAGACGGTGTCGTCGAACATGACGCCGTAGTCGGGTTCGGTGATGCCCGTCGCCTGCTGCATCGCCTTGGAGGTCAGGCCGATCTTCCGCCCCACCAGCGTGCGACCCGCGGCGAGCTGCGTGTCGCGCCAGCGGCCCTGGATGCGGTACGAGTCGTCGACCGTGGCATCCGGGTACCGCGCGGTGATGCGCGGGATGACCGCGTGCGTGCGGTCGGCCTCGGCGAGCTCGGCCGCGATCGCGTCGATCTGTTCGTCGGTGAGCATGGGTGTCCTTTCGGGTTGCGGCGGTCCGTGCGGACATGACGCAGGAGATCTGCTGCGGGGCAGAGGTACCGATGACGTCTCCCGCGGGGGCGTGGTCGGATTTCCTGCGTTGTGTCCGGCGGGGCGGCGGTCAGAGCTGGTTGCCGAGCTTGAACTCGCCGGAACCGGATGCCGCAGCACCGGCGCCGGCGGCGGCCTCTTCCGGGGCGCGGGTGTAGCTGAAGCCGTCGGCGCCGATCGTGACCGCCATCTCACTGGAGTCCTCGCGGGCGCGGACCGGCTGCGGGATGCCGTCGAGATCGAGGACGAGCGAGCCCTCGGTGTACCAGCTGGGAACCACCGGGTTGCCCCACCAGTCGCGGCGCTGGTTGTCGTGCACGTCCCAGGTGATGACGGGGTTGTCGGGGTCGCCGGTGTAGTAGTCCTGCGTGTAGATCTCGACGCGGTGGCCGTCGGGGTCGCGCAGGTACAGGTAGAACGCGTTCGAGACGCCGTGACGGCCGGGGCCGCGCTCGATGGCATCCGATCGGCGGAGGGCGCCGAGCTTGTCGCAGATGGCGAGGATGTTGTGCTTCTCGTGCGTGGCGAAGCACACGTGGTGCATGCGCGGACCGTCGCCGCCGGTCATGGCGGTGTCGTGCACGGTGGGCTTGCGGCGCATCCACGCGGCGTAGACGGTGCCCTCCTCGTCTTGGATGTCCTCGGTGACGCGGAAGCCGAGCGCCTGCATGAAGTTCACCGCGCGGGGCACGTCGGGGGTGATCTGGTTGAAGTGGTCGAGGCGCACGAGCTCACCGGGGGAGTGCAGGTCGTAGCGCCACGACAGGCGCTCCTGGTGCTCGGTGTCGAAGAAGAACTCGTAGGGGAAGCCGAGCGGGTCGACCACGCGCACCGAGTCGCCGATGCCCTTCGTGAAGCCGCCCGGCTCTCGGCGCACGTCGCAACCGAGCTCGGTGTAGAACGCCACGGCCCTGTCGAGGTCGTCGGCCGAGCGCACGCGGTACGAGAACGCCGCGACGGCGGCCACCGCTCCCTGGCGCAGCACGAGGTTGTGGTGGATGAACTCCTCCGTGGAGCGGAGGTAGATCGCCTCGTCGTCCTCCTCGGTGACGTGAAGTCCCAGCACGTCGACGTAGAAGACACGGGATGCCGCCAGGTCGGTGACCACGAGCTCCATGTAGGCGCAGCGCAGGATGTCGGGCGCGGGGGAGGAGGGCGTCGGGATCGGGTTCTCGGAGACGATGGGGGCCTCCTGGGTCACCCAGAATCCGGACGAGGTCTTCTGTTCTTCGGTGTGCTGTGCCATGCGTTCGCGTCCTTGCGTGTGTGTCGGCGTCGGTGGGTCGGGCGGGCTCAGTGGGCCTGGGCCTTGCCGAAGGTGGGGTTGTGGGCACCGCCGAGCGTGATGTGCACGGCCTGCTGGTCGGTGTAGAAGTCGATCGAGCGGTAGCCGCCCTCGTGGCCGAGGCCCGAGGCCTTGACCCCGCCGAAGGGGGTGCGCAGGTCGCGGACGTTGTTGGAGTTCAGCCACACCATCCCGGCCTCGACGTTCTGGGCGAACAGGTGAGCGCGCTTCAGGTCGTTCGTCCAGACGTAGGCGGCGAGGCCGTATCGGGTGTCGTTCGCGAGGGCGAGCGCCTCGGCATCCGTGTCGAAGGGCGTGATCGCCACGACCGGGCCGAAGATCTCCTCCTGGAAGATGCGGGCGTCGGGGGCGACGTCGGCGAACACGGTGGGCCGCACGAAGTTGCCCTCGTCGAAGCCCTCGGGGCGGCCGCCGCCGGCGACCAGACGCCCCTCGGTCTTGCCGAGCTCGACGTACGACATGACCTTGGCGTAGTGCTCGGGGTGCACGAGCGCACCGACCTCGGTCGCGGGGTCGTCGGGGAAGCCGACGCTCACGCGGTCGGCCTGGGCGGCGTAGCGCGCGACGAAGTCGTCGTAGACCGACCGCTCCACGAGGATGCGGCTGCCCGCCGTGCAGCGCTCGCCGTTGAGCGAGAAGACGCCGAAGATGGTCGCGTCGATCGCGGCGTCGAGGTCGGCGTCGGCGAAGACGATCGCGGGGCTCTTGCCGCCGAGCTCCATCGACAGGCCCTTCAAGAAGGGCGCGGCGTTGGCGAAGATCAGCTGCCCGGTCGAGCTCTCTCCGGTGAAGGAGATGAGCGGCACGTCGGGGTGCTTCACGAGCGCGTCGCCGGCGTCTTCGCCGAGGCCGTTGACGAGGTTGAACACGCCCTCGGGCAGCCCCGCCTCCTCGAAGATCCCGGCCCAGAGCGACGCCGACAGCGGAGTGAACTCGGCGGGCTTGAGCACGACGGTGTTGCCGGTGGCCAGAGCCGGGCCCAGCTTCCACGACTCGAGCATGAACGGGGTGTTCCACGGCGTGATGAGACCCGCGACCCCGATGGGCTTGCGGTTGACGTAGTTGAGCTGGCGGCCGGGCACCTTGAAGGCGTCGTCGGTCTGGGCCACGATCAGGTCGGCGAAGAACCGGAAGTTCTCGGCCGCGCGCCGGGCCTGACCCAGCGCCTGGGTGATGGGCAGCCCGGAGTCGAACGACTCGAGCTCGGCGAGGCGCTCGTCGCGCGACTCGACGAGGTCGGCGATGCGGTGCAGCACCCGCGAGCGCTCGCGGGGGAGCATGCGCGGCCACGGGCCCTCGGTGAACGCCTTCCGGGCCGCGGCGACGGCCAGGTCGACGTCGGCCTTCTTGCCGGCGGCCGCGCGCAGGTAGGTCCGGTTCGTGACCGGATCGAGCACGTCGAACGTGTCGCCGTCGACCGAGTCGACGAACGCGCCGCCGATGTAGTGCTGGATGCGATCGGGCAGATCGGCCGGGATGCGGCGGGCGGTGCTGAGCGGGGTGGTCATGCGGGCTCCTTCGGTGGAGGGGATGGATGCCGGTTCCCAGCGCGCGAGGACGGCGACGTCGTCGGCGCGCGGGGTGGATGGCATCCGGAATCAGAAAGCGGGGAGGCCGAGCACCTGGTCGGGGTGCTCGTGGATCATGTAGGCGTCGAGGGTGGCGGAGCGGTGGCGGCGCGAGACCTTCTCGATCTCGGCGAGCGGAGCCCCGGTCTCGATGAGCACGAGGATGTTCTCGTGCTCGCGCACCGACTCGGCGGCGCGACCGGGGACGAAGCTGAACGTGGAGTCGCGCAGGTGCCCGAGGCGGGCCCACTCGGCTCGCACCAGCTCGAGCATGCGCGGGTTCGCGCACTTCTCGAACAGGATCGCGTGGAATTCCTGGTTCAACGCCGTGAAGGCCCGCGGGTCGAAGTGCTCGAGGGTCTCGACCATCAGGTCGTTGACCTGGCGGGCGCGGCGCACGTCGTCGGTGGTGAGCGCGCGCGCCGACAGGGCGGTGGCCGCCCCCTCGAGCAGGCTCAGGGCCTGCATGCTGAAGCGGTAGGCCGTGTCGTCGACCATCGACACGCGGGCACCCACGTTGCGCTCGAACATCACCAGGCCCTCGGCCTCGAGCTGGCGGATCGCCTCGCGCACGGGCACGACGCTCATGTCGAGCTCACCGGCGATCGTGCCGAGCACGAGGCGGTAGCCGGGGGTGAACTCCTGCGAGGCGATGCGGTCCTTGATCCAGCGGTACGCCTGCTGCGACTTGCTCTGGCTCGTCGCGGGCGCGGTCGCGGGTGCAATTGCGGTTGCGGTTGCGGGGGCGGGGCGGGCGGCGGACGGCGCGACGGGGGATCCGGTCGCGGTCACCGGGGTCTCGGCATCCATCACGCGTTCCTCTCGCTCTCGAAGCGGGCGCGCCAGGCGGCGTTCATCGGGAAGAGGCCCTCGACGGGGTGACCGGATGCCACCTGGCGGGCGACCCAGGCGTCCTCCTCCTCCTGCGCGAGGGCGGCGTCGGCCACCTCCACGGCCAGGGCCGGCGGCAGGACGATCACGCCGTCGCCGTCGCCCACGAGGATGTCGCCGGGCTCGACGGTGGTGCCGCCGCAGCCCACGGCCACGTCGGTCTCCCACGGCACGTGTCGGCGGCCGAGGACGGCCGGGTGCGGGCCCGCGGTGAACACCGGGATGCCGACCGCGGCCACGGCCTCGGCGTCGCGGACGCCGCCGTCGGTGACGATCGCCGCGGCCCCCCGCGCGTGGGCGCGGATCGCGAGGATGTCGCCGAGCGTTCCCGAGCCGCGCTCGCCGCGGGCCTCTATGACCAGGACTTCACCCTCCTCCACCGCGTCGAAGGCGCGTTTCTGGGCGTTCTGGCCGCCGCCGCGCGCGGCGAAGAGGTCTTCGCGGTGGGGGAGGAAGCGGAGCGTGCGGGCGGTGCCGACGAAGCGGCTGCCGGGGGTGAGGGCGTGCACGCCGTCGACGGTCACGTCGTTCAGGCCGCGCTTGCGGAGCTGCCCGCTGAGGGCGGCGACGGGGACGCGCGAGAGCTTGTCGCGCAGCTCGGGCGTGAGGGCCGAGCCGGCGGCATCCGCCGCGAGGACAGGGGATCCGGCGAGAACAGGGCGTTCTGTGTCGGGGCGTCCTGTTTCGGCGTGATCGCCTGTTTTCGGCGCCGCGTGCGGTGCGGTGCTCGGCGTGAGGTGCGGCGCGGCCGGGCGGGCGGCATCCGCCGCGAGGACAGGGGATCCGGCGAGAACAGGGGGTTCTGCGGCGGGGCGTCCTGTTTCGGCGTGATCGCCTGTTTTCGGCGCGGCGTGCGGCGCCGCGTGCGGTGCGGTGCGCGGCGCGGACGGGGCAGCCGGGGCGACTGCGGCGGCCTCCGGCGAGCCCCACGCCTCGACGCGCTGGGTGTCGTCGGCCGCGGGGAGCGAGCCGACCTCGGGGTCGAACGACCGGTGGCCCTGGGTCACCGTGGTGCGCAGGCGACCGGTCGAGAGGGTGCCGACATCCACCTGCACCTCGACGACCTGGCCGGGGGTGACCACGGAGGAACCCGCGGGGGTGCCGGTGAGGATGACGTCGCCCGTCTCGAGGGTGAAGTGCTGGGAGAGGTCGGCGACGATCTGCGCGAGGGGGAAGAGCAGACCCGCGGTGGTGTCGTCCTGCACCAGCTCGCCGTCGACCCACGTGCGCAGGCGCAGGGCCGCGGGGTCGACCGCGCGCGCGTCGAGAAGCGCGGGGCCGAGGGGTGTGTAGCCGTCGCCGCCCTTGGAGCGCACGTTCGAGCCCTTGTCGTTCGCGCGGAGGTCGTAGAGACCGAAGTCGTTCGCGGCGGTGACGGATGCCACGTGGGCCCACGCGGCATCCGGGGTCACCCACCGGGCGGGCTCGCCGATGACGAGCGCGATCTCTCCCTCGAACGCCAGGAGTTCGGTGCCCGCGGGGCGCACGATCTCAGCGCCGGAGGGGGCGAGCGAGCTCGACGGCTTGAAGAAGTACGAGGGGGCCGCGGGGCGGCGACCGCGCTGGTCGGCGCGGGAACCGTAGGAGAGGTGGACGGCCACGATCTTGCCGGGCCGCGTGCCGAGGGCGGCGAACCGGGGGTCGGTGTCGGTCATGGATGCTCCCTTGCGTCGTATTTGAAATCGTATACGATGACGAACGGCCCGGCAACACGCGCTTCGTCACCGACGACGACGTCCGGGGCCACGACGATGACGTCTCGAAGGAGCCCCCCCATGTCCCGTTCCCAACCGTCGGGTTTCACGCCGACCGGCACCATCTCGACCTCCGCCGATCGCCGCCGCGTGGTCTTCGCCACGGTGGTCGGCACCACCGTCGAGTGGTACGACTTCTTCCTCTACGCCTCCGCCGCCGGTCTGGTGTTCGGGCAGCTGTTCTTCGCCCCGGCCGGCCCCGGTATCGCGCAGATCCTGTCGTTCCTGACGGTGGGTCTGAGCTTCCTGTTCCGGCCCCTCGGTGCGTTCCTGGCCGGCCACCTCGGCGACAAGTACGGCCGCCGCGTCGTGCTGATGATCACGCTGATCTTGATGGGCGCCTCGACGACCCTGATCGGCGTGCTGCCGACCTACGAGGTGATCGGCGTCGCGGCTCCCGTGCTGCTGATCCTGCTGCGCGTGCTGCAGGGCATCTCGGCCGGTGGGGAGTGGGGAGGTGCGGTGCTCATGGCCGTCGAGCACGCCCCCAAGACCAAGCGCAGCCTCTTCGGCGCCTCGCCGCAGCTCGGCGTGCCCCTGGGCCTGCTGCTCGCGAGCGGCATGCTCGGCCTCATGGCCGTGGTCGCCCCCGGTGACGCCTTCCTCGCGTGGGGCTGGCGGGTGCCGTTCCTGCTGTCGTTCGTGCTGATCCTCATCGGCTTCTATGTGCGGCGCAAGGTCGAGGAGAGCCCGGTGTTCGTCGAGCTCGCCGAGCGCAAGGAGAAGACGCGGATGCCGATCGTGCAGCTGTTCCGCACGCACGCGCTGCTCGTGCTCATCGCCGCGTTCGTGTTCGCCGGCAACAACGCCGTCGGGTACATGACCACCGGCGGGTACATCCAGCGCTACGCGACCAACCCCGACGGCCCGGTGGGCCTGGCGACCGCTGACGTGCTCGGCGCCGTGACGATCTCGGCGGTGTCGTGGCTCGTCTTCACGTGGATCGGCGGGTGGATCGGCGACGTCATCGGCCGACGCACCACCTACCTCGTCGGCTGGGCGGCGCTGCTGGTGGGCGTGTTCCTGTTGTTCCCGCTCGTGAACACCGCGAACATCGCCCTGCTCACCCTCGGCCTCGTCGTGCTGACCGTGGGCCTCGGTCTCACCTACGGACCCCAGGCCGCGCTGTACGCCGAGCTGTTCCCGGCATCCATCCGCTTCTCGGGGGTGTCGATCTCGTACGCGCTCGGCGCGATCCTGGGCGGCGCGTTCGCCCCGACGATCGCCGAGGCGCTGGTCAAGGCGACCGGGTCGACGACCGCGGTCACCTGGTACCTCGCGGGCATGGTCGTGCTCGGCGCGATCGCCACTCTGCTGCTGCGCGACCGCAGCGGCATCCCGCTCGGTCCCGACCACGAGGCCGAGCAGACGGTCAGCCCGGTGCGGGGACTGTCGAAGGTCTGAGTCGCGGGTTGAGCGGCCCCGTCGCACTCTGGTGCGGCGGGGCCGTTCGTCTACGCTCACGCGCGATCAGCGGGCGGCGATCTCCTCCCAGAACGGCGCCACCACGGCCGCGCTCACGCGCAGGTCGAGCATGAGGAACCGCCGGTCCTCCACCCCGCGGGCGACCCAGGATGCCAGGGCCTCGAGGTCGTCGACGGACTCGACCACCACGCCCTCGGCGCCGAATCCGCGCGCGACGGCGGCGAAGTCGACCTGGGGGATGAGCATGGGGTCGGGGTGCAGACCCTTCACACCGTAGTTGAGCACCTCGGCGCCGTACTGCGCGTCGTTCCAGACCACGGCGATGCCGCGGCCCCCGGCGACCCGGATCGCCGTCTCGAGGTCGGCGAGGGCCATCAGGCCGCCGCCGTCCCCGGTTGTGAGCACGATCGTCGAGTCGGGGCGGGCGACCGCGGCGCCCGGGACGCTTGGGAAGCCGAGGCCGATCGACTGGTAGGCCGTCCCGACCATGATCATGCGGTCGGGCGAGGCCACCGGCCAGTACATGTTCGACCAGCCGAGGAAGTGCCCGCCGTCGGAGACGACGACCCGGTCCTCCGGCAGCAGCTCCGCGATGCGCGCGGCCGCCGTGCGCGGATCGAGGCGTCCGTCGGGGCCGTGGCCGTGCCCCTCGGGCTGGCGCCGTGCCGCGACGAGGTCGAGGCCGCGTCCCCACGACGAGGGGGTCGCCCCGCGATCGCGCAGACGGCGCCCGATCTCGGCGGCGACGTCGGCGGCATCGCCTCGCACGTACCCGCCTATGTGCGGGTGCGTCGCGGTCGGCGCGAGGTCGACCTGGAAGACGCGCGTGCCGGGGGCGAAGAGCTCGCCGAAGCGCATCGTGAACTGGTTCAGTCCCGCACCGAAGACGACGGCGACATCGGCCCGACGCACGAGCTCCATCGCGCCGGGCGCGCCGAAGCCGCCCGCCACGCCGAGGTCGCGTGCGGGGTCGGAGAACAGGCCGCGGCCCAGGGCGCTGGTGGTGGTGAGGGCGCCGGTCAGAGCGGCGATGTCGTCGAGGGCGGCGCCCGCCCCGGAGAGCCACGCGCCGCGTCCGCCGAGCAGCAGCGGCCGCTCCGCGGTGGCCAAGGCGTGGGCGATCTGGTCGATGACCGCGTCGGCGTAGGCGCCGAGAGGCGGGTGCTCCGGCGTCACCTGAGGCTCGGCGCCGGGGGCCGTGGCATCCGGGATCGGTCCGGCCTCACGGGTCGCGACGTCGTACGGGATGCCGATGACCACGGGAAGGCGATAGGTGAGGGCGTGCTCGATCGCGATGACGATCGTCGCCGCCGCGTCGCGGTGGCCGACCGTGTAGGTACGCGCGCCGACCGCCGCGGCGAGGGCGATCTGATCGACGCCCCACGGCCGGGGGCCCGAGGTCGGCTCATCGCCCACGATCAGCACGAGCGGCGTGCGCGCCTGCACGGCCTCCGCCAGCGCGGTGAGGGTGTTGGTGAAGCCCGCGCCGTAGGTCGCGGTGGCGGCGGCGAGGCGTCCGCAGGCGCGATAGTGCGCGTCGGCGGCGACGACCCCGGCCGCTTCGTGCCGCACGGCGACGAAGCCCGAGCCGGTGTCGCGCCCGAGCGCGTCGAGGAAGTAGGCGTTGCCGTTGCCCATGACGCCGAAGACGGTGTCGATGTGGCGGGCGAGGGTGTGCGCGACGTGCGCGGAGACGGTGGGCATGACGAAGAGGGCCTTTCGAGACGAACGGGATGGATGCCGTATGTGTCTCGCGGTGGACTCCGCTACGTGCCCTTTTTTCGAGCAGCGACGCACGACCTCGTGCGCCTGACGGGATTGAGTATAGGGGCGCGAGTCGCCACTTTTCGTCGCTTCCGCGGATGGTGACGCGACGAATTCCGACGACTCGCGCGGGGGAGGCGGTGGTCAGAGCGCCCGGCTGATCGCCGTAGCCGCAGCCGCAAGCCGCTCCGCGATCACGGCGTCGTCCAGATCGCTGCTCACGTGAACCGCCGCCACCGCCGCGGGCTCGCGACCCTGCACCGACAACGGCACGGCGACCGCGCGCAGCGACGGGACGACCTCGTCGTGACTCGTCGCCCACCCGCGTTCGGCGGTCTCGGCAACCTCGGCGGCGAGCCGGGCGTCGACGTCGTCGGCCCACCTCCGCGGCGGCAGTTGCGCGAGGATCGCGCGTCCCGGGGCTCCCCGGGTGACCGGATGCCGCGCCCCCGGCCGTTGCGCCACGGTGGTCACCGCGTGTCGCGGCTCGACGCTCGTGAGCGTCACGCACTCCTCGTGGTCCAGGACCACGAGGAAGCACGTCATGCCGAGGTCGTTCGCCGCCGCGGTGAGTTCGGGAAGGGCCTCGGCCTGGAGGTCGGCCGCCACGCCGGCGGCGAGGGCGGCGAGGCCCGTGCCCAGGCGCACGGCGCCCGCGGCATCCCGCGAGACGAGACCGTGGTCTTCGAGCGTGCGCAGCAGGCGATAGGCGACCGAGCGGTGCAGCCCGACGCGGGCGGCGAGGTCGTCGATCGAGAGGGAGGTGCGGGCGTGGGCGAGCTCTTCGAGCAGGCGGATGCCGCGGCTCAGCGTCTGCGAGGCGGGGGAGGAGTCTTGCCGTGCGGGCATGGAGCGGCTAGCCTCTCGTTCGATAGCAGAACGCTGTGTTCGAATATAGAATAACAAGTCTGCCTAGGCAACCCCGACATCGACGTCAGGAGAAACGATGCAGTTCCACCACCACGGCTACGTCTCGGGCGATCCGCGCGTGCAGAACGCCGCGGGCACCGGCCTCGACCGGCCCGAGCGTCTTCCCGACGAGGTCGACGTGCTCATCGTCGGCTCGGGACCCGCCGGCATGCTGCTGGCCGCGCAGATGTCGCAATTCCCCCAGCTCACCACGCGCCTCATCGAGAAGCGCGAGGGGCGTCTGCCGCTGGGTCAGGCCGACGGCATCCAGCCCCGCAGCGTCGAGACGTTCCAGGCGTTCGGCTTCGCCGACCGCATCACCGCCGAGGCCTACAACATCGGCTGGATGAACTTCTGGGCGCCCGACCCCGAGGACCCCGACCGGATCGTGCGCACGACCCGCACGGAGGACTACGGCCTCAAGATCAGCGAGTTCCCGCACCTCATCGTCAACCAGGCGCGCGTGCTCGACTACTTCGCCGAGGCGGCGGCCCATGGACCCGCCCGCATCGCTCCCGACTACGGCGTCGAGTTCCTCGGGCTCACGGTGCACGACGATGACGTCGAGGTGCGCGTGGCGGATGCCACGGGGGAGCGCACCATCCGCGCACGGTACGTGGTGGGATGCGACGGTGCCCGCAGCGGCGTGCGCCAGGCGATCGGCCGCACGCACGTCGGCGCCGCCGCCCGCCACGCGTGGGGCGTGATGGACGTGCTGGTGGAGACCGACTTCCCCGACTGGCGCATCAAGTGCGCGATCAATGCGGCGGCGGGAAACATTCTGCACATCCCGCGCGAGGGCGGGTACCTCAGCCGCATGTACATCGACCTGGGCGAGGTGGCGGCGGACGACGACCACCGCGTGCGACAGACCCCGATCGAGGAGGTCATCCGGCGGGCGAACGAGATCCTGCGCCCGTACTCGATCGACGTGAAGCAGGTCGCCTGGCACAGCGTCTACGAGGTGGGGCACCGGGTGACCGACCAGTTCGTCGACGACCTCGACAGCCCGCGGGTCTTCCTCACCGGAGACGCGTGCCACACCCACAGCGCGAAGGCCGGGCAGGGCATGAACGTCTCGATGCAGGACGGCTTCAACCTCGGCTGGAAGCTGGGCCACGTGCTCACCGGTCTCGCGCCCGCCACGCTCCTGCGCACCTACGACGACGAGCGTCGTCCGGTCGCCCAGCAACTCATCGACTTCGACCGCGAGTGGTCGTCGCTCATGGCGCGAAAGCCCGGCGAGATCACCGACCCCGACGAACTCGCGACGTACTACCTCGCCACCGCGGAGTTCCCCTCCGGCTTCGGGACGCGGTACGCGCCCTCGGCCCTGATCTCCGACGCGCCCGCGCAGGAGCTGGCATCCGGCTTCCCCGTCGGGCGGCGCTTCCACAGCGTCGAGGTGGTGCGGGTGTGCGACGGCAACGCCGTGCACCTCGGTCATCACGCGAAGGCCGACGGGCGCTGGAGGATCTACGCCTTCGCGGATGCCGACGGCTCGGCGCTGCGGGAGTGGGCCGACGCCGCGCTCCCGATCGTCGAGCGCTTCACTCCCGCCGGGGCCGACCTCGACGCGGTGTTCGATGCGAAGGCGATCTTCCCCGGACGCTGGGAGGACGTCGTCGACGTGCCCGCGCTCTTCCGCCCGCGCTCGGGACCGCTGGGGCTCACCGACCTCGAGAAGGTGTTCGCCGCCGCGCCCTCGGCGTGGACGAGCGCCGACATCTTCGCCGAGCGCGGCATCGGGGCCGAGGGGGCGGTGGTGCTCGTGCGCCCTGACCAGTACGTGGCGCACGTGCTGCCGCTGACCGACCCGGCCGGCCTCGAGCGCTTCCTCGCCGGAACGATGGCCGACCCGGTCGCCGCCGCGGCGCGATGAGCTCCCCCCCGCGGCCCTGCCCGGCCCGGCCGGCGCGGCCCTGTTCGGCGCGGCCTTGCCTTGCGCGGCTTCGGCCGACGCGGCCTGCGCGGCCTTGCCTTGCGCGGCTTCGACCGGTGGGGCCG
>NZ_JBKBNC010000021.1:0-47393 GCF_046295495.1 Microbacterium sp.
TGGCCGGGGGCGACCCGCCGCCGCGGCGGCGGGTGCGCGGGCGGGTGGCGAGCCGCGCGGGGCGGGTGGGGTGCGGGCTTGACCCGTAAACCGGAAAAAGCATCCGTCGCATCGTCATCCCGGCGCACGCCGGGACCCCGTCCGGGCGCGGCGCCGGTGCGGCGGTGCAGCGGCGCGGCGCAGCGGCACGGCGAGACGCCGCGCGCCCTCAGACGCATAAACGCCCTGCGCGCGCATAAACGCGCTGACATCGCGTTTATGCGTCGGAGGAGCGTTTATGGACGCCTCCACCCCGCCACCGCTGCCCACGGCGGCGGAGCGACGCTCGCGCGGAGGGCCCCTGCGCGTCCGCACGGCGAGGCATAAACGGCATCCGCGCGCAGAAACGCGATGGCAACGCGTTTATGCGTGCAGATGGCGTTTATGCCCGCTCCGCCCGATCGCGGAGCAGGCGACACCGCACAGCGGACAGCGACGCCTCACCGCACCACACCGGCGGGAGGCGGAGGTCGCCTAGTGCGCGGCACCGCGGGAGACGAACGCCGCCCACCGCCCGGCACAGCGCGAGGCGGACGCCGCCCACCGCGCGACACCCGAGAGAGGCGGAAGTCGCCTCCTGCGCGGCACCGCGGGAGACGGATGCCGCCCGGCCACGGCACCACGGGAGACGGATGCCGCGAGCGCACGGCATCCGGCACGCTCAGTCCTCGCCGGGGTCGCCGCGGTCGACGATGTGCATCGCGCGCGCGGCGTCGGTGATGCTCGAGGTGAGCGAGGGGTACACCGCGAACACGCGCGCGACCTGATCGACCGTGAGGCGACGCTCCACGGCGATCGCGATCGGGTAGATGAGCTCCGACGCCTTCGGGCCGACGATCACGCCGCCCATGACCGTGCCGCTGCCCTCACGGGCGATGAGCTTGACGAAGCCGTCGGTGATGCCCTGCATCTTCGCGCGCGGGTTGGCCGAGAGCGGGAGCTTTCGCACCTTGCCGGCGATGCGGCCCTCGGTGACGTCCTGCTCGCTGAAGCCGACCGTGGCGATCTCGGGGGCGGTGAAGATGTTCGCGGTGATGCGGCGGGTCTCGAGCGGGATGACGACGTCGCCGAGCGCGTGGAAGATCGCCTGACGCCCCTGCATCGACGCGACGGATGCCAGGGGGTAGAAGTTGGTGCAGTCGCCCGCGGCGTAGATGTTCGGCACCGAGGTGCGAGCGACGCGGTTGACGCGGATGTGTCCCGAGGGCGTCATCTGCACGCCGGCCTGCTCCAGGCCGATGCCGGCGGTGTTCGGGATGGAGCCCACCGCCATCAGGCAGTGGCTGCCCTCGATCGTGCGACCGTCGGAGAGGGTGACCACGACGCCCTCACCGGTGTTGACGACCGAGTCGGCGCGGGCCTTGGCCAGCAGGGTCATGCCGCCACGCTGGAACACGCGCTCGAGCACCGCCGCGGCATCCTGGTCTTCTCCGGGCAGCACCTGGTCGCGGCTGGAGACGAGCGTGACCTTCGCGCCGAGGTTCATGTAGGCGGAGGCGAATTCCGCGCCGGTCACGCCGGAGCCCACGACGATGAGGTGCGTGGGGACGGACTTCATGTTGTAGAGCTGCGTCCAGGTGAGGATGCGCTCGCCGTCGGGCTTCGCGGAGGGCAGCTCGCGCGGCGAGGCGCCGACCGAGACGACGAGGGTCTCGGCCTCGATGCGGTCGAAGTCGGTTCCGCCGGACTCGGTCGACACGACCACCGCACCGTTGCCGTCGAGGCGCCCGTGGCCGGAGATGATGCGCACGCCCGCCTCGAGCAGCGAGGAGCGCATGTCATCGGACTGCTGCCGGGCGAGCGAGAGCAGACGCTGGTTGACGGCGGCGAGGTTGATCGCCACCTCGGGGGTGAGGGGCTTGCCCCGGTCGTCCTTGGCGAACAGCTGCACGCCCAGGTCGCTGGCGTTGCGGATCGCGACGGCGGCGTCGGCCGTGGCGATGAGGGTCTTGGAGGGCACGACGTCGGTGATCACGGCCGAGCCGCCCACACCGGCGCGTTCGACGAGCGTCACGTCGGCGCCCAACTGGGCCGCCGACAGGGCCGCCTCGTAGCCACCGGGGCCTCCGCCGACGATCGCGACGGACTGCTTGCGCTCGAAGCTCTGCACCATGGCATCCATTCTGTCAGCGCTGACGGGCGCGTCCGGCACGGAGCCGGGTCTCGCGGCGGGTTTTCGCGGCCGACACGGGCCCGCCGTCTGGCCCGCGCGCCCGGCGGTTTCTAGAGTGGGGGAATGTCCAACAGCACTTCTCACCCGCTCGACGACCCGGCGGTCGACCCGTTCGAGGTCGCCACGGCCGCAGCGGCCGACATCGCCCGCCTGTCGGGCGTCGAGCACCACGACATCGCCGTGACCTTGGGGTCGGGCTGGGGCCGCGCCGCCGAGCTCATCGGCGAGGAGACGGCGTCGTTCCCCGCCACCGAGGTCACCGGCTTCAGCAAGCCCGCCCTGGAGGGCCACGTCGGCACCCTGCGCAGCGTCCGCACACCCGGGGGCAAGAACGTCCTCGTCATCGGTGCGCGCACGCACTACTACGAGGGCCACGGCGTGCGTCGAGTGGTGCACAGCGTGCGCACGGCCGCCGCCACGGGTGTGAAGACGATGATCCTCACCAACGGCGCCGGCGGCATCCGCGAGACGTGGAAGCCCGGTCAGCCCGTGCTGATCAGCGACCACATCAACCTCACGGCCGACTCCCCCCTCGAGGGCGCGACCTTCATCGACCTCACCGACCTCTACTCCGCGCGTCTGCGCGAGGTGGCCCGCTCCATCGACCCCTCGCTCGACGAGGGCGTGTACACGCAGTTCCGCGGCCCGCACTACGAGACGCCGGCCGAGGTGCAGATGGCCAAGACCATCGGCGGCGACATCGTGGGCATGTCCACCGCGCTCGAGGCGATCGCGGCCCGCCAGGCCGGCATGGAGATCCTCGGCTTCTCGCTCATCACGAACCTGGCCGCCGGCATCCAGCAGAGCCCGCTCAGCCACCAGGAGGTGCTCGAGGCCGGTCGCGAGGCCGAGCCCGTGATCTCGGCGCTTCTCGCGCGCGTGATCGGCGCGCTGTGAACGACCACGTCGACGCCGCGCGCGCGTGGATCGCGCAGGACCCGGATGCCGTGACCCGCGAGGAGCTCACCGCTCTCGTCGCGCGCGTCGAAGACGGGGATGCCGACGCCGCAGCCGATCTGGACGATCGCTTCTCCACCCGCCTGGCGTTCGGCACGGCGGGGCTGCGCGGAACCCTCGGCGCCGGCCCCAACCGCATGAATCGCGTGCTCGTGGCCCAGGCGGCGGCCGGCTTCGCCGCGTACCTGCGCGAGCGCGCCGGATCGGGCACTCCCACCGTCGTGGTCGGCTACGACGGGCGGCGCAACTCCGACGTGTTCGCGCGCGATTCCGTGGAGATCTTCGCCGGAGCCGGACTGAACGCGGTGCTGCTGCCGCGCATGCTGCCCACCCCCGTGCTCGCCTTCGCCGTGCGCCACCTCGGCGCCGACGCGGGGGTCATGGTGACCGCCAGCCACAACCCGCCCGACGACAACGGCTACAAGGTCTACCTCGGTGGCGCCGACGAGGGCGCGCAGATCGTGTCGCCCGCCGACGCGGAGATCGCGGCCCAGATCCAGCGGGTCGCCGACGCGGGCAACGTCAGCGTGCTCCCCCGCTCGGTCGGATACGCCAACGCCCCCGAGTCGGTCGTCGAGGCCTACGTCGCCGCCACCGCCGCCGTCGCCCCCGCCCCGGCGGGCGCCGAGGGGCTGCGGTGGGTCTACACCGCGATGCACGGCGTCGGGTGGGAGACGGTGTCGAGCGTGCTCGCCGCCGCCGGTTATCCCGCACCGACCCTGGTCGAGGCGCAGATCCACCCCGACGGACGCTTCCCCACGGTCGCCTTCCCCAACCCGGAGGAGCCGGGCGCGATGGACCTCGCGTTCGAGACCGCACGGGCCGCCGACGCCGAGCTCGTGATCGCGAACGACCCGGATGCCGACCGCCTCGCCGTGGCCATCCCCGACGTCGACGCCGAGGGCGGCTGGCGTCGCCTCACCGGCAACGAGATCGGGTTGCTGCTCGGGTGGCGCGCGGCGCGGGCGGTGGCATCGACCCGGGATGCCGCGACGGCGCCCGTGGATGCGCAGACGTCGGTGACGGACGCCGACGCATCGATGCGGGACGGAGCCCTCGAGGGTGTTGCGGGTGCGGCGGCCGACGTCGACGGGGTGGCCGCCGCGACGGCTGACGGGTCGGTCGCCGGGACGGAGCAGGATGCCGGGTCCCCGGCATCCCTCGCGTGCTCGCTCGTGTCGTCGCCGGGGTTGCAGGCCGTGGCCGAGCACTATGGTCTCGACTTCCACTCCACCCTGACCGGCTTCAAGTGGATCTCGCGGGCGCCGGGCCTCGTCTTCGGCTTCGAGGAGGCACTGGGCTACCTCGTGAACCCCGGCACGGTGCGCGACAAGGACGGGATCTCCGCCGCCGTCGCCCTGCTCGAGATGGCGGCCGAGGCGCGCGGACAGGGCCGCACCGTCGCCGATCTGATGCAGGAGTTCCGCGACACCTTCGGCGCGTTCGCGAGCGACCAGATCTCGGTGCGCGTGAGTGACGTGAGCGAGATCGCCGGGATGATGGCATCCCTCCGCGCCGAGCCGCCGACCGCGGTCGGCGAGGTCGCGGTCGCACGGATCGACGACCTGCTCCAGGGCGTCGAGGGCTTCCCGCCCGGCGACGTGCTGCGTCTCTGGCTCGATGACGGCTCCCGCCTCATCGTGCGTCCGAGCGGCACCGAGCCCAAGCTGAAGCTGTACCTCGACGTGCGCGGGTCGTCGGCGAAGAAGGCGACGCGGCGTCTGACGGCGCTGCGCGCCGGTGCGGAGGAGCTGCTGGCGACGCGGCGCTGACGGGGCGTTTCCCGGTTCGGGGCGCTACGCGTGCAACGGGGTGGTCAGCGACCACCCCGTTGCACGTTGGGCGCCCCGACCCCGGGTTCCTCCCCGGGGGGACGACCGCGCTCACTTCTCCACCGATCACGCTGCTGACGCGGCAGGGCATCGCGGGGGATGGGACGGTGGGGGTGTGTCATCGGAACACACGATCCCGCTCATCTCCCGGCAGCAGCTCGATGCGCTCGGGTGGCACTCACGACGCCTTCGCCGAGCGGTGGAAGCGGGCGAACTCAACGTGCTCAGGCGCGGAGTCTACGTCCGCGCCGCGGACCTCGCCGAGTCGACGACCGAGCAGCGGATGGTGGTGCAGGCTCACGCGCTCGCCTTCGTCTCTCGTCGCCCGCCGGTGTTCTGCGGCTCTACGGCCGCCGCGATCCTCGGGCTTCCGATCCTCCGCGATGACGGAGCGCTGCACGTCATCTCCGAGGAACCCCGCTCGCGCAGCGGCCCGGGGATCATCCGTCACCGTGATCTCGCCGACGACTCGCTCGTGGTCGAGGCGGCCGGAGTGCGTTGCACGTCCCTGCCTCGGACGGTCGTCGACGTCGCGCGACACGAATCCCGCGATGCTGCCGTGTGCGTCGCGGATGCCGCGCTTCGACAGACGGCCTTCCACCCACCGGGGACGTACGACGAACGAGCCGCCGCCGCATTGAAGGACGAGATGCAGCGCATCGCTGCGATGACGACGCGCGGACGCCTGAGAGCCGAGCGCGTGATCGGTCTCGCGGACGGACGCGCGCAGCTGCCGGGCGAGAGCATCAGCCGGCTCCGCCTGCTCGAACTCGGCTTCGCCACTCCCTCGCTCCAGGTTCCGGTGCCCGGCCCGGGCGGGAGGACGTTCTGGGTCGATTTCGGGCTCGACGACGTCGCGGCATGGGGCGAGTTCGACGGGCGCATCAAGTACCGAGAGCTGCCCGCGGCATCGGGTCGGGACGCCATCGAGATCCTCGAACAGGAGAAGCGGCGCGAAGACTGGATCCGCGGCACGACACACCGTCGATTCGCCCGCTGGGGCTGGCGCGATCTGAAGGACGCGACCACGCTCGGTCGGCGGCTCGCAGCTTTCAGTATCGAGCCGCGCCGGCGTCAGCTCTGACGCCACACCGGGGCGCGCACCGACGCCCCACGCCGGAGCGGGCCGCCCCACACCGGGGCACGCTCCGTGCACCGGGGCGCTCACCAGACACCCCAGTGCACGCACGACGCCCCACACCGGAGCGGCGCACCGACGCCCCACACCGGGGCACGCTCCGTGCACCGGGGCGCACACCGCACACCCCAGTGCACGCACGACGCCCCACGCCGGGGGCGGCGTCAGCCGTCGATCACCGCGACGAGCTCGTCGAGGAACGCCGGGAAGCTCGTGGCGCGTCGCACGATGCGCTGCACGCTGTCGCGCTCGCTGAACACCTCGACGAACTGCTCGAACACCGTCTGGAACGCCTCGCGGTCGGTCTCGCTGAACGCCACGAGCGCCACCACCTGCACACGGCCCTCGCCCCACGCGATCGAGGGATCGGCGATGCCGATCGCGATGCGCGTCTGCGTCGCGGTCATTCCCATCGCGTGCGGCACGGCCAGGGCGTCCGTGAAGGCGGTCGACGAGATCGTCTCGCGCTCGACGGCCCGGGCCACGTACGCCTCGTCGATCACGCCCTGCTCCACGAGCATCCCGCCGAGCCGACGGATGACGCTCGCCTCGCCGCCGGTGGCATCCACTCCGCGCACGAACGCCTCGGGCGAGAAGTAGCGCTCCAGCTCGTCGCGCAGGCGCGCCAGGCGCCGCCCGCGGCGGATGCGACCGGCCGCGGCCTGCACGCGCTCGACGTCGGCGTCGGTGAGGAACGGCTGGATGCGAACGAAACGGTCGCCGGGCCGAGGCGGATCGATCGTCGTGAGCACGAGGTCGGTGTCGATCGACTCCCACGCGGGGTCGATGCGCGTCTCGACCCCCACGACCTCGATCGCCTGTCCGAGCGAGCGGTCGACGCTCGAGCGCAGCAGTTCGTGCAGTTCGTAATAGCCGGGGCACACGATCGTCGCGGTCAGCAGCTGGTCGGCGTGGCGACTGCGCTCGAGGCGGCCGCCGACGTGCATCGCGATGTAGGCGATCTCGTCGTCGAGGATCGGGATGCCGAGGCCGTCCTGCAGGCCCTTGGCGATGTAGACCGCGACCTCGAAGATCATCGGGTACGTCGACTTCAGCGAGCGCGTCAGGGGATTGCGCGACCACGCCTGCTCGCGCGAGCGGAGCAGCAGGTTCTGCACGTGCAGCGCCAAGCGCAGGATGAAGTCGTCGTGGGCGATGTCGACGAGGAATTCGGATGCCGCGTTCTCGACGACCAGGCGTACGGCCACCTCGACCGCGGGATCGAGGCGGGCCCGCACGTCGTCGCCGCCCGGCGAGCCCGGGGCGACGATGCGGGTCAGCACGAGCGTCGCCAGATGCCGCAGGTCGCCGGAGCCGAGCTGCACGCCGATGTGTTTGACGGTGAGGCGGTCCAGCAGCTCGACGACCGCGGCGGCCGCGTCGGAGGAGTCGCCGCCCGGAGAGCCCAGCGCGCGGTCGCGGGTCGTGCGGTCGGCGGCGATCGCGATGTGCATCACGACGTCGCCGATCCCGATCTCGTTCACGTAGTAGCCGAGCGCCCCGAGCGCCGCGACGAGCTCGGCCTTGAACGGACCGAAGGCGCGCGCGCCGACCGAGCGCTCGCCGAGCGTGCGCCGCAGGGCGTCGAGGTCGAACAGGCCGGCATCCATCTCGTCGTGCGCGAGCTTCGACAGCAGACGTCGCTGCGCCACCTCGGTGCCGCGCAGACGGGCCGTGGATGCCGAGCGCTCCAGTGTCAGCTCGGTGCCCCCGAGCAGCCCGCGCACGCGCGACAGGTCGGCCTCCAGCGTCGCGGTGCTGACGTGCAGGGCGTCGGCTGTCTCGAAGACGTCGATGCCGTCGGCGGAGTCCAGCAGCCGACGCACCAGGGTGTGCAGGCGGTCGCGCGGGGTCCCGGCATCCGATCCCGAGATCGCCCGCAGGGCCGCGGCGGCCTCACCCCCCGCGCGATAGCCGAGGGGGCCCGACTCAATCGCCGCCCCGCCGGCGACGCGCGCGTTGATCGCGGTGACGTAGGAGCGGACACTGCGCGGGGTCACCCCGAGCGCGTCGGCCAGGGAGGCCGCGGTCGACCACTCCCCGTCCCGCAGCAGCAGGGCCAGCAGGCGGTCTTGGCGAGCTTTCGTCGTCACGATCCGTCCTCCGCACCGCCGACGTGTGGCAGCGCTCCCTCCATCCAACCACGCGGACCCGATCGCGGCGCGGGCGCGGCGGCATCCATGTTCCGGGGGGTGGGAAACGAACCTGGTTGTCTCCTGTGAGCACGTTCCGCACAATCGAGAGGAAGGAGGCGGGTCGATGAGGATCCTCGTGGTGTGCGGCGCCGGTGCGTCGAGCACATTCGTCGCACAGCGTGTTCGTCACGCCGCCCACGATCGCGGCCTCCCCTACTCCGCGCAGGCGGGGACCGTGAGATCGCTCCCGAACGATCTCGACACGGCCGACGTCGTTCTCGTCGGTCCGCACCTGGCCCCCGAACTCGAGTGGATCAGTCAGGATGCCGCGACTCGAGGTGTGCGTGTCGTCCTACTGCCCGAGGACGTCTTCTCCGACCTGACCGGAACCCGCACGTTGAGCCTCGTGGAAGAGGCCCTCGGCGCGCGGGACCCCCGCGGACACCGTCGATCCTCCCGGACCGACACCGACACCGTCTGACCCGCCGCCGGAAAGGAACCGCCATGCCCCAGATCACCCGAACGGTCCGCATCGGATCGTCGCACGGTCTGCACGCGCGCCCCGCGAAGCTCTTCGCGCAGGCGGCCAAGGAGTCCGGCATCCCCGTCACCCTGATCAAGGACGCGGGCAAGCCCGTCAACGCCGCGAGCATCCTGGGCATCATCGCGCTGGGGCTCGAGCAGGGCGACTACGTCACCCTCACCGCCGACGGCGACAACGCCGACGCCACGCTCGAGCGCCTCGCCGAGCTGCTGACCACCGACCACGACGCCGAGTAAGGAAACCAAGCACCATGACGGAACTCCGTGGAGTCGGAATCGGCCTGGGCGTCGCCCAGGGACCCATCGCGCGCATGGCCGAGCCCCTGCCCGCGCCGAAGGACGCCCCCAGCGAGCTGACGGTCGAAGAGGAGACCGCCCGCGTGCGCGAGGCCGTCGCCGCCGTGGCCCGCGAGCTCGAGGCCCGCGGGGCCGAGGCCGGCGGCGCGGCACGCGACGTGCTCGAGGCGCAGGCGATGATCGCCGAAGACCCCACCCTGGAGGCCGAGGTGGACTCCCGCCTGGCCGCGGGCAAGAACGGCGAGTTCGCCGTGCACGACGCCTTCGCCTCGTTCCGCGAGCAGCTCGTCGCGCTCGGCGGTTACCTCGGCGAGCGCGCGGCCGACCTCGACGACGTCGCCCAGCGCGTCATCGCGCGCCTGCGGGGCGTCGCCGCCCCCGGCATCCCCGACCCCGGCCACCCGTTCGTGCTCGTGGCGAAAGACCTCGCCCCCGCCGACACCGCGCTGCTCGACCTCGACAAGGTGCTCGCCCTGGTGACCACCGAGGGCGGTCCCACCTCGCACACCGCGATCCTCGCCCGCGAGAAGTCGATCGTCGCGGTGGTCGGCGCCGCAGGCGCGAAGGACCTCGTCGACGGTCAGCCCGTGATCGTCGACGCCGCCGCCGGGGTCGTCACCGTCGACCCGTCCGACGACGAGAAGGCTCGCGCGCTCACCCGTGCCGCGTCCCGCGCCGCCGCGGCATCCGCTCCCATCACCGACGGCGCCCTCGCCGACGGCACGAAGGTGCCCCTGCTCGCGAACCTCGGCAAGCCCGGCGGAGCCGCCGAGGCCGTCGAGCTCGGCGCCGAGGGCGTGGGCCTGTTCCGCACCGAATTCCTGTTCCTCAGCTCCAGCTCCGCCCCCACGGTCGAGGAGCAGCGCGCCGCCTACATCGAGCTGCTCAGCACCTTCCCCGGCAAGAAGGTCGTGGTGCGCGTGCTCGACGCCGGCGCCGACAAGCCGCTGCCCTTCCTCAACGACGCGCACGAGGAGAACCCGGCGCTGGGTCTGCGGGGCCTGCGCGCCCTCCGCGCCAGCGAGGACATCCTGCGCGAGCAGCTCACGGCCCTCGCCGAGGCGGATGCCGCGACCCGCAAGACCGAGGCCGGCCCCGCCGACCTGTGGGTGATGGCGCCGATGGTCTCGACCGTCGAGGAGACGCGCTACTTCACCGCCCTCGCCAAGGACTACGGCCTGAAGACGACAGGCGTCATGGTCGAGGTGCCCTCGTCGGCCCTCCTGGCCGATCGCATCCTCGACATCGCGGACTTCGCCTCGATCGGCACGAACGACCTGACGCAGTACACGCTCGCCGCCGACCGTCTGCTCGGCTCGGTCGCGTCGTTCCAGGACCCGTGGCATCCGGCCGTCCTCCGCCTCATCCGCGAGGTCGGGGCCGCGGGCCGCGCCCACGGCAAGCCCGTCGGCATCTGCGGCGAGGCCGCGGCCGACCCGCTGCTGGCCGTCGTGCTCGTCGGTCTCGGCGCCACCACGCTGTCGATGGCCCCCACGGCCCTCGCCGACGTGCGCGCCTCCCTGCTCACCCACACTCTCGACGATGCCCGCCGCATCGCCGAGGCCGCCCTGGCCGCCGATGACGCGGCCTCCGCCCGAGAGGCCGCTCAGGCAGCCTCCTCGAACACCGTCGCGGCGTGAGCCGCATCCCCCACCCGGCTTCGGCCGCAACGCTAGTCAAGGAGACACAGCAATGACGACGACGTCACCCGCAAAGAAGCCGGGAGGAGCACGGATCGCCGTACAGCGATTCGGTACGTTCCTCTCCGGCATGATCATGCCGAACATCGCGGCGTTCATCGCATGGGGTTTCATCACCATGCTCTTCATCCCCGCCGGATTCTTCGGTGCCAACAGCCCCTTCGGCTGGCACTGGGCCCCGGTCGCCGAGATCCTCGGCGGTGGCGGTGACGCCGCAACCATCCAGTGGCCGGGAGCTGCGACCGCGCTGACCGCGAACGCGGACGGCAGCACCTACCAGGGCTACGTCGGCCTGGTCAGCGTCATGATCACCTACCTGCTGCCCCTGCTCATCGCGAACACCGCTGGACGCATCGTCTACGGCGCGCGCGGTGGCGTGGTCGCGACCATCGCCGTGATGGGCGTGATCGTGGGCACCAACATCCCGATGTTCCTCGGCGCGATGATCATGGGCCCCCTCGCGGCCTGGATCACCAAGCAGATGGATAAGCTGTGGGACGGCAAGATCCGCCCCGGCTTCGAGATGCTCGTGAACAACTTCTCCGCCGGCATCCTCGGCATGATCCTCGCGATCGTCGGCTTCTTCGCCTTCGGTCCGGTCTTCCTCGGCATCAGCACGGTCCTCGGCGGCATCGTCGCGTTCCTCGTGCAGTTCAACCTGCTGCCGGTGCTGTCGATCATCGTCGAGCCCGCCAAGGTGCTGTTCCTGAACAACGCCATCAACCACGGCGTGTTCACCCCGCTCGGCATCGAGCAGGCGGCGGAGAGCGGCAAGTCGATCCTGTTCCTCATCGAGGCCAACCCCGGCCCCGGTCTGGGTCTGCTGCTGGCCTTCACGTTCTTCGGCGTCGGCGCCGCCAAGGCCTCGGCCCCCGGCGCGATCGTCATCCAGTTCCTCGGTGGCATCCACGAGATCTACTTCCCGTACGCCCTCGCCAAGCCCGCGACCATCCTCGCGCTCATCGCCGGTGGCGCCGCGGGCGTCGCGACCAACATGATCTTCGGCGGTGGCCTGGTCTTCCCGGCCGCTCCCGGCAGCATCATCGCCGTGACGGCGGCCGCCGCCGGTGGTGGCGTCGCGAACGTGCTCGTGGTCTACCTCTCGGTGGTCGTCGCAGCCGTGGTGACCTTCCTCATCGCGGGCATCATCCTCCGCGCCTCCCGCAAGCGCGACGCCGAGGCGGAGGGCGACAGCTTCGCCGCCGCGATCGACCAGACCGCCGCCAACAAGGGCAAGGAGTCGTCCACCCTGGGCGCGCTCCGCACCCGCGCGGCCGGCACGACCGGTTCGGGCACCACCGACTCGGCCGACCGCGACGTCGAGGGCGCCCTCGGCGGTCTCGGCGGCGGTGTCGCGACGAAGCAGCTGAACAACATCGTGTTCGCCTGCGATGCCGGCATGGGCTCCTCGGCCATGGGTGCGAGCGTCCTGCGCAACAAGATCAAGAAGGCCGGCATCGACGGTGTCACTGTCACCAACCAGGCGATCGCCAACCTCGACGGCTCGGCCGACCTGGTCATCACGCAGAACCAGCTGACCGACCGCGCGAAGGCGCAGTCGCCGGGCTCGATGCACGTGTCGGTGGACAACTTCATGAACTCGCCGAAGTACGACGAGGTCGTCGAGATGGTCCGCGCACAGCACGAAGCCAAGTAACCCCTAGCACGCCAGGGGCCGGAGCGTCAGCCCGGCCCCTGGCGTCTTCCCGTTCGGCCCGCGTTTTGCGAGGCTGGACAGCACGACGAGAAAGGCGAGAACCATGTCGAACGTCCTCCGCATCGAATCCGTCCGCATCCACCCCGGGAGCGCCACCCGCGAGGAGGCGATGAAAGAGGCGGCCGACCTGCTCCAGGCCACCGGCTCCGTGACCGACGAGTACTTCGCCGCCATGCAGCAGCGCGAGGAGACCGTCTCGACCTACATGGGCAACGAGCTCGCGATCCCGCACGGCACCAACGAGACCAAGCAGGCCATCCTCGCCTCGGGTCTGTCGGTCGTCCGCTACGACGGCGGCGTCGACTGGGGCGGGGAGCCGGTGACCTTCGTCGTCGGCATCGCCGGCAAGGGCGACGAGCACCTCGAGATCCTGTCGCAGATCGCCATCCTGTTCTCCGAGGAGGACGACGTCGCGCGCCTGAAGGCCGCCTCCTCCCCCGAGGAGCTCTACGAGGCCCTCTCGGGCTCCGTCAACGCATGAAGGCCGTCCATTTCGGCGCCGGCAACATCGGTCGGGGCTTCGTCGGTCTGCTGCTTCACGAGGGCGGGTATGAGCTCGTCTTCTCCGACGTCTCGGCGGCTCTCGTCGAGGCCATCAACGCGGCATCCGCGTACACCGTGCACGAGGTCGGAGATGGCGGTGTCGACAAGACGGTGACCGGTTTCCGCGCGATCGACAGCTCGGTGGATGCCGAGGCCCTGGTCGACGAGATCGCCACCGCCGACGTGGTGACCACGGCCGTGGGCCCCACGATCCTGAAGTTCGTCGCCCCGCACATCGTGGCGGGCCTGGCTCTTCGCGACCCCTCCCTGGCGCCGCTGCAGATCATGGCCTGCGAGAACGCGATCGGCGCGACCGACCAGCTGCGTCAGCACGTCGTCGACATCGCCGGCGAATCGTGGGACGCCCTGGCCTCCCGCGCCGTGTTCGCCAACACCGCCGTCGACCGCATCGTTCCGGCCCAGGCCGTGGGCGGCGTCGACGTCACCGTCGAGCCCTTCTACGAGTGGGCTATCGAGCGGGCCCCGTTCGGCGACACCCCGCCGCACATCCCCGGCGCGCACTTCGTCGACGACCTCGAGCCCTACATCGAGCGCAAGCTCTTCACCGTGAACACCGGTCACGCCACGACCGCGTACTTCGGCGCGCAGGCGGGGATCGAGCGCATCTCCGACGCTCTCGCCGATCCGGCGATCGCGACGAAGGTCGAGGCGGCGCTCGAGGAGACCAGCGCGCTGCTCGTGCAGAAGCACGAGCTCGACGCCCAGGTGCAGGGCGAGTACCGCGCGACGATCCTCCGCCGCTTCCGCAACGCCGCCCTGCCCGACACGGTGTGGCGCGTGGGCCGACAGCCGCTGCGCAAGCTCTCGCGGCACGAGCGTTTCATCGGCCCTGCCGCCGAGGCGATCGAACGCGGCCTGCCCGTCGACGCGCTCGTGGCCGCGATGGCCGCCGCCCTGGAGTTCGAGGATGCCGAAGACGCCCAGGCCGTGGACCTTCAGCAGAAGCTGCGCGACCTCGACGCTGCGGCGTTCACCGCCGAGGTGACCGGGCTCGCGCCCGAGCACCCGCTGTCCGCGCGGATCGTCGAGATCGTCTCGAACCGTCAGGCGGCGCTGACCGCCTGAGGTCGCGAATCCGACCGCCGACGCGACGCCCCGTGCGCCGCGTCGGCGGTCGTCGTTTCCCGGGTTGTCCGCGACCACTCCACAGTCGATGTTCCCGTCCCGTGTGACCGGCCGGCGCGGGGCTACGCTCGTGAGGTGACCGACCGCGACACCCCCGCCCCGCCCGCTCCACGTCGCCGTCGACGGTGGCTGCGGTGGACCCTCGCGGGCGTCGCCGCTGTCGTAGTGCTCTCGGTGGGCGGCATCCTCGTCTACACCCAGGTGGGTGTGATGGCCGCCGAGCCCGGCCCCCTCGCCGAGGCCGAGGCGCGCCCCGGCGTGAGTATCCGTCACGACGGTGCGGGCATCGTCCTCTCCCCCACGGCCGGCGCGACCGGTCAGGGGCTCGTGTTCATCCCCGGCGCCAAGGTCGAGGCCGAGGGCTACATCGCGACCTTCGCCGACTCGGTCGTCGACGACGGCCTCACCGTCGTCATCACCCGCCCTTGGCTCAACCTCGCGTTCTTCGACCCGCGGCCCCTCTCGAGCTTCACCGATCTCGCCCCCGACGTGTCGAGCTGGGCGGTCGGCGGACACTCCCTCGGTGGGGTGCGGGCGTGCCAGCTCGCGACCGACGCCGACGCCCTCGTGCTCTTCGCCTCGTACTGCGCGAACGACCTGTCGGCATCCGGTCTCCCCGTGCTCAGCCTGTCGGGCTCGGAGGACGGCCTGTCCACCCCGCAGAAGATCGCGGATGCCAGAGACGAACTCCCCGCCGATGCCACCTTCGTCGAGATCCCCGGCGCCTCCCACGCCTCGTTCGGCGCCTACGGCCCGCAGGCCGGCGACGGCATCCCCACGGCCGATCCGGCCGACGTCGACCGCATCATCGCCGACGAGCTGGCCGGCTTCCTCCCGCGTCGCTGACGAGGCGCCGGCGACGCCGCGCCGGGCCGGGTACGCCGGGCCGGGTACGCCGGGCCGGGTACGCCGGGCCGGGTGCGCCGAGCCGGTGAGGGCCCGCCGGTGCCGGCGACGGAGCAGCGGCGCACGTCCCGCGCTCCGGATCATCCGGCCACCCGCCACACAAACCATCGCCCAGCCACCCGTGCACGCTCGATACTCCGGAATGCGGAACGGCGACCCACCGCCGACCCCTCCTCCCCGCGGCTGAAGTCCTCCACAGATGCCGGCGCGAAGCGCCACGGGCGCCCTCGACTTCCCACGCTGATCGGATGACCGGCCCCTCCGCTTCGCCCCAGACACCGACCGCCCTCTCGACGCGAGTGCTTCGCGAGGCAGGCCTGACCAAACGGGACATCGCGACGGCCGTCGCCGATGGCAACCTCGTTCGCCTACGCCTCGGACGATACGCATCTGCGCAGACCCCGGGCGTCATGATCGACGCGGCGCGGTGGGGCGGACGCGTCGACTGCGTTTCCCTGCTGTCGCACCTCGGAGTCTTCGTCCACGACCGCTCGGCGCCGCACATTCAGGTCGACCCCCACGCGACGCGACTGCCCCCGCGACCCGCGGAGGTCCGATGCCACTGGCGCCCGACGACCGCAGACGCCGACGCACTGGTGGTGACCACGGTCGAGGCACTCGCCCAATCCGTCCTGTGCCAGCCGCCTCGGCATGCGATCGCGACGCTCGACAGCGCCTGGCATCTTGGGCTCGTCGATGAACGCGGCGTCGACGAGGTGTTCCGCCGTCTCCCCGCCTCCCTCCGGGTGCTGCGCGGATTGCTCGATCCGCGCAGTGAGGCCGGGATCGAGAGTCTCGTGCGCCTGATCCTTCGCACGCTCGGACACCGCGCCGATCTCCAGGTCAGCATCGACGGCGTGGGTCGCGTGGATCTCGTCGTCGACGGGTGGCTCATCGTGGAGTGCGACAGTCGCCAGTTCCACTCCGGTTGGGACGCGCACGTCCGCGACCGCCGGCGAGATGCCGCCGCTCTCGCGCGCGGCTACGTCACGGTCCGTCTGCTGGCGGCGGACGTCCTGTCACGTCCCGACGCCGTTCGCGCTCAGCTGGGGGACATCCTCGCCCACGGGCCCGCTGTGCCGCATTCCGGACGAATTCGCGCTCCGCCGCGTGAAGCGACGCGACGGGGCCGTCTCTCGCGCACGTGATCCGGAGCCCGGGACAGCGAGCGACGGTTTCCGTGATGCCAGCCGCAGCCCTGACCCCACCCGCCCCGCTGCTCCGCCAGCCGCGCCGCACCCGGCGTCTAATCCGCGCGCCGGGGCGAGGACGCGAACGCGTGTGCCGCGCTCCGGATGACATTCGCGTATCACCCGGTGATGTGTCGTCGCGGACGCGAACTCCGCGCGGAGCTCCGGAGAGCGGGACGCTGCAGCGGCCGAGGCCGGTGCGGAACGCTGCAGCACCCCAGTGCGGAACGACGCAGCAACCCGGTGCGGAACGATGCTGCGGCCCGGTGCGCGACGACGCAGCCCGGTGCGGACGACGCAGCGGCCGCGGCCGGCCGCGATCCGTCCCCGGAGACGCGAGAGGGCGCCCACCGCGACCGGTGAGCGCCCTCGAAGCCGCGTCTCAGCGCTGGAAGCCCTCCGAGATGATCTCGATGAGCTCCTCGCGCTCCTCCACCGGCAGGAACGCGCCCGCGGCGGCGTTGAGCTGGAACGCCTTGAGGTCGTCGAGGTCGTAGTCGAACGCCTGGGCCAGCAGGCCCAGCTCGCGCGTGAGCGTGGTCGCGCTCATCAGGCGGTTGTCGACGTTCACGGTGACCGAGAAATCGAGCTGGTAGAGCAGATCGAACGGGTGGGCGTCCATCGTGTCGCCCCAGGCCGTGACGGCGCCCGACTGCAGGTTCGACGTCGGCGACAGCTCGAGGGTGATCTCGCGGTCGCGCACCCAGCGGGCGAGGTCGCCGAAGGTGACCTGCACCTCCTCACCCTCGCGCGAGACGACGTCGAGGTCGTTGGCGATGCGCACACCGTGACCGAGGCGCAGGGCCCGGCCGTCGATGAGCGCCGAGCGGATGGACGCGAGCCCCGCGCCCTCCCCCGCGTGCACCGTCGTGGGGAAGAACTGCTCGGCGAGGTAGTCGAAGGCCGCGCGGTGGCGCTTCGGGAGGAAGCCGTCCTCGGGACCGGCGATGTCGAACCCGACGACGCCGCGCCCCCGCCACGACACCGCGAGCTCGGCGATGTCGAGCGCGTTGTCCTGGTGGCGCAGAGCGGTGAGCAGCTGGCCCACGCGGATGTCGTGTCCGCGGGAGTCGGCGGCATCCTCGCCCTCTTCGATGCCCTCCTGCACGGCGTCCACGACGTCGTCGAGGCTGAGGCCGCGCGTGAGGTGCTGCTCCGGTGCCCAGCGCACCTCGCCGTAGACCACGCCGTCGGCGGCGAGGTCTTCGACGAACTCCTTCGCCACGCGCACGAGGCCCTCGCGGGTCTGCATCACGCCCACCGTCGCGTCGAACTTCTCGAGGTAGTCCTCGAGCGAGCCGCCGTCGATGTGGTCGGAGAACCACGCCTCCAGCCCTTTCACATCGTCGGCGGGAAGGTCGAGGTCGATGTCGTCGGCCAGCTCGAGCACCGTCTGCGGCCGCAGGCCGCCGTCGAGGTGGTCGTGCAGCGAGACCTTGGGCAGGTCGCGCACACGGCGTCCGTCGACGCGGAAGTCCTCGGTGGGCATGGTGCTCCTCTTTCCGGATGCCATTACGCGGTGATGCGTTCGCGCACGATCGGCGTCGCGACGGGAGCCGAGTCGGCGATCTCCCACGCTCCCTCGACGGCGCCGAGGGCGCGCTCGAAGCGCGTCTCATCATCGGCCGACAGGGTGAACAGGGGTTGACCGGCGGCGACGGACTGACCGACCGTCACGTGCAGATCGATGCCCGCGGCGTGTACCACGGCGTCCTCGGCACGCGCGCGACCGGCACCCAGGCGCCAGGCGCCGATGCCGAAGGGCAGGGCCTCGATGCGCGAGACGACACCCGAACGGTCGGCGACGACCGTGTGGGTCTCGCGGGGCGTGGGGAGCGCGGCATCCGGATCGCCGTCCTGGGCGCGGATCATGCGCTTCCACACGTCCATCGCGCGGCCGTCGGCGAGCGCGGCTTCCACGTCGGCGTCGGGCCGACCGGCGAGGGTCAGCATCTCGCGCGCGAGGGCGACCGTGAGCTCGACGACATCGGCGGGGCCGCCGCCGGCGAGCACCTCGACCGACTCGCGCACCTCGTTGGCGTTGCCGATGGCCCGGCCCAAGGGGGTGTTCATGTCGGTGAGCAGGGCTGTGGTGTTCACACCGGAGTCGGTGCCGAGCGCGACCATCGTCTCGGCGAGCTCGCGCGCGCGGTCGATGTCCTGCATGAACGCGCCGGAACCGAATTTCACGTCGAGCACGAGCGAGTCGGTGCCCTCGGCGATCTTCTTCGACATGATGCTCGAGGCGATCAGCGGGATCGCCTCGACCGTGCCGGTCACATCGCGCAGCGCGTAGAGCTTCTTGTCGGCGGGAGCCAGGCCCGTACCGGCCGCGCAGATGACCGCGCCCACGTCGCGCAGCTGCGCCATGATCTCGTCGTTCGACAGCGCCGCGCGCCAGCCGGGGATCGACTCGAGCTTGTCGAGCGTTCCGCCGGTGTGGCCGAGGCCGCGGCCCGAGAGCTGCGGCACGGCGACGCCGAACGCGGCCACGAGCGGTGCGAGCGGCAGCGTGATCTTGTCGCCCACGCCGCCGGTGGAGTGCTTGTCGACCGTGGTCTTGCCGAGCGAGCCGAAGTCCATGCGCTCGCCCGAGGCGATCATCGCGTCGGTCAGCACGCGGATCTGGTCGCGGCCGAGGCCGTTCAGCAGCACCGCCATCGTGAACGCCGACATCTGCGCGTCCATGACGTAGCCGCGCGTGTAGGCGTCGACGAGCCAGCGGATCTCCCCCTCGGTGACGGCGCGTCCGTCGCGCTGCGCGCGGATGATGTCGACCGCGTCGTACTGCTCGGCGCTCATCGCGCCGCCTCCTCGAGGTCGCGCGGACCGAACGCGTCGGGCAGCACCTCGTCGATGGTGCGGATGCCGCTGACGGTCTCGAGCAGCATGCCCGGGATCGCGTGCTCGAACAGCAGCTGACGGCAGCGGCCGCACGGCATGAGAGTGCGTCCCTCGCCGTCGACGCAGACGAAGGCGACCAGCTGGCCGCCCCCGCTCATGTGCAGGTCGGACACGAGGCCGCACTCAGCGCACAGCGTCACCCCGTAGGAGGCGTTCTCGACGTTGCACCCCGAGACGATCCGCCCGTCGGCGACGAGCGCCGCGGCGCCCACCTTGAAGCGGGAGTAGGGCGCATACGCGCGGTGCATGGCGTCGGTGGCGGCGACGCGGAGTTCGTCCCAGTCGATGTCGGTCATCGTGGAGCAGGGGGTCCTCTCGTGAAGGGGGAAGCGGGCTGGGTCAGCCCTTGATGTACGGTTTGCCGGCGGCCGCGGGGCCGCGGACCTTGCCGACCAGTCCCGCGACGGCGAAGATCGTCACCACGTACGGCAGCATGAGCATGAACTCGCTGGGCACGGGCGATCCGATCACGCCGAGGGTGTTCTGCAGGTTCGACGCGAAGCCGAACAGCAGCGCGGCCAAGGTCGCGCGGATCGGGTCCCACTGCCCGAAGATGACCGCCGCGAGGGCGATGTAGCCCGCGCCCGCCGTCATCTCCTTGTTGAACGCGCCCACCGAGCCGAGCGTGAAGAACGCTCCGCCCAGGCCCGCGATCGCGCCGCCGAGGGCGACGTTCCAGAACCGCGTCCGGGCGATGTTGATGCCCACCGTGTCGGCCGCCTGCGGGTGCTCGCCGACGGCGCGCAGGCGCAGACCCCAGCGGGTGTGGAAGAGACCGACGTAGACGACCGCGACAGTGACGTACATCAGGTACACGATGATCGTCTGGTTGAACAGCATCGGCCCGATGACGGGGATGTCGGCGAGGAACGGGATCGGAAGGCGCCCGAAGCGCGGCGGGGAGTTGAGCGTCGCGGCGTTCGGTGCGAGCAGTTGCGAGAACAGGAAGCTCGTCAGCCCCACCACCAGCACGTTGAGCACCACGCCGACGATCACCTGGTCGACGAAGTACTTGATCGCGAACGCGGCCAGCACGAACGACACCAGCACGCCCGACACGGCCGCGGCGAGCAGGCCCACGAAGGGGTTGCCCGTGGCGGTGGCCACGACGGCCGAGGTGAACGCACCCGCGAGCAGCTGACCCTCGATGGCGATGTTGACCACGCCGACGCGCTCGCTCAGCACACCCGCCATGGCGCCGAAGATCAGCGGGACCGACAGGCTCAGACCACCCGCGAGCAGACCGGTGAGGGGGATGACGGAGGTCGTCGCCCCGGCGGCCGCCCAGGTGAGGAAGCCCACCATGAACACGAGCGCGAAGATCACGGCCAGCCACAGCGGTGGACGGCGGTGAGCGCGGACCATCAGCACGCTGCCGAGGGCGATGAGCGCCAGCAGCACGGTGCAGACGAGACCCGTGACGGCCCCGCCGAGCACGACCTCGGGCAGCTGGAGGAACTCGCCCGGGCTCGAGATGCGGAAGACCGCGTCTCCATCCTGTCGGGCGATGACGAACAGCACGAGCGCCAGCAGCGTGATGACACCGTAGACGATCGGGGCCTTCCAGCTGACGACGACGGCGGTGTCGAGCGCCGCGGGCTGCGGCGACGCCGGGTGGCGCTGAGCGGTGGTGCTCACTTGGCCGCCTCCTTCTTCTTGAGGGCACGCGTCTTGCTCGGGCGGGCCCCGGGGGCCGGCAGGCGGAAGATGGCGCGCACGAGCGGGGGTGCGGCGATGAACAGCACGATGAGGGACTGCACGACCAGGACGATGTCGATCGGCACGCCGTTCGCAGCCTGCATGGCGAAGCCCCCGGCCTTGAACGCGCCGAACAGGATGCCGGCGACGAGGACGCCCACGGGAGTGGAACGCCCGAGAAGGGCGACCGTGATCGCATCGAAGCCGATGCCGGCGTCGATGCCGCTGGAGAAGCCGGTGGTCACGGTACCCAGCACCTGGTCGACGCCGGCCAGACCGATCAGCGCACCGGAGATGAGCATCGCCACGACGTACATCGACTTGACGTTGATGCCGGCCACGCGCGCGGCGTTCGGGTTCAGTCCGACGGCGCGGAAGCGGAAGCCGAGCGACGAGCGCTCCAGGATCCACCACACCAACACCACGGCGGCGAGGGACAGGACGAAGCCGAAGTGCAGGTTGTAGGACGGACCCAGCAGGTCGGGGAAGACCGCGGTGTCCTTCATCGCCGGCGTGGTCGGGTTGTTCGAGCCCGGGGCCTGGAGCAGGCCGGGGGTGCGCAGCATGTAGTACACGAGGTAGAACCCGACGTAGTTGAGCATGATCGTCACGATCACCTCGTGCGCGCCGGTGCGAGCCTTGAGAAGGCCCGCGATACCGGCCCAGAGTGCTCCGGCCACGACGCCCGCGACGAGCGCCACGAGGGCGTGCAAGCCCCACGGCAGGTCGAAGGCGAAGGCGACGTAACCGCCGGCCGCAGCGGCGACCAGCATCTGGCCGCGGCCGCCGATGTTGAACATGCCCACGCGGAAGGCGAGCGCGACGCCGAGACCGGCCGCGATCAGCGGCGTCGCGAACGTGAGGGTCTCGGTCAGCGGACGGATGCCGGTGGCGAATTCCGGGCGCCGGAAGTTGTAGATCGCTCCCTGGAAGAACGAGGCGTACGCACCCGACACCGACTGCCAGATCGCGGCGAGGGTGTCACCGGGTCGGGCGAAGAAGTACCCGGCCGTGGCCTGGACGTTCTCGTCGGTCGCCGCGATCATGATCGCCCCCACGAGGAGAGCGAGGATGACGGCGAGGACCGAGATGATGGCGTTGCCGGTGGCGATCTCGCGCAGTGCGCGCCGCCAGCGGCTCTCGTCGGTCGCGGGCTCGGGTGCGACCACCCGTGCTCCCGCGGCCGGATCGACGGCGGACGCGCCCTCGAGGGCGGTGTCGGCCTGGGTCGCCTCGGCGACCTCCGCGGCGCGATCGGCGCGCGCGGCGGTCGGGTCGTGCGGGCTGTGCGGATCGCTCACGCGGCGACTCCTTCGTTCTGGGGCGCTTCGCCGGCCATCATGAGGCCGAGGACGTCGCGGGAGGTGTCGCCGGGCACGATTCCGACGACGCGACCGCGGTACATGACCATGATGCGGTCGGCCAGGGCGGTGACCTCATCGAGCTCCGTGGAGACGACGATGACGGGCACACCCGCATCGCGGGTCTCGATGACGCGCTTGTGGATGAATTCGATCGAACCGACGTCGACGCCGCGGGTGGGCTGAGCGGCCACGAACAGTCGCAGCTCGCGGCTCAGCTCGCGTGCCAGCACGACCTTCTGCTGATTGCCCCCCGACAGGCGGCCGACCGGCGTCTCGATCGAGGGGGTGCGCACGTCGAATTCCGCCACCTTCTCGCGTGCGAAGTCGGCGAGCGTCGACAACTGCAACGTGCCGCCCTTGACGAACGGCGCCCCGTCGGCGCGATCGAGCATGAGGTTCTCGGCGATGGAGAACTCTCCGACCAGGCCGTCTTCCTTCCGGTCCTCCGGGACGAAACCGACGCCGGCGTCGAGCACCGCACGCACGGTGGACCCGTGCAGTTCATTGCCGTCGAGGCGGATGGAGCCGTCGACGCGCTCCTGCAGTCCGACCAACGCCTCGGTCAGTTCGGTCTGTCCGTTTCCCTGGACACCGGCGATGGCGAGCACCTCGCCGCGGCGCACCTCGAAGCTCACGTCGTTCACGACGAGCTGACCGATCGCGTCGACCACGGTCAGACCCGAGACCGACAGTCCGACCTCGCCGAGGGTGGGCGCGTCCTTGTGGACGGTCAGCTCGACCGCCCGACCGACCATGAGGGATGCCAACTCCGCGTTGGACGCGGTGGGCTCGGCCTCGCCGACCACCTTGCCCAGACGGATGACGGTGATGCGGTCGGCGACTTCGCGCACCTCGCGGAGCTTGTGGGTGATGAACACGATCGAGGTGCCGGAGTCGCGCAGCTGACGCATGATCGCCATGAGCTCGTCGGTCTCCTGCGGCGTGAGCACGGCGGTCGGCTCGTCGAACACGAGCACCTTGGCGTCGCGCGAGAGCGCCTTGATGATCTCGACGCGCTGCTGCACACCGACGGGGAGGTCGTCGACGAGCGCGTCGGGGTCGACGTCGAAGCCGAAACGATCGGAGATCTCCCTGACCTTCGCCCGCGCGGCGGTCAGATCCAGTCTCCCGCCGGCTTTCGTGGGCTCGTGACCGAGCATCACGTTCTCGGCGACGGTGAAGACGGGGATGAGCATGAAGTGCTGGTGCACCATGCCGATGCCCGCGCGCATCGCATCGCCCGGGCCGGAGAAGTGCTGGACGGCGTCGTCGAGCAGGATCTCTCCCCCATCGGCCTGATACAGGCCGTAGAGGACGTTCATCAGGGTGGACTTGCCGGCACCGTTCTCACCGAGCAGGCAGTGGATCTCTCCGGCCTCGACGGTGAGGTCGATGTGATCGTTCGCCACCAGGGATCCGAAGGTCTTCGTGATCCCGCGGAGTTCGAGCTTCATGTTCCCGATCCTAGGTTCTGTGGCGCCGGTCCCGGAGGGGACCGGCGAGGAAACCGCCTCGTGAGCGGGTCATCCCCCGAGGGCCGACTCGTGCCGTCCTCGTTCATAAGGGAGGGGAGGCCGGCGGATGCCGGCCTCCCCCAGGAGTTGTACGGACTCAGCCGGCGAGGTAGGACTCGACGGTGATGTCGCCGCTGACGATGCTCGCCTTGAGCTCGTCGATCTTCGTCGTCAGCTCGGCGGGAACGCGGTCCGACCAGTCGTGGTAGGGAGCCAGGCCGACACCCTCGTTCTCGAGCGTGCCGACGAACGGCGCCGCGTCGAACTCGCCGTTGCCGGCGGCCACGATCGCGTCCTTCGTGCCCACGTCGATGCCCTTGAGGATCGAGGTCAGCAGCAGGTCGCCGACCGTGGGGTCGGTCTCGTACACGTCGGCGTCGACACCGACGAGCGCGATCTCACGCCCGGCGTCCTTGATGGCCACGGCGGCCGACTGGTAGATCGGGCCACCGACGGGCAGCAGCACGTCGACGTTCTGGTCGATGAGCGCCTGCGCGGTCTGGCGCGCGGTGTCGTTGGCCTCGAAGCCACCGGTGAACGATCCGTCCTGAGCGGCGCGGTCCCAGCCGACGACGCGGACGGAGGCGTTGTTGTCGGTGTTGTACTTCTCGACGCCCTGGGCGAAGCCGTCCATGAAGATGCTCACGGTCGGGATGTTGAGGCCACCGAAGGTGCCGACGACGCCGGTCTTCGAGGTGCCCGCGGCGAGGTAGCCGGCGAGGTAGGCCGCCTGCGCGGTGTCGAAGATGATCGGCTTGATGTTGGGGGCGTCGGTCTTGCCGTCGAAGTCGCTGTCGACGGTGTCGTCGATCGAGACGTACTCGAGGTCGGGGTTGGCCTTGGCCGACTCCAGCGCCGCGGGGGCGAGGAGGAAGCCGACCGTGACGATCGTGTTGCAGCCCTGGTCGACCAGGTTCTGCAGGTTGGAGGCGTAGTCGGTCTCGGCCTGCGACTCGACCTCGATGGGGGTCTTCGCACCGAGCTCGGAGGCGGCCTCGTCGACGCCCTCCTTGCCGAGCTGGTTGAACGACTTGTCGTCGAAGCCACCGGCGTCCGACACCATGCAGGGCAGGTAGTCGCTGGCGCCGCCCCCGGCTCCGGCCGACGCGCCGTTGCTCTCGGGTGCAGCGCCGCAACCGGCGAGCAGCGCGGCGGCGCCGATCATGGCGAGGCCGCTGACGACGGCCTTCTTCGTGGTCTTCACGAATGGTCCTCCAAGACGGATGCCCCCAACGGGTTCGGGGGACGATCCCGTCACGTTACCTACTGTGTCGCCACGCTTGCGCACCGGGAGCCGCCGCGCGAGCCAATGGTTACAAAGACGCAATCTCGCGTCACGCCACCGCCACACGCCGCGACGAAAGGTGGGACTGGATGCCGCAGCGCGCGGCATCCGGTCTCAGAGGACGTCGCCGCGACCGGTGAGCTTGAGGGCGTCGACGACGCCCTTCACGCGCTGGGCGTTCTCGCTCGTGGTAACCAGGAGCGCGTCGGGGGTGTCGACCACGACGATGTCGCGCACGCCGATGAGGCTGATGACGCGCTTGGTCTGCGAGACGACGATGCCGCTCGAGGCGTCGGAGAGGACGCGCGCGTCTTCGCCGAGGATGGCGAGCTCGTTGCGTCCGCCCGAGGAGTTGAGCTTGGACAGGCTCGCGAAATCTCCCACGTCGTCCCAGTCGAAGTGCCCGGGGATGACGGCGAGGCGCCCCTTCTCGGCCGCCGGCTCGGCGACGGAGTAGTCGATCGCGATCTTCTTCAGGCCGGGCCAGATGCGGTCGACGGCGGGACCGCGACGATCGCGGTCGTCCCACGCTTCGGCGAGCTCGAGCAGGCCCGCGTGCAGCTCCGGCTCGTTGACCGCGAGTTCGGCCAGCAGCACGTCGGCGCGCGTGATGAACATGCCCGCGTTCCAGAGGTACGCGCGGTCGGCGAAGTACTCCTTCGCGGTGTCGAGGTCGGGCTTCTCCACGAACCGCTCGACCATATAGGCCTCGGGCGCATCGTCGACGATCAGCTCGCCCGCCTGCTTGATGTAGCCGAAGCCGACGGAGGGCTCGCTGGGCTGGATGCCGATGGTGCAAATGTATCCGGCTCGGGCCACGGCGACGGCCTGGCGGACCGCGAACTCGAACTGTCGCGACTGGCGGATGACGTGGTCGGCCGCGAACGAGCCGATGATGACGTCGGGTTCGCGGCGCACCAGGATGGCGGCGGCGAGACCGATCGCAGCGGAGGAGTCGCGCGGCTCGGACTCGAGGAACACGTTGTGGTCGGGGACTCCCGGGAGCTCGCGCTCCACGGCGGCCCGGTGCGCCCGGCCGGTGACGACGGCGATGCGCTCCGTACCCGCGAGCGGGGCCAGGCGGTCCCACGTGTCGCGCAGCAGGGTCTGTCCCGAGCCGGTGAGGTCGTGGAGGAACTTGGGGGCGTCGGCGCGCGACAGCGGCCAGAGGCGGCTGCCGATCCCTCCGGCGGGGATCACGGCGTAGAAGTCGTCGATAGCGAGGTCTGCCATGGCTCCGACCCTACTGGTCGCGGGCGCGCGCGCCCTGCGGCGCCGGTCCGGGTGATCCGCCGGGGCGGCGGCATCCGGAACTATCTCGATGTCGAGAGAGTCTTAGGCGGCCCTAATCCCCGCCGTTCACAGCCCGGACGTAGTATTTGATGGCGCCCGTGTGACGCTCGGACCCGTGTGGGTCCCACACCGTGTTCGATCAGGGAGGACGACCGTGTCAGCACCAGCACGTGCCACGCCGTCGGTGAAAGAGACCACTTCGAAGAGGCCGCGCGGCACTCTCTACCGCGGCCGTGAGGGCATGTGGTCGTGGGTTCTGCACCGCATCACCGGTGTCGCGATCTTCTTCTTCCTGCTCGTGCACATCCTCGACACGGCGCTGATCCGCGTCTCGCCCGAGGCGTACGACGCGGTCATCGGCACCTACAAGAACCCGGTCATGGGTCTCGGCGAGGTCGCCCTGGTGGGCGCGATCGCCTACCACGCCTTCAACGGCCTGCGCATCATCCTCGTCGACTTCTGGCCCTGGGCCACGCGCCACCAGCGTCAGCTGTGGTGGGGCGTGCTGGGCCTGTGGGTCGTCACGATGCTCGGCTTCACGCCGCGCCACCTCATCAACGTCTTCAGCGCCGTCACCGGGAGCCACTGATGTCCGTCGCCCAGGAAGCCGCCACCATCCCCGCCCCGCGCACGCCCGGCGTGCGCAAGAAGGGCGCCAACCTCGAGAAGTGGGGCTGGATCTACATGCGCGCCTCCGGCGTGCTGCTGATCGTCCTGATCTTCGGCCACCTGTTCGTCAACCTCATGACGGGCGACGGCATCCACCAGATCGACTTCGCATTCGTCGCCGGCAAGCTCGCCTCGCCGTTCTGGCAGTGGTGGGACGTGCTGATGCTGTGGCTGGCCCTCATCCACGGCGCGAACGGCATGCGCACGATCGTGAACGACTACGTCAGCAACGCCGGGGTGCGCAAGCTCCTCGTCGGCTCCCTCTGGGTGTCGGCCGGATTCCTCATCCTCCTCGGCACGCTCGTGGTGTTCACCTTCGACCCCTGCCTCGGCGTGACCGAGAGCAGCACCCTCTGGGACGCGTGCCGGGCGGCGTGAGCCGGCGGCATCCCTTCCTCCCCCTGACAGCAGAGGCATTGCACACGTGAGCACTCAGACCAGCTCGGACTCGATCGTCAAGGACGGCGTCCACTACCACCAGTTCGACGTCGTCATCGTCGGCGCCGGCGGGGCGGGCATGCGCGCGGCCATCGAGGCCGGCCCCGGCGCGAAGACCGCCGTCATCTCCAAGCTCTACCCGACCCGCTCGCACACCGGTGCGGCGCAGGGCGGCATGGCGGCGGCGCTCGCCAACGTCGAGGAAGACTCGTGGGAGTGGCACACCTTCGACACCATCAAGGGCGGCGACTACCTCGTCGATCAGGATGCCGCGGAGATCCTCGCCAAAGAGGCCATCGACGCCGTCATCGACCTCGAGAACATGGGTTTGCCGTTCAACCGCACGCCCGAGGGCAAGATCGATCAGCGTCGCTTCGGCGGCCACACGGCCGACCACGGCAAGACGCCCGTGCGTCGCGCGTGCTACGCCGCCGACCGCACCGGTCACATGATCCTGCAGACGCTGTTCCAGAACTGCGTCAAGCTCGGCATCAACTTCTTCAACGAGTTCTACGTGCTCGACCTCATCACGGTGAAAGATGCCGCGGGCGGCACCCAGGTCGCGGGCGTCGTCGCCTACGACCTCGCCACGGGCGAGCTGCACGTGTTCCAGTCCAAGGCCGTGGTCTTCGCGACCGGCGGATTCGGCAAGATCTTCAAGACCACCTCCAACGCCCACACCCTGACCGGTGACGGCGTCGGCATCGTGTGGCGCAAGGGTCTGCCGCTGGAGGACATGGAGTTCTTCCAGTTCCACCCCACCGGCCTCGCCGGTCTCGGCATCCTCCTAACCGAGGGCGCCCGCGGCGAGGGCGCGATCCTGCGCAACGCGAGCGGTGAGCGCTTCATGGAGCGCTACGCCCCCACCATCAAAGACCTCGCGCCGCGCGACATCGTCGCCCGCTGCATGGTGCAGGAGGTCGCGGAGGGTCGCGGCGCCGGCCCGCACCGTGATTACGTGCTGCTGGACTGCACGCACCTGGGCGCCGAGGTGCTCGAGACCAAGCTCCCCGACATCACCGAGTTCGCCCGCACCTACCTCGGCGTCGACCCGGTCGTCGAGCCGGTGCCGGTCATGCCGACCGCGCACTACGCGATGGGCGGCATCCCCACCAACATCAAGGCGGAGGTGCTGTCCGACAACGACACCGTCGTCCCCGGCCTCTACGCCGCCGGCGAGTGCGCGTGCGTCTCGGTGCACGGCTCGAACCGCCTCGGCACCAACTCGCTGCTCGACATCAACGTCTTCGGCAAGCGCGCCGGCCGCAACGCGGTCGAGTACGTCAAGACCGCCGACTTCGTGCCGCTGCCGGAGGACCCGGCCGCCGAGGTGCGCGGCCTCATCGAGGGCCTGCGCACCAACAGCGGCACCGAGCGCATCGCCGTGCTGCGCAAGACGCTGCAGGACGAGATGGACAAGGGCGCGCAGGTCTTCCGCACGCACGAGTCCCTGGCTCACGTCATGGACGTGATCGCCGACCTGCGCGAGCGCTACAAGAACATCCACGTCGACGACAAGGGCAAGCGCTTCAACACCGACCTGCTCGAGGCCGTCGAGCTCGGCTTCCTGCTCGACCTGGCCGAGGTGGTCGTCTACTCCGCGCAGAACCGCGAGGAGAGCCGCGGCGGTCACATGCGCGACGACTTCCCGACGCGCGACGACGAGAACTACATGCAGCACACCATGGCGTACCTGTCGGGCGACCCCCACTCGTCGCACCCCGCCGATCACATCGAACTCGGCTGGAAGCCCGTGGTCTTCACCAAGAACGAGGCCGGGGAGCTGCGCTACCCGCCGCTGGAGAGGAAGTACTGAGATGGCATCCACCGTCCTCGAGAACGTCGACACCTCCGACGAGGTCGAGCAGACCCCGGAAGACACCGGGATCCAGTCGTTCCTCGTCACCTTCAACATCCGCCGCTTCGACCCCGAGGTCGACGATGAGCCGCGCTGGGTCGACTACGACGTGGAGCTGTACTCCACCGACCGCGTGCTCGACGCCCTGCACAAGATCAAGTGGGAGGTGGACGGCTCGCTGTCGTTCCGCCGCTCGTGCGCGCACGGCATCTGCGGCTCGGATGCGATGCGCATCAACGGTCGCAACCGCCTGGCCTGCAAGACGCTGATCAAGGATCTCGACATCTCGCAGCCCATCTACGTCGAGGCGATCAAGGGCCTGCCCCTCGAGAAGGACCTCATCGTCGACATGGAGCCGTTCTTCGCCTCCTACCGCGAGGTGCAGCCGTTCCTGATCTCGAGCTCCAAGCCCGAGCCCGGCAAGGAGCGCGTGCAGTCGATCGTCGACCGCGAGGTCTTCGATGACACCACCAAGTGCATCCTGTGCGCCGCGTGCACCTCGTCGTGCCCCGTGTTCTGGACCGACGGGCAGTACTTCGGCCCCGCCGCGATCGTGAACGCGCACCGCTTCATCTTCGATTCGCGCGACGACGCCGGAGACGTGCGCCTCGACATCCTCAACGACAAAGAGGGTGTGTGGCGCTGCCGCACCACCTTCAACTGCACCGAGGCGTGCCCCCGCGGCATCGAGGTCACCAAGGCCATCGCCGAGGTCAAACAGGCCGTGCTGCGCGGCGGTCGCTGACCCCTCGCCCTCGAACGGCGGGTGCGCCGTCCCTGAGATCGTCAGGGGCGGCGACCCGCCGTTCGGCGTTTGCGCCGGGCCGGCCGGGACGCGTCGCGGATCCCGCAGGACCGCAGGGACCTCGGATGCCGGGCGCCGAAGCCTCCTGGAGCGGGAAGCCGCTGCGGCACCGGTGACCGGATGCCGCGCGGCGCGGGTGACCGCCCGGGGACACGGCATCCGTTGATTAGGCTCGACGGGTGACCGAGACCCGCCAGGATCCCCGGCCGCTGCCGGCGGTGCGCGACGACGACACGTCGCTGCGCGACCGGCTCGAGGCCGCGCAGAGCGCCGTGCTCGAGCGCCTCGATCAGCCCATCGCGCGAGCCGCCCGAATCGCTCGATGGTTCCCGATCCGGGTGTGGCGGCACTTCCTGCAGCACAACGGCTTCCTGCTCGCCGCGGGGATGAGCTACCAGGGGCTCTTCGCCGTGTTCTCGGCGCTGTACCTCGCGTTCGCGGGTGTCGGGCTGTGGCTGGGCGGTAGCAGAGCGGCGATCGACGGGCTGATCCGCATCGTCAACAGCTACATCCCGGGCATCATCAGCACGAACGGCCTCGTCGACCGCGAGCAGGTGGAGGCCGTCGCCCAGGAGAGCGGGCGCCTGCTGACCATCACCGGCATCGTCGCGGTCGTCGTGGTCGTGTGGACGGCGATCGGCTTCGTCACCTTCACCCGCCGGGCCGTGCGAGACACCTTCGGCCTCCCCTTCGACACGCGCAACTACGTCATGCTCAAGGCGCGCGACTTCGTCGCGTCCGTGCTGTTCGGGGTGACACTGCTGATCGGCGCGCTCCTCGGCAGCATCACCACCGGCGCCGTCGATCTCGTCTTCGGCCTGATCGGATGGGACCGCGAGACCCTCGGGTGGTCGGTCGGTGCGCGCGTCGTGTCGCTCGTGGTGGCGTTCGGCATCAACACCGTCGCGCTCGCGTCGCTGTTCCGCTTCCTCACCGGCACGTCGCTGTCCTGGCGTCGCGCGTGGCCGGGCGCGCTCGTCGGCGCCACCGGCATCGTGCTCCTGCAGGTGGCCGCCGGCTTCTTGTTCGTCTACACGCCGTCGAATCCGTTGCTCGCGACGTTCACCGTGCTCATCGGCTTCCTGCTCTGGTTCCGCTTCATCGGCATCGTCATCCTGGTCTCGGCCGCCTGGATCGCGGTGGCCGCGGGCGACCGCGACGTTCCCCTGCGCTCCCCCGAGGACCGCCGGGCGATGGAGCAGGCGGCGCTGGTGATCGCGGCGCAGGTGGGCGTCCGGGAGGCCGAGCACGCCCTCGCCGTCGCGAGGTGGCCGTGGCGGTGGCGCGCGCGGCGGCACCTCGTCACGGCGCAGAAGACCTTGACTCGCGCCGAGGCCGACGTGCCCGCGCCCCGCCGGGTGTCGCTCCTCCCCGACTGACCGGTGGACGACCGGAGCCGATGTCGGAGGTCGCGATTAGGCTCGTCGGGTGGCTCGCTCCGTACGCATCGTCTCCGTCAACGTCAACGGCATCCGTGCCGCCGTCCGCAAGGGCATGACCGAGTGGCTCGACGCCTCCGGCGCCGACGTCGTCGCCCTCCAGGAGGTGCGCGCCACCGCCGAACAACTCGCCGAGGCGCTGCCGGGGTGGGAGATCGTCAACGACGAGGCCCTGCAGAAGGGCCGCGCCGGCGTCGCGATCATCAGCCGCCTGCCCGGTGTCGAGACCCGAACGCACCTCGGCCCCGAGCCCCTCGACGCCTCCGGCCGGTGGATCGAGACCGACTTCGACATCGACGGCGAGACCGTCACCATCGTCAGCGCCTACGTACACAGCGGCGAGGTCGACACCCCCAAGCAAGACGCGAAGTGGCTGTTCCTCGATGCGATGGAGCGTCGCCTCGCCGAGCTCCGTGCCGAACGCGAGCTGGCGCTGGTCGTCGGCGACCTGAACGTGGGGCACCGTGAGCTCGACATCAAGAACTGGCGGGGCAATCGCAAGAACGCGGGGTTCCTCCCCCGCGAGCGCGCGTACTTCGACCGCTTCTTCGGTCCCGTCGGCGAGCAGGTCGAGGGTGCCGACGGATCGACCGGCACCGGCCTGGGCTGGGTCGACGTCGGGCGTCGCGCCGTGGGCGAGGTCGACGGGCCGTACACGTTCTGGTCGATGCGCGGAAAGGCGTTCGACACCGACAGCGGATGGCGCATCGACTATCACGTCGCCACCCCCGCCCTCGCCGAGCGGGTCACCGCCTACCGCGTCGACCGCGCGCCGTCGTACGACACCCGCTGGAGCGACCACTCCCCGGTGATCGTCGACTACACGCTCGGGGCCTGACGCAGCGGGCGTATTCCGACCGGCGGGGGCCATGGGGTGGGAAGTCCACGAGCCGGCGTCTCGTCGCGGGACTTTCGCCCGGCCGTCGGCAACGTGCCCGGCACCTAGGATCGAACGGTGACCACCGAGCGCCTCTACTCCGGAATGCAGCCCTCCGCCGACAGCCTCCAGATCGGCAACTACATCGGGGCCCTGCTGCAGTGGCGCGACCTGCAGGACGAGTACGACGCCTTCTTCTCGGTCGTCGACCTGCACGCCCTCACGCAGCCCGGCGACCCCGCCGAGCGCCGCGAGAAGACCCGTCGCACGGCGGCCCAGTACATCGCCGCGGGGATCGAGCCCTCGCGCTCGACGCTTTACGTGCAGTCGCACGTCCCCGCCCACGCCGAGCTGCAGTGGGTGCTGTCGACCCTGACGGGCTTCGGCGAGGCCGGGCGCATGACCCAGTTCAAAGACAAGTCGGCCCGCTACGGAACGGATGCCACCAACGTCGGCCTCTTCACCTACCCGGTGCTGATGGCCGCCGACATCCTGCTGTACCAGACCGACGTCGTGCCGGTCGGCGACGACCAGAAGCAGCACATCGAGCTGACGCGCGACCTCGCGGAGCGCTTCAACCAGCGCTACGGCCAGACCTTCACCGTCCCCAAGCCCGTCATCCAGCGCGAAACCGCCCGCATCTACGACTTGCAGAACCCGACGTCGAAGATGTCGAAGTCGGCCGAGTCCGACGCGGGCGTGCTGTGGCTGCTCGACGACCCGAAGGTCAGCGCGAAGAAGATCATGCGGGCCGTGACCGACTCCGAGGGAGCCGTGCGCTTCGACCGCGACGCCAAGCCCGGCGTCTCGAACCTGCTCGTCATCTACTCGGCCCTCACCGGCCGTGACGTCACGGCGATCGAGGACGAGTACGCGGGCCGCGGCTACGGCGACTTCAAGAAGGGCCTCGCCGAGGTCGTGGTGAGCGAGTTCGAGCCGGTGCGCGCCCGCGCCCTGGAGCTGCTCGACGACCCCGCCGAGCTCGACCGCGTGCTGGCCGTCAACGCCGGCAAGGCGGCATCCGTCGCCGAGAAGACCCTCACCGAGGTCTACGACCGCATCGGCCTCCTGCGCCGCGGCTGATCCGATCCGTTCGACGCCCGCGCGATCCTTCTCGGGTCGTGCGGGCGTCGTCGTTCCGGGCGGCGGCCGCTCCACCGGGCGGGCGGGTGCGGCGCTGTCCGCCGACCTCTCGGCCACAACGCAGGAGATCCCATTCACTGTCGCCGCGACGGCGCGCGGGGAGTGCCGTTGACGGTCGCTTCTCCTGCGTTGTGGCGCCGAGAGTCGTGAGCACAGCGCCCGCCCGTACGGGCTGACCACACCGCGCCCGCCCACACGGCGCCCGCCCGCACGGCGCCCGCCCGCACGGCGCCCGCCCGTACGGCGCCCGCCCACGCGGGGCAGCACCCACGGCGCCGGGTTCGAGCGCGGCGGGACAGAACGCAGGAAATCGGCGCCACACTCGACTCGGACTGCACTCGTGCGGGTCTTCCAGCCCTCAACTCCTGCGTTGTGGCGCGACGACCGGACACACCGTCCTCAGCGCCGCCGAGCGGGGTGCTCACGGAGACCGGCGACGGCGCGCGCGAGGACGTGGGGCTCGGAGAAGATCAGCCGCGCTGAAGGGCGCAGGACAACGTAGCCGCGCTCGGCCAGGCGGAGATCGCGCAGCCGGTCGCGTTCCTGCGCCTCCCACCCGCCGTGATGCGTCCGACTGTCGCACTCGACAACGATCCAGTCGTCGACGAGGAGATCCACTCGACCCACGCCGTCGATCTGCACCTGCACCCGCACGTCGAAGCCGTGGCCACGGAGGAGGAGTCGCGCGATCGTCTCCGAGCCCGCCTCTGCGCGTGCGTCCATGAGCGGCCGAAGCACCCGATACTTCCCCGGCACGCGCGCGAACACCTCCGCGAGTCCCTCCTCGTCGATCGCCCCGGTGAAGAGTGCGTTGTCGAGCGTGGCGACGGCCGCCCGCGGAGGTTGACAGCGGACCGCCGCCGCAAGCGCCTCGACGAGAGGGACCGTGTGGAGACTGCCCGCCGCACACGCCCGCCAGTGGACGACAACCCCCTGGGCACCGGAGAGTCGGGTCCTGCGGGAATGGGGCGACCTCAGACGCGAACGCTCCGGCTCGACCTGAACGTGGAGCCCGCTCTTGTCGAGGACGAAGATCCCCGCCTCAGCGACGGCAGACACGCAGTCGAGGCGACCGCCGACGCGCTGCGCTTCGCGAACGGCTTTCGGAGCGGAGGCACCCAGGTAGACATTGCGACGCGCGCGCACCAGCACACCGTCGGCCAGCGCCAGGCGGACTCCGGCGCGAGTGGCTCCCGACGCACGCAGGTCCGGATAGGTCAGCGTGTGGCCCGCTGCGATATCCGGTGTCATCAACGAACTCATTCCGCACACAGTGGTCGGATCCGGCCGCAGCGGTGACGAGATGCAGCTCAAGACGGGACAACTCCCGCCACGGCACTCCTGGGGAGGAGCCCGCCACCGCCCGGCGGAGCACGTGAACCGGTGCCGACGCGAACCGGTCGAGCCGCACTCCGCCCGCGGTGGCGGACACAACGCAGGACCTTCTCGGGTCATCTGCGGCCGACGGGCTGTGCGGATGCGCAGCGGGCGGATAGTCCTGTGTTGTGGCGCGGGGGCCGAGCAGCCGCCCCGGCGGGGCGATGCGGCGAACAGCCCGTCGACGGGGGCTTCGCGCCCGAGCGCCCCGCGATCGAACGGATCGAGTGGCGAGCCGTGGTGGGCAACACGGGCTCAGCGCGTGTCGCGCGGTCTGTGCGGCTCCGCTACGAGGGACTGCTGCGGCGGGCGCACGTCAACTCGCTCGGGCGCTCCGACCTGTGGATCGGCGGTCTGCGCGACGACGACCGCGCACCGGCGCCGTGGCCGGTGCGCGGCTAGCACGCAAGGCCCGGCCCGATGTCGGAGGTGCGTGGCAGCATGGGCACATGCCGGAGATGCCAGAGGTGGAGGGGCTCGTCGAGTTCCTGCGGGGTCGCATCACGGGGCTGCGCGTCGACAAGGCCACCGTGTCGGCCATCAACGCCCTGAAGACCTTCGACCCGCCGCTGACGGCGCTGGTGGGCGCCGCGGTGACCGACGCCCGGCGGCACGGCAAGTTCGTCGACCTCACGACGGATGCCGGCATCCATCTCGTTTTCCATCTCGCCAAGGCGGGGTGGCTCCGTTGGTACGACGCGCTGCCGTCGACGATCATCAAGCCGGGTAAGACCCCCATCGCCCTGCGCGTCGGCTTCGACGACGGGGCGGGCTTCGACCTCACCGAGGCGGGCACGAAGAAGTCGCTGGCCGTGTACGCCGTGCGGTCGCCCGCCGACGTGCCCGGCATCGCGCGACTGGGTCCCGATCCCCTGAGCCCGGGCTTCGATCGGACGACCTTCGCCGGGTTACTCACGGGCCGACGTACGCAGATCAAGGGCGTGCTGCGGGATCAGTCGATCATCGCCGGGGTCGGCAACGCCTATTCCGACGAGATCCTGCACGCGGCCAAGATGTCGCCGTACGCGCTGGCCGCCACCCTGTCCGACGACGACGTCGACCGTCTCTTCGCCGCGATGACGACGACCCTGGCCGAAGCGATCGACGAAGCGCGCGGCAAACCGCCGGCGGAGTTGAAGGATGCCAAGCGGCGCGGCATGCGCGTGCACGGTCGACGCGGAGAGGCCTGCCCGGTGTGCGGCGACGAGGTGCGCAGCGTCTTCTTCGCCGACAACTCCCTCGAGTACTGCCCCACGTGCCAGACGGGCGGCAAGCTCCTCGCCGACCGGCGTCTCTCGCGTCTGCTCAAGTGACCCGGCGCGGTGGTCGCCTCGCGCGCCAAGCGACGCCGACACCGGTGCCCGCGCCGACCGATGCCTGCACCGGTTCGACGCCCGCACCGGTTCGATGCCGAGGACGGCCGGCGAACCGTCCGCGAAGAAGAGCGTCCCGTGTCGACGGACGTCGGGGAATGAAACCGCCGAACCGGCGTTGACTACACTTCGAAGAGCAACAACGTGCTCCGGGGTCGGTGAGAATCCGAACCGGCGGTGACAGTCCGCGAACCCCTCCGCTCAGGCGGCGGGGCCGATCCGGTGGAATTCCGGGACCGACGGTGATGTGACGGGTATCCGTCGCTAGTCCGGAAGGGAGGCAGCACGGACGGCGCCCCGCGCCTTCCCGCTGGCCCTGCCCCGACACCGCGGGAAGGACAGGGAAATGGCATCCGCCGTCGAGATCGACGCCATGCGGCGAGCGCTGCAGCTCGCCCGGCGCGGCCCGCGTGGGCTGAACCCGCAGGTGGGCGCCGTGATCCTCTCCCCCGCCGGAGACGTCCTGGCCGAGGGCCACCACCGTGGGGCGGGCACTCCCCACGCCGAGGTCGACGCGCTGTCGCAGCTCGCTCCCGGCGCCGCCCGCGGGGCGACCGCCGTGGTGACCCTCGAGCCGTGCAACCACACCGGGCGCACCGGGCCCTGCGCCGTTGCCCTCCTCGAGGCCGGCGTCGCCCGGGTCGTGTTCGCGCTCGACGACCCGACCGACGCGGCCGCTGGAGGCGCCGACCGTCTGCGCGCCGCGGGCGTCGACGTCGAGTCCGGGGTGGAAGCCGATGCCGCGCGGCTCCTGATCCGCGACTGGATCGCCCTCCAGCGCACCGGCCGCCCGCACGTCACGGTGAAGTGGGCGCAGAGCCTCGACGGTCGCGCCGCCGCCGACGACGGCACCAGCCAGTGGATCACCGGACCCGACGCCCGCCGCGACGTGCACGCCCGCCGGGCGCAGGCCGACGCCATCGTCGCGGGCACGGGCACGGTCCGCGCCGACGACCCGGCGCTGACGGCGCGCGCCGACGGCGGCTCGCTGCTGGACGCCCAGCCGATCCCGGTCGTCATCGGCCGGAGCGAGACGGCCCCGGATGCCGCGGTGCGCCGCCACCCGCGCACGCCCCTGTTCTACGACACGCACGATCTGACCGCCGTACTGGCCGACCTCGGCGCACGGGGCGTGCAGCGCGTGTTCGTCGAGGGCGGGCCCACGCTCGCGAGCGCGTTCATCCGCGACGGGCTCGCCGACGAACTGCTCGTCTACGTCGCCCCCGTGCTGCTCGGCGGCTCGCGGCTCGCGATCGGCGACGTCGGGGTGCCGACCATCGACCACGCGCGGCGGCTGGCCGTGGCATCCGTTCAGACCCTCGGCGACGACCTGCTGATCGTCGCCGGTCCCGCGAACACCCCCGATCGAGAAGGAGACGCCTGATGTTCACCGGAATCGTCGAAGAGATCGGCGCCGTCACCGCCGTCGAGCCGTCGGGAGACGGCGTGCGCCTCACGCTGCGCGCCCCGCTCTCGGTGTCGGATGCCGGTCACGGCGATTCGATCTCGGTCAGCGGCGTGTGCCTGACGGTCGTCGACCAGGGCGACGATTGGTTCACGGCCGACGTGATGAAGCAGACCCTCGACATGTCGACGCTCGCCGATGTCGCCCCGGGCCGCGCCGTCAACCTCGAGCGGGCGACCGCCGCGCACGGGCGCCTGGGCGGTCACATCGTGCAGGGCCACATCGACGGCACCGGCGTCGTGCGCGAGGTGCGTCCGGGCGCGCAGTGGAGCGTCGTGCGGGTCGGCATCCCGAACGAACTCGCTCCGCTCGTCGTCGACAAGGGCTCGATCGCGATCGACGGCGTCTCGCTCACCGTCAGCGCGGTGAGCCCCGCCGCCGAGGTGGAGCCGTGGCTGGAGGTGTCGCTCATCCCCGAGACGCTCGAGGCCACGACCCTCGGCCGCGCCGAGGCGGGCACACCCGTCAACCTCGAAACCGACATCCTCGCGCGCCACGTGCAGCGCATGCTCGCTTTCCGCACATCAGAGAACCCTGCGGCTCAGGCCGCATCGACCGAGAGGGGCTCCGCATGAGCCTGTCCACCATCCCCGAGGCCCTCGAAGCCCTCCGTCAGGGCCGACCCATCCTGGTGGCCGACGACGAGAATCGCGAGAACGAGGGCGACGTCATCCTCTCAGCGCAGCTCGCCACTCCCGAGTGGCTCGCGTGGACCGTGCGGTGGTCGAGCGGATACGTGTGCGCTCCCATGCCCGCCGAGTGGGCCGACCGACTCGAGCTGCCGCCCATGGTCGAGGTCAATCAAGACGCCCGCGGCACCGCCTACACCGTGAGCGTCGACGCCGCGTCGGGCGTCACCACCGGCATCAGCGCCGCCGACCGCGCGCACACGCTCACCGTGCTCGCCGACCCGGAGTCGGTGCCCACGAACCTCATCCGCCCCGGACACGTGCTCCCCCTGCGCGCTGTCGAGGGGGGCGTGCGCGAGCGCGCCGGGCACACCGAGGCCGCGGTCGACCTCATGCGCCTCGCGGGCCTCGAGCCCGTCGGCGCGATCGCCGAGGTCGTGGCCGAAGACGGCAGCATGATGCGCCTGCCCGGACTGTTCGAGCTCGGCGAGCGCGACGGCATCCCGGTCATCACGATCGAGCAGCTCATCGCGTACCTCAACGAGACCGATCCGATCCCGGCGCACGCTCCGGCGCGTCGGCGCGTCAGCCTGCGCGCGGAGTCGAACGTTCCCACCTCGCACGGCACTTTCCGCTTCCTCGCCTACAAGGACCGCGTCACCGGCACCGACCACCTCGCCGTCGTCTCGGGCGACCTGGGCGAGGAGGCCCCGCTGGTACGCGTGCACTCGGAGTGCCTCACCGGCGAGGCCTTCGGCTCGCTCAAGTGCGAGTGCGGCCCGCAGCTCGAGGCGGCGCTCGACACGATCGATCGCGACGGCGGCATCGTGATCTACATGCGCGGCCACGAGGGTCGCGGCATCGGCCTCATCAACAAGCTGCGCGCGTACAACCTGCAGGAGCGCGGCATGGACACGGTGGATGCCAACCTGGCCCTGGGCCTGCCCGCCGACGCGCGCGACTACGCCGCCGCCGCCGGCATCCTGACCGACCTCGGCGTCGACAAGGTGCGCCTGCTCACCAACAACACCGACAAGGTCGCGCAGCTGCGCGGCTTCGGTCTCGACGTCGTCGAGCAGGTCCCTCTGCTCGTGGGCGTCGGCCCCAACAACCACCAGTACCTCGAGACGAAGCGCGACCGGATGGGTCACATCATCGCCGAGGACGACCTGCGCGACGCCCTCGCGCACATGAAGGAAGAGAGCGCCTGATGGCCGGTAGTGGAGCACCCGAGACCGGCGGCGTCGACGCCTCCGGACTGAACGTCGTCGTCGTCGCCGGCACCTGGCACGAGGTCATCACCGACGGCCTCATCGCCGGCGCGAAGCGCGTTCTGGATGCCACCGGCGCGACCTACCGCGTCGTGCGGGTCCCGGGCTCTTTCGAGCTTCCGGTCGCCGCCCGCGCCGCGTTCGAGGGCGGGGCGGATGCCGTGGTCGCGCTCGGCGTGATCATCCGGGGTGGGACGCCGCACTTCGACTTCGTGTCGTCGGCCGCGACCGACGGCCTGACCCGCGTCGCCCTCGACGCCGGCAAGCCCGTCGGCTTCGGCGTGCTCACCCTGGACGACGAGCAGCAGGGTCTGGATCGCGCGGGGCTCGAGGGGTCCAAGGAGGACAAGGGCGCGGAGGCCGCCGACGCGGCGATCCGCACGGCGCTGGTGCTGCGGGAGCTCCGCGGCTGAGTTCCGCCACGGTGGGCGGACCCTTCGGCACGCCCGGGGCCGCCCACCGCCGCGCACCGGAGCCCGACGCCCCGGGGCGGACCCGCCGACGGATCGAAGGCCGCTTTCGCGAGCCGCGTGCCGGTGAGGCGGGCCTTGCTGGCGACGGGTGCGTGGCGTCCCTACCCTGACGGGTATGGAGATCTTGCGACACGTCGTCGTCCTCGTGCACCTCGTCGGCTTCGCGGTGCTCTTCGGCGCGTGGGTCGTCGAGGCCGTCGGTCGCCGCGTGCGCGTGACGCCGCTGATGAACAACGCCCTGGGGATCTCGCTCCTCACGGGCCTCGTGCTGTCCGCCCCGTGGGGGCTCGACCACGACCTGAACTACGCCAAGATCGGCCTCAAGCTCGTCGTGCTGCTCGTCATCGGGGCCCTGATCGGCGTCGGTTCGGCCCGTCAGAAGCGCACGGGGTCGCTCTCGCCCGCGCTGTTCTGGCCCGTCGGCATCCTGACGGTGCTCAACGCCGGCCTCGCGGTCATCTGGCGCTGACTGCCGGGGAGCGGTCCGCGCTCAGCGGGCGCATAGACTGGAGGGCCTGACGCCCCCCACTCGGGGGCGTCGCCGGTGCTCCCGCCGTGCGCTCTCTCACATCCACCCCCGTGACTGCTGCGCGCCACCGCTGCGCCCCACCTCGGACGCGAACGAAGACTCTTCCCGTCAGGCCCTCATGACCACGTCATCCCCCTCCACCCGCTCGACCCCCGCCGCCCCGGCGAACCCCCGCTCGCGCGTCATCACCGCGAGCCTCATCGGCACCACGATCGAGTTCTACGACTTCTACGCGTACGCCACGGCGGCCGTGCTCGTCTTCCCGATCCTCTTCTTCCCGACCGGCAACGAGACCACCTCGCTCCTGCTGTCGTTCAGCGTCTTCGGCGCGGCCATGGTCGCGCGCCCCCTCGGCGCGGTCGTCTTCGGCCACTTCGGCGACCGGTTCGGCCGCAAGGCGACGCTCGTGGCATCCCTTCTCACCATGGGTGTCGCCACCTTCCTCATCGGCCTGCTCCCGACCTTCAACGAGATCGGCGTCTGGGCGGCCATCCTGCTGCTCGTCATGCGTCTCGCGCAGGGCTTCGCGCTCGGCGGCGAGTGGTCGGGTGCGGCGCTGGTCGCCACCGAGAACGCCCCGAAGGGCAAGCGCGCGCTGTTCGGGACGTTCCCGCAGCTCGGCGCCCCCATCGGCTTCATCATCGCCAACGGCATCTTCCTCATCATCAACTTCGCGCTCCCCCACCCCGACGGCACCGCGCAGCGGTCTGCGGAGTTCCTGGCGTGGGGCTGGCGCGTGCCGTTCCTGTTCTCGGCCGTGATGGTCATCGTGGGCCTGTGGGTGCGCCTCAAGCTCGTCGAGAGCGAGTCGTTCGCCAAGGCCGAGAAGAGCGGCGTGATCCGCAAGTTCCCGCTCGGCGAGGTCGTGCGCCGCAACTGGAAGCAGCTGATCCTCGGCACGTTCATCATGCTGGCGACGTACGTGCTGTTCTACCTCATGACGAGCTTCACGCTGTCGTACGGCACCAAGCCCACCGCCGAGGGCGCGGCCGCCGCCGCCGAGAAGGCCGGCACCGCGTTCGATGCCGCCGCCTACGTCCCCGGACTCGGCTTCGGCTACACCGACTTCGTGATCATGCAGATCATCGGTGTGGTGTTCTTCGGCGTCTTCACGATGCTCTCGGGTCCGCTCGCCGACCGGTTCGGTCGCAAGCGCCTGCTCATCGGCGTCACGCTCGCCATCATCGTGTTCGGCCTGACCTTCGCGTTCTTCCTGCTGCCGCAGGCCGACGCGACCCTCACCCACGTGTACGTCCAGGCGTTCCTCATCCTCGGGTTCCTGCTGATGGGAGCGACGTTCGGTCCGATGGGCGCGGTGCTGCCGGAGCTGTTCCCGACGAACACCCGCTACACGGGCTCGGCGATCTCGTACAACGTCTCGTCGATCCTCGGAGCGGCGCTCGCGCCGATCGTCGCCGTGGCCCTGTGGGCGGCGGGCGACGGCAACCCGTGGTTGGTCGGTGTCTACCTGTCGGCGATGGGTGTGCTGACCCTGGTCGCCCTCGTGCTCTCGCCCGAGACGAAAGACGTCGACTACGACGACAACATCGCCGCCGGCGCGACCGCGCCGTAACGCCCGCGCACGGACGGCGGATGCCACGGGGCCCCGGCCTCGTGGCATCCGTCGTTCCGCGGATCCCTTCTCCACACGGACGGTACCGGTGCAGTTCTCCTCCGCGGGGGCCTCCCGGGGCCTGTCTGCACAGCAGCGGGAGGTACGGTCGAAACACCCCATTTCCTTCCCCGAGGTCTGCATGTCTTCTCCCGTTCCCGCGCGCGGTCGGCGCGGCCGCCGTGTGCCCGAAGGCCCACGCGCGTCCTTCCGTCAGCTGCTGCCCTTCCTCCTCGAGCACAAGCGAACCCTCGTCGTCGTCGCCGTGCTCAGCGTGCTCGGCGCCGGGGCGACTCTCGTCCAACCGCTCCTCGTGGGCGAGGTCATCTCGCGCGTGCAGGCCTCGGTCTCGCTCGGCGCACTGGTGTGGCTGCTCGTCGGCTTCGTGGTGCTGTCCTCGCTCATCTCGGGTTATCAGCACTACCTGCTGCAGCGCACGGGCACGGCCGTGGTGTACTCCAGCCGACGCCGACTCATCTCGCGCATCCTCCACCTGCCGATCAGCGAGTTCGACGCGCGGCGCACGGGCGACCTCGTCTCGCGCGTGGGCACCGACACCACGCTGCTGTACGCCGTCCTCACCCAGGGGCTGGCGGATGCCGTGGGCAACGCGCTCATCCTCGTGGGTGCGGTCATCGCGATGGCGTTCATCGACCCCGTCCTGCTCGGCCTGATCGTCGTGGTCGTCGGCGCGTCCATCGCGGTGGTCGTCGTACTGAGCACCCGTATCCGCACGGCCTCGGCCGAACAACAGGCGCAGGTGGGCGAGCTCGCCTCCGGCGTCGAGCGGGCGGTGGGCTCGATCCGCACGATCCGCGCCTCGGGGGCGACCGAGCGCGAGGTCGCCGCGGTGACCGAGACCGCGACCGCGGCGTACGGAGCCGGCGTGCGCATCGCGAAGGTGTCGGCGCTCATCGTGCCGGTCGCGGGCATCGCGCTGCAGGTGTCGCTGCTCGTCGTGCTGGGCGTCGGCGGCTTCCGCGTGGCATCCGGGGCGATCGACGTCGCCTCGCTCGTGACGTTCGTGATCTTCCTCTTCCTGCTCGTGCAGCCGCTCGCCTCGGCGATCGGCGCGATCACCTCGGTCAACCAGGCGCTGGGCGCGCTCGGGCGCATCCAGGAGGTGCTCGACCTCCCGCTCGAAGAAGACGGCGACCGGCCCGCATCCACCGCGGTGCACCCGGATGCCGCCGCCGTCGAGTTCCGCGACGTGCACTTCCGCTATCCGGAGCACGTCGTCCGGGCGCGCGAGGCCGCTGCCCAGGAGGCGCGGTCGGTGCTCGAGCAGGCGCACCTCGAGCGCGCGGCCGGGGAGACGGCCGCCGAAGCGGAGGAGGCCGACCGCGAGGTGCTGCGCGGGGTGTCGTTCACGGTGCCGCGCGGCGCGCGCGTGGCGCTCGTGGGGCCGTCGGGGGCGGGAAAGAGCACGATCCTCTCCCTCGTCGAGCGCTTCTACGACCCCACCGGCGGGGCGATCCTCGTCGACGGCGTCGACGCCCGCGACCTGGCCCGCGACGACCTGCGCTCCCGCTTCGGCTACGTCGAGCAGGACGCCCCGACGCTGGCCGGCACAATCGCCGACAATCTGCGGCTGGCCTCTCCCGCGGCATCCGACGCCGAGTGCGAACGCGTGCTCCGGGCGGTCAACCTCGGCGACGTGCTCGCGCGCAACCCGCTCGGCGTCGACGCCCCCGTCGGCGAAGACGGCGTCATGCTCTCCGGGGGCGAGCGTCAGCGACTCGCGATCGCTCGGGCCCTGCTGGCGGCTCCGCCCGTGCTGCTGCTCGACGAGTCGACGTCGTCGCTCGACGGCGTGAACGAGCAGCGCATGCGCGAGGCGATCGACGCCGTGGCCACCGACCGCACGCTGCTGGTGATCGCGCACCGCCTGTCGACGGTCGTGGACAGCGACCTGATCGTGGTGCTCGACAAGGGCCGTGTCGTCGGGCAGGGCACGCACAGCGAGCTCGTGGCATCCACTCCCCTGTACCGCGACCTGGCGAAGCACCAGCTGCTCGTGTGACGTCGGTCCGCGCCGGTCGCGTTCGTAGGGCGGCGCCGGCCCGACGCGACCGGCGCGGCGCGGGACGGTGTCGCCCCGCGCCGGGCGCGGTCACGCGTCGTGCGACAGCGCGTCGATCGGTGACGACGCGGTGGCCAGGCGCGTGGGCGCGACGGCCGCGACGACGGTGAGCAGCGCGGTGGCCCCCACGACCAGGCCGACGGTGGGCCACGGAATGCCGGGCAGCACGAAGGTGGGTGACTGGAACAGCGGCGGCACACCCACCGATCCGAGCAGTGCCTGCGCGCCCGCCCATCCATAGAGCACGCCGAGCAGCAGTCCCAGCACGACCGCCGTGACGGTGAGGTGCGCGGCCTCGAGGAAGACCATGCGGCGGATCTGCCCAGCGGAGAACCCCAGGGTGCGAAGGAGTCCGAGCTCGCGTCGACGCTGCAGCACGCCCAACGTCAGCAGGTTCACCAGCCCGACCGCGGCGATCACCGCGGACACCCCCACGAGCGACATCATGATCGCGGCGAAGGTGTCCATGAGCGACAGCAGCTGCTCCGGCGGCTCTCCTCCGCCCGATCGCACCAGCATCTCTCGAGCCGACTGCGACGCGACCGCGAACATCGTCACGAGCGTGACCCCCATCACCACGCCGATCGCCATGCGGCTGGATCGCTCGGGATAGCGCAGCGCGTTCTCCGCGGCCAGGCGTGCCGCGGCCGACCGACCGAACAGACGCCCCGTCGCGCGGAGCGCCGGCGGCATGACCATCGTCGCGCCGAGGCTGAGGCCCGTGAAGGAGAGGATGCCGCCGAGAAAGGCCACGACGACGCCCAGCGGCGAGACGAGCCCCAGGGCGATCCCCGCGGCCAGCACGAGCGAACCGCCCGCGAACAGCAGGACCGCCACGACACGGCGCGCACGACCTCCCACGGCCTCCTGCGCGGTGCGTTCGGTCGCCCCCGAGATCGCCTGGAGCGGCGTGACGTCGAGGACGCGACGCGACCCGACCCAGGCCGAGGCCCAGGTGGTGAGCGTCACGATGACCGCCGGGGCCAGGAGGGACGGCTGCAGCACCTGGTAGTCGACGTCGACTCCCCACGCGAGACGGGCGAGCGGCGGCAGCAGGGCGGCCACCGCGGTGCCGCCGATCAGGCCGATCGCCGCGCCGATCGCCCCGACGACCAGGCCCTGGCGCGCGACGCGCGCACGCTCGGCCCGCGCAGACGCCCCGATGAGGCGCATCAACGCGATCTGCCGGGTCCGGCCGGCCACGATCGTCGCGAACGTGTTCGTGGTGACGATGGCGGCGACGAACATCGCGACGGCGACGAGGAGCGCGCTGAGGATCGCGACGACCGCGACCACCGTCTCGCGACCCCCGAGGTAGGGATCCGCGAGGAGCCAGACGCCGATGAAGGTGGTCGTCGCGATCAGCAGCGTGCCGAAGCCGCTGGAGATCGCCGCGACGAGGATCGAGGGCGCCATTCCGCGCTCCGCCCGTCGGCGCGACCGGGTGCGCGGGGCGGGCCGGGCGGACCGGGCGGGCCGGGCGGACACCGCCGCGGGCGCGCTCACGCGCCGACCTCGGCGGAGAGCATGTAGGCCGAGATGGCCTCGGCGCTTTGACGGGGCATGTCGGCGACCACCCGGCCGTCACCGAGGAAGATGACCCGATCCGCGTGCGAGGCGGCGACGGCGTCGTGGGTGACCATCGCGATGGACTGCCCGTGCTCGCGACTAGCCTGTGCGAGGAGGGCGAGCACCTCGCGTCCCGTGCGGGAATCGAGATTGCCGGTCGGCTCGTCGGCGAAGACGAGGTCGGGCCGCGTCGCCAGCGCGCGCGCGATCGCGACGCGCTGCTGCTGTCCGCCGGACAGCTCGTGCGGCCGGTGCCGCAGCCTGCTGCCCAGCCCCATCGAGGCGACGAGCGCGTCGATGCGCGCGCGCTCCTCGACGGAGGGGGAACGCCCGGCGAGCTCGAACGGCAGCGTGATGTTGCCGAGCACGTCGAGGGTGGGAACGAGGTTGAACGACTGGAAGACGAAGCCCACGCGCGAGCGGCGCAGGACGGTGAGGTCGAGGTCGGACATCCCGGTGATCTCGGTGTCGCCGATCCACGCGCGGCCCGAGGTCGCGGCATCCAGGCCCGCCATGACATGCATGAGCGTGGACTTGCCCGACCCGGACGGGCCCATGATGGCGGTGAACTCCCCGCGCCGGATGCCGAGCGAGACGTCGTCGAGCGCGTGCACGCGCGAGTCGCCGACGCCGAAGGTCTTCGTGAGGTTCTGCACCCGGGCCGCGATGCCGGCCGCGTCGGGGATGTGCTGTGAGGTCTGCATGCCTCGAGGCTAGAAAGGCTCCCGCGGTGCGGGCATCGGTCGCTCGTCGCCTCCTTCTCCATCGGAGGGATGACGTGCGCGCCCGCGCCGGGTGTCGTCGCCACCGCGTCGGCGGATGGGCCGAGCGATGGACCGGGGATCATCCCCGGGAGGGACGACTCCCCTCGCCCCCGCGGAGACAATCGATACATGACACCGCACCGCACTCCTCCGCTCGCCCTCGCCCTCATCGTCGCCGCGGGCGGCGCCCTCACCCTCGCCCTGGCCGGATGCACCGGCATCCAGGACGCCCTCTCGCAGGAGACCACGGCCGAGTTCTCGGATGCCGCCGATCTCGAGGCCCGTTGGGACACGAGCGTGCCCTGGCTGCCCGCCGACGCGACCGCGATCGTGACCAAGACCAAGCCCGACAGCGACATCGCCACCGTGCTGCTGCGCAGCGGCAGCGCCCTCGACGCCGCGACCTGCACCGAGGTGGACCGCGAATCCGCGCCGACCGTCAACGTGCCCGAGGGGCCCGACGTCTACGCCGCGAGCCGCGTCTTCGCGTGCGGCGACTGGTCGGTGGCCGCCACCGACCAGGGGTGGTACGGGTGGACGCCCAACAGCGCGGGCGAGAAGGAGCAGGCGGCGTCCTGAGGCGGGCCCGCCCGCGCCGCGCCGCGGGCCGCGCGGCCACGCTGCACCGTCACCGCGCCGCCGTGG
>NZ_JBKBNC010000022.1:0-295 GCF_046295495.1 Microbacterium sp.
GGCGCCCGAGGCGCTCGGGTTCGTGCGGAGGATGTCGTCGTACGAGCCCTCCGGGGCGGCGTTCGACGCGGCGTTCAGTCAGCGCTGATCGGGGGCGATCGGCCGGAGCGATGAGAAGGGGCGGGTGGGCGCGCACCCGGCCCGTCCGCAAGGCCGGCGGGGCAGCCGGCGCCGCCGAGGCCGCGCCGCCCTGGGATTTCGAAAGGCGGCCCAGGCCGGGGGACGGGTCGGGGCCGGCAGGGGGGCGCTCTGGGGGCGTCGGGCCCGCCCCCGGGGGGGCCCCGCCCCGGGGGAG
>NZ_JBKBNC010000022.1:305-44727 GCF_046295495.1 Microbacterium sp.
GGGGGGGGGGGGGGCGGGGGGGGTTCGGGGGGGGGGGGGGGGGGGGCGCGGCGGGGGGGGGGGGCGCGGGGCGGGGCGCCCCCCCCCCCCCCCCTTCCGCATGCCGTGCGGGTCAGCCGGCGACGCCGAGGCCGCGCAGCACGATGTCGCGCACGGCGGCGGCGGCGACCGTCTCGGCGCCGTCGGGGAGGAGCCCCGGGTCGGAGGTGAGGAGCATCGGCGCGTCGGTGCGCGAGGTGGGTAGACGCCCGTGCGTGCCGCGCACGCACGAGGGGTCCAGGGGCACCGTGCTCATGGCGTAGCGCAGACCGAGCTTCTTCTTCACCAGGTTCGCCCCCGCCTTGGCCTTGGCCAGGCGGTCGGCGGGGTCGAAGAAGAGCTCCGCCGGGTCGTATCCGGGCTTGCGGTGGATGTCGACGCCGCGGGCGTACTCGGGCGCTTTGTCGTCGTCGAGCCAGAAGTAGTACGTGAACCACGCGCCGGGCTCGGCCACGACGACCAGTTCTCCGGAGCGCTCGTGGTCGAGGCCGTAGCGTGCCTGCGCCTCGCGGTCGAGCACCTCGTCGACGCCGTCGAGGCTCCGGAGCAGGGCGGTCACGCGCGGGAGGTCCGCGGCATCCGGGACGTAGACGTGGGCGACCTGGTGGTCCGCCACCGCGAAGGCGCGCGAGGTCCACGGATCGAGCTGCTCGCGGTCGTCCTGGACGTAGACCTCGAGCAGACCCTCGCGACGCAGGGCCCGGTTGACGTCGACGGGACGGGAGGCCTGCTCGATCCCGTACTCCGACACGGCGACGACGGTGTAGCCGCGGTCGGAGGCGTCGTCGAGGAGGGGGCCGATGGTGTCGTCGAGCTCGCGGGCCGCGCGGTCGGCCTCGGGGCCGTTCGGGCCGAAGCGCTGCAGGTCGTAGTCGAGGTGCGGGAGGTAGGCCATCGCGAGATCGGGAGCGGCGCCCCACCGTCCGGTGATCAGGCCGCGGGTGGCCTCGGCCAGCCACGCGCTGCTGCGGATGGTGGCGGTCGGTCCCCAGTACTGGAAGAGCGGGAAGGCGCCCAACGCCCCGACGAGGTGATCGTGGAGGGCGGCCGGACGCACGTAGGCGTCGGGGCTCTTCCGGCCGTCGGCGTGGTAGATCGGCCGGGGCGTCACCGTGACGTCGGTGGTGGCGCCCATCGCGAACCACCAGCCCAGGTTCGCCGTGGTGAGCTCGGGCCGCGTCCGGCGGGCGGTTTCCCAGACCTTCTCGCCCGCGACGAGACGATTGTGCTGGCGCCACAGGAGCGGGTCGCCGAGACCGCGGAAGTACCAGCCGTTGCCGACGATGCCGTGCGCGCGCGGCGCGAGACCGGTGAGCATCGTGGACTGCACGCTGCAGGTCACGGCGGGCAGGATCGTGTCGAGTCCGACCGTGGCCCCGCGGCGGCCGAGGGCGCTGAGGCGCGGCATCGCGGCGAGCGCGCGCGGGGTGAGCCCGACCAGGTCGAGCAGCAGCACCTTGCTCATGCGCGCCCTCCCCCGACGAGGACGGATGCCGGCACCCCGGCCATCGCGGTGGGCTCACCAGCGCGCCCCAGGGCGTGCGGCATCCGCTCGCGCACCCAGCGCAATTCGGCGGCGACCCCGTCGACGAGCGTCTCGGGCTGCAGCGAGGAGGGCAGCACCGACCAGGTGTAGGTCTCGACGTCGAGGTGGGCGCGGTCGCCGTGGGGAGCCGCCAGCACGGCGTCGACGGCCGCCTCGAGCACCTCGGTCGTGGCGCGCAGCGGGGGCGCGGGCCGCGCGTGCAGCGGGATGTGCACGTGCACACGCCACGCCTGATCGCTCGGCCACGCGGGCCGCGCGTCGAGCACGTCGGGGAGGTCGTCGGCCGCGTGCGTTCCGTCGGCCGAGCGCACCTGGTGCACGTACCTCTCCTCGGCGAACGGGCGGAGGGCGTCCGCGGCGCGCGGGTCGGAGGGATCGGGCACCTCGAGGGCGACGGAGGCCTGCACCTTCACCACCCGCACCCCCGCGGCGGTGGCTGCGGCGACGACCTCGCCCGGGTCGGCGAACGAGACGGCGAGGTGGCACGTGTCCAGGCACAGGCCCAGGCGGCCGTGGGCGATGAGGGCGGGGCGCGCGCCGAGCCAGGAGACCACGTCGGCGACGTCGTCGAGGATGCACCCCGGCTCGGGCTCGATGCCCACGCGCACCGTTCGGCCGGTCTCGCGCTCGATCGCGGCGAGGCCGTCGATGAGGCGCGCGAGCGCGTGCTCCGCGGCGGCGTCGGCAGCGGCATCCCACCCCTCCCGCCAGCCGAGGGGGAGCGTGGAGATGCTCCCCTCGGCGCCGTCGGGGAGCAGGGCCGCCAGCACCCGCGCGCAGGCGAGGGTGTACGCGAGGCGTTCGGGCGTGGTCCAGTCGGGCCGGTAGACGGCGAGCTTGACCACCCTGTCGTGGAACCCGCGGTACGGGAACGCGTTGACGGTGCGCAGCTCGAGGCCGTTGCGCTCCAACGCCTCGGCGAGCTGTTCCCGCGCCCCGGCGTCGGTGTCGAGCAGAGCCGCGGTATCGGCGGGCAGCCACAGGCCCACGCCCAGGCGGTCGAGTCCGGCCGACCGGCGGATGGGTCCCGCGCTCTGGTCGAGCTGGCGCACGATGCCCGCGAGGTCTTCGGCGGGGTGGACGTTGGTGCAGTACGACAGCTCCATCGTCACGCGCCCTGTCGCGAGGCGATGCCGCGCAGCACCGAGTTCCCCTCGAAGAGGTCGGGGCCCTGGCTCGCCGGGGCGAAGCCCTCGATCGGATCGGTCACGACGCGCCCGCTCTGCGCGTAGAAATCGCGGGGGTTGCGCCACAGGATCCGGTCGACGTCGTCGTCGGAGAAGCCGGCGGCGAGCATCGCCAGGCCCGTCTTGGCCGTCTTGAGCGGATCGGAACGGCCCCAGTCGGCGGCCGAGTTCACGATCACGCGGTCCAGTCCGATGCGCTGAATGATCGCGACCACGCGCGACTCGTCCATCTTCGTGTCGGGGTAGATCGAGAAGCCCATCCACGCTCCGCTGTCGGCGACCGCGTCCACGCACGTCTCGTTCAGGTGATCGACGAGCACGCGCTCCATCGCGATACCGGACTCGGCCACGACGTCGAGCGTGCGACGCGTGCCCACGGCCTTGTCGCGGTGCGGCGTGTGCACCAGCACGGGCAGGTCGAACTCGATGCCGAGCGCGAGGTGCTGGCGCAGCACCTCGTCTTCCTCGGGGGTCATCGAGTCGTACCCCGTCTCCCCCACGGCCACCACGCCGTCCTTGGCGAGATAGTGCGGCAGCTCGGACATCACCTCCCGGCAGCGCGGGTCGTTCGCCTCCTTGGGGTTGAGCGCGATCGTGCAGTGGTGGCGGATGCCGAACTGCGCGGCACGGAACCTCTCCCACCCGATCAGCGCGTCGAAGTAGTCCAGGAACGACCCGACGCTCGTGCGCGGCTGGCCCAGCCAGAACGCGGGCTCGACGAGGGCGCGCACCCCGGCGTCGTACATCGCCTCGTAGTCGTCGGTCGTGCGCGCCGACATGTGGATGTGGGGATCGAAGATGCGCATGTCAGGCCCTTTCGGCGACGGGGGTTCGGGTTCTCGACCCGCGGGACACCAGGAGGGCGAGATCGTCGGGGACGACGCGGCCGGCCGCGCTGCGCTCCTCGGCGAAACGCGCCCCCATCGCGGAGAGCTCGTCGTCGGCGCGCTCGTCGAGCCCCGCCACGACGGACAGCGGGATGCCGAGGAACACGCACTTCAGCACACCGTGCCGCCACGCGTGGGGGTCGAGGTGGGCGGCGGCGAAGGTTCCGAGCGCGGCGGCGACGAGACGGGTGTCGTTGGCGCGCAGGGCGTCGCGGACGATCTCGAGACCGGCCTCCCGCCACGCCGATGACGGGTCGGTGAGCACGTCGAGTCCGCGCAGCACGCCCCGGCGCTCGGCGTCGTCGCCGCGGCGGTACAGCGCCGTCACCACGGCCGGGTCGGCTCCGCCGGCCGCCACCGCGGCGACGATCTCGGCCCGCGCAGCGTCGTCGGCGGTGAGCGCGTACGGGGCGTCGCTCAGCGGCTCGCGGCCCACCTCGCGGCCGGCCGCGGCGAACAGGCGCGCCGCACGACCGGCATCCGCGCGCACGTCGTCGACCGCGCGGGCGGTCCACGGGTGGTCGGGAGCAGACCGCCGGTTCCCGGACGGTTCCGCGGGCGGCGCACCGTGGGCGGGGGCGCCGAGGCCGGGGGCGGAGGTGCGCGCGGCCGCGGTGAGCGCCGCCAGGCTCGAGCGGGCCAGGGCGGGTGCCGCGTGCGCGTGACGGGGCAGCTCCACGGCGACGACACCGCGGTAGTCGATCTCGCGCAGGGTGGCGAGGGCGGCATCCAGGTCGAGCTCCCCCTCGCCGAAGGGGAGATGTTCGTGGGCGTGGGAGCGCATGTCGTCGGCTTGCACGTTGCGCAGGAGACCGCCCGCCGCGCGCAGCGCCCCGACGACGCCGTCGGGCTCGACGACGACGCAGTGGCCGAGGTCGACGGTGAGACCGAGCGCGGCGGGGTGTCCGATGCGGGCGCGGACGGCGAGGGCGTCGGCGACCGTCTCGACGAGCATGCCGGGCTCGGGCTCGAGCGCGAGGTCGACGCCCGCTTCCCGGGCCACGGCGGTGAGCTCGAGCAGGCGCTCGTCGAGCAGGACGCGCGCGGCGTCGACCGCGACGTCGTCGGGCACGACCCCGCTCCACAGCGACACGCAGTCGGCGCCGAGGATCGCCGCGATCTCGATCGCCCGCCGCAGGAACAGCAGGCGGGGCCCGGCCTCGCGGTCCACGAGCGTCGGGCGGTGCTTGCGTACGGGGTCGAGGAGGTAGCGCGCCCCCGTCTCGACCACGACCCGCATCCCGCGCCGTCGCAGGTCGGCGGCGAGCTCCTCGGTCCGGGCGCGCCAGTCGGGGGCGAACGGGTCGAGGTGGGGGTGGCCGAGCGTGAGGGCGACGGCCGTGTACCCCTCGCCCTGCAGCACGTCGAGCGCCGCCGGCAGCGGGTGGTCGGTGAAGCCGTTGGTGCCGTAGCCCCAGCTCCAGTTCACGTCGTTCATGTGATGTCTCCTCCCGAGCGACGACGGGCGAGGAGCCGCCCGACGGTCTCGATGGCGAGCAGGGCGGCCGTGGCGACCAGCGCCCCCGCGCGGCCCGCGAGGGCCTGTTGCAGCGGGACGACGGCGCGGATGCCGGCGCGCGTGGCGTCGCGCGCCTGCGCCGCCGACGGGTCTCGCGCGAGGGCGAGCTGGCCGGGCAGGACCGCGGAGAGGTAACGCGCGCCCCCGAGGAGCGCCGCGACGCGAACGCCCCCACCGAGCAGACCGGATGCCGCGACCGCGACGCTCGTGACCGCGGCGGCGCGGCCGGTGGCGCGCGTCGATCCGACCACCTCGCCCCGCGAGACGGCGGTGACGGCCACGGTGTGGGCGGCCACCGCGCCGGCCGGGACGAGTGCGCGCCGCCAGCCCGGCCCGGCGGCTCCGAGCATCACGTCGAGTCCGCGGCACACGGCCATCACGGCGGGGCCCGCGGGGGTCGGCTTGAACCGGAGGTCGTAGGCCCAGAGCGAACCCGCGAGGGCGAGCGAGACCGCGCCGGACGCCCGGCCGCCGGCGAACGCGGCGCCGACGCCGAGGGCGGTGAGGGCGGCTCCCACCGCGAGGGCGCGCGATCGCGGGATCCGCCCCGAGGGGATGGGCCGCTCGGGGCGTTCGAGCGCGTCGAGATCGGCATCCGCCCAGTCGTTCAGGGCCATCCCCGCGCTGTACAGGCACACCGACGACGCCGCGAGCGCCGCCTTCCGTGCCGCGCCCGTCCCTCCCGGTCCCGAGACGCTCAGCGCGCCCACGAGGGCGTCGCCGAGCACGGTGAGCGAGGCGGGGGCGCGGACGAGGTCGAGGTAGTCCGCGACCCGTGTCACGGCGCGGCGACCCGCGCCGCGGCGACGGCGGCCGCGGTCTCGTGCACCCAGGCCACGAATCGCGACGTCTGCTCGCCGAAGCCGTGCACGTCGCTGCCCCAGGGGTCCTTGAAGAAGCAGCCGAGGGCGGGCACGACACCGGCGTGGCCCGCCCGGGTGGCCAGCGAGAGCGCCCGCACCAGGTCGATGACCAGGGGCGCGGCCAGGGCCGAGTCGTAGGCGCTCCACGTGGTCTGCAGCGTCACGCGGCTGCCCAGGAAGCCGGTGGCGCTGACGTGGTCCCACGCGGTCTTGACGTCGCCGAGGTCGGGCACGTTGTCGATGTGCAGCGGGGTGACGACGTCGTCTCCGACGAGTGCGTGCAGGCCGCGGTTCTTCGACACGAGCTTCGAGCGCACGGCCTCGGGGTCGGCGAGGGTGGCGCCGTCGCCGCCGCCCAGGAGGTTGGTCCCGGCCCACGACTGCACGCGGAACCCGCGAGCGGCGAACATCGGTGCCAGCACCGTGCGCAGCAGCGTCTCGCCGGTCTTGCCGTCCTGCCCGGCGTAGGCGATGCCCGCCCGCTCGGCGCGTTCACGGAGCACGGGGAGGTTGAGCGACGCCGAGGGGGTGAAGGCCGCGTAGGCGGCGCCGGCGGCGATCGCGGCGAGCGCCGCACGGGAGCTCGGGGGGAGCACCCGGACGCCGGGGGTGGTCAGGGCCGTCTGCAGGAGGGACTCGTTCTCGAACCCGGGGTGGTACGGCGGCAGGGGCTCGGTCGACGAGACGTCCACGACGACGACCTCGCGCAGGCCGTGGCGCTCGCGGAAGTCGACGATGTCGGCCGTGAGCAGGTCGATCTCCTCCTGCTGCGTGGTGGTCATGGTCGGGACGACGCGGAGGTTCTCCTCGGTCGCGCGCAGGCGCTCGCGCACGGCGTCGACGAGGGCGGCGGGGAACATCCCGCCGGCCGCGAGCTGCTGTGCGCGCTCCTCGAGCGGGACGGTGGAGATGTCGTGACCGCCGACGACGATGTCGGCGACGGCCGGGAACTCCGCGACGCGCACGGCGTCGGTCTCGGTCGTGAGCCCGACCGGGGCGGCTGCGCCGAGGGCCAGGGCGTGGATGCCGAGCGTCGCGGTCGTCGCGAGAGATCCGCGGGCGCCGATGAACCAGGCGCCGACGCCTGCCGTGGTCGAGGGGTCCGAAGTGTTCACGTGGGGATCCGTTCTTCATTGAGGGACGTGAAGCGCCGGGCGCGACGGCACGGCTCCCGGGTGCGGAGCCGAACGAGGGGTCGCTCCGTGGGGGATGTCGGGCGACCCGGGTGGTGAGGGGGACTCGTCGTCGAGGTGTCCTGGCCCTCCCGACAGTATCGGCGCTTTTGCAGAAAGGCAACCAAAAGGTGAGTGGCTTCCGCGCATTACGCGCGCGAGCTCCGGCACGGCCGGGGAACGGGACCGACCACGCACCCGAGCGCGGTCCGCCCGCGCCACGGGCGATGACCGCGGGTGCGGTTCAGGACCGGGCCGGCACCCTCGCGTCGAGCCAGGCGAGCAGATCGGCGCGCACCACCGCCTGGTCGCGCTCCGCGAAGATCTCGTGCCGCGCCCCCGGGTACACCAGCGTCGTGACGTCGGTCAGCCCCGACCGCGCGCGATAGGCGTCGGCCAGCAGGTGCACGCTCCGCGGGCCGCCGACGGTGTCGTCGCGACCGACCATGAGCAGCATCGGCACGTCGCGGCCGAGGTTCCGGCGCGGGCGGCCGAAGAGCTTCGCCGCCTCGATCGGGCCGAAGAGCTTCACCAGCGGCGCCGAGGTCGTCAGGGGATCGGCGACGAAGTCGCGTCCGATCTGCTCGTCGCTGGAGAGCCACTCCATCCCCGACCCCTTCAGGTGCTTCCACGGACCGTTCAAGTCGCCCGCGTTCAGCGCCCCCGGCCAGCGCAGCGCGGAGCCGCTCAGAACGACGGCGTCGTAGGCGTCCGGATGCCGGTCCACCAGCATCTGCGCGAGGAACGAGCCCCACGAGTGCCCGAGGAGCACCAGCGGCAGGTCGGGGTGGGCCTCGCGGATGCGCTGCGTGAGGGTCCACACGGCATCGCGGGCCGCCCCGAGGCCACCGGGACCGAGCCGACCCAGCTTGCGGTGGTCGCCGCCCCACTGGCGCAGGCCCGTGCGCCCGTGTCCCCGGTGGTCGTCGGCGTAGACGGTGTAGCCCGCGGCGACGAGGGCCTCTATCAGCGCCCCGTACCGTCCGGCGTGCTCGCCGACCCCGTGCAGCAGCTGCACCACGGCGCGCGGGTCGACCGCCTCGTGCACGTCGTAGACGATCGGGATGCCGTTGGCGTCGGCGAACTCGGGCATGGGGCGAGTGTAAGGCGGAGAGCGCCGCGGGCCGAGGTCGCCGGTCGGCACGGCGGGTGTCCGCGGCGCGACCGGCGAAGGCCGCGAAGCGCGGTCGCAATTCCTTTAGCAAGGCTAATGAGCTAGCCTGGGGCTCACGAACATGAACGATCGCGTCGACGAATCCCCCCTTCCCGACCAGAGTCATGAGCACAGCGCAGCGGCCTCCGAGCTGCGCATGGCCACGTTCCGCCTGGCCCGCCGCCTCCGCGCGCAGCGGGCCGTCGACACCATGAGCGACGGGCAGTTCGCCGTGCTCGCCGCCCTCACGGTGCACGGCGCGCACACGCTCGGCCAGCTGGCCGACCGCGAGCGCGTGACGGCACCGTCGATGAACCGCACGGTGTCGCTGCTCGAAGACGCGGGGTACGTCACTCGCATCCCGGATCAGGTCGATCGTCGCCGCGTGACGATCGACCTGACCGCCTTCGGACGCACGATCGTCGACGAGACGGTCCGCCGGCGCGACGCGTTCGTCGAGGAAGCCCTCGCCGAGCTCACCCCGGAGGAGCGCGAGACCCTGGCCCGCGCGGCCGTGATCATGAGGAAGGTGGCCGACCGATGAGCATGTCGATGTTCCGGTCGCTGTCGATCTTCAACTACCGCGTGTGGTTCGTCGGCGCCCTCGTGTCGAACATCGGCGCCTGGATGCAGGCGACCGCCCAGAACTGGGTGGTGCTGACGCAGCTCACCGACAACGACGCCGCCGCCATGGGCGTCACGATGGCGCTGCAGTTCGCTCCGCCGTTGCTCCTGGTGAGCGTGACCGGATGGGTCGCCGACCGTTTCGATCGGCGCAGGCTCATCATGTGCACGCAGTCGGCCCTGCTCGTGCTGGCCGTGGCCCTCGGCATCCTGCTTCTCAGCGGCGCCATGACGCTCCCGCTGATGTTCGGGTTCGCCCTCGCGCTCGGCGTCGTCACGGCGTTCGACAACCCCGCCCGCCAGGCATTCGTCTCCGACGTCGTCTCGCACGAGAACGCCTCGAACGCCGTCGCCCTGAACGCCGCCTCCTTCAACACCGCCCGACTGATCGGCCCGGCCGTCGCGGGCGTCATGATCGTCGCCATCGGCACCGGGTGGGTGTTCCTCGTCAACGCCTTCACATTCCTGGCGATGATCGCGGCGCTGCTCATCATGCGTCCGCACGAACTCGCCGCCCGCCACCGCCGGGGGGGGGGGGCCCGCCTCGCCGACGGGTTCCGCTACGTGGCCCACCGCCCGGATCTGGTCGTGATCTTCGTCATGGTGTTCCTGCTGGGCGCCTTCGGCATGAACTTCCCGATCTTCGCCTCCACGATGGCGCTGGAGTTCGGACGCGGGGCCGACGGTTTCGGTCTGCTCAGCTCGTTCGTGGCCGTCGGCTCGCTCGCCGGCGCCCTGCTGGCCGCGCGCCGCGAGCGGGCGCGGATGCGCGTGGTCGTCCTGGGCGCGGGCGGCTTCGCCGTGGCATCCACCCTCTCGGTGTTCGCCCCGAGCTACGGCGCGTACGCCGCGACGCTCGTGCTCACGGGGTTCTGCGTCGTCACCACGCTGACCACCGCGAACGGCTACGTGCAGACGACCACCGACCCCGCTCTGCGCGGCCGCGTGCTGGCGCTGTACATGGCGATCCTCCTCGGCGGCACTCCCGTGGGCGCCCCGATCGTGGGCGCCGTGGCCTCCGAGTTCGGCCCGCGCATGGCCATCGCCCTCGCCGCGGCGGTCGCCCTGATCGCCTGCGGCATCGGCGTGTCGTGGACCCTCGCCTCCGGCCGCGTGCACCGCCACGAGACCCGGCGGTTCCGCCTCACTGTCGATGAGACCCGCCCGATCACCACGATCGCGCCCGAGCCCGAGGACTTCAGCGACGAGATCGCCGGCACCACCCCGATCCCCCTCCCGCCGGGCGAGCGCGCGACACCGCGTGCCACGCCCCGTCCACGCCACGGCGCCTGACGCGGGCGACCGCGACGTCCGCACCGGCGCGCGCTCGCGGTGACGCGCCTTCGCGAGGGCGACGCCGAGCACGCGCCGGGTGCGCGCGACCGATCCGCCGGTGAGGCCGGGCCGCCCCGTCAGGCCCGCGCGTCGACCCCCGCGTCGGCGACCGGAACGAGGCGCGTCAGCTGCGTCACGTGCCGCGGCTCGAGTTCGTCGAGCGACGAGACACCCAGCAGGGTCATGGTGCGCTCGATCTCGCTACGCAGGATCGAGATGGTGCGGTCGACACCCTCGCGCCCGCCGGCCATCAGGCCGTAGAGGTACGCGCGGCCGATCAGGGTGAACTTCGCACCGAGGGCGATGGATGCCACGATGTCGGCGCCGTTCATGATGCCGGTGTCGACCATGACCGTGGCGTCCTCGCCGACCTCGCGCACGACCTTGGGCAGCAGGTGGAACGGGATCGGGGCGCGGTCGAGCTGGCGGCCGCCGTGGTTGGAGAGCACGATGCCGTCGACGCCGAGGTCGACCAGGCGGGCGGCGTCGGCGACGTTCTGCACGCCCTTGACGACGAGCTTGCCCGGCCACATGCCGCGGATGATGTCGAGGTCGTCGTAGCTGATCGTGGGGTCCATCGCCGCGTTCAGCAGCTCTCCCACGGTGCCGCCGGTGGCGCTCAGCGAGGCGAACTCCAGCTTCGGGGTGGTGAGGAAGTCGATCCACCACCAGGGGCGCGGGATCGCGTCGACGACCGTGCCGAGCGTCAGCTGCGGCGGGATCGAGAAGCCGTTGCGCTTGTCGCGCAGGCGGGCGCCCGCGATGGGGGTGTCGACGGTGAACATCAGGGTGTCGAATCCCGCGGCCGCCGCGCGTTCGACCAGCCCGAACGAGATCTCGCGCTGGTTCATCACGTACAGCTGGAACCAGTTGCGCCCCACCGGGTTCGCGGCCTTGACGCCCTCGATCGAGGTCGTGCCCAGCGTCGACAGGGTGAACGGGATGCCGGCGGCCGCCGCCGCGGACGCGCCCGCGGTCTCACCCTCCGTCTGCATCAGGCGTGTGAAGCCCGTGGGTGCGATGCCGAAGGGCAGGGCCGAAGGGCCGCCGAGGATCTCGCACGAGGTGTCGACGGTCGCCGCGGGTCGCAGGATGTCGGGGTGGAACTCGATGTCTTCGAACGCGCGACGCGCGCGGTCGAGCGACAGCTCGCCCTCGGCCGCGCCGTCGGTGTAATCGAACGCCGCCTTCGGGGTGCGGCGCTTCGCGATCGTGCGCAGATCGGCAATCGTCAGCGCGGAATCGAGGCGGCGCTTGCGCGCGTCGAACTCGGGCTTCTTGAACTGCATGAGCTCGAGGAGCTCACCGACCTTCGGCAGCTGACGCTGAACCATGGAGTCCCCGCTTTCATGTGGTCGGACCACATCCTACGCCCGACCGGCGGGGTCGGGGAGGGGCTCACGGTTCTCGACGGGGCCGCCGACGCACGGCGGCCCCGGTCGACCCTGTCGCCGGCGTCAGTGCGCCGGCATCCCCTCGACGCCCTCGACCTGCTTCGGCGTCCGCACGAAGGCCGCGAGCACGATCACCGCGAGCGACAGGCACGCCGCGACGAAGAAGGCGGAGTGGATGCCGGTGGCCGTGGCATCCACGACTCCCACGCCCTGCGCCGCCGATCCCGCCGCGCCGACCGTCATGAGCGTGATGAACACCGCCGTGCCCGCGGCTCCCGCGAGCTGCTGCACGGTCGACACGATCGCCGAGCCGTGCGGGTACAGCTCCCGCGGCAGCGAGCCGAGCGCGGAGGTCATGAGCGGGGTGAACATGAACGCCAGGCCCAGGCTCAGGACGCAGTGCAAGGCGATGACGAAGCCGATGGGCGTCGCGACCGAAAGCGTCGAGAAGCCCCACAGCGCGATGCTCGCGACGATCGCGCCGGGCAGCACCAGCGGGCGCGCGCCGAAGCGGTCGAAGAGGTTGCCCACGATGGGAGCCATGAGCCCCATCACCAGGCCACCGGGAAGCAGCATCAGGCCGGTGGGGAGGGTTCCCAGACCCAGCACGTTCTGCAGGTAGAGCGGGAGCAGGATGAGCACGCCGAAGAGCGTCGTCATCGCCACGACCACGAGGATGACCGCGATCGTGAAAGTGGAGTGACGGAAGACGGCGAGGTTCATCAGCACGCGGTCGGTGGCGCCCAGACGCAGCTGGCGCGCGACGAACGCGGCGAGCGCCACGGCGCCGACCACGAGCGGGATCCACACCGGCACGATCGCGTGACCGCCGGCGGCCTCGCCGATGCTGGAGAGCCCGAAGATGATGCCGCCGAAGGCGAGTGCCGACAGCACCACCGAGAGCACGTCGAGCGTGACGCGACGGGTGGCGGTGAGGTTCTGCACCCAGCGCGCGCCGAGGGCGATCGCGACCAGGGCGATCGGCACCATCACGATGAACATGGCCCGCCAGGGGAAGACCGAGAGGATGAGTCCCGACACCGTGGGGCCCACGGCGGGGGCCACCGAGATGACGATCGAGATGAGCCCCATCATGCGGCCGCGGCGGTTCGCGGGCACCACGTTCAAGACGGTGGTGAACAGCAGCGGGATCATGATGGCCGTGCCGGAGGCCTGCACGATGCGCCCGACCAGCAGCACGCCGAAGCCGGGGGCGACCGCGGCGATCACGGTGCCGAGCGTGAACAGCCCCATGGCGGTGAAGAAGAGGGTGCGCAGCGGGAAGCGCTGGATGAGGAAGCCGGTGGCGGGGATGACAACGGCCATCGTGAGCAGGAACGCCGTGGTGAGCCACTGGGCGGTGGCGGCCGTGATGTCGAGCTCGCGCATGAGCTCGGGCAGGGCCACGCCCATGATCGTCTCGTTGAGGATGACGACGAAGGCGGCGACCACGAGCAGGGCGATGACGGCGCCGGGGCGCACCGCGGGCTTCACGGCGTCGCCGGGCGCGGCGGTGGGGACGGTTCCGGTGGAGACCATGGACGACCAATCTGAACGGTGGGTGAGCACAAGATGACAAGCTGGCAGTTACTGCCAAGAAGACATGGACTACTCTAACGGATATGAGCACCCCGGCCGCCCCCGTCGAGGGCCTGCGCGACCGCCGACGCCGTGAGACCTCGATCGAGATCTGCGCCGCCGCCCTCGACCTGTTCGAGAAGAGCGGCGTCGCGGGAACCACCGTCGACGAGATCGCCGCGCGCGCGGGCGTCTCGCCGCGCACGTTCTTCCGCCTGGCCGGCACCAAGGAAGACGCTGTCTTCATCGACGACGAGCGCTTCATCGAGGCCCTCCAGGGCGTGGGGGCCCCGGGAGACGACATCCCCACCCTCATGGCAGCCCTGCGCGCCGTCTTCGCCCGCGAGCTGCAGAATCTGGATGCCGACCCTCGCGCGCGCGAGCGCTACCTGCGCGTGCGCCGGCTCATCGCCCACGAGCCGGGGCTGCTCGGCGCCGCCATCCGACGCGAGGTCACGTCATCCGATCGCTTCATCCCCGAGATCGCCGAGCGCATCGGACGCACCGACCTCGAGGTGCGCACCGCCGCCGGCGTGGCCGGGCTCGAGATGCGCACGACCCTCGACGAATGGGCACGTCGCGTCGACCGCGGCCAGACGAGCAGCCTCGTCGACCTCCATCGCGAGGTGCAGGCGCGGCTGACCGAGGCCGTCGGTTCCACGCCCGCGTGAGCGCGCTCGCCCGCAGGGATCAGGGGGAGGACGCGCTCACGTCTCGCGCGTGATCGTCACCTTGACCTTGAGGTTGCTCTTGCCCGGTCCGGCGTAGACGCCCCGCAGCGGCGGAACGTCGTTGTAGTCGCGGCCACGGCCGACGAGCACGTGGCGATCCCCGATCTCGATGTTGTTCGTGGGGTCGAAGCCCTGCCAGTCGCCGGCGAACCACTCCACCCAGGCGTGCGACTCCCCCGTCACCGCCTCGCCGACCTCCGCGGAGGGCTTGGGGTGCAGGTACCCGGAGACGTACCGGGCCGGGATGCCGACCTCGCGCAGCGCCCCGATCGCGACGTGCGCGATGTCCTGGCAGACGCCCTTGCGCGCCTCCCACGCATCGATGGCCGTCGAGGTCACCCCGGTGACGCCCTGCATGTACTCGATCGCGTCGCCGATCGCCTCCGCGATGGCGTGCGCGGCGGGACCGGGGCGATCGTGCTGCGCGGCGATCGAGCGTGCCAGCTCGGCCACCTCGGCGTGCGGCGCGGTGCGCCGGGTCTGCGTCAGCTGCTCGACCGTCGAGATCGAGCGCTCGGCCTCGGCGGCGAGCTGCTCCCAGGTGATGTCGGCGTGCTCGATGGGGCGCGGGCGCACCTCGATGAGGGAGCGCGCCGTGATCGTGAGGGAGGTGTGCGGCGACAGCACGTCGAACGCGGCGACGCGCGTGCCGAAGTAGTCGACGTACTGGTTCACCGACGTCGACGGCTCGATGTCGAGCGACGAGCTCAGCACGAACTGGCTGTCGGTCGAGTGCGGCAGCATGCGCGCCTCGTTGTACGAGGCGACGACGTCGCCCGGGTACACGAAACCCGTCTGGTGCTCGATGCGTAAGCGCTTCACCGCAGACCCCCCGACGTCAGCGCGATCGCCGCGGTCATGGCATCCGTCATGAGATCTCTCCGATCCACGCCGGCTCCGCCTGCGTCGGGAAGAACCGCGAGCGGATCGCCTCCGACGCCTCGCGGGTGACCGTCTGCACGCGCTGCATGTGCTCCGGCAGCTCCGAGAGGATCTCGCTGACCGGCCGGTACTCGAGGTCGTTGCGGATCTGTCCGAGTGCCCGGAGCACCGTGTTGGAGTGCCCGACGCGGTCGGCGCGCGGATCGATCGCGCTCATGCAGTCTTCGGCGCGCTGGATCGAGTAGATGATCGAGCGCGGGAACAGTCGGTCGAGCAGGAGGAACTCCGCGGCGTTACGGGCGCTCGGCATCCCGCGGTAGGTGCGCAGGTAGGCCTCGTACGCGCCGCACGAGCGGAGGATCGTCGTCCACGACGGGCCCGACACCTCGGTCAGCGACCGGGTGGCCAGCAGGCGCGCGGTCATGTCGGTGCGCTCGATGCTGCGCCCGAGCGTGAAGAACTGCCAGGCCTCGTCGCGGTTCGTGGAGGAGTCGACGATGCCGATGGCGAGAGCCGCGCGCTCGCGCACCCACTGGAAGAACTCGTGCACCTTGTCGGTCTGCAGACGCCGCGGCATCCGCGAGTTCGTGGTGTTGAGGATCTCCCACAGCTCGGTCGAGACGATCTCGCGCGCGCGGCGGGCGTTCTCACGGGCCGCGGTGATCGAGTACGCGATGCTCGACGGGTTCATGCGGTCGACGGCGAGACGGGCGAGCACGTCGTCGCGGCGCACCGTGTCGACGTCTTGCGGCCAGGCCGAGCCCATCACGCTGAGCAGCGACCGGCAGGCGGTGTCCTCGTCGATCCAGGGGTCTTCCAGCAACAGCTGCAGGTGCACGTCGAGGATGCGCGCCGTGCCGTCGCTGCGCTCGATGTACCGCCCGATCCAGAACAGGCTTTCCGCGATGCGGCTCAGCATCCGGTCTCCTCCCCCGTGCGCTCGGACGCCTGCTGCTGCTGCTCCGCCTGCGGGCCGTGCTGCACCCCGGCATCCTGCTGCTGCTGCTCCTGCTGGTCGCGGCCCGTGCGCTGGTCGCGGGGCGCGGTGGCCGGGGCGGGCTGGCCGTCGTAGATGATCGGGATGGCCTCGGTCACGGCGGCCTGGTCGGCGACGAGGCCCGAGACGCCGTTGCCCTGGCCGTACTCGACGTGCGAGGGGGCGGAGCCGCCGACGATCCAGGTGTCCTTCGACCCGCCGCCCTGGCTCGAGTTCACCACGAGCTGCCCCTCGGGCAGGGCGACGCGGGTGAGTCCGCCGGGGAGCACCCAGATGTCGTCGCCGTCGTTGACCGCGAAGGGGCGCAGGTCGGCGTGGCGCGGGCGCATCCCGTCTTCGACGAGGGTCGGGATGGTCGAGAGCATCACCACCGGCTGCGCGATCCAGCCGCGCGGGTCGGCGAGCAGGCGCTTGCGCAGGGTGTCGAGCTCGGCGGGAGAGGCGTCGGGACCCACGACGAGCCCCTTGCCGCCCGAGCCGTCGACCGGCTTCACGACGAGCTCGGGGAGGCGGTCGAGCACCTCCTCGAGCGCGCCCGGGTCTTCCAGCCGCCAGGTGTCGACGTTCTTCAGGATCGGCTCCTCGGCGAGGTAGTACCGGATCAGGTCGGGCACGTAGGTGTAGAGCAGCTTGTCGTCGGCGACGCCGTTGCCGACGGCGTTGGCGATCGTGACGTTGCCCAGGCGCGCCGCCAGCATGAGGCCCGGGGCGCCGAGCATCGAGTCGGCGCGGAACTGCAGCGGGTCGAGGAAGTCGTCGTCGACGCGGCGGTAGATCACGTCGACGCGCTGCGGCCCGCGGGTGGTGCGCATGAACACCTTGCCGCCCACGCACAGCAGGTCGCGTCCCTCGACGAGCTCGACGCCCATGAGGCGCGCGAGCAGCGTGTGTTCGAAGTACGCCGAGTTGTACACACCCGGGGTGAGCACGACGATGTTGGGGTCGTCGATCCCGGGCGGAGCCGAGGCGCGCAGGGCCGCGAGCAGCTTGTTCGGGTAGTCGCCGACGGGGCGCACGCGCATCGACACGAACAGCTCGGGCAGCGTCTGCGCCATGACGCGACGGTTCGAGATGACGTACGAGACGCCCGAGGGCACGCGCACGTTGTCTTCGAGCACGCGCATCTCGCCGTGCTCGTCGCGGATGAGGTCGATGCCCGACACCTGGATGCGCACGCCGTTGGCGCTGCGGATGCCGGCGGCCTGGCGGTAGAAGTACTGCGACGACGAGATGAGCCCCGCGGGCAGGATGCCGTCGCGCACGCAGTGCTGATTGCCGTACGCGTCGTCGAGGAAGGCCTCGAGCGCACGCACGCGCTGCTTCACGCCGGCTTCGATGCGCGACCACTCGTCGTACGCGATGACCCGGGGCACGGCATCGAGGGGGAACGGCCGTTCCTCGCCCGCGAAGTCGAACGTGACGCCCTGGGCCAGATACGAGCTCGCGAGCGACTCGGTGCGCCCGCGCAGTTCCTCCTGGGTCATCTGCGCGAGCGTCTGGTACAGCTCCCGGTACGCCTCGCGCGAGGGGGCGGAGTCTCCGGGCGCGGCCGGAACACCGAACATCTCGTCGTACGCCGGGATGCCGGATGCGGTCTTGCGCGGCGCCAGCGTGGAGCCGTAACCGTCGAACAGGTCACCCATGCCAAGACTCTACTCAGCGCCGTGTTGCGGGTACGTTTCCCCCACGGCCGACACAGGGGATGGATAGAGTGACGCCAACGTCCGCCGCAACGACCAGGGGTGCCTCCATGCGCGTGCTCGTCACCAGTTCCCGCAACACGTTCGCTCTCGACCTCATCCGCAAACTCGGCAGCGTCGGGCACACCGTGTTCGCCAGCGACACCTACGACGGCGCGGTCGGCAACCACTCGCGCTTCCTGGCCGGCCACTTCGCCACGCCCTCGCCGCGGTTCGAGACCGACGCCTTCATCGCCGCGGTGAGCGCCTACGTCGCCGAGCACGACATCGAGGTGATCATCCCCACCTTCGAGGAGGTCTTCTACCTCGCCGCGCGCGTCGCCGACCTGCCCGCGGGCGTGCGCCTGTTCGCCGGGAGCTTCGCCGACCTCGCCCGCCTGCACGACAAGGCGAGCTTCCAGCGCCTGGCCCAGGATGCCGGGGTGCCCATCCCCGAGACGGTGGTCGTGACCTCGCCCGAAGAGCTGCGCACGGCGATCGACGGCTTCCCGCGGTACTTCGCCCGCGCGGCGTTCTCGCGCGGAGGGGTGGGCCTGTTGACCAACACCGGTCCGCTCGCGGGCAAGATCCCGGTCGAGGAGTGCGTTCCCACGCCCGAGCAGCCGTGGCTCGTGCAGCCCTTCGTCGACGGGCCCATGGTCTGCACGTACAGCGTCGTCGTCGACGGCACGGTGCAGGCGCACACCACCTACAAGGCCGCCGAGCAGTGGGCGCACTCGACCGCGATCGCCTTCGTCGCCGTCGACAGCACCGACACGCTGCGGTACACGCAACAGCTCGTCGACGCCCTCGACCCGGGCTTCACCGGTCAGATCTCCTTCGACTTCGTCGACCACGGCAGCGAGGCCGCGCCCGACTACAAGATCATCGAGTGCAACCCGCGCCCCACCAACGGGGTCATCCTGCTCGACGCCGACGACGTGTCGAGCGCGATCCAGGGGCAGCTCGCCGAGCCCGTCGTCGCCGTGCCGGGAACGGAGCGTCAGATCACCCTCGCCGTGCTCGCCGACGCGTTCGCCGAGCCGCTGAAGCACCTGCCCAAGACGCTGCACGACCTCGTGCACGTGCGCGACGTGGGTGCGGGCTGGTGGGACGGTGCGGCGATGCTGTGGAGCCCGGCGACCATCGTGCACGGCGCCAAGATCTCGCACGGCGATCGCAAGGAGATCCTCGCCGCCCTCGGCGACGACATCGTCTGGAACGGGGAGCCGATCGAGGGCATGCCCGCGGCCGACGCCGAGGCCCTCGAGGCCGTGCACGCCGGTCGCGTCTGACCGGCATCCGCCCCGCCCCCCTGTCGTCACTCCCCCCGTCGAGTGTCCAGAACACGCCGTGGCGCGGTCAGCCGCACCGGCATGTCCTGGACACTCGACGAGCCAGAAGGACGCCGGGGAGGGGTCAGGCGCCGGGGCGCAGGACGACCTTGATGCAGCCGTCTTCCTTCTTCTGGAACGTCTCGTACAGGCCGGGAGCGTCTTCGAGCGGAGCGTGGTGGGTCACGAGATCCATCACGCCGAGCGGGTCGGCGGCGTCTTCCACGAGGGGCAGGAGGTCGTCGATCCAGCGCTTGACGTTGCACTGACCCATGCGGAAGTTGATCTGCTTGTCGAACATCGTCTTCATCGGCAGCACGTCGGCCTCACCGGCGTACACGCCGCTGAGCGAGACGGTGCCGCCGCGGCGCACGAGGTCGATCGAGGCGTAGACCGCGGCCAGCCGGTCCAGGCCGGCCTTGTCCATGAGCTTCTGCGCGAGCGCGTCGGGGAGGAGCCCCACCGCGTTCTGCGCCAGCTTGATGCCGCCGTTGCCGTGGGCCTCCATGCCGACGGCGTCCACGACACCGTCGACCCCGCGACCCTCGGTGAGGTCGACGAGCTCGTCGACCACCGTGTCGGTGAGGTCGTAGGTGAGCACGCCGTGGCGCTCCGCCATCGCGCGGCGGTCGGCCTCGGGCTCGATCGCGAGCACGCGGTAGCCCAGGTGCACGCCGATGCGGGCGGCGAACTGACCGACCGGGCCGAGGCCCATCACGGCGAGCGTGCCGCCCTCGGGCACGTCGGCGTACTTCACGCCCTGCCAGGCGGTGGGCACGATGTCGCTGAGGAAGAGGTAGCGGTCGTCGGGCAGGTCGTCGCCGACGCGGATGTGGTTGTAGTCGGCCAGCGGCACGCGCAGGTACTCGGCCTGCCCGCCGGGGACCTGGCCGTAGAGCTTGGTGTATCCGAACAGCGCGGCGCCACTGCCGTACTCGCGCACCTGCGTGGTCTCGCACTGCGACTGCAGACCGCGGCGGCACATGAAGCAGTGACCGCACGAGATGTTGAACGGAACGACGATGCGGTCGCCGACGGCGAGGTTCGTCACGGCCGATCCCACCTCGACGACGACGCCCATCGGCTCGTGTCCGAGCACGTCACCCTTGTCGATGAAGGGCCCGAAGAGTTCGTAGAGGTGCAGGTCGGAGCCGCAGATGGCGGTGGAGGTGATCTTCACGATCGCGTCGGTGGGCTCGAGGATCTCCGGGTCCGGGACGTTCTCGACGCTCACGTTGCGCTTGCCCTGCCAGGTCAGTGCTTTCATCGTCTTGCCTCTCGTCGGTGCCGGGGGACGACCAGTCTGCGCCGCCGCCCCCTCGATCGCGGAGGCGGTTGACGAATGGAGGCCGAGACCCATGGGCCGTGTCACGCCCCGGGTGCGGCGAGCGGCGGCGCGTCGATCGGCGGCGCGTCGATCCACGCGTGCACGCGCCGCAGGAACGCGGCGTAGCCGGCGGGGGTGCGGCCGGTGAAGCGTCCCGAGGTCTCGACCTCGTGCACGTCGCTGGCCTGCTCCCGCGCCCCGACGGCGCGGACCGCGCCGACGAGCGCGACGTCCTCGTGCTCGTCGAGGTCGGGGATGCCGCCGGCGGCGGCGTAGGTGCTCGCGCGCACCCCCAGGTTGGCACCGTGCACGTTGCCGGGCGGCCGACCCCGGTGGTGCGTGGCCCGCCAGTAGGCGGCGTGGCGGGCACTGAGGTCGGCGAAGTCGGGGCGGACCGTGCCCAGCACGAGGTCGACACCGGCATCCATCAGGTCGAGCTGATGCGTGAGCCAGTCGGGAGGGACCACCGTGTCGGCGTCGGTCATCGCGACCCAGGTGTCGGCCGGCGGCACGTCGAGGGTCGACAGCGCCCGTTCGACGCCGACCCGGCGGGCCGTGCCGACGCTGCGGGCATCGATCTCGACCGCGTCGACCGGCCAGCGGCGCACCTGCACCGCGGTGCTGTCGCGGCACGCGTCGAGCGCCACGACCACGGCCACGGCCAGGTCGGGTTCCCGCTCGCGCGCTCGCGCCGCCGCCCGCGCGACCGACGCCAGACAGCGCCCGATCAGCGCCTCCTCGTCGTGCGCCGGGATCGCGACGGCGACGCCCCTCACGGCACCAGTCCGGCGTCGGCCGCGACGGAGCGCGCCCCGGGGGGGCCGTACACCTCGAGCACGAAGTCCTCCTCCTCGTGCCGGACGAGACGCACGAGGTCGGGACGGGCGGAGAGCGCGTCGCCGACGCTGTCGCCGCTGCGCGGATATTCGGCGACCGGATGCCGCCAGTGGCACGCCACCAGGTGCCCATCGGTGCTCAGCGACGAGACGGCGGCCGTGAGTCCGCGGTCGAGATCGCCGTCCCCCCAGTAGTAGGCCACCTCCGACAGCACCACGAGGTCGAACGTCCCCTCCGGCCAGTCCTCGGGCAGCATCGCCCGGCGGAACTCGACGTCCGCACGACCGCTCAACCGCCGACGCGCACGCTCGAGCGCGGCCGGGGCGAGGTCGACGGCGAGCACCCGGTCGCAGCGCTCGGCGAGCCGCGCGGTGAGCGCCCCCGTGGAGCAGCCGGCCTCGAACGCGGCGCGATAGCGACGCCGGGGCAGCGCCGCCAGCAGCACCGAGCGCTTGCGCTCCTCGTACCAGCGCGAGTCGAACCCCCACGGGTCGTCGTGCCGGGCGTACATGTCGTCGAAGTAGTCCTGACCGACGGTGCCCGCACGGGCCGGCGTCGCCACCTCCCCCGCCGGTGGGGTCTCGGCATCCGGGGCGAAGAACACCTCGGCGTCGCGCTCGAAGTGCGCCCGCATGCGCGCGTGCACCATCGCCTCGTCGCCCGGCGCACGCGACAGCGGCTCGAGCTGGCTGGCGTGCGCGTCGAGCGCCCGGGTCTTGGCCGCGCGCGCCGCGGCGTCCAGGCTCAGGCGCTCGGCGCGCGCCCACGGCACGTCGTCGCCTCCGCCCCAGTGCCACAGCCAGATCGGGAACGCCCGCGAGCGGATGCCGCGCTGCGCGCAGACCTCCTCGGCGATCTCGCCGACCACGCGGTGATCGCGGTGCCCGTCGCCGCGCCAGGGCGAGAGCACGAGCACCCGCGCCACGGGGGCGCGGTCGAGCGTCTCGTGCAGCACCGAGGCGATGGCATCCCGGTACCCGTCGGTGCCGCCGTCGGGGAGGCCGAGGAACACCGGCGCGGAGGTGAGACCCACCCGGTCGACCGCCTCGAGCAGCTCCCGTCGACGCAGCAGTCCGAGGACGGCGGGCGTGTGGGTCGGGGATGCGGGGTGCGAGCCTTCGCCGTCGGTCACGACCAGCAGGTCGACGGGGATGCCGCGCGCCGAGGCGGTCGCGATGAGACCCGCCGCGCCGAGGCTCTCGTCGTCGGGGTGGGCGGCGATCACCACGATGCGGTCGACGTCGAGATCGAGGTCGGGCACCGGGCGGTCCAGGGCGGCCGCCCACACGCTCTCGTCGGTCCCGGGGTCGCGGTGGTCGAAGCTCACCATCCGTCGGCTCCCGTGGCCAGATCGCCGCCGATCCGCGCGAGATCGCGATCGCCGTGATGCTGCCGCACGTACACCTGCAGGTCGGCCACACGCCGCGCGTGGGCTTCGTCGGCGACGAGAGGAAGCGGCCCCAGCGCCCGGGCGGACTCGGTCAGCGTCGTCTCGACCGCGTCGGCCACGACGGCACGCGCGCGGGCGGCCCGCAGCCCCTCGGAGGCCGATCCCCCGGCCTCGAACGCCGTCGCCGTCTCGAGGAGGACCGCACGGGCCGCCCACAGGGCCGTGTCGACCCGCCCCAGGTGGACCCGGGCGAGCTGGTCGGCGCGGGCGGTCCCGGCGGCCGTCCGCAGAGCCTCGCGCAGCGGCAGGGCCCCGCCCCACCAGCATGCGGCGACCCCCACGCCGCCGTGCGCGAACCCCGGTCGGCGCAGGTACCAGCCGGGTTCGCCGACGGGCACGGCTGCGGCGCCTTCCACGTCGATCGGCGCGCTCACGACCCGCTCCAGCCCGCGCGCGTGCCAGGGACCGGTCCGCGCGGTCACCGCGGGGTCCCGCAGGTCGAGGGCGAACAGTTGCCGACGCTCCTCGTCGACCCATGCCGTGACGAGCGCGTGGGTGAGGTGCGACGCGAGGGAGCACCAGGGCTTCGTCCCGTGCAGGGTCCAGGTCCCGGCATCCTCGCGCGCCTCGAGCCGCATGCCGGGGCCCTCCGCGGCGAAGACGCCCCAGGCGCCCGCCGGGTCCACCGGCACGTCGATGCCCGCGGCGGCCGCTTCGTCGAGGATGCCGAGGGCGTCCAGGTGCGGCTCCAGCACACGGGCCGCGGCCACATCGCGCGACGCCACCGCGGCGAGCAGCTCCCAGGTGGCCGAGAGCGAGGACGGGCGCCGACGCCCCGCGTCGACGGCCCAGTCCAGGGTCGCCGCGATGTCGACGCCGAGCCCGTCGACGGCATCCGCCTGCTCGAGCACGGCGCGAACGGCCGCGAACGAGGCAGCGGTGTCGGGGATCAGCAGGGGGGAGGGGGGATGGTGGCCGTCGGTCACACACCCAGCGTGCGCCGTGGCGAGCCTCTCGCCTAGTCCTTGACACCGGCGCGTCCCGCGGGCAGCCCCGGCCACGGGCGCCGGTTCGCCTCAGCGGGGCGGCAAGCGTCGATGCAGCAGCGCGTCGACGCGGGCGAGGCGCAGCAGCACCGCGGGGAAGGCGGCCGACACCCCCTTCCGCGGGAGGCGGTCGATCCGTTCGGCGAGCTCGACCGCCCGGTGCCGCCGACCGCGCGCGAGGAGACGCGTCGCGTTCAGGAGCGCCATCGGGTGGGTGTCGAGGGCGCTGTGACCGTTGCGCAGCCGCAGCAGCACGGCATCCGGAGCCGTCGCGACCACCCGCTCGGCGATCGTCGGCGGGGTGCGCAGGTCGCGGTCGCCCGACAGCACGAGCATCGGCCAGGTGAACGCGCCCACCGCCTCGACCAGGTCGTAGGGCTCTCCCGCGAAGGCGGGATACCGCGGCGCGAGCGCGGCGTAGGTGAGGGCGGGGTCGAGCGGACCGCCGTCGGGCTCGGCCCCGTACCGCAGCTCGCGGAAGGCGATCGTGCCGACGAGGTCGAATTCGTAGACGCGCGGGATGCGCGCGATCGAGGCGTCTCGCGAGGCGTACGCGGCCAGGGCGCGCCACGCGAGACCGGGGCGGTGGCGCACGAGCGGGCGAACGAGGTCGTCGCCCGCGAGTTCGTACGCCGCGCGCACGATGTCGAGCACGGCGCGTTCGTCGACGCCGTCGGCCACGAGACGCCGCACGCCGCGGGAGACGTCGTCGCCGGCATCCCAGAAGAGTCCGCGCACGCGCTCGCGCTCGACGTCGATGTCGTCGGCGCACTGCAGCGCCGAATCCAGCAGCATCGCGGCGACCCGGTCCGGATGCCGCGCCCCGAACGCCATCGCGAGATAGCTGCCGTACGACGACCCGACCACGACGGCCCGATCGATGCCCTCGGCGTCGAGCACCGCGGCGAGGTCGTCGAGGACGGCGGCGATCCGCATCGCCTCCGGGGGGAGCGGCCGGGAATCGACGCCGGACCGGGAGCGGCCCACGCCGCGGTGCTCGACCATCACCAGGTCGAGCCCGCCCCGCGCGGCCCACCGCCGGAACCCCCGATACGGCAGCAGCGAGGCGAGCCCCGGACCGCCCGGGATGACGAGCACGGGGGTGGAGCCGCGCGGGCCCGAGCGCACGTACGACAGGTCGAACGCCGGAGCCCCGTCGGACGCGGGACGCCGAACCGACCGCACGCTCTCTCCCATGCCTCGCACGCTACCGCCCGCGGGCGGGCCCGGGGGTCACACCGGGGCGATCGAGCCCACGACCGCGAGCAGGCGCAGCTTCTCGGCGCTCTCGCTGCCGGGGACCGCGGTGTAGACCATCAGCGTGTGGGCCGTCTCGGGGTCGACGAGGGTCTGGCAGTGCAGGTCGAGCACGCCGACCGCGGGATGCACGAAGCGCTTGGTCTCGGCGGGGCGCAGGCCGATCTCGTGCAGCGCCCACAACCGCCGGAACTCCTCGCTGCGCGCCCGGAGGTCGGCGGCGAGCGCGGCGGCCCGGGACCCCGGTCCGCGACGGCCGACGATCTCGCGCAGGCCGGCGGCGAAGACCCGACTGAGGAACTCGTGGTCCTCGGCGGCGTACAGCCGCCGCGCCGCCGGATCGGTGAACCAGCGATAGCCGAGGCTGCGGGCGGAGCCGGTCCGCGCCGAGGCGTCGCCGGTGAGCGCGGCCCCCGGTCGCGTCTGGCGGAGCGTCTCGCCGAGCTCGGTCACGATCTCGGCCGGGGTGTCGTCGAGCCTGTCGAGGATGCGCATGAGGCCGGGGCTGACGTGGTCTCCCGCGCCCGCTCGCGATGTCGGCTCGTGGCCGGCGAGGTGGAAGAGGTGGTCGCGTTCGGCGCGGCTGAGGTGAAGGCCCTGCGCGATCGCGGCGAGCATCTGCGGCGACGGCTGCGGCCCCCGTTCCCGCTCGAGGCGGGAGTAGTAGTCGGCCGACATGTGGCTGAGCGCGGCCGCCTCCTCGCGGCGCAGTCCCGGGGTGCGGCGCCGTGGGCCGCGCGGCAGACCCACGTCTTCGGGCTGCAGTGCGTCACGACGGGAGCGCAGGAAGTCCGCGAGGGCCGGTCGATCGATCATGTCTCCTGTCTACGGCACGCACCGCGCGCGAGCCAGGACCCCGCGATCCCCCTCTGCGCTCGCGCGGAGCCTCGGATCGTCGGGCCCTGGTTCCCGCGGCTCCCCCGCACGACGCTGGGTGCACACCGAACCCGGAGGAACCATGACCGACATCGACATCCCTCTCCCTTCCCTGCACGGCCGACGTGCGGTGCTCACCGGCGGCAGCGACGGGATGGGGCTGATCATCGCCGAGCGGCTGGCCGCGGCCGGTGCCGAGCTCGTGCTGCCGGTGCGCAACCGCGACAAGGGCGAACGGGCCGTGCGGTTCATCCGCAGCCGCGTCGCCGACGCCCGCGTCGAGCTGGCCGATCTCGACCTGTCGTCGCTGGCGAGCGTGGCCGCCCTGGGCGAGACGCTGCGCGCCGGCGGGCGACCCGTGCACCTGCTGGTCAACAACGCCGGGGTCATGACGCCGCCCGCGCGGACGATCACCGCCGACGGCTTCGAGCTGCAGTTCGGCACGAACCACCTGGGGCACGTCGCGCTCGTCGCGCACCTGCTGCCGCTGCTGCGCGCGGGCCGGGCCCGGGTGGTCTCGCAGCTCAGCATCGCCGCGCGCAGCGGATCGATCGCGTGGGACGACATCACCGCCGAGCGCCGCTACGACGGACAGCGCATGTACACGGCCTCGAAGATCGCGCTGGGGCTCTTCGCGCTCGAACTCGACCGCCGGAGCCGCGCCGAGGGGTGGGGGCTCTCCAGCGTCGTCTCGCACCCCGGCGTCGCCCCGACCAGTCTGCTGGCGGCGCGCCCCGAGATCGGGCGCTCCTCCGACACCCCGGCGGTGCGGCTCATCCGCCGCCTGGCGGCCCGCGGCATCCTGGTCGGCACCGTGCGATCGGCCGCGCAGCCCGCGCTGCTCGCCGCCACGACCCCGGAGCCGCGCTCCGACGCGCTGTACGGCCCGCGCGGGCCGCTGCACCTGGGCGGCGCCCCCGCCGCGCATGCGCTGTACCGTCCGCTGCGCGACGTCGCCCAGGCCCGTCGCGTGTGGGACACCTCGCTCGACCTGGCCGGCGTCACCGCGCGGGTGGGCTGACCACGACGGGGGCGGACTCATCCGCCCCCGTTCGCCGTCACGCGCCGAGCACGTGCCGGATCTGCTCCACGGCCCAGTCGAGCTCGGTCGCGCGGATCGTCAGCGGCGGGGCGATGCGGATGGTCTGACCGTGCGTGTCCTTGACGAGCACGCCGCGCGCGAGCAGCTTCTCGGCGATCTCGCGACCGGTGCCCGCGGCCGGGTCGATGTCGACGCCCGCCCACAGCCCCGCGATGCGAACGGCGGTCACGCCACGGCCCACGAGCGCCTGCAGTCTCTGCTCGAGGTGCGCGCCGAGCGCCGTGGCGCGCGTCTGGAACTCCCCGGATGCCAGCATCTCGACCACCCGCAGGCCCACGGCCGCGGCGAGCGGGTTGCCGCCGAAGGTCGAGCCGTGCTCGCCCGCGCGGATCACGCCGAGCACGTCGGCGTCGGCGACGACCGCCGACAGCGGGAGGATGCCGCCGCCCAGGGCCTTGCCGAGCAGGTAGAGGTCGGGGACGACACCCTCGCGGTCGCACGCGAACGTCTCGCCCACTCGGCCGAGGCCGGACTGGATCTCGTCGGCGATGAACAGCACGTTGCGAGACGTGCAGATCTCGCGCACGCGACGCAGGAAACCCTCCGGCGGGATGACGACGCCGGCCTCGCCCTGGATGGGCTCGATGAGCACCGCGGCGGTGTTCTCGTCGATCGCCGCGGCGATGGCATCCGCGTCGCCGAAGGGCACGTGCACGAAGCCGGGGGCGTAGGGCCCGAAGTCGTCGTGCGCGGTGGGGTCGTCGCTGAAGCCGACGATCGTGGTGGTGCGGCCGTGGAAGTTGCCGTTCGCGACGATGATGGTCGCGGCGTCGGGGGCGATGCCCTTCGTGCGGTACCCCCAGGCGCGCGCCACCTTGATGCCGGTCTCGACGGCCTCGGCTCCGGTGTTCATCGGCAGCACGAGGTCTTTGCCGCACAGCTGCGCGAGCGCGGTGGCGAAAGGTCCCAGGCGGTCGTTGTGGTACGCCCGGCTCGTGAGCGTCAGGCGCTCGAGCTGCTCGCGCGCGGCCGCGAGGATCGCGGGGTGGCCGTGCCCGAAGTTGAGCGCCGAGTAGGCCGACAGCAGGTCGAGGTAGCGCTTGCCCTCGACGTCGGTGACCCACACGCCCTCGGCGCGCGAGACCACGACGGGCAGCGGGTGGTAGTTGTGGGCGAGGTGGGCGCCCTCCTCGGCGATCAGACGGGCGCCGAGGTCGTCGACGGTCGTGCTCATCGCGAGCCGCCTCGCAGCTCCAGCGTGCAGCACTTGATGCCGCCCCCGCCGAGGAGGAGCTCGGAGAGGTCGACCATCACCGGGGTGTAGCCGCGCTCGCGCAGCTGCGCCTCGAAGCCGACCGCGCGCGGGGAGATGATGACGTTCTTGCCGTCGCTGGCGGAGTTCAGCCCGAACACGGCGCCGTCGCTGTCGGAGACGCGGATCGCGTCGGGGTAGCGCTCGCGCAGGATCGCCTGGCTGCGCTCGTCGAACGCGGTCGGCAGGTACGCGATGTTGGCCTTCTCGACGCCCCCCGGACCCTCGACCGGGTCGAGCACCGCGATGGCGGTGTCGAGGTGGTAGAACCGCGGGTCGGTGAGCGTCAGCGACACGACCTCGCGCGAGAACACCTCGCCGACCTCGCGGTGGCTGTCACCGGTGGAGCGGAAGCCGGTGCCGGCGAGGATCGTGTTCCCCACGAGCAGGAAGTCGCCCTCTCCCTCGTTGACCTCGACGGGCTCGGCGACCTCGAAGCCGTTCGCGGCGAACCAGTCGATGAAGGCGGGCGCCTCGGCCGCTCGCTCGCGGAAGCGGAACTTCGGCCCGTAGGCCACACCGTCGATCACGAAGCCGCCGTTGGCGGTGTAGACCATGTCGGGCAGACCCTCGAGCGGATCGATGAGCTCGATCTCGTGGCCGAGCGACACGTAGGTGTCGTACAGCGCCTGCCACTGCTTCACGGCGAGGGCCGTGTCGGTGGGGCGCGAGGGCTCCATCCACGGGTTGATGCTGTAGCTCACCGTGAAGTGATCGGGCCGGCACATGAGGTACCGGCGGTGCTGCTGCACGCGCTCGGTCGTCTCGACCGGGGCGGGGGTGGCGATGGGGGTAGCGGACATCTCTGCTCCTCGGAGAAAAGGTGCGGCGGACGCTGTCCTGGGGCGCGGTGGCCCTTCGACCCGGTGGCGCCGCGGCGCCGTGCGGGGAAAGGTCGGTCCGAGCACGCCGCTGACATTGTCGCACGCGCGCGCGAGGGGGCGCGAGCGGCGCGGGCGCTGCCTCCGCGATCCGCGCGGTCAGCGCCACCCCGCCCGGCAGGGACGCACGGCAGCCGGATCGCCGAGCCCGCGCGCCCCGCGAGCGCCGGCCTCACCGCGTCCGCAGCGCCAGCGCCGCCCACGCGATGGGCGGGAGGGTCACACGGAGGATGCCGCCCTCGAGCCGCGACTCCACCGCGCGGGGCTGCACGCGCTCGGGGTCGTCGAGCGTGTTGCGGGCGTACGGGTCGTCGTCGTGCAGCAGGTGGGTCTCGACGATCTCGGCCGCGCCCAGGCCGCTGACGTCGATCGTGACCTCGATCGCCTCCTCGCGCCCGCGGTGCACCAGGAAGATCGCGGTCGCACCGGTGTCCGCGTCGTGGGTGGCCACGGCATCCACCGCCGCGACCGTGCCGTGCTTCGCCGTGTCGATCGACGGCGCCTCCACGTGCAGGCGCACGGCGTCGCCCTGGGCCAGGCGCGAGGTGATCGCGAACGGGAAGAACGTCGTCTGACGCCAGGTGGGCCCGCCGGGCTCGGTCATGATCGGGGCGATCACGTTGACCAGCTGGGCGAGCGAGGCGGATGCCACCCGGTCGGCGTGCGAGAGCAGCGAGATCAACAGGCTGCCGAACACCACGGCGTCCAGGGCCGAGTAGACGTCTTCCAACAGGCGCGGGGCCACGGGCCAGTCGTCGATGGCGGTCGGTTTGACCGAGTCGACGCGGTCGATGTACCAGACGTTCCACTCGTCGAACGAGATGTCGATGCGCTTGTCGCTGCCCTTCACGGCGCCCACGTGGTCGGCCGTGGCGGCGACGGCCTCGATGAAGCGGTCCATGTCGACGGCGGAGGCCAGGAACGAGTCGACGTCGCCGTCGTGCTCCTGGTAGTACGCGTGACACGAGATCATGTCGACGTCGTCGTAGGTGTGCTCGAGCACCACGCGTTCCCACTCGCCGAAGGTCGGCATCTGCGCGCCCGACGAGCCGCACACGACCAGCTCGATCGAGGGGTCCATCTGCCGCATGCCCTTGGCCGTCTGCGCGGCGAGCTTGCCGTAGTCGTCGGCGGAACGGTGGCCGAGCTGCCACGGGCCGTCCATCTCGTTGCCGAGGCACCACACGCGCACGTCGAACGGAGCGGTGCGACCGTTGTCGATGCGCTGCTGCGAGAGGGCGCTCCCCCCGGGGATGTTGCTGTACTCGAGAAGGTCGATGGCCTCGAGGGTGCCGCGGGTCCCGAGGTTCACGGCGAGCATGAGGTCGCTTCCGGCCTTGGTGAGCCAGTCGCTGAACTCGTGCAGCCCGATCTCGTTCGTCTCGGTGGAGTGCCAGGCCAGATCGAGACGGCGGGGGCGCCGCTCCCGCGGACCCACGCTGTCCTCCCACCGGAAGCCGGAGACGAAGTTGCCGCCGGGGTAGCGGATGAGCGAGACGCCGAGCTCGCGCACGAGCTCGAGCACATCGCGTCGGAAGCCCTGCTCGTCGGCCGCGGGGTGGCCGGGTTCGTAGATGCCGTCGTACACATGGCGGCCGAGGTGCTCGACGAAACCGCCGAACAGGCGGCGGCGCACGGCCCCGATCGGGAAGCGGGGGTCGACGGTGATTCGGGCAGCGGTCATCGGTGCTCCTCGGGATTTTCGACGACGCTACCGCGAGCGGCGGCGACCGCTGAACGTTTTCGAAACCCCCACCCGGATGCCGTGACCGGCCCCGCCGCGTGCCCCGGGGTCGCGCGGTCAGTGCGCCGTCCGCACCCCGAGCAGGTCCTGCACCAGCACCGCGGCCGCCCGCGCGCCCTGTCCGGCCGCGACGATCAGCTGCTGAGGACCCGGGGCGGCGGCATCCCCCGCCGCGTACAGCCCCCGCACCGACGTGCGGCCGGAGCGGTCGGTGACGAGGTGCCCGTCGGCATCGACGTCGGGGGCGAGCGGGGCGAGGAAATCGTGGGCGGCGTGCCACGTGGGCCGCACGAACCCGCCGTCGACGGCCAGGCTGTCCCCGTCGACGAAGCGCACACCGGCGAGCTGCCCGCGTTCGCCCTCGAGAGCGGCGATCGCGCGGCGCTCGACGGCGACCCCGGATGCCACCAACTCGGCCTCGTCGACCGGGTCGATGACGGAGGCGCCGTTGGTGCACACCGTGAGCGTCGACGTCCAGCGGGTCAACAGGCGCGCACGGTCGGCGAGATCGGACGTCTCGCCGATGAGGGCGACGGGCGTGTCCTGCAGTTCCCAGCCGTCGCACGCGACGCAGCTGAAGACCGACATGCCGTAGAACGAGCGCAGATTCGCCACGTCGGGAAGCGTCTCGCGCAGCCCGGTCGCCACCACCACCGTGCGCGCGGACAGAACCGGGGATGCCGCGGCGGCGCGGCCCGTGAGGGTGGCGACGAACCCGTCGGCATCCGTCTCGATCCGTGCCACGGCGGACCGGTCGAGGACGCGGACCGCGTCGTAGGCGTGCAGCTCCTCGCGGGCGAGCCTGCGCAGCTCGATGGGCGAGATGCCGTCGCGGGTGAGGAAGCCGTGGGAGCGCAGGGTCGCGGCGTTGCGGGGCCGACCGGTGTCGACCACGACGACCGAGGCGCGGGCGCGGGCGAGGTTCAGGGCGGCCGAGAGCCCCGCCGGCCCGCCGCCGACCACCAGCACGTCGGCCGAAGCGACCTCGGCGGCGGTCCCGTCGGCGGCCCCGTCGGCGAGAGCCCGCGCCGCCGAGCCGGCGTCGACGCGCCCCGCGCCGCGTCCCCCGACGCCCGCGTCAGTCATGCGCCTGCGGCGGCAGGACCGCGATGACGGGGTGGTCCTTGGCGATCACGCCGACCTTGGCGGCTCCGCCGGGCGAGCCGATGTCGTCGAAGAACTCGACGTTGGCCCTGTAGTAGTCGGACCACTCTTCGGGGAGGTCGTCTTCGTAGTAGATCGCCTCGACGGGGCAGACCGGCTCGCACGCACCGCAGTCGACGCACTCGTCGGGGTGGATGTAGAGCGAGCGTTCCCCCTCGTAGATGCAGTCGACCGGACACTCGTCGATGCAGGCGCGGTCTTTGACGTCGACGCAGGGCAGGGCGATCACGTAGGTCATGGGACGAGCACTCCCGACCGCGAAATACCCACCTGCTCCTCGCGCGACACGACCTTGACCCGCTCCCGCGTGTGCGCGTGCGCCGCGCCGAGCGCGCGCTCGTGCGCGTCGAGGGCGCGCCAGCCCTCCCACGTCGTGAACTCCACGCCCCGCGCGGCGAGGGCGTCCAGGACGTCACCGTCGATCGTGGGTGCCGACAGGGCGCCGGCCTCGACGTCGGACACGAGGTGCGCGATGGTCTCCATGGCATCCGACTTCGTGTGCCCGATGAGGCCGACGGGCCCGCGTTTGATCCAGCCCGTGGCGTACAGCCCCGGCACCGTCTCGGAGCCCTCGACGACACGGCCCTCGACGTTGGGCACCACGCCGCGCACGGCGTCGAACGGCGCGCCGAGAACGGGGCTCGAGAAGTAGCCGACCGCGCGGTACACCTGCTGCACCGCGATCTCGCGGAGCTCGCCCGTGCCGCGGACGGTGCCGTCGCCGACGGGCGCGGTGCGCTCGAAGCGCAGACCCTCGACGCGGTCCTCCCCCCGTACGGCGAGGGGGGAATGGTAGAAGTGCAGGTGCAGGCGGCGGCTCGCGCCCGTCTGCTCGCGCGTGCGCCAGCTGTTCAGCACCCGCAGCATGACCTTGAGCTGGTTCGTGGGGGCCTGGGCGGGGTCGGCATCCGCGAAGTCCTCGTCGTGCACGACGATGTCGACGTCGGGCACCTCGCCGAGTTCGCGCAGCTCGATGGGCGTGAACTTGATGTCGGCGGGACCGCGCCGACCGAACACGTGCACGTCGGTGACGGCGGAGGCCTCCAGCCCGTGCAGCACGTTGTCGGCGATCTCGGTCGAGCGCAGGTCGGCGGCGTGCTTGGCGAGCACGCGGGCCACGTCGAGGGCGACGTTGCCGTTGCCGATCACGGCGACCTCGCGCTCATCCAGCGGCCAGTCGCGGGGCACGTCGGGGTGGCCGTCGTACCAGGCGACGAAGTCGGCCGCGCCGTACGAGCCGGGCAGGTCGATGCCGGGGATGTCCAGGGGCGCGTCGCGCAGGGCACCGGTGGCGAGGATCACGGCGTCGTAGCGCGCGTGCAACTCGTCGACGGCGATGTCACGCCCCACCTCGACGTTGCCGATGAAGCGGGTGGAGCCCGCGTCGAGCATCCCGTGCAGCGAGTCGACGATGCCCTTGATGCGCGGGTGGTCGGGCGCGACGCCGTAGCGGATCAAGCCGTAGGGCGCGGGGAGCGCGTCGAACAGGTCGATGGCGACCGTGCCGCCGGCGTCGGTCACCGCGCGCGTGAGGATGTCGCCCGCGTAGATGCCGGCGGGGCCGGCGCCGACGATCGCGACGCGGAGCGAGGTGAGAGAAGACGAGGTCACTGCGAGGGGGCCTTTCCGACGATGGTGAGGGGGTCGAACGTGAGATCGAGGGACGCCAGGGCGGCGGGGGCGTAGGGACTCAGCCGCACCACGTCGCCCACCACCACGACCGCGGGAGAGCGCACCCCGCGCTCGGCGGCCTGGGCGGCGATGGTGGCGAGGGTGCCGACGGTCACGCGCTGGCGCGCGCCGAAGCCGTCCTCCACGATCGCGACGGGGCAGTCGGCGCCGCGCGCGCCGCGAGCCAGCGTCAACGCCGAGTTCGCCAGGGTGCCCACGCCCATCAGCAGCACGACGGTGTGATCGCGCCCGCCGCTGAGCGACGCGATCTGGTCGTGGGCTGTCGCGACGGTGAAGCTCGTCGCCACCCCGCGGTGGGTGAGCGGGATGCCGGCGAGCGCGGGCACCGATACGGCACTGGTGACGCCGGGGACCACGCGGACGTCGATGCCGGCCTCCCGGCAGGCGAACAGTTCCTCGCCGCCGCGACCGAACACGTAGGGGTCTCCGCCCTTCAGGCGCACCACGGTGCGACCGGCGAGCGCCTCGCGCACGAGCAGGGCGTTGATGGCATCCTGCGGGACGGCGTGATGGCCGGGGAGCTTGCCGACGTCGATGACCTCGGCCTCCAGGCGCACGCCCTCGGCGGCCAGGCCGTCGAGCACGCCTCGCGCGCCGAGACGGTCGGCGACGATCACGTCGGCGGACTCGAGGGCGCGCAGCCCCCGGAGCGTCAGCAGGCCCGCATCGCCGGGTCCGGCGCCCACCAGCCAGACGACTCCGGATGCCACGGGCCCGGCCGGGCCCACGGCCTCGCCCGGGGTGGCATCCGCCCGCCTCACCGGCCCGCTCACCGCGCCCCGCCCGACAGCAGCAGGCCGCGACCGCGCAGCATGCGCCGTTCGATGGGGCCGAAGAAGGCGAGCTCGATCAGGATGCCGATTCCGAGGATGACGACGATCGTGGCGAGCACCCCCGCGAGGTCGGCGAGATCGCGCGTCTGCTGCAGCATCGTGCCGAGGCCGAAGCCGATCGTGCCGCCCGAGGTGATGATCTCGGCCGCCATGAGCGAGCGCCACGAGAACGCCCACCCCTGCTTGAGGCCGGCGAAGTAACCCGGGAGGGCGGCGGGCAGGATCACCGAGGTCGCCAGCTGCCAGCGCGATGCGCCCAGCACCGTCCCCACACGGCGCAGCTGCGGCGGCACCTGGTCGACGCCCGAGATGAGACCGTTGACGATCGAGGGGATCGCGCCCATCAGGATCACGAAGTACGCCGTGGCATCCGTGAGTCCGAACCAGATGATCGCCGCCGGCACCCACGCCACCGACGGCAGCACCTGCAGGCCCGAGATGATCGGGCCGACCGCGCGACGGATCGGGCGCACCTCGGCCAGCAGCAGACCGATCGGGGTGCCGATCACGATGGCGATGAGAAAGCCCAGGATGCCGCGCTCCAGGCTCGTCAGCACCGCTTCCTGCAGGCGGCCGGTCTCCCACGCGAAGGCCAGCGAGCCGAACACGTCGGCGGGGCTGGGCGCCTTGTCGGGGCGCGGGTCGGCGACGACGATGTACAGCTGCCAGGCGGCGACCAGGAGGACGACGAAGATGACCGGCGGCAGCACGCTCGTCCAGAACGTGCGCCAGCGACCGGCTCCGGCATCGGTGGCGGTCTGGAGGTTGTCCAGTCCCGCCTCCAGGCTCCGCAGGTCGTCGGCGGGGGCCGTGGTGTCAGCGCGCATTGCGGCGGATCTCCTTGCGCAGTTCGTGGGTGATCTCCCCCGACAGGGCGGCCACCTCGGCCGAGTCGATGCGGCGGCCCTCGGTGCGATCGATGCGCCACTCGGTGACGACGCGACCCGGACGGCTGCCGAGCAGGATCACGCGCTGACCGAGACGGGCGGCCTCGCGCACGTTGTGGGTGACGAACACGATCGTGCGACCGGTCGTGCGCCACACTCGCTCGAGCTCCTCGTGGAGGAGGTCGCGGGTGATCGCGTCGAGGGCGGCGAAGGGCTCGTCCATCAGCAGCACCGGCCGGTCCTGCGCCAGGGCGCGGGCCAGGGCCACGCGCTGACGCATGCCGCCCGAGAGCTCGTGCGGGCGCTTGTCGGCGGCATCCGCGAGATGGACGGTGTCGAGCAGGGCGAGGGCCTCGTCGCGCCGACGGGCGCGCGCCACGCCGCGCAGGCGCAGCGCGAGCTCGACGTTGCGACGCGCGCTCAACCAGGGCATGAGCGCCGATTCCTGGAACATGACCGCCGAGCCCGCGGCGGGCGTCTCGATGCGACCCGCGGTGGGGCGGTCGAGGCCGGCGATGAGGTTCAGCAGCGTCGACTTGCCGCACCCCGAGGCGCCCAGGAGGCACACGAACTCGCCCGGGGCGATGTCGAGGGTGATGTGGTCGAGCACGACCGGGCCCGCACCGAAGCGTTTCGAGACGCCGTCGATGCGCACCGCCGGGGCGGTGGTGAGGGCGGGTGCCGCCGTGTCGATGCGGGCCGTGGTCATGTCACTCCTCGCCGAGGCCGGCGGCCGAGATCGCCGACTCACCGCTTCGCGTCAGCTGCGCGTTGAGCAGGCGCAGGTCGAACAGGCCCTCGATCGAGCCCGGCTTCTGCGTACCGGCGTCGATGCCGTTCTCGACCAGCGTCGAGAAGGTGTCGGCGTGCGGGTCGACCGCGTACGTCACGTGCTCCAGCGCCCGGGCGATGACGGCGTCGGCGAGCGGCTTGCCCGTGTCGGCGGCGATCTGCGCGTTGATGACGGATGCCGCGGTGCCGGCGTTGTCGGCGATCCACGTGACCGACGCCTCGTGGCCGGCGAGCAGCTTCGACACCGTCTCGGGATGCTGGTCGAGGAACTCCTTGCGCACGAGCAGCACGGTGGTGGGGAACTGCCCGTCGGGCCACTCGTCCGCTTCGTCGACGAGGACTTTCGCCCCCGCGTCGATCACCAGCCGCGACACCCACGGCTCGGGCAGCCACGCGCCGTCGAGCTGGCCGTCCCTGAAGAGCTGGAAGGTCTGAGCGTTCTCGGTCGGGGTGATCGTGACGTCGCCGCCGCCCGAGGTGTCGGTTTCGAAGCCCTGCTCCTTCAGCCAGCCGCGCAGCGCCACGTCCTGCGTGTTGCCGAGCTGCGGGGTGGCGAGGGTCTTGCCTTTCAGGTCCGCGGGGCTGTCGATGCCGTCGCGCACGACCAGTGCGGCACCACCGGTGGCGGCGCCGGCGACGATGCGCGCCGATTCGCCGCGTGACTGGATGAACGTGTTGATCGACGGGTTCGGTCCGATGTAGGTCGCGTCGATCGCGCCGGCCGAGAGGGCCTCGATGGCGGCGGGTCCGGCGTTGAACACCTCGGTCGACAGCGTCGTGTCTCCGAGTGCATCCTGCAGCAGGCCCTCCTGCAGACCGACGAGCGCGGGAGCATGGGTGACGTTGGCGAAGTAGCCGAGGCGGAGCTCGGCGGCGGGGCCCTGGTCGGCGCTCTCGGCGGAGGCGGCGCCCGAGGCGCAGCCCGTCATCATGGCCGCAATCAGTCCCAGGGTTGTGATCGCGGTCGCGGTGCGCAGTGTCTTCACGGTTCGCCTCCTTCGTGGGCGTCGGGTCTCGTGCGCCGGTCGGCGCACGCGGGGTGTGCGCCTCAGCGCACGATGCCGGCGGCGAGAGTCGCGCCGTCGGACGGATGGATGACGAGGAACGAGCCCTCGTGTCGGCTGTCGCGGTAGGGCTCCAGCGGCAGCTCGGCGGCCAGGCGCAGGCGCGCGCGGCCGATGTCGTTCGTCTCGAGCCGGTCGGCCTCGACGTGGGTGAGCGCGTCGAGGTCGTACCGGGAGTCGATGGACGCCACGATCGCCTGCACCGCCGCCGTGCCGTGCTTGACGAGCACCCGCGCGCCGGTGGTCAAGGGCCGCGCGTCGAGCTGGAAGAGCTCGACCTCGGCCTCGCGGCGAGGCGCGGGCAGGGTCCCCGCCGTGGCGATCACGGCGCCGCGGGCGGCATCCACGTCGTCGGCGAGTTCGAGCGAGACGGACTGCGGGGCCACGGCGCTCTCGGCCGGAACACCCGCGACACGGATGCCCTGCACCAGCGTGCGCACGCCCGAGCCCGACACCTCGACCTCGTCGCCGACGCGCACGGTACCGCGCGAGATCCGACCGGCGACCGCGCGGTAGTCGCGGAGCGCGGTCGCGGCCTCGGGGTCGGCGGCGAGCTCCGGCGCCAGCCCGCCCTGCGGGCGGATGACCGACTGCACGGGCAGACGCAGCGGTTCGGCCTCGCGGGAGGTCTCGTCGGCCGAGGGCAGGGTCTCGAGCAGCTCGAGCAGCGCGGGGCCGTCGTACCAGGGGGTGCGGGTGGAGCGGTCGACGATGTTGTCGCCCTCGAGCGCCGACACCGGGATGACGTGCAGGTCGTCGATCTCGAGTTCGCTGGCGACGGCCTTTGCCTGCGTCGCGACGCTGTCGAACACCTCCGCCGAGAAGTCGACGAGGTCGATCTTGTTCACCGCGATGATGACGTGCGGCACGCGCAGAAGGGCGACGACCGCCAGGTGGCGGCGCGTCTGCTCGACGACCCCGGCACGCGCGTCGACGAGCACGACGACGGCGTCGGCCGTGGTGGAGCCGGTGACCATGTTGCGCGTGTACTGCACGTGGCCGGGGCAGTCGGCGAGGATGAACGAGCGCGTGCCGGTGGCGAAGTAGCGGTAGGCGACGTCGATGGTGATGCCCTGCTCGCGCTCGGCGCGCAGGCCGTCGGTCAGCAGCGCGAAGTCGAACGCGCCGTGCGCGAAGCCGCGGTCGGCCGAGGTGCGCGCGACCTGCTCGAGCTGGTCGGCGAGGATCGCCTTGGCGTCGTGCAGCAGGCGTCCCACGAGCGTGGACTTGCCGTCGTCGACGGAACCCGCCGTGGCGAAGCGGAAGAGCGTGGGCTCGGTCGTCTCGACCGGCGTCTCGAGGGTGTCGAGCGACATCAGAAATATCCGTCCTTCTTGCGGTCCTCCATGGCCGCCTCGCTGAGGCGGTCGTCGGCGCGGGTGGCCCCGCGTTCGGTGATGGTGGTGCGCGCGACCTCGGCGACGATGGCCGTCAGGTCGGCGGCATCCGATTCGACCGCGCCGGTGCAGCTCATGTCTCCCACGGTGCGGTAGCGGACCGTGCGCACCTCGACGCTCTCGCCCTCGCGGGGAGGGGAGAACGGACCGACCGGATGCCACATGTCGCCGCGGCGGTACACCTCGCGCTCGTGCGCGAAGTACAGCGGCGGAAGGGCGATGGCCTCGCGCTCGATGTAGCGCCAGATGTCGAGCTCGGTCCAGTTCGAGATGGGGAACGCGCGCACGTGCTGGCCGGGGGTGTGCCGGCCGTTGTAGAGACTCCACAGCTCCGGTCGCTGGTTGCGCGGGTCCCACTGACCGAACTCGTCGCGCAGCGAGATGATGCGCTCCTTGGCGCGCGCCTTGTCCTCGTCGCGGCGCGCACCGCCGAAGACGGCGTCGTGGCGTCCGGCGGCGATGGCATCCAGGAGCGGGAGGGTCTGCAGAGGGTTGCGGGTGCCGTCGGCGCGCTCCTGCAGGCGTCCGTCGTCGATGTAGTCCTGCACGCGCGCGACCTCGAGGCGCAGGCCCAGGCGCGTGACCGTCTCGTCGCGGAAGCGGAGCACCTCGGGGAAGTTGTGCCCGGTGTCCACGTGCAGCACGGGGAAGGGCACGCGGCCCGGCGCAAAAGCCTTCGTCGCCAGGTGCAGCACCACGACGGAGTCCTTGCCGCCGGAGAACAGCAGCACGGGTCGCTCGAACTCGGCGACGACCTCCCGGATGACGTGGATCGCCTCGGCCTCGAGCAGGTCGAGGGTGGACAGGGCAGTGGATGCCGTGGATACAGCGCTCATGTGTGCAACCCGCATTCCGTCTTCGACAGGCCCGCCCAGCGGCCGGACCGGGGATCTTCGCCGGGGGCGACCGGCTGGGTGCACGGCTCGCACCCGATGGAGGGGTAGCCGTGGGTGAGGAGGAGGTTGACCGGTACCTTCTGGTCGTTCGCGTAGCCGAGGAGGTCGTCGAAGCTCCACGCCGCGACCGGGTTCACCTTGACCAGGCCGTTTCGCTCGTCCCAGGTGACCAGCGGGGTGCGCGCACGCGTGGGGGCCTCGTCGCGGCGGACGCCGGTGAACCACACCTCGTAGCCGCCCAGCGCCCCCTGCAGGGGGTCGACCTTGCGGCGCGCACAGCACAGCGCGGGATCGCGCTCGTACAGGCGCGCGCCGAAGGCGGCATCCTGTTCTGCGACGGTCTGCTCGGGCAGCACGTCGACGACGCGCACATCGAGGGCGCGGTCGACCTCGTCGCGCGTGAAGCGGGTCTCGGCGAAGTGGTAGCCGGTGTCGAGGAAGAGCACGTCGACGTTCGGCAGGTGCGCGGCGACCAGGTGCGGTAGCGCCGCATCGGCCATCGAACACGCCACCGCGGCGGCTTCGGGAGCGAAGTGGCGGGCGACCCAGGAGACGACCTCGGCGGGGCTCGCCTCGTCGGCGGCGAGGCTGCGCAGCTCGACGTCGCCGGCTTCCGCCAGGGCCCTCAGGTCGTCGGCGCTGCGGCGCGCGGAGACGCGGGGGGCGAGGGACACGCTCACTGCAGGGCCTCCTCGTCGGCGCGGTGCGCCCACTGGGCGAAGGTCTCGTCGGCGGCCTCGTCACGCTCGTCGAGGAAGCGGCGGACCACGCGGTCGACGTAGTCGGCGATGCCGTCTGCGGCGACCTTCAGGCCGCGGACGGTGCGTCCGAGGCCCGCTTCGTCGCGATCCTGGGAGGCGAGCCCGCCGCCGAGGTGCACCTGATAGCCGGGCACCTGCTCGCCGTCGATGGTGACGAGCTGACCCTTCAGGCCGATGTCGGCGGTCTGGATGCGGGCGCACGAGTTGGGACACCCGTTGACGTGCAGCGAGATCGGGTGCGGCAGGTCGAAGCCCGCGAGGCGCTCTTCGAGATCGCGCACGGCGGCGGTGGCGTTGACCTTGGTCTCCACGATCGCGAGCTTGCAGAACTCGATGCCGGTGCACGCGATCGTGCCGCGGCGGATGAGGCTCGGCCGTGCCTGCAGGCCCAGGTCGTCGAGACCCGCGACGAGGGATTCGACCCGGTCCTCGGGGATGTCGAGGATGACGACCTTCTGGTGGGGGGTCGTGCGCAGCCGCGTCGAGCCGTGCTCCTCGATGAGGTCGGCGAGGCGGGCGAGCGTCGTGCCCGAGACCCGCCCGACGATGGGGGTCGCGCCGACGTAGAAGCGCCCGTCCTTCTGGCGGTGGATGCCGACGTGGTCACCCGGGCCGGCGGGCTGGGGAGCCGCGGGGCCGTCGGGAAGGGCGTAGCCGAGGTACTCGTCCTGCAGCACCTGGCGGAACTTCGCGGGCCCCCACTCGGCGAGCAGGAATTTCAGGCGCGCTTTGTTGCGCAGCCGTCGGTAGCCGTAGTCGCGGAAGATCTGCGCGACGCCGTGCCAGGTTTCGGCCACTCGCTCCGGTGCGACGAACGCGCCGAGACGTTCGCCGAGACGCGGGGAGGTCGACAGCCCCCCGCCGACCCAGAGGTCGTAACCGATGCCGAGCTCGGGGTGGTCGACGGCGACGAAGGCGACGTCGTTGATCTCGTGCACGACGTCGTGGTGGGGGTGACCGGTGATGGCCGACTTGAACTTGCGGGGCAGGTTCGACAGCGTCGGGTCGCCGATGAAGCGGCTGGTGATCTCGTCGATCTGCGGGGTGGGGTCGATCAGCTCGTCGGCGGAGATGCCCGCCACGGGCGAGCCGAGCACCACGCGCGGCACATCGCCGCACGCCTCGGTCGTGCCGAGTCCGACGGCCTCGAGCCGTCGCCAGATCTCGGGCATCGACTCGACCTCGACCCAGTGCAGCTGCACGTTCTGGCGGTCGGTGAGGTCGGCGGTGTCGCGGCCGAACTCCCGCGAGATGCCGGCGATCACGCGCAGCTGCTCGGTGGTGAGCTGCCCGCCGTCGATGCGCACGCGCAGCATGAAGTACGCGTCCTCGAGCTCCTCCGGGGTCAGCGTGGCGGTGCGGCCCCCGTCGATGCCGGGCTTGCGCTGCGTGTAGAGACCCCACACCCGGAACCGGCCGTGCAGGTCGGTCGGATCGATGGAGGAGAAGCCGCCCGCGGCGTAGACGTTCTCGATGCGCTCGCGCACCGCGAGACCGTCGTCGACCTGCTTCCACTCCTCATTGCCGTTGAGGGGTGTGGTGCCGTCGATCTTCCACTGCCCATTGGGTTTGGTGGACGGCCGCGGCGGCCGGGTGGCGGCGCGCGGGGGAGTCTGGCTGGTTGTCACGATGCGGCTGTTCCTTCGCTGCGCCGGCGCTGCATGCCGGCGACACTTCCGGAGACGCTAGGGCCGGGCTGCGGATGCGGGCCAACGAGTGCGTCTTCGGGCGTCGCGAAGCGACACGCCGCGTCACGCAACGGCGGCGACGTTGCGCGAGAAACCGGAACCCGGTAACCAGCAGCCCGCGCCCGTGGCCGAACGCTCGCCGAGGCCGGGCCGCACGACGCAAACCCCGGCGCCCCGTCCGACCCGGACCGCACGATCCGTGCCGTGCGCGTGAGCGCGCGTCAGATGACCGAGGCGCTCCAGGGGTCGGGCCGCCCGAAGCGGAACGCGGAGATCGACACCGCCTGCTCGCGCAGGAACGGCAGCAGCTCGATGCGGCCCGCCGTGGTGACCTCGTCGGCGTAGACCGCGAGTGCGGCGTCGGCGCCGGTCGTCTCGGCCACGGCGGCCCGGATCGCAGCCACCGACGCGGCCGGACCGACCAGGCGCACGCGCGCCGGGCGGGGCAGGGCGCCGATCCGCTCCGCGTCGTCGCCATCGACGGCATCCGGGACGCCACCCGCCAGGCGCTGCAGCCACTCCGCATCGCTCTCCACCGAGACGGCGACGCCGCTCTCGCCGAGCAGGTGCCGCACAGCGGCGGGAAGTCCGACGGGCGTGCTGAGGCTGAAGGTCGACCCCGACCGCACGGCGGCGACGAGCACCCTCAGCACCGCTTGCCACGACGCGTCCGCGGTGGCGCGCACGGAGACGTCGGCCGGTCGGTAGCGGCGCAGGTTGCGCTCCACGCCGAGGCGCGAGACATCGCGGACGCGGCCGTACTCGCGATCCCACGCGACGGCGTCCGAGAGGGCCCCGCGGCGCAGCCAGTCGAACGCCTCGTACGACAGCGTGGGCTGCGCCGCCTCGATGAGGGCGGTGATGCGGCTGTCGAGACCGCGCAGGTGCAGCGTCGACGACGCCGCCCCGCCCGACGACGGCCGCCACGAGCCGAGGGCCACCAGGCGGTTGGGTCCGCCCGACAGCGCCGTGGCGCCGACCGCGGCCTCGCCCCAGCCGCCGACGGGCTCGCGCTGCACCACCGCGCCCGAGGCCGGACGATTCACGCGCAGCACCGCCGCTTCGACGGTGTCGAGCCACAGGTCGAGGTCGGCGGCGTCGCGGGTGTGCAAGCCCGCGACGAACCCGGAGCCGATCGCGTTCTGCAGCTCGACCGCCCGCGTCAGGCTGGGCGCGTGCAGGATGCCGAGCACCGGGGCCGCGACAGCGGCGCGGGTGAGGTGCGAGCCGGCGGTGACCCCCGTGCGTACGCCGGGCGACCAGAACCGGCCGGCCGTGTCGGGTCCGAGGTCGAGCTCACGGGGCTCCACGAGCCAGCGCTCACCGTCGGCCAGCACGGTCAGCGCGCGCCGCACCTCGCCGGTGGGCTCCTCGAGGAGCGGACCGATGTCGCTCAGCGGGTCGTCGGCGGGGCCGACGCGCAGCGAGGTGACGGCATCCTTCAGCTGATCGGTGAAGCGCGCCGAGCGGGCGACCGCCCCCACGAGGATCACCAGCGACACGGCCGTGGCGGCCTGTCCCGCGCGGCCGAAAGCGCCGGCCACGATGTCGGCGACGGCCTCGTCGAGGTCGGCCGAGGGGGCGACGATCACGGCGTTGCGCCCCGCGGTGAGCGCCTGCAGGGGCAGCGTCGGGCGCCACGCCAGGAAGCGCTCGGCCGTCTCGCGCGCGCCGGCCAGCAGCACGCGGTCGACGCCGGGGTGCACGAGGAGCGCCCGCCCCGATGCCTCCTCGTTGAGGTCGACGTAGGCGAGCACGTCGCGCGGCACGCCCGCCGCCCACAACGCCTCGGCGACGACGGCTCCCGCTCGCCGCGCGCGCGGGGAGGGCGTGAGCAGCACGCCGGAGCCGGCGGCCAGGGCGGCGAGGGTCTCAGCGGCGCACAGTCCCACCGGGGAGTTGCCGCGCGGCGCGACGACCGTGACCCGGTCGGGCAGGAAGACCGCCCCGGGCACGCGGTCGAGCTCTTTCGCGGTCGAGGCGTAGTACGCCGCGGCGTCGACCGCCTGACTCACCTCGACGTCGGCCTCGGCCAGCAGCGCCCCGCCCTCCGACGCCAGCACCTCGATCAGCTCGGCGCGACGCTGCTCCAGCGTGCGCGCGGCCGCCTGCAGCACCACGGCCCGGTCGGCGGCGGCGAGAGCACCCCAGGGCTCGGCACCGGCGCGGACGCGCTCGAGCACCGCGTTCAGGCCCGCCTCGTCGTCGACCCGGCCCGCGGCGGCGGTCGCATCGCCCGCGGTGGAGCCGGGGACGCGCTCGAGGATCGACAGCGCCCAGGCGCGGTCGGCCGTGACGGTGGGGTCGGTGTCGGGCACGTTGCGGAAGCCGGGGGCACCGCCCGCGAGCTCCGCGCTCTCGCGGGCGGAGAACACTGCGGTGTCGACGAACGCCTGCCCGCCGAACAGCATCTGCTGCACGTCGGGACCGAGGGCGGAGGTGTCTCCGGATGCCGCGGCCTCGCGCGCGATGCCCAGCACCGCCTGCGTGAGTCCCGCCTCCTCGGCGTCGGCGTCGGCCGGGTCGCGCAGGATCGCCGGCGTCGCCTCGAGGTCGCGCTGCGGGGCGCGCGTCGGCGGCGGCGGCGCGTCGGCGGCCGCGAGAGCCCGGCGAGCG
>NZ_JBKBNC010000023.1:0-44233 GCF_046295495.1 Microbacterium sp.
AAGCGGCGCCGCCCCGAAGGGCGACGCCGCTCGACATCGCTCGCGTCAGGCCTGGCCGAGGGCCGCCGACACCACCGCGCGGGCCTCCTCCTGCACCTCGCGCAGGTGGTCCTCGCCGCGGAGCGACTCGGCGTACAGCTTGTAGACGTCTTCCGTGCCCGAGGGGCGGGCGGCGAACCAGGCCGACTCGGTCTGCACCTTCAGGCCGCCGATCGCGGCGCCGTTGCCGGGCGCGTGCGACAGCTTCGCCGTGATCGTCTCGCCGGCGAGCTCGGTGGCGGTCACGGCATCCGGAGACAGCTTCGACAGAGCCGACTTCTGCGCGGGCGTCGCGGGCGCGTCGACGCGCTGGTACGCCGAGGCACCGAATTCGGTCTCGAGCTCCGCGTAGCGCTGCGACGGCGTCTTGCCGGTGACGGCGAGGATCTCGGCCGCGAGCAGGCAGAGCAGGATGCCGTCCTTGTCGGTGGTCCACACGGTGCCGTCCTTGCGAAGGAACGACGCTCCGGCCGACTCCTCGCCGCCGAAGGCGACGGAGCCGTCGAGAAGACCCGGCACGAACCACTTGAAGCCCACCGGCACCTCGAGCAGCGTCTTGCCGAGCGAGGCCGCGACGCGGTCGATGATCATCGACGACACCAGCGTCTTGCCCACGGCGGCGTCGGAGGGCCAGCCCGGGCGGTGCGAGAACAGGTAGTCGATCGCGACGGCGAGGTAGTGGTTGGGGTTCATCAGCCCCGCGTCGGGGGTGACGATGCCGTGGCGGTCGGCGTCGGCGTCGTTGCCCGTCAGGATGTCGTACTCGTCGCGCGCGGCGACCAGGGAGGCCATCGCGGACGGCGAGGAGGGATCCATGCGGATCTTCTCGTCCCAGTCGAGGGTCATGAACTTCCACGTCGGGTCGACCTCGGGGTTCACCACGGTGAGGTCGAGACCGTACACCTCCGCGATGAGCGCCCAGTACTCCACCGACGCCCCGCCCAGCGGGTCGGCGCCGATGCGGACGCCGGCGTTCTTGATGGCCTCGACGTCGATGATGGATGCCAGATCCCGCACGTATGCATCGCGGAAGTCGTACTGGCCCAGGGCGTCGAGGTCGATGTCGGCGTGGCGCGTGCGGTGCACGCCCTCGAGACCCGACGCGATGAGCTCGTTCGCGCGGTCGGCGATCCACCCCGTGGCGTCGGTGTCGGCGGGGCCGCCGTGCGGGGGGTTGTACTTGAAGCCGCCGTCGCGCGGAGGGTTGTGCGAGGGGGTGACGACGATGCCGTCGGCGCGGCCGGGGTCGTCGGTCGCGCGGTCGCGGTTGTAGGCGAGGATGGCGTGGCTGAGCGCCGGCGTGGGGACCCACGCGTCGCGCGAATCGACGCGCACGTCGACGCCGTTGGCGACCAGCACCTCGATCGCACTGCGCTCGGCCGGCAGCGACAGGCCGTGCGTGTCGCGCCCGAGGAACAGCGGGCCGGTGATGCCCTGCGCCGCGCGGTAGTCGACGATCGCCTGAGTGGTAGCGAGGATGTGGTCTTCGTTGAAGCTCGTGCTCAGCGAGGATCCGCGGTGGCCGCTCGTGCCGAAGGCGACGCGCTGCTCGGGCACGGCGGCATCCGGCTTGCGGTCGTAATACGCGGCGATCAGTTCGTCGATGTCGATGAGATCGGATGCCTCGGCGGGCTGTCCTGCGCGACTGCTCATGAGCCCAGTCTGCCCGCTCCCTCCGACATGCGCACACGCCGTGGCGGATTCCCGGCGAATCCGTCACACCGGCGCGCACAGCCGCGCGGCTAGGCTGAGCCGGTGCTGCCCGACACAGACGACACCCCCGCCCGCCGGACCTACAGCTATCTCGGCCCCGCGGGCACCTTCACCGAGGCCGCGCTGGCGCAGGTCCCCGAGGCGAGGGACCAGATCTGGCGGCCCGTGCGCAACGTGGGCGAGGCTCTCGCCGACGTCGTCGAGGGTCGCTCGGATGCCGCGATGATCGCGATCGAGAACTCCGTCGACGGCGGCGTCTCGACCGCGCAGGACGCGCTGGCCACCGTGCCGGGGCTCCGCATCGTCGGCGAGTACCTCGTACCCGTGAACTTCGTGCTGGTGGGGCGCCCCGGGGCGACGCTGGCCGACGTGTCGCTCATCGCCGCGCACCCCGTCGCGTACGGGCAGTGCCTCGGGTGGCTGAGCGCGAACGTGCCGGCGCACGCGCACCTGCCGGCGGAGAGCAACGTCGCCAGCGCCCTCGGCGTCCTCGACGGCACGAGCGCCGCGGATGCCGCGATCGCCGCTCCCGGGATCGTCGCCCACCACGACCTGTCGGTGCTCGCCGAGAGCATCGGCGACAACCCGAACGCGGTGACCCGCTTCGTGCTGGTCAGTCGCACCGTGGCCCCGGCGCCCCCGACCGGCGCCGACAAGACCTCGCTCATCGTCGAGCTCCCCGAGGACCACCCGGGTGCACTGCTGGAGCTGCTCGAGCAGTTCGCCACACGCGGCATCAACCTGAGCCTGCTGGCATCCCGCCCCATCGGCGACGCCCTCGGCCGGTACCGCTTCGTCATCGACGCCGACGGTCACGTGCACGACGAGCGCATGGCCGACGCGCTGCTCGGCCTGCGTCGCTTCAGCCCGAAGGTGATCTTTCTCGGCTCCTACGCCCGCGCCGACCGAGCGATCGTGCGCTACCCGCAGCGCTACAGCGACGACGTGTTCGTCGAGGCGCGCGACTGGCTGCGGGGCCTGCTGAGCGGCGAGCCGGAGGCCTGACGCCCCCCGCCGCCCCGCAGTTCGTCAGGCCGCCACGGCCGCCTTCTCGGCGATGAGCTCGAGCGTCTGCACCCGCCCCTCCGCCCCTTCGCCGTCGTACGCACCCGCCACGGGCGACACCATGATCTCGTCGACACCGTGCTGCGCGGCGAACGCGGCCAGCTGCCCCTGCACCTCGGTGCCCGTCCCGACGAACCACTTCTGTCGCGTCGAGGCCATGATCGACCCCGCCATCGCGTCGAACGGGTCGGCCTTCGCCTGCTCGACGGTCTCGAGCGGCACGAGCGGCCGGTTGGTGCGCAGTCGCGCCATCATCCGCAGCTGCGGCAGCGCGCGCTCCTCGGCCTCCTCGGCGGTGGGAGCGGCGACGACGTTCGCCGTCACGAAGGTGCGGGGTCCCTCACCGGACTCGTTCGGCACGAACTGGTCGCGGTAGAGCCGCAGGGCGTGCTCGAGGCCCTCACCCGCGAAGTGGTTCGCGAAGACGTAGGGCAGCCCGAAGCTCGCGGCGAGCTGCGCGGAGTAGTCGCTGGAGCCGAGCAGCCAGACCTGCGGAGTGCCGGATGCCGAGGGCGTCGCCTTGACCTGATACTCCGTGCCGGAGGTGAAACGCACCGTGGCCCCCTCAGGGGAGGTGAGCGCCATGATGTCGGTGACGTGATCGGGGAATCGCGAGACGTCGCTCGTCGTGCCGGAGCGGTTGAGCAGCTGCGTGATGACGGGATCACTGCCGGGCGCGCGCCCGATGCCGAGATCGATGCGACCCGGGGCGAGCGCCTCGAGGGCGGCGAACTGCTCGGCGACGATCAGGGGCGAGTGGTTCGGCAGCATCACGCCGCCGGAGCCCACGCGGATGCGCGAGGTGCGCGCGGCGGCCGCGGCGATGAGCACCGGGGGAGTGGTCGAGGCCACGGCGGGCATGTTGTGGTGCTCGGCGAACCAATACCGGCGGTACCCGAGGCGATCGGCGACCTCGACCAGGTCGAGGGCCGCGCTCACCGCCTGCGCACTGTTCTGCCCGCTGCGGACGGGGACGAGGTCGAGCACGGAGAGGGCGGGGGATACGTCAGGCACACGGGATGCAACGGCGAGGCCATGATGCCTATTCCTCTCGCGCACCTCGCGGCCCGGCGCGCGCGTCACCGCCCGGCATTCGCCCTCAGGATTCTCTCAGGAAGAAATCCGTGACGAAGTGCGTCCGCCGCGCGTCTCACCTATGACATCGCGGAACACACGGTTCCGAAACGACGGAAGGAAGCGAACATGGCTGACACCACCACCACCGCCACCCCCACCACCTCGAAGAAGGACGGCGGCTCGACCGTCATCGTCGACGCCGTCGTCGCCAAGGTCGCCGGCATCGCCGCGGCCGAGGTCCCCGGCGTCCACGCCCTCGGTGGCGGCGCCGCCCGCGTGATCGGCAACATCCGCCAGGCCGTCGGTGCGAAGGACCACGCCCAGGGCGTGAGCGTCGAGGTGGGCGAGACCGAGGTCGCTGCCGACATCTCGATCCAGGTCGACTACCCCGAGCAGCTCCAGCGCGTGGCCTCCGACGTGCGCGCCGCCGTGCACCAGGCCATCACCGAGCTCGTGGGCATGAAGGTCGCCGAGATCAACGTGACCGTGGTCGACGTCTTCATCCCCGGTGACGACGACGAGGACGACGCCACCGAGCAGCGCGTCAACTGACATCCGCTTCGAAAGGGGCGCCACCGACGGGTGGCGCCCCTTTCGCGTGGGCGGGTGGGTCGCTGCTCGTGCACGGTCGCGCCGAGGTGGGAAGGCGACGTTTCTTCGAGGGGGATGGATGCGCTGGATCAGTCCGGTCGTGGCGGGTGCGACCATCGTCGTGACGGGGATGTGACGGCCGCAGCCCAGAACCTCGACCTCGTTCTGCAGGACATGCAGCGCAACGAGCAGCGCGTGGTCGACGAGATGACGCGCTTCCTCGCGCGTTTCGATGCGGGCAACCCGGTCGACCCCCGGGACTGAATCGCGTCAGCCCCCGTGGCGTACCTCCGCATAGGCGTCGAGCGCCCGCTTCCGGGTCTCGCCCAGGTCGACCATCGGCTCCGGCGGGTTCTCGCCGAGGTGCTCCGGAGCCCACTCCCGCACGTAGGCGTCGTGCGGATCGAACTTCTTGCGTTGCGTCTCGGGATTGAACACGCGGAAGTAGGGGGCGGCATCCGCTCCGGAGCCCGCGACCCACTGCCAGTTGAACGGGTTGCTGGCGGCATCCGCGTCGACGAGGCAGTCCCAGAACCACTGCTCGCCGTGACGCCAGTCGATCAGCAGGTTCTTGATGAGGAAGGATGCCGTGACCATGCGCACGCGGTTGTGCATGACGCCGGTCTTCCACAGCTGTCGCATCCCGGCGTCCACCACGGCGACGCCGGTCTCGCCCCGCTGCCAGGTCTCGAGGTGCGCACGGTTCAGCTCCGGCCACGGGAACGCGTCGAAATTCCGACGCCAATTGGCGGTGGCGATGTCGGGTGAGTGGTACGTCACGTGCCACGCGAACTCCCGCCACACCAGCTCGGACAGGAACCCGCTCGCGCTCTGCGCGTGCTGACCGGAGCCCTTGTGCTCGAGGGTGTCGTGCCAGACCTGGTACGGGCTCAGCTCGCCCCACCGCAAGCGGGGTGAGAGGTTCGAGGTGGCACCGCCGGCGAACTCGTCGCGGTATCTCGAGTAATCGCCGAGATCCTCGTCGAGGAACTCCTTCAGCCGCGCCCTCGCGGCGGGCTCGCCGGGCTCCCACGTCTCGCGCAGACCCCCGGCCCAGTCCGGTTTCGTGGGGAGCAGGGCCCACGACGACAGGTCGTCGCCGTCGACGCGTCCGTCGAAACCGGGAACCTTCATCGCCTCGGGCATCGGGGGCCGCGGTGCCGAGAGCTTCTGCACGGCTCGGGCGAACGGGCTGTAGACGCCGTAGGGCTTGTCAGCCTGCGTGCGCACCGTCCACGGCTCGTAGAGCAGGTTGGCGGCGAACGAGGCGACGGTGACGCCGTCGCCGCGCAGCTTCTCCTTGATGCCGGCGTCGATCTCGCGCTCGACCCCGCCGTACCGCCGGTTCCAGAACACCGCGCCCGCGCCGAGTTCGTCGACGACGGCCGGGACGACCTTCGCCGCGGCACCCCGGCGCAGGACGAGAGACGACCCGCGTTCGCTCAGGCGCTCGCCGAGGGATGCCAGCGACCCGTGCAGCCACCACCGCGCCGCCCCGCCGATCTCGCGCACGCCGTCGGACTCCTCGTCGAGGACGTAGAGGGCCACGATCGGCTCGTCCCGGTCGAGCGCCGCGCGCAGCGCGGGGTTGTCGGTGAGGCGGAGGTCGTCGCGGAACCACACGATCGAGGGGGATGGCATCCCTCGACGCTAGCCACCACGGCATCCGGGGCTCCGGGCTTGACACCCGGGGTGCCCCCGCGCGCGCTCGCTCGCGCGTTCGCCCCCGCCGGGCCCCCGCCGGGCCGCCGCCGGCCCCCGCCGGCCGCCGAGATCACACGCGTTCACCGAGATCACGCGCCTTTCGGGCGAAACGTGCGTGATCTCGCGCGAACCGGGTCAACTCGCCGGATGCCGGATGCCGGATGCCGGATGCCGGATGCCGGATGCCGGACGCCGGATGTGACGCGGGGCGCGTCAGAGGGACGAGGTGTCGTGGCCCTTCGGCAGCGCGATGGCGAGGCCGCCGGCCACGATGCGCGTGTAGATGCGCGTCGCCTCGCCGAACTCGTCGCCGTCGAGCTCGATCGGCTGCGCCGGAGCGGTCGCGAGCTCGATGCCCGTACCCCGCAGGTAGCGCACGGAGCTGTCCTTGCGGCGCTCGAGCACGCGGCGCCCGGCGCGGAACCTGCGCAGCACCGAGTTGTCCCACACGATGCTGCGCCAGACGCCGAGCCAGCCCAGCACGCCGGACGGCTGGAGCACGGCCACGTCGAGACGGCCGTCGGCGATGGAGGCGTCGGGGATGAGCGCCACGCCGCCCTGCAGGGCGCCGCAGTTGGCGAAGAGCACGCTGTGCACCTTGGCCGAGTGCAGGCGGTGTCCGTTGAGCTGGTACATGACGCGGAAGGGCTTGGCCGAGACGAGGGACCGCGCCGCTCCGTCGACGTAAGCGACCCACCCGACCTGCTTCTTCAGGTCGTCAGAGGTGTTCTGGATCATCGCGGCGTCCAGGCCGATACCCGCCATGACCGAGAACCCGTGCTCCTCGACCTCTCCGTCGGCGCGACGGATGCGGGCGATCCCGGTGTCGATGGGATGGATGTCGCCGTCGAAGGTCGCGCGGATCATGGCGTCGGCGTCATTGAGGGGGAGGGACAGGTTGCGCGCGAGCAGGTTGCCGGTGCCGCTGGGCACGATGGTGAGCGGGACCCCCGTGGAGGTGAGCGCTTCGGCCACCGCGCGCACCGTGCCGTCGCCGCCCGCCACGAGTACGGCATCCACCTCTTCGTCGAGGGCGGCGCGGGTCGCGTCGTCGCCGAGGTCGTCGACCGTGGTCTCGTAGAACAGGGGCTCGGCCCACCCGGCCTCCGCCGACAGCTCGGCCACGCGGGCGCGCAGGGCGTCCTGCTCGACCTTGGTGGGGTTGTACACGAGGGCGGCGCGCTTCTTCTGCGCGGGCTCGGCATCCATCGGAGCCTCATCCCCCTCGGCGTCGACGCGCTGCGCCTTACCGGGCATCTCCTCCGAGGAATCGGGATCGACGTCCTCGGGCTGATGGATGGCGTCGTCGGGCTCCGCGGCGTCCTTGGGATCGGGGACGTCTTTGCGGGGCCGGTCGTGGGTGTCGTCCGCGAGACGCGCCGACTCGAAGTGCTCGCTCGACCCGTCGGCGGCGGCGGCGTCGGCCTTCACCTCGGCGGGGGCGTCGGAGGGGACGTTCTCGGGGGAGTCCGCGTCGTCACGCGGCTCGTCAGGGGCGACCATGGGTCCACCCTAGGACCGGCGGGGCCTCGCGATCGGGCGCGCGGGGTGGGCTTGACGGCCGGGAGCCGGATGACCATGGGCACGTGGACACGCCCGTCGTTCCGCGGGCGGACGCGCCCCCGCTCGACGCGGAAGGGGCGGGCGGTGCGACCGTAGGATGGACGCGTGATCGACCTGACTCTGCTGCGTGAAGATCCCGAGCTCGTGAAGCGCTCCCAGATCGCCCGCGGGGAGTCGCCGGATCCGGTGGACGAAGCCCTCGCCGCCGACCGCGACCGCCGTGCCGCCCTCACCGCGTTCGAGGAACTGCGTGCCGCGCAGAACGCGCACGGCAAGCGCGTCGCCCAGGCGCCCAAAGACGAGAAGGCCGCGCTGGTCGCCGAGGCGAAAGAGCTCAGCGAGCGCGTGAAGGCCGCCCAGCACGCGGCGACCGAAGCCGAGGCCGCCGCGGAGGCCGCACTGGGGAAGATCGAGAACATCGTGCTCGAGGGCGTTCCCGCCGGCGGTGAAGACGACTTCGTCACCCTCCGCACGCACGGCGAGATCCCCGCCTACGATTTCGAGCCGCTGGATCACCTCGCCCTGGGTGAGAAGCTCGGCGCGATCGACATGGAGCGCGGCACGAAGGTGTCGGGCAGCCGCTTCTACTTTCTCACCGGCATCGGCGCGCGCCTCGAGCTCGCGCTGATGACCCTCGCGCTCGACCGGGCACTGCAGGCCGGTTTCACACCGATGATCCCGCCGACGCTCGTGCGCCCCGAGGTCATGCGCGGCACCGGCTTCCTCGGTCAGCACGCCGACGAGGTGTACCACCTGCCCAAGGAGGACCTGTACCTCGTGGGCACGAGCGAGGTTCCGCTCGCCGGCTACCACATGGACGAGATCCTCGACCTCGAGCGCGGCGCGAAGCGCTACGCCGGCTGGTCCACCTGCTACCGCAGCGAGGCCGGCTCCTACGGCAAGGACACCCGCGGCATCATCCGCGTGCACCAGTTCAACAAGCTCGAGATGTTCGTCTACACCGACCCCGCGGATGCCGAGGCCGAGCACGACCGCCTCGTCGCCATGCAGGAGCGCATGCTGCAAGACCTGGGGTTGTCGTACCGCGTGATCGACGTCGCCGCCGGCGACCTGGGTTCCAGCGCCGCCCGCAAGTTCGACATCGAGGCCTGGGTTCCCACCCAGGGCGCGTACCGCGAGCTGACCAGCACGTCCAACTGCACGACCTACCAGGCGCGCCGCCTGGACACCCGCTTCCGCCCCGACGGCGGCAAGACCCAGCCGGTCGCGACGCTGAACGGCACGCTCGCGACGACGCGCTGGATCGTGGCCCTGCTCGAGACGCACCAGCGGGAGGATGGCTCGGTGACGGTCCCCGAGGTTCTGCGCCCGTACCTCGGCGGGCTCGAGGTCATGGAGCCCGTCGCATGACCCCCGAGGCCGCCCTTCCCAAGACCGGTGACGTCGAGAGCGTCCCGAAGCAGGAGGCGGCCGACGTCGTCGCCGACCTCGCCGACGACGCTCCGATCGGGCGCATGCTCATCGCGCTCGACATCGACGGCACCGTCCTCCTCGAAGACGACACCCTGAGCCCCGGCGTGGTCGAGGCCGTCGCCGACGCGCACGCCGCCGGCCACGAGGTCATGCTCGCGACCGGACGCAGCTGGGACAGCACCCAGCCGATCATGCAGCGCCTCGGCATCCGTCCCGAGTATGCGGTGTGCTCGAATGGCGCGATCGTCATGCGGCGGGAGGGCGACGGGGATGCCGCGGCCTACGTGCGGGCGCACGTCGAGACGTTCGACCCGACCGAGGTGCTGGCGCTGTTGGGCGAGCACCTCGCGGACGCGCACTTCCTCGTCGAGCTGCCCGACGGCACGCGCCTGTTCACCGACTACCTCGACGACTGGAACCTGGAAGGCGCCAACAAGGTCGCGTTCGCGCAGCTCTCGGAGCACGCGGTGTGCCGCGTCGTCGTGGTGGCGCCCGAGCAGACCGACCAGGACTTCCTCGAGCTCGTCGAGCGCATCGGCCTCACCCAGGTCTCGTACGCGATCGGGTGGACCGCCTGGCTCGACATCGCTCCGCAGGGAGTCGACAAGTCCACCGCGCTCGAGCTCGTGCGCGGGTGGCTCGACATCGCGCCCGAGCGGGTGCTCGTGATGGGCGACGGTCGCAACGACATCGAGATGATGCAGTGGGCCGTGCGTAACGGCGGCCGCGCGATCGCGATGCACCAGGGGCCGCCCGAGGTGCACGCCGCCGCCGGCGAGGTGGGTCTGTCCGTCACCGAGGGCGGCGTCGCCGCGATCCTGCGCGCGCTCTAGACCGCCCGGTGCCGCGGCCCCCGACGCCGTCGGAGGGGCCGGTCGCTTCCGTCAGCGACCCCACGCCTCCCGTGCGGCCGTGCGGAGGGTGCGGGCATCCACCCGGTTGAGCTGCCGACGACTGCGCTCGAACGCCGCCCGCGCGGCATCCGAGAACACGGCGGAGTGATCGGGAGCGCAGCGCGCGAGAGACGCGAGCACCTTCTGCAGGCGCACCTGCACTTCGATCAAGCTCGCGCCGTCGCGGGCGAGGGGGCGGAAGGCGTCGTCGACGAGTTCGGTCAACCGAGGAGCGGGAACGTAGACGTGCTCGTACTCGACGTCGCTGCGTCGACCGACGTCGAGGGAACGGGCGAGCACCCGCTGGAGGGAAGCGAGCACCTCGATCGCCGTCCCGGGGTCGTTCGTGGAGGGCGAGAGCGCCCTGCTTCCGATCTCGGTCAGCGCGATCACCCCGAACCGCGGGTCCTGTTCGTAGGTGCGATGGTGCTCGATGCGGAACGCGCGCCGCACCCCGGCGCGGACGTCGTCGTCGCCCGTGCCCGTCACCGCGGCCAGTGGTACCCGGGCATCGGCGACGTGCCCGGGTGTCGCGCGCACATGGATCTCGATGCCGTGATGCTGGGCGAGCCGATCGAGACCGGCGACGTCGACGTGGGTCACGTACCCGACCTTTTCGGCGTGGACCGCCGTCGCACCCGGAGGGACGACGACGGCGGGCCGGGCGCCCAGAGTCGGCGATTCGGCGTGCCGCTCGAGCGACGTGGTCGCCGCCTTCTCAACGCGATCGATCACGTCCGACATGCGTCCGAAGGTCGACAGGTGCGAGATCCATCGGAGCAGCGTGAAGACGACGATCCCGATCACGATGAGAGTCGCGATGAACAGGATCGTCCGGCCCTGCTCCTCGTAGTAGCCCGTCGAGAGCGCGACGATGCCGACGAGCGAGAAGGTGAACGCGCCGACGAAGGTCGACACGGCGTTCTGCGACGTCGGGTCGGCGATGAGCAACTGCGTCGACCTCGGGGTGGCCGTCGTCGTGGCCGACGAGAAGGCGGTGACCATGGCCGTCACCGAGAAGGTGCTGACGGTCAGCATCGCGGTCGCGATGATCTGGAGCAGCGAGTCGACGGCGTTGTCGGCCAGGCCGATGCTGAAGGAGAACGGCAGGAGGGGGCCGATGAACCGAGCCGCGAGGACGATGACGATGGCGATCACCGTGAAGATGGCCGCGCGCACCCAGACCTGTCTGCCGAGACGGAGGAAGAAGGATGCCAGGGGGCTGTGCGTCGACGAGGCCATTGCGACGACGATAGTCGGTGCGGACGGCCGGGCCCGGGGGATGGACGCACCGCTTCGGACCCGTCGGTAGACTCGGTGCGTTCGGGAGGGTTGTCCGAGCGGCCGATGGACCTGGTCTTGAAAACCAGTGGGCAGCAATGTCCCGTGGGTTCGAATCCCACACCCTCCGCAACGACGGAAGCGGGCCCCGCAGGGGTCCGCTTCCGTCGTTATGACCGGTTGAGCGGGATGCGGACGGAGTTGGGCCCACGCCGCCGGAGGCTCCGCGCGCCGCGCAGCGGCGTGTGGAGGGGCGGTGGGGAGAATCCCACACCCTCCGCAACGACGGAAGCGGGCCCCGCAGGGGTCCGCTTCCGTCGTTATGACCGGTTGAGCGGGATGCGGACGGGGGTGGGCCCACGCCGCCGGAGGCTCCGCGCGCCGCGCAGCGGTGGGGCGACCGTCGGCCCGGACGCCGTCCCCGACGGGCGAAACGCCCGGTCTTCACGCCATTCACAGACGCGCGTCCCTAGTATTGCTCCGACCTCCGGCTGCCGCGCCGGGGTCGACGCGCTGCCGGGCCGGTGGCATCCGTCGTGAAAGGACCCGAGTGAGCAAGACGACCACACCGCGCGGTCAGAGGACCATCGCGCGCCACGGGCGACTGCGGTCGCTGGGCCCGCTGCAGCAGTTGTTCCGGGGCCTCGCCGTCGCGTTGGCGGTTCTTCTGGTCTCCGGTGGGGCGGTGCTGGCCTATGCCGCGGTCGACCTCACGCGCAGCTTCACCGCCGACGCGGTCGATCTGAAGAATCAGCCCGCGGTGCCGCCCGACATCGGGGAGCTGAAGGGCGGCGTCAACATGCTGCTCGTCGGTACCGACGAGTGCGAGCCGCAATACGCCCAGTTGTTCGGCGAAAGGTGCTCGGGCGACGACGCTGAGGGCAACCTCAACGACGTCAACATGCTCGTGCACATCTCCGACAACCCGCGACGGGTCACCGTGATCTCGTTCCCGCGCGATCTGATGGCGCCGATCCCGACGTGCACGGACGCCGACGGCCGGGAGACGGAGTCGCGCAGCAAGGCGCAGATCAACAGCGCCTTCATGGAGGGCGGGCTGTCCTGCGTGGTCGAGACGGTCTCGGAGCTCAGTGGGCTCGAGATCCCCTTCGCCGCGAAGGTGAGCTTCGGCGGCGTCATCAACATCACCGACGCGATCGGCGGCGTCGACGTGTGCATCGCCAACGGCATCAAAGACCCGTACACCGGCATCGACTGGCCCGCGGGCATCCGGCAGATCAAGGGTTTCGACGCGCTGCAGTTCCTCCGCACCCGTCACGGCGTCGGCGACGGCGGCGACCTGGGCCGCATCTCGAACCAGCAGCAGTACATGTCGCGACTGGCCAACAAGCTGAAGAGCCAAGAGGTTCTGTCGAACCCCGCCACCCTCTACAAGCTCGCCTCGACGGCGCTGCGCAACGTCGACCCCTCGACGTCGCTGACGAACCCCCTGACGCTCGTGCAGATCGCCTCGGCGGTGAAGGACGTGCCGTTCGACGAGATCGTGTTCATCCAGTACCCCACCTACACCGACCCCTCGGATCCCAACCGCGTCGTGCCCGATCGCGAAGACGCCGACACCCTCTGGGCCGCTCTCGCCGCCAATCAGCCCCTGCAGCTGTCGGGCAACCTGAGCGACGGCGACGGTGTGGTGGTCGACGAGAGCGCCACTCCCGCCCCGACCCCGACCGACACGGCATCCCCCGCCCCGACCGACAGCGCCGCGCCCACGCCGGCTCCGTCGTCCGACGCCGTCGTGCTGCCCGAGGGCATCGCCGGACAGACGGCCGCGCAGGCGACCTGCTCGAACGGCAACGTGCGCTGACCTCGCGCGCCGGTCTCGCCCGGCATCCGAACTTCGGTTTCGGATGCCGGGCGGCATCCGGTTAGTATGGGCGAGTGTGTTCGCGTCGCAAGACGCCGATCACCTGGAGACGTCGCATAGTCAGGCCTAGTGCACCACCCTGCTAAGGTGGAGTCCCCGTAAGGGGACCGAGGGTTCAAATCCCTCCGTCTCCGCACTGAAAGCCCCGGTTCGCCGGGGCTTTTCTCGTGCGTTCGCGGCCCCAGTCCCTCTGCCGGCCGTCTTCAGGCGCGCCGCATCTCCACGGCGCTGAGGCCCGGCATCCCGAGCCAGGTGCGGCCCTCGGCGCCGTCGACGACCGTCAGGAGCACGCCCCCGCACCCGTGGCAGCGCACGACGGTTCCCATCGCGGTGGCGTAGACGGCCGCGGTGGCGAGGAGATCGGCGAGGCCGCAGTGCGTGCAGCGGACCGGGGAGGCCGTGGCATCCCATCCGAGGAGGTCGTCGAGGCGGCCGGCCAGGGCGTTGCCGTCGAGAAGGGTCATCAGGAGCCTCCGAATCGCTCGGTGCGCACGCGGGCGGCGGCGTGGCCGGCTTCGAGCAGCCAGCCCGACACGGCCTCGACGAAGGGAGTGGGGCCGCACACGAACACCCGGGGTTCCTGATCGGCCGGGATGACCGCGGCACGCAGGCTGTCCGCCGTCAGCCGCCCCGTGGTGATCCGGGTCTCGGGCGGAGCGCTGCGCGTGTAGACGAGGTCGAGGCGCAGCCGGTCGTCCCGCGCGGCGAGAGCGGCCAGCTCGTCGCGGAAGAACACATCGGCGGGCGTGCGCACCGAGTAGAGCAACCGGAACGGTGTGGAGTCGTCGCTCGCGGCGTGCGCGGTCGTCATCGCATAGAGCGGCACCACCCCGGAACCACCGGCGATCAGCTGCACCGGGGAGGGGTCGGGGGAGGGCGCCCACACGAAGAACGCCCCGAGGGGGCCGTGCACCTCGATCCGATCGCCCTCGCGCAGGTCGTGCACCAGGAACGGCGAGACCTCGCCGTCGGGCACCTCGTCGACCGCGAGCACGAGGCGGGTGCCTTCTCCCGCGGAGGCGATCGAATAGGAGCGGCTCGCCTGGTAGCCGTCGTCCGCGGTCAGACGCACGTCGAGGTGCGAGCCCGCGTCGTTGCCCGGCCACGTGGGCACCTCGAGGTCGATGCGCCGGGCCGTCGCCGTTTCGGGCCGGACGGCGACCACCGTGGCGGTGTGCCAGGCGACGGGACGGCGGTTCACCCGTACCGCTCCTCGCGCCACGGGTCTCCGTGCAGGTGATAGCCGTTCTGTTCCCAGAAGCCGGGCTTGTCCTGGGGCATGGTGATGAGGCCCTGGACCCACTTCGCGCTCTTCCAGAAGTAGAGGTGCGGCACGAGGAGGCGTGCGGGCCCGCCGTGCTCCGGCGTCAGGGGTTCGCCGTCGGCCTCGAAGGCGATCCAGCTCTTGCCGCCGAGCAGGTCGTCGAGCGCGATGTTGGTCGTGTACCCGCCGAAGGAGTGCACCATCGCGTACCGGTGGCTCGTCTCGACGTCGGCGAAGACGCGATCGAGGGAGACGCCGCGCCAGGGCATGTCGAGCTTGGTCCAGTGCGTCACGCAGTGGATGTCGACGGTGACGTCCTCCATCCCGAGGGCTTGGAAGTCCTCGAGGTTCCAGCGGTGCACGCCGTTCTCGGTGCCGACCGCGAACTCCCACGCGTCGCCGGCCACCGTCGGCGTGGGCCCCGCGGAGAGCACCGGCCAGTCCGACACGAGGGTCTGCCCCGGAGGCAGGCGCGGATCGCGTTCGCGGCGGCGACCGCCGAAGCCTCGCGTGATGAATGACATGTGTTCCCCCTGCCGGTCCCGTGAGCATCACCCTAATCAGACCGGAGGCGGCCCGACAGGGAGGAGATGCGGGAAGTGGCGGACCGATCGGCGCGAATCGTCCTCCCTTCGCCGTAACGTGTCCGCTGGCCGCGCCTCCGCTCCCCGCGGGGCCCCGGGCGCCACCGTCCCCGGCCCGCGCCGGGCACCGGGTAGTGTCGTCCCGCGGCGCGCACGCGCCGCATCCCCTCGCACCCCCGGGAGAACCGCATGTCGGTTGGTCTGCTCGCCGTCGTCGATGACATCCTCAGCGCCGCGATGCGGGCCAGCGCCAAGACGGCCGGTGTGGTCATCGACGACGCGGCCGTGACGCCGCAGTACGTGCAGGGACTCACCCCCGCGCGGGAGCTGCCCGTGGTCTGGAAGATCGCGCTCGGCAGCATCATCAACAAGTACGTGATCATCATCCCGATCGCGCTGCTGCTGAGCGCTTTCGCGCCCATGGTCCTGCCGTTCCTGCTCATCATCGGCGGCGGCTTCCTGTGCTTCGAGGGAGCCGAGAAGGTGCTCGAGTGGTTCGGTATGCACCACGGCGAGCACGACTCCGACGAGCCGCGCGACGAGAGGAAGCTCGTGCTCGGGGCCGTGCGCACGGATCTCATCCTCAGCACCGAGATCATGCTGATCGCCCTGTCGAGCCTCGACCCCGACTTCGGGATCTGGATGACGCTGGGGGCGCTGCTGGTGATCGGCCTGGCCATGACGGTCGTGGTCTACGGCGCCGTCGCCCTGCTGGTGAAGATCGACGACATCGGACTGCGGTTCATGAAGAGCCCCTCACGCGGCGTCCGTCGGTTCGGCGTGCGGATCGTGGCATCGATGCCCGCCGTGTTCCGCGTCATCAGCATCGTCGGCACGGTCGCCATGCTGTGGGTCGGCGGTCACCTCGTGCTGCAGAACCTCGAGGAGACCTTCTGGGCGGCTCCCTACGAGCTGGTCCACGTCGTCACCCACGCCATCGAGGCCGCGGGACCCGTCGTGGTGTGGATCGTGGAGACGGCGCTGTCGGCGGTGTTCGGACTCGTGCTCGGGCTGATCATCGTCGCGGTGGTCACCGGCATCCAGCGTCTCGTACGCCGAGAAGCGCCGGCGGCTCACTGACCGCAGCGTGAGGGCCCCTTCCGTGCGGGGCCGTCACGGTCTCAGTCGAGCCGCGAGTGCTCGCCGAGGCGGTGCCAGGTGCGGTTGTGGTACACCAGGGCGGCTCCCGGCTCGCCGGGCTCGAGGTCGCGCTCCACGTCGACCTGCAGAGCCTGCGCGGCGATGACGGTCGAGCCGCCGGCGTCCATGCGGCTCACGATCTTGCAGCGCAGCCACGCGCGCACGCCGTGGTACACCGGCTCGCCGGTGGGCAGGCGCGACCACGCGGAGGTGTCGGCGAACCGGTCGAGTCCGCTGGTGGCCGCGGTGCGGGCGAGGCCGATGTCTTCGGCGTCGAGCAGGTGCACCACGATCGTGTCGGAGGCGATGATCGTCGGGGTCGCCGACGACAGCGCCGACACCGAGAAGATGAGCAGCGGCGGGTCGGCGCTGACGGACGACACGCTCGACGCGGTCAGCGCGACGGGGCCGTTCTCGCCGTAGGCCGTGATGACGGCGATGCCGCCCGGGTGTCCGCGGAACGCGCGCTTGAAGTCGTCCGCCGACACCGAGGTGCCGATGGCGGGCGTGCTCTCGGGGATGCCGTGGGGGAGCGAGGTCATACCTACGACGGTAGGCGCTTCTCCGGCGTCCGGCGCCGACCCGCGCAACACGGGGAAACCCGCCGCGTGCATCCATCGCCGAATGTGAGGCTTCACATTTACCGTTTCGTGACCAAGCGCGGTCCCGCACTGCTTGACACGCAGCGGAGTGTGAGCGCTAACATTCAGCGACGGCCCACCCCGAGGGGCTGCATCACATGAACCGGCATCGCGGCCGGCGAAACGAGGAGGTTTCATCATGAAGGCGAACAAGATCATCGCGGGCGTCGCGCTCGTCGGCGCGATCGCACTCACGGCCACCGGCTGCGCCGGCGGCGGGGGCGGAGCCGCGGCCGGTGGCGGCGGAGACACCATCACGGTGGGCTTCGCGCAGACCGGCTCCGAGAGCGGATGGCGCAGCGCCAACACCGAGTCGATGAAGGAGGCCTTCAGCGAGGCCAACGGGTTCAACCTCATCTTCAACGCGGCCGACAACAAGCCCGAGGCGCAGATCGCCGCGGTCCGCAGCTTCATCAACCAGGGCGTCGACGCCATCGTGCTCGCCCCGATCGTCACCGACGGCTGGGACGACGTGCTGCAGGAGGCGAAGGATGCCAACATCCCCGTCATCCTCGAAGACCGCACCGTCTCGGCATCCGAAGACCTCTACGCGAGCTGGATCGGTCTCGACTTCGAGAAGGAGGGCGAGACCGCGGGCAAGTGGGTCGCCGACACCTTCGGCTCGACGCCCACCAACATGGTCGTGCTCGAGGGCACCACGGGTTCGTCGGCCGCGACCGATCGCGCCACCGGCTTCGCCTCGGCCATCGAGGGCACCGACATCAAGACGCTCGACTCGCAGACGGGCAACTTCACCCGCGCCGACGGCAAGACGGTGATGGAGGGCTTCCTCCAGAAGTACGGTTCGCAGATCAACCTGCTCTTCGCGCACAACGACGACATGGGTCTCGGCGCCCTCGAGGCCATCAAGGCCGCCGGTCTCACCCCCGGAACCGACATCAAGATCGTGACGATCGACGCGGTCAAAGACGGCATGACGGCGCTGTCGAACGGCGAATTCAACTACATCGTCGAGTGCAACCCCCTGCTGGGTGAGAAGACCGCCGAGGTCGTCAAGAAGGTCGTCGCCGGCGAGTCGGTCGACAAGAGCTACATCGTCGAGGACCAGGCGTTCAACCAGGAGCAGGCCAAGAAGGTCCTGGACAGCCGCCCCTACTGATCCGCTCGGATCCGCCGACGGACTCCCCTCCGTCCGGCGCCCCGTCCTCCGTTCGCGTGACGCCCGGCCCGCCGGGCGGACGGCGGCGGCGGGATGCAACACCCTCCCCGGCGTGCGGGGCCGCCCCCCCGCCCCCCCACGCCTCACGATCCGAGAAAGCGATCGAGCATGACAACCGAACGTGCGGCCGTCGTCGCCATGCGCGGCATCAGCATCGGCTTCCCCGGGGTGAAGGCGCTCGACGGCGTCGACTTCACCCTCTACCCGGGCGAGGTGCACTCCCTCATGGGGGAGAACGGTGCCGGCAAGTCCACCCTCATCAAGGCCCTGACCGGTGTGTACGGCATCGATGAGGGCACGATCCACGTCGACGGACAGGAGCGGCAGTTCCGCTCCACCGCCGACGCTCAGGCCGCGGGCGTCGCGACCGTCTACCAGGAGGTCAACCTCTGCCAGAACCTCACCGTGGGTGAGAACGTCATGCTCGGCAACGAGGTCCGTCGGGCGGGGATGGTCGACTGGAAGGCCACGCACGCGGCCGCCGCGACCCATCTGGCCGGGCTGGGCGTGTCGATCGACACCCGCTCGATCCTCGCCAGCCACTCGATCGCCGTGCAGCAGCTCGTGGCGATCAGTCGCGCGATGGTCGTCGACACGCGGGTGCTGGTTCTCGACGAGCCGACCTCGAGCCTCGACCGCGGGGAGGTCGAGCAGCTCTTCGGCGTCATGCGCGACCTCCGCGACCGCGGGGTGGCGATCCTCTTCGTCTCGCACTTCCTCGACCAGATCTACGAGATCTCCGACCGCCTCACGGTCCTGCGCAACGGCACCCTCGTGGGGGAGTACCCCGTCGAAGAGCTGGGCCGGGAGCAATTGGTGGCCAAGATGATCGGCCGCGAACTCGGAGAGCTGGATGCCATCTCGGCCAGCGCCGAGCGCCCCGTCGATCGCTCGGGCACCCCGGTGCTGCGCGCGCTGTCGCTGGGCCGCAAGAACGCCCTCGAACCCGTCGACCTCGACGTCTTCGCCGGCGAGGTCGTCGGGCTCGCGGGCCTGCTGGGGTCGGGCCGCACCGAGCTCGCCCGCCTGATCGCCGGGGCCGACCGCTCCGACGGCGGCTCGATCGAGGTCGGCGGTCAGGCCTCGCGCACGGGGTCGCCGCGCCACGCCCTCGATCGCGGCATCGCGTTCTCCTCGGAGGATCGGCGCGCCGAGGGCATCGTCGGCGACCTCACCGTCGCCGAGAACATCGTGCTCGGCATCCAGGCCCGTCGTGGCGCGTTGCGCAAGATCAGCGCCGCCGAGACCCAGGCCGTCGTCGAGGAGTACATCACCGCGCTCGGGGTACGCCCCGCCGATCCGAACGCGCTCATCCGCAACCTCTCGGGCGGCAACCAGCAGAAGGTGCTGCTCGCGCGCTGGCTCGCCACCGCCCCCGAACTGCTCATCCTCGACGAGCCCACCCGCGGCATCGACGTCGGCGCCAAGGCCGACATCCAGCGCAAGGTCGCCGAGCTCGCGGAGAAGGGCCTCGCGGTCATCTTCATCTCCTCCGAGCTCGAGGAGGTCCTGCGCCTCGCCCAGCGCGTGGCCGTGCTGCGCGACCGTCGTAAGATCGGCGAGCTGACCACCCGCGACGTCGATCTCGACGGCCTGGTGGCCTATATCGCCGAGGGGCAGGCCGACTCCGCCGCCCCCACCGTCCCCGAGACACCGTCGTCCGATCGGGAGAAGATCGCATGAAGAAGTTCCTCACGCACCGCCTCGTGTGGCCGATCGCGGCTCTGCTCGCCCTGATCGCGGTCAACACGATCTCGCGGCCCTCGTTCCTGAGCATCACGATGCAGAACGGTCAGTTCTATGGATCGCTGATCGACATCCTGCGCAACAGCGCACCCCTCATGCTCGTCGCGCTCGGGATGACGCTGGTCATCGCCACCCGCGGCATCGACCTGTCGGTCGGGGCGATCATGGCCGTCTCCGGCGCCGTCGCGCTGACGGTGATCGAGGCCTCCCCCGAGCCGGGCAACCTCGGCGTCGTCTTCACCGCGATCGCCGCGGCCGTCGGCGTGGCTCTGCTGCTGGGGGTGTGGAACGGCTTCCTCGTGTCGGTGCTCGGCATCCAACCGATCATCGCCACCCTCGTGCTCATGCTCGCCGGCCGCGGTGTGGCCCTGCTCATCACGGGCGGGTTCATCACCACGATCAACAGCGACCCCTACAAGTTCATCGCCGGCGGCTACGTGCTGGGGCTGCCGTTCGCCTTCTACGTCTCGATCGTGGCGGTCATCGTCATCGGCGTCATCGAGCGCCGCACGGCTCTGGGGATGCTGACCGAAGCGGTGGGCATCAACCCCGAGGCCAGCCGCCTCGCGGGGGTCCGCTCGCGCGGCATCATCTGGGGCGCGTACATTGCCAGCGGGGCGCTCGCGGGCATCGCGGGCATCCTGTACAGCTCCAACATCATGGCGGCCGACGCCAACGCCGCCGGCCTGTACATCGAACTGGATGCCATCCTCGCGGTGGTGCTCGGCGGCACGTCTCTCGCGGGCGGCAAGTTCAGCATCGCCGGGACCGTCGTGGGCGTGTTCACCATCCAGACGCTGAAGAGCACGATCACCTTCCTGGGAGTGCCGCCGGCGGTCAGCCCGGTGTTCATGGCCGTGGCGGTGCTCATCGTGGTGCTGCTGCAGTCGCGTCGCTTCCGGGCCTCGCTCCACACCGCGGGGCGCAGTGCCCTGCGCCCCCTGACCCGACGTCCCGACGCAAAGGTGCTGTCATGATGGCCACTCTCACCGAAGAACGCCGCGGCGCGGCGTCGCCCACGGGCACGTACCGCCGCTTCCTCAGCCGGCACATCTCGTGGGTGCCCGTGTTCGCCGCCGTGGTCATCCTCCTCGTGATGATCGCCGGGGCCATGTGGTACTTCCCCAACTTCCAGCTGCCGCGGATCATGTCGTCGATCCTGCTCGACAACGCCTATCTGCTGGTGCTCGCCGTGGGGATGACCTTCGTCATCCTCACCGGGGGCATCGACCTCTCGGTCGGCGCGGTCATGGCCTTCACCGGCATCCTCTGCGCGAAGCTGCTCTCCGAGGGCGTGCCGGTCGTCGTGGCGCTGCCCGCCATGGTGCTCATCGGTGCGGCGATCGGCCTGCTCATCGGCATCCTGGTCCAGTTCTTCGACGTGCAGCCGTTCATCGCCTCGCTGATCGGGATGTTCCTGGCCCGCGGCCTGGCGTTCGTGGTGAGCCTGGAGTCGATCAAGGTCGACAACGGCGGACTGCTGTGGCTGCAGTCCACCCGGTTCTCCTTCGCCGGGTGGTACATCACGCCGACGGGGATCATCGCCCTGCTCACCGTCGCGCTCGCCGCGTTCGTGCTGCGGTACACCCGCTTCGGCCGCACGGTGTACGCCGTCGGCGGCAACGAGCAGTCGGCGCGGCTCATGGGGCTCCCGGTCGTCCGGGCCAAGCTCTCGGTCTACGTCATCAGCGGCGTGTGCGCGGGACTCGCGGGCATCGTGCTGACCGCCTACTCGGGCGCCGGGTATCCGCTCAACGGCGTCGGCACCGAGCTCGACACGATCGCCGCGGTCGTCATCGGCGGCACCCTGCTCACCGGGGGCAGCGGCTTCGTCGTCGGGTCGATGATCGGGGTGTTCGTCTACGGCCTCATCCGCACGATCATCTCGTTCTCCGGGGCCGAGCAGTCGTGGACGCGCATCACCGTCGGCGCCCTGCTGCTGCTGTTCGTGGTCGTGCAGCGGATCATCGTGTCGCGCTCGGCACTGAGCCGGTGACCTCGTCCCGTCCGTGTTAGCGCTCCCGCTTCGGCGCGGGCATGATTGACCCCATGTCCGCCGTCGCTCCGCCCCTCCTCGAGGTGCGCGGAGCGACGGTGCGTTTCGGGGTCGAGTCCGCCCTCGCCGATGTCGACTTCCGTCTGCTCCCCGGCGAGGTGCACTCGCTCATGGGCGAGAACGGCGCCGGCAAGTCCACGCTCATCAGGGCGATCACGGGGGCGCTGCGCCTCGACGCGGGCGAGATCCTGCTCGAGGGGCGCGAGATGCGCTTCTCCTCGCCGGCCGATGCCCAGGCCCAGGGCATCTCCACGGTGTACCAGGAGATCGACCTCCTGCCCAACCTCACCGTCGCCGAGAACATCTCGCTCGGACGCGAACCGCGCCGCTGGGGCGTGATCGATCACCGCGAGATGCGCGCCCGCGCGGAGGACGCGCTGCGCGGGCTCGGCGTCGACGTCGATCCGGCCTCGGTGCTGTCATCGCATCCGCTCGCGGTGCAGCAGCTCGTGGCGATCGCGCGCGCGGTCTCGACCGAGGTCAAGGTGCTCGTGCTCGATGAGCCCACCTCGAGCCTGGATGCCGACGAGGTCGCCGAGCTGTTCCGCGTCATCCGCGACCTGAAGACGCAGGGCATCGCGATCGTCTTCGTCTCGCACTTCCTCGACCAGGTCTACGAGATCTGCGACCGCGTGACCGTGTTGCGCGGCGGGCGCCTCGTCGGCGAGTACGGCACGCGGGAGCTGCTGCGCATCGACCTGGTCGAGAAGATGCTCGGTGCCGCGGCCGACGTGCTCGCCCCGCTCGGGCAGCGCGAGGTCGAACCCGCCGACGGGCCGAGCGTCATCAGCGCCCGAGGTCTGGCATCCGGTGGCCGCCTGCACGAGGCCGACCTCGACATCGCCGAGGGCGAGGTCATCGGCGTGGCGGGGCTCCTGGGCTCGGGGCGCAGCGAACTGGCCCGCGCCCTCACGGGAGTCGACCGCCCCGACGGCGGCGAACTGCGCATCGACGGCGAGGTCGCGCGCCTCGGCGATCCGCGCGAGGCGATCCGACGGCGCGTGGCGTACTCGTCCGAGAATCGCCGCACCGAGGGGGTCATCGGCGACCTCAGCGTGCTCGACAACATCACCCTCGCCCTCCAAGCGCAGCGGGGGATCTTCCACCGCATCGGCACCGCGCGCCGCCGCGAGCTCGCCCTGAGCTGGGTCGAGGCGCTGCACATCCGCCCCGCCGACATCGACCGGCCGGTGTCGACGCTGTCGGGCGGCAACCAGCAGAAAGTGCTGCTCGCGCGCCTGCTGGCGCTCTCGCCGCGGCTCATCGTGCTCGACGAGCCCACGCGGGGCATCGACGTGGGGGCGAAGGCCGAGATCCAGCGGTTGGTCGGCGAGCTGAGCGACAACGGGCTGTCGATCGTCTACATCTCCGCCGAACTCGACGAGGTGCTGCGCGTCGCCCACCTCGTGGCGGTCATGCGCGACGGCGTCCTCGCGCAGATCGTTCCGGCGGCCGACCTCACCTCCGACGCGCTGCTCGCGCTCGTCGCGGGCCACACGAGCGGGGACGAGGGCGGCGGTGGCTGACGACAAAGCCTCGCGCACCGCCAACATCTTCGACGTCGCCCGCCTGGCCGGGGTGTCGCACCAGACGGTCTCGCGCGTGCTCAACGACATGCCCAACGTGCGTCCCGCGACCCGCGCCCGCGTGGAGCAGGCGATCGCGCAGCTGCGGTACAGTCCCTCTCCCGCCGCGCGCGCCCTCGTCACGCGCCGCACGCGCACGATCGGCCTGGTCACGCCGGGGACGGTCGACTTCGGACCCTCGTCGATCGCGATGAACTTCAACTTCGCGGCCCGCGCCGCCCGGTACAACGTGGATGCCATCAGCTCGCCGCAGAACGACGTCGCGGCCGTGCGCACCGCCATCGACGGGCTGCTCAAGCAGCGCGTGGATGCGATCGTGCTCGTCGTGGTCGACACCGAGGTGCTCGCCGCCGTGCAGGCGCTGGACATCGACATCCCGATCGTCGCCGCCGCCACCACCGGCCGCCCCCACCCGCGGCTCGTCGCGATCGACCAGTACCGCGGCGCCCGCAGCGCCGTGCGGCACCTGCTCGAGGCCGGCTACGACACGGTTCGCCACATCGCTGGACCCGCCCGCAACCCCGACGCCGTCGAGCGCATCCGCGGGTGGCGCGAGGAGATCGCTGCCGCTCGCGCCCAGTCGACGCCCGCGGTCCACGGCGACTGGTCGGCATCGAGCGGCTACCGCATCGCCTCCGAAGCCGACCTCAGCCCCGGCGAGGGGATCTTCGTCGCCAACGACCACATGGCGATCGGTGTGCTGTCGGCCCTGCGCGAGCGGGGACTGCGCGTGCCCGAGGACATCGGGGTCGTCGGCTTCGACGACGTGCCCGAGGCCGCGTTCGTGCATCCCTCGCTCACGACCGTGCGCCAGGACTTCGCCGCGCTCGGCGAGATCCTCATGCAGAAGGTGCTGCTCCTGGTCGAGGAGCCTGACACCGTCACCGAGAGCACCCCGCTGCCGACGCGGCTGATCGTGCGGGGGTCGGCCCCCGCGTCCCGCTGACGCGCGGAAACGGAAGGACCCCGGATGCCACGGCATCCGGGGTCCTTCCTACGTGCGGGATCAGCCGAGCAGCGGCACCGCTCCCACCAGCACGCCCACCGCGAGCATCACGAGCGAGACGACGGTCGCGCGCCACAGCACCTTCTTGTGGTGATCGCCGAGGTTGACGCCCGCGAGCGAGACGAGCAGGAGGATCGCCGGGACGAGCGGGCTCTGCAGGTGCACCGGCTGACCGGTGATCGAGGCGCGGGCCATCTCGACCGGGGCGATGCCGTAGGTCGCGGCGCTCTCGGCGAGCACCGGGAGGATGCCGAAATAGAACGCGTCGTTCGACATGAAGAACGTGAAGGGGATCGACAGCACGCCGGTGATGACGGCGAGGAAGGGGCCCATCGACGGGGGGATGACCTCGGTGATCCACGACGCCATCGCCGTGACCATGCCCGTGCCGTTCAGCACGCCCACCAGCACGCCGGCGGCCAGCACCATCGACACGACACCGACGATGCTCGGCGCGTGGGCGACGATCTCGTCGGCCTGCGAGCGGAGCGTGGGGAAGTTGACGATGAGTGCGATCGCGGCACCGACCATGAAGACGAAGGCCAGCGGGAAGAGATCGAGCACCAGCAGCACCATGACCGCGGCCGTGAGCACGAGGTTGAACCAGATCAGCTTCGGACGCAGCGTGGCGCGGTTGGGGTCGAGCATCGTGTCGGCCATCGCGGTGTCGGCGGCTTCGACCAGCTGCGGGGCGGCGACGGCGTCGCGGCCGCCGCGCACGGTGACGATGTTGCCGGTGCGCAGCGACGCGAGGGCACCCGGCTTGTGCTCGGCGCCGCGGAAGATCTTGGGGGCGCCGAGGCGACCGAAGCCGCCGGTGCCCTCGATCTTGGCGGTGTCGACCGAGCCGGCCAGGCGCTTGCGCTCCGACAGGCCGAGGAACCACGCGAAGGCGAGGGCGACGACGAGACCGGCGAGCAGCGAGGGGAGCATCGGCACGAAGACGTCGGTGGGCTGCAGGCCCAGGGCGGTCGCGGCGCGCACGGTGGGGCCGCCCCACGGCACGATGTTCATCGTGCCGTTCATGAGGCCGGCGACGCAGGTGAGCACGACGGGGCTCATGCCCAGACGCAGATACAGCGGCAGCATCGCCGAGGTGGTGATGATGAACGTGGTCGAGCCGTCGCCGTCGAGCGACACGGCGCCGGCGAGGATCGCCGTGCCGAGCACGATCTTGGCCGGGTCGTCGCCGAGGGCACGCGTGATGACGCGGATCAGCGGGTCGAACAAGCCGACGTCGATCATGATGCCGAAGTACATGATCGCGAACAGCAGCAGCGCCGCGGTGGGGGCCATCTTGCCGATCGCGTCGATCACCATGTCGCCGAGGCCGAAACCCGCACCGGCGATCAGGCCGAACACCGTGGGCACCACGATGAGGGCGACCATCGGGGTCAGGCGCCGCGTCATGATCAGCGCCATGAACGACAGGACCATGAGGAAGCCGAGGGCCACGAGCACCCCGTCGGCGGGCGTGTACGCCACCGGGTACTCGGCCGTGTCGGCCGCAAGGATCAGGGGGGTCATCGCGACTCCTTCGTCGTGACGGGCGCGGCTCTCGCGCTGCCGATCCGGCGACACTACGGATGCCGTGCCCCCGAGCGCGCTCTTGCTCGCATTGCGCCGCGTTAAGCGCGTACCGTGTGTTCTGCGCATTTCGCGCACGACGACGTCGCTCGAGCTCGGAGGTGCGCATGCGGTTCGCCACCAGGATGCTCGTCGTGCAGGTCGCGACCCAGGTCGCCGTCGTCGCCGTGTGCACCGCGGTGTTCGCCTGGCTCGGCGTGCAGCAGCTCAGGGCCGAGGCCGACTCCTCCGCGCTGAACATCGCCCGCTCGGTCGCCGAGTCGCCGCAGGTGCGCGAGCGGGTCGCCGAGTTCTCCGCCGACCCGGGCACCCCGGATGCCGCGAGCCTCCGGGACGGCGTGCTGGAGCGGTACGCCGCCGACGTGACGAACCGCACGGAGGGCCTGTTCGTGGTGATCACCGACGACCACGGCATCCGCCTCGCCCACCCTGATCCCGATCGTCTCGGCCAGGTGGTCAGCACGAGCTACGCCGATGCGCTCGCCGGTCGCGAGGTCGTCACATGGGAGACCGGGACGCTGGGGGAGTCCGCCCGGGCCAAGGTGCCGGTCTATCCGCCCGACGGCGGCGCCCCGGTCGGCGAGGTGAGCGTCGGCTTCGAGCGCGCGAGCGTCTTCGACGACCTGCCCGCCCTGCTCGCGGGGATCGCCCTCGCGGTGTTCTCGGCCGTCGCGATCGGGGCGATCGTCGCCCTGCTCATGCGCCGACGCCTCGAACGCCTCACCCTCGGGGTTCAGCCGGAGGAGCTCGTGGCGCTGGTGCAGACCCAGACCGCCGTGCTCGAGAGCGCCGACGAGGGCGTCCTCGCTATCGACGACACGGGCGTCGTTCGCGTGTGCACCGCCGCAGCCGAGCGACTGCTCGGCATCCCGGATGCCGTGGGCCGACCGCTCGCCGACCTCGACCTCCCGCCCGCCATCGCCATCGCGCTCGCCGGCGTGGGGGCGAGCGCGGGTCTGCCGGTCGGCGACCGGGTCGTGTTCATCGACGTGCGGCCGGTGCGCCGCGGCGCCCGCGCCCTGGGGCGGGTCGCGGTGATCCGCGATCGCACCGCCGTGGCCGCGCTGTCGGGCAGGCTCGACAGCGTCCGCGCGATGGGCGACGCCTTGCGCGTGCAGCGGCACGAGAACGCCAACCGCCTGCACGCGGCCGTGGGGCTGCTCGACGCCGGCCGCACCGCCGACGCCCGTGATTTCCTCGCCGACCTCGTCGACCGCGGTTCGGTGGACTGGGCCGTGCCCGGCATCGATCTCGTCGGCGACGCGATGCTGCAGTCGTTCCTCGGGGCCAAGGCGCTCGCCGCACGGGAGCGGGGTGTGGCGCTGCGGGTCTCTGACGACACGTTCCTGCGCGGCACCGTGCACGACGTGGAAGACGTGGTGGCCGTGCTCGGCAACCTCCTCGACAACGCCGTCAGCGCCACGGCATCCGCTCCCGAGCCGCGCGAGGTGGAGGTCGCGGTGCTGGGCGACGGCGACGCGGTCGTGCTGACGGTGAGCGACACCGGCTCGGGGATCGCCGACGCCGAGGCGGTCTTCGCCCCGCGCGAGCGCGACGACGATCCCGCCGCCGTGCACGGTCTCGGCATCGGTCTGCCGCTCTCGCGCGAGTTCGCGCGGCGCCGGGGCGGCGAGGTCTGGGTGGTCGATGCCGGTGGCGGCGGACGCGGCGCCGTGGTGGCAGCCCGCCTTCCCGGGGTGCTGCGCGCGGATCCGCAGAGCCCGGCACCGCAGCCCGCGCAGGGAGAGGGAGAGTCCGTATGACCGACATCCGTGTGCTCGTCGTCGACGACGACTTCCGCGTCGCGGGCCTGCACCGCGACGCGGTCTCGGCCCGTCCCGGGTTCGTGGCGCTGGAACCGGCGCGCACGGTGGGAGAGGCCCGCGCCGCCCTCGCCGCTCACGCGCCCGACCTGCTGCTCGCCGACGTGTATCTGCCCGACGGCGACGGGATCGAGCTCGTCCGCTCGGCATCCGTCGATGCCTTCGTGCTGTCGGCGGCGACGGATGCCGCGACCGTGCGCCGGGCGTTCGCGGCCGGGGCGTCGGCGTACCTCGTGAAGCCGTTCGACACGCGCGTCCTCGCGGAGCGCCTCGAGCGTTACGCCCGCTACCGCAACCTCCTCTCCAGCGCGCGGCCGCTCGCCCAGGACGACATCGACCGGGCGGCATCCGTGATGCGCGGGGAGCGCGAGGGACCCTCGCTCGCGCGCTCGGCGACCGAGCAGACCGTGCTGGCCGCCCTCGGAGCCGACGAGGCGTCGGCCACCGAGGTCGCCGAACGCATCGGCGTCTCGCGCGCGACCGCCCAACGCCACCTCACCGCCCTCGCCGAACGGGGACTGGTGCAGGTGAGCCTGCGGTACGGGACGACGGGTCGGCCCGAGCACCGCTTCCGCGCCGGGGCCTGACTGCCGAAGCGCGTCGCGCTGCCGGACGTCGACGGCGCCCCTTCCTGGTGCCGACTTCAGGGGGACGCGTCACGCCGAGACCGAGACGCCGATCGAGTGGCCGATGCCGCGGACTCAGGCCTCCAGCACCGCCCACCCGCGCGGGCCGAGGTCGATGCGGCCGTCGGCGGGAGAGCCCTCGCCGGCGACCAGGGTGCGGCCGTCGGCGACGGGCAGCGAGACCGGGTCGTCGCCGATATTGAGCGCGACGACCACGGCGTCGTCGCCGACGGCGGTGCGCAGCGCCACCGCGGTGTTGGCGACCTCGATCACGTCGGTGTGGGCACGCCAGAGCCACGGCTTGCGACGCCGGAGGGCGAGGAGCGCCTGGTGCGCCCGCAGGATGCGCTCGTCGGCGTCGGCGTCGGCGTCGACGTCGTCGGGGTTTGCGGGGAACTCCGGCCGCACCGCGTCGTCGCCGCCGATGCGTTCCTCCTTCACGCCCGTCCACCCGAACTCGTCGCCGGCGTAGACCGACGGGGTGCCCGCGACGGCGAACAGCACCGCGAGAGCATGCGGCACGCGGTCGGCGCCGACCGCCGAGGCGATGCGGGTCACGTCGTGATTGCCGACGAAGGTCTGCGGGACGAACGTGGCGAGCAGCTCGTCGTGGCGCTCGATGGCGTGACTCAGCTCGAAGAGGTTGCGGTCGGCGATCCCGTGCCAGATGCCCTGCCACAGCTCGTACTGCGTGAGGGAGTCCATGCTCGATTCCCGCACGAGGTCGGCCGCCTCGCCGTGGATGACCTCGCCCAGGAACCACGCTTCGGGGAAGCGCTCGCGCACGCGCGGCAGCACCTCGGCCCAGAACGCGGGCGGGACCGCGTATGCCGCATCCAACCGCCATCCGTCGATCCCACGCTCGAGCCAGTGGTTCATCACGTCGACGACGAGGTCGGCGACGGCGGGGGCGGAGTGATCGAGCGCGACGAGCGCGTCGTGGCCCTCGAACACGTCGGCGTCGACGCGGCCGTCGGTCCGCCGCGCGCGGAACAGGCCCGGGTCGTCGCCACCGTCGGCGAAGGCCTGGAACGCCGGGTGCCCGCGCCCCACGTGGTTGAAGACGCCGTCGAGGAGGATCCGGATGCCGCGCTCCCGCGCCGCCGCGAGCAGTCGATCGAACGCGGCGTCGTCGCCGAGCCGCGGATCGATGCGGAAGAAGTCGACGGTGTCGTAGCCGTGGGTCTCGGAGGCGAAGACGGGACCGAGCAGCAGGCCGTTCAGCCCGAGCTCGATCACGTGGTCGAGCCACGGCTCGAGGCGGTCGAGGCGTGACTCGGGCTCGGCATCCGGGTCCACTCCGTCGCGGATGGGCGCGCCGACGAAACCCAGCGGGTAGACGTGCCACCACATGACGTGTTCGGGCCACACGGGCATGACATCTCCTCCGCCCGGCGGGTCGGTGCCGAACGCCTTCGACGCTATCCGCCCGGGTCCACCGGCCGACGGGGCTTGCGCGGCTCAGGCCCGCCCGTGGTCGTGCGGGAGCGCGAACGCCTCCAGGTCGAGCGCGTGCGCGCGAGCGGCGTCGACCGCTGCGGCGACCGCGCCGATCGAGACGATGTCGGCGCCGAGAGGCGAGGCCACGATGTCGGGCGCGGGAAGATCGAGCGCGCGGGGGAGCGCGGCGACGGCGGCGGCGATGATGGGCTCGGCGCCCGAGGCGATCGCGCCCGACACGATCACGCGGCCGACGTCGAACAGGCTGCCGAACATTCCGGCGACGCCGGCGAGCGCCCCGCCCACTTCCCGGGCGACGGCGAGGGCCCCCGTGTCGCCGGCGGCGGCCAGATCGAGGACGGTCTTGGCATCCAGGGTCTTCGGATCGGCGCGCGAGAGGGCGCTGTCGGAGGGCAGGATGCCGGCGGCGATCGCCGCGCGGGCGGCGTCGACGCAGCGCGGCGCGAGGCCGAGCGCGCTGCCCACCCCGTCGACGCGATCGAAAGCGACGGTCTCGCCCGCGCCGCCGTGCGCTCCGCGCAGCAGCCGGCCGTCGACCCAGACCCCCGCGCCGAACCGCTCTCCCGCGAGCAGGGCGACGAAGTCGTCGCAACCCACCGCCGCCCCCCTCGCCCGCTCGGCGACCGCGGCCAGCGAGGCGTCGTTCTCCACGCGCACCACCGGCGACCAGCTCGCGAAGGTGTCGACGAAGCCGGGGTTCATCCGTTCCCAGAAGCCGTCGTGATGGGCGGGGGAGCGTCCCGCCCGGTCGACGGGGGCGGGCACGCCGACGCTCAGCGCGACGATGTCGCCGCGCGCGCGACGTGCGCGCTTCAGGGTCGCCTCGACGGTGGCCTCGGCGGCCCGCCGGCGGCGCCCGGGATCGTCGCGCTCGGGATCGACGGTGAGCCGCGAGGTGGCCAAGGGGGTGCCGCGCAGGTCGGCGACCGTCGCGGTGACATGGCCGCGACCGGCGTCGACGCCCACCACCAGCCCGGCGTCGGGGCGGAAGGCGAACCGGCGCGCGGGGCGGCCCTTCGAATACTCGCCGACCGCGCGGGCGTTCGGCATCTCCGTCAGCAGGCCGCGACCGGCGAGCTCGTCGAGGACGTCGATGGTGGTGGAACGCGTGAGACCGACGTGCGCCATGACGTCGCTGGCCGTGAACGCTTCGGCATCCCAGGCATGGCCCAGCACCGCGTCGAGGCTGTGGCGTCGCAGCGACGGCGTCGCGGTCGTGGCATCCATCGGCACTCTTGACCCCTTTTCGATCTGCTGCAATACTGCCTGCACGACATTGATTTGGCGAGTAGATTTACTCGTCGACACAACATATTCGCAGTGCGGCGAAGGAGGAACGGGTGTCGAAGACGATCAGGGCGGGGCGACGATGGGTCGCCGCGACCGCGGTGGGGGTGCTCGGCGCGGCGTTGCTCGCCGGGTGCTCGGCCGACGGGCGCGAGACCATCCGCTTCACCTTCAGCAAGCGCGAAGCGCTGTCGTTCATGAACGACGTGGTCGCCCAGTACAACGCCTCGCAAGACCGTGTGCGCGTCGAGATGGACAGCTCGGGTGTCGACGTCGTGTCGGCGAGCTTCGTGCGCGGCAACCCGCCCGACATCATGCTGGCGAACTACAACTACGAGGTCGCGCGGTTCGTGCAGCGGTGCGCGCTGACCGACCTCGGCGCCACCGAGGCCGCGGGCAGCGTCCGCGACGACCTGCAGCCCCTCATGGATCAGTACGGCTCCTGCGAGGGACGCACGAGCGCGCTGCCGTACTCGGTGATGGCCGCGTCCGTCATCTACAACACGCAGATCTTCGACGAGCTGGGCCTGTCGGTCCCGACCACGTGGGACGAGTTGCTCCAGGTGTCCGAAACCCTGCAGGCCAACGGCGTCACCCCGTTCTACGGCACCTTCAAAGACGACTGGACCGTCGCCCAGGGGTGGTACGACTACGCGGTCGGCGGCTCTCTGGACGTCATCGACTTCTTCGACGGCCTCGCCGCCGAGGGCGACCGGGTCGGGCCCGATTCGACGGTCTCGTTCGCCGCGGACTTCACCGGGCCCATGGACCGCATGCTCCAGCTCGCGCGGGACTACACGAATCCGGATGCCGAGAGTCGGGCCTACGGCGACGGCAACCTCGCGTTCGCCCGGGGCGAGGCGGCGATGTACCTGCAGGGGCCGTGGGCCCTCGGCGAGATCGCGAAGACGGCGCCCGACCTCCCCGTCGGCACGTTCCCGCTGCCCATGACCGACGACCCGGCCGACCTGAAGGTGCGCGTCAACATGGACCTCGCCGCGATGATCCCCGAGGCGTCCCGTCACCAGGAGGCCGCGCGCGACTTCCTCGAGTACCTCTATCGGCCCGAGATCATCCAGGCCTACAACGAGTCGCAACTCGGCTTCGCCCCGACCACCGACGCCCCGGCGCCGAGCGACCCCCGCGTCGCCGGAATGATCCCGTTCTACGAGGACGGGCGCATCTATCAGGGCGCCTCCGTGCTCGTGCCCAAGACCATCCCCACCTTCAATTACGCCCAGGCGATGATCTTCGGCGCTTCGCCCGCCACCACGCTCCGCACCATGGACGAGGACTGGTCCCGCCTGGCGTTCCGCCAGCCGCCGGCCTCGACCACCGACGCCGCCGTCGAGGAGGCCGCGCGATGACCACCACGACCACGATCGTGACCGGCGGGAAGGCGACGGCGCGTCGTAGCTCCCGTCGCGTCGAGCCGATCTACCTCTTCTTCCTCCTGCCGACGCTGGTGCTGTTCACCCTGGCCATCACGGTGCCCGGGATCATCGGCATCTTCTTCAGCTTCACCGACTCGATCGGCCTCGGCGCGTGGAACTTCACGGGGCTGACGAACTACATCGCGATCTTCAGCGACCCCGCGATCCTGCAGAGCTACCTGTTCACGTTCGGCTTCTCGGTCGCGACGGTGATCGTGGTCAACGTGGCAGCGTTCCTGCTGGCGGTGGGCCTCACCTCCCAGATCCGCTTCAAGAAGGCGCTGCGCACGGTCTTCGTCATCCCGATGGTGATCTCCGGCATCATCATCGCCTACGTCTTCAACTTCCTCTTCAGCAACTCGGTGCCGCATGCCGGAGCCTCGCTGGGCATCCCGTGGCTCGAGACGAGCCTGCTGGCCAACCCCGACCTCGCGTGGGTCGCGATCGTCCTCGTGACCGCGTGGCAGGCGATCCCCGGCACCCTGCTCATCTACATCGCGGGCCTGCTGTCGGTCCCGGGCGACGTCTACGAGGCCGCCGGCCTCGACGGCGCCAGCAAGACGCAGCAGCTGCTGCGCATCACCCTGCCCCTGGTCGCCGGGTACGTGGTGATCAACATCATCCTGGGCTTCAAGGGCTTCCTGAACGCCTACGACATCATCGTCGGCTTGACCGGGGGAGGCCCCGGCACCGCGACCCGCAGCGTCGCGATGTCGATCATCCTCGGCTTCAACGGCGGCGACTACGCCTACCAGATGGCGAACGCGGCGCTGTTCTTCGTCGTGGCCGTCGTCATCTCGCTCCTGCAGCTCTCGCTGACCCGGGGAAGGAACACCCTGTCATGACCGCCCTCACCCAGCCCGCGGTCGTCGTCGAGCAGGCCGAGCCCGCCCTCCTCGGGTCCCCGCGTCCGCGGCCCCGGTTCCGCCGCGTCGGAGCCGAACGCATCACCTGGTCGACGACGACGATCCTGGTGCTCTGCTCCCTCACCGTTCTGCTGCCGCTGTACGTCACCGTCTCCATGGCGCTCAAGAGCGGCACGCAGGTGGTCGACGGCAACGCCTTCTCGCTACCGGCGCCGATCAGCTTCGACGGGTTCGTGCAGGCGTGGACCCTCACGAGATTCCCCGTGGGGCTTGCCATCTCGCTCCTGGTCACGGCCGGCACGGTCGCCGCCACGATCATCCTCGCCGCGTTCGCGTCCTACGCCATCGCCCGCAACTGGGATCGCAAGCTCTTCCGGTACTCGTTCTTCTACCTGCTCGCGGCGATGTTCATCCCGTTCCCCGTCGTGGCCCTGCCGCAGATCCAGCTCACCGGGCGGGTCGGTCTCGACAACCCGTTCGGCGTGATCATCCTCGCCACGATGTTCCAGCTCAGCTTCAGCGTGCTGCTGTTCACGGCCTTCCTGCGCTCGATCCCGCTGGAGTTGGAGGAGAGCGCGCGCATCGACGGCGCCACGACGTGGCAGACGTTCTGGCGGCTCATCTTCCCGTTGCTGGCTCCGATGAGCGCGACGGTCGGCATCTTCGCGTTCCTGTACGCGTGGAACGACTTCATGATGCCCTCGCTCATCATCAGCGATCCCGCGCTGCAGACCCTGCCGGTGCGCCAGAACCTGTTCCAGACGCAGTTCAGCAACAACTACAACGTCGCCTTCGCCTCGTACCTCATGGCCATGGCCCCCGCGATCGTCGCCTACCTCTTCACCCAGCGATGGGTGATGGCCGGCGTCACGCAGGGTGCCGTCAAGGGCTGAGCCCCGTCCCTCTCGAAAGGAAAACCGTGACCACCGCCGCACCCTCCGTGCACGCCCGCGACCTCTCCGACGCCCCCGATTGGTGGCGTCAGGCCGTGGTGTACCAGGTCTATCCCCGCAGTTTCGCCGACACGAACGGCGACGGCCTGGGCGACATCCCGGGCATCACCGCGCGGGTGCCGTACCTGGCCGAGCTGGGGGTGGATGCCGTCTGGCTCAGCCCCTTCTACCCCTCCGACCTCGCCGACGGCGGCTACGACGTCGCCGACTACCGCGATGTCGACCCGCGGTTGGGGACCCTGGCCGACATGGACGAGCTCATCGCGCAGCTGCACGCCCACGGCATCCGCGTCGTCGTCGACATCGTGCCGAACCACACCTCCGACGCGCACGCGTGGTTCCAGGAGGCGCTGGTCGCCGGTCGCGGCTCGGCGGCACGCGCGAGGTACATCTTCCGCGAGGGCACCGGGCCCGGGGGTGCGGAGCCGCCCACCGACTGGGTGTCGCTGTTCGGGGGGTCGGCGTGGGAGCGCGTCGCCGACGGCCAGTGGTACCTGCACAACTTCGACGTCTCGCAGCCCGACCTCGACTGGAGCAACCCCGAGGTGCGCGCCGACTTCGTGGAGACGCTGCGCTTCTGGAGCGATCGCGGAGTCGACGGCTTCCGCATCGACGTCGCGCACATGCTCACGAAAGACCTCCGGGAGCCGCTCCCCTCGCGCGCGGAGCTCGAAGCGATGCCGCACGACGGCACGCACCCGATGATCGACCGCGACGACGTGCACGAGGTCTACGCCGAATGGCGTGCCGTGTTCGACTCCTACGACCCGCCGCGCACCGCCGTCGCCGAGGCGTGGGTGCACCCCTCGCGCGTCCCCCTGTACGCCAGCGCCGACAGCCTCGGCCAGGCGTTCAACTTCGACCTGCTCGAGGCCGATTTCGACCCCGCGCAGTTCCGCCGGATCGTCGCCGACAACCTCGCGCTCGCCGCCCGATCGGGATCCTCGACGACGTGGGTGCTGTCCAACCACGACGTGGTGCGCCACGCCACGCGGTACGGCCTGCCCGACGCCGAGCGCGGCGCCGACGGGCGCCCGACTCTCAAGCACGGCAACGAGTGGCTGCTCTCGGGCGGACGGACGCCGACGCTCGACGCCGAGCGCGGCGAGCGTCGCGCACGGGCCGCTGCCCTGTTCGTGCTCGGCCTGCCGGGATCGGCGTACCTGTACCAGGGCGAGGAGCTGGGCCTGCACGAGGTCGCCGACATCCCCGACGGCCAGCGGCAGGATCCCACCTTCTTCCGCAGCCCGGGCGTCGATCTCGGACGCGACGGATGCCGGGTCCCGCTACCGTGGACGGCGTCGGGTGCGGCGTTCGGTTTCGGCGAGGGCGGGGCTCACCTGCCGCAGCCCGAGTGGTTCGCGACCTACGCCGTCGACCGACAGGACGGCGACCCGGCGTCGACGCTGAGCCTGTACCGCCGCGCCCTCGACCTGCGCCACGAGCTGCAGACCGACGAGCAGCTGGAGTGGATCGACGGCCCGGTGCCGGCGGTCGTGGCGTTCGAGCGACCCAACGGCTGGACCGTCGTGACGAACTTCGGTACCGAGCCCGCCACGCTGCCCGCGGGCGAGGTGCTGCTGTCGAGCGGCCCGGTCGCGGGCGACGCCGTGCCGGGTGAGACGACGGTCTGGATGCGACGCGCCTGAGTCCCGCCGCGAGAGCCCCGACGCCTCGCGCGTCGGGGCTCTCGCGCGTCCGTGATGGACGCGCGACGGGGGAGTGCGGCATCCGCCCGCCCCACCGATCGAGTGTCCGAAACACCCGGACGAACTCGGAAACGCCCCGGGTGTTCTGGACACTCGACACCGCCCCGCCCCGGGGGCCGCGCGCGCCTCAGGCGCGACGGATCGACTCCCGCACCACCACGGGCATCTCGACGAGGTGCTGCCCCTCGGGCGGGCCGCCCGGAGTCGGCGTGCGGTCCCCTCCCGCGGCGCCGGTCACCCGACGGGCCCACCCGCCTCGCGCTCAGCGCACCCGCACCCACGCGTCGCTGCGTCGTTCGATCGCCCCCGCCTCGGCGAAGGCCTCCAGCCACCCGCCCATGGGCCATGAGCCCCACCGCGCGTGGAAGGCGGCGCCGTTGCGCAGGATGTCCTCGAGATGCTGCCACGGGGGAGACGAGACCGGATGCCACTGGTGGTAGGCATCCGCTCCGCCGATCCAGCGCATCTCGACGCCGGCGGCGCGGGCGGCCCACGCCAGGTCGGTGTCCTCGGCGCCGTAGCCCTCGTACCCGGGGTGGAAACCGCCGATGCGGGTCCAGGTCGCCGGGGTCACGGCGAACGACAGCGACCAGAACAGGTCGTATTCCGCGGCGGTCGCGGCCCGCGTGTCGCCGGGCGGCAGCGCCGGTCGGGCGCGATGGGGTCGCGTGAGGAAGGGCAGGTCGGCGGCGTTCTCCGGGCGCTGCACGCTCGACAGGTACGTCACGGCCCCGGCCAGGAGCGCGTCGGGGTGGGCGGCCGCGGCGTCGCGATAGGCCGGCAGCAGACCGGGGCCCGGCAGGCAGTCCACGTCGAGGAACACCAGCAGCTCCGCGCCCGCATCGATCGCCGCCGCCGCCGCGCGATTACGCCCCTCGCCCACGCGCAGACCGCCCGGTCCCGGGGCGACGTGCAGGGCGAGGGTCCCGTCCTGGGGGATGCCGACCGGCGGCGTCTCGTCGAGCCACGCCTCCACCCGCACGATGTCGGTCGCCACCTCGGCGAGGACGCGGCGCTGGCGCGCGAGATGCTCGGCGCGGGCCCGCGAGGCCACCGTGATCACGGCCGTCTTCACGGCAGGACCGCCTCGACCGCCGCCGCCAGGCGGGAGGCACCGCCGACGACCTGCCAACGGGCCCAATCGGGACGGTCGCCGGCCGCCTGCTCCACGAGCTCCACCAGCCCGCTCGCCGAGATGTGGGCGGGGGCGCGTCGCGCCAGCCCCCAGCGCTCGAGGGCGTCGGCCGTATGGGCCTGTTCGTCGAAGGGGCGCTCCTGCGCGATGACGACGGCGCGGGCTCCGGCGGCCGCGAGGTCGGCCACGCTGTTCTGCCCGGCGGCGCTGACGACCACCGTGCTGCGCGAGAGATGCGGCCACGGGTCGTCGACGCGGGAGGCGGCGTCGTGGCCCACCGCGGTGACGTCCCATCCGCGCTCCGCCAAGCGGCGGGTGGCCTCCACCCGCACGTCGGGCTCGAGCACCTTGCCGAGCAGCAGCACGGAACGCTCGTCGCGCTCGAGACCGATCTCGCGCCCGTCGAAGCGCGAGATCCCCCCGGTCCAGAGCACCCGGTCCCCGTGCGCCGAGAGTCCGGCCGTGGGCACGGCGCCGTGGGCCCAGGGGGCGACGATGCGGTCGGCGAGATCGTAGGCGAGGGCGTGGGGGGCGTCGGTGCGCGCCCCGGGCTGCGTCACGGCGACCGTTCGCAGGCCGAGCAGCCGCGAGAAGGCGACGACCTCGGCGCTCACATCGACCACCAACGCCTGCAGGTCGCGCTCGACCGCGGTGGCGGCGATCGTGGCGAGGCGCGAGCGGTGGCCGGGGTGCCCGTGCGGCGCCCAATGCAGGTGTCCCCGCGCGGTGGGGTCGGCCTCGCGGGGGTCCATCGGGGAGCCGTCCGCGGCCTCGAACGCATCGGCATCCGGGGGCAGCTCGATCCAGTCGACCTCGGCGGTCAGACCCGCGGGCCGGGGCATCGACGAGAAGGCCACGACGGGCGTGCGAAGGTGCGGCCGAACGGCGAGGAACCGCGCGACATGACCGAACCCGTGGTGGTGGACGTACCAGCCGATCACCACGACACCGCCGGCACGCGCCGGGCGACGGCGGGTTGCGCGGTGTGCGAGAGGACCCGTTCCACTTCGCGATAGCGCTGAGCGAGGGAGTGCTGACGCACGGCCGCTCGCCGTGTCCACAGGCGGGTGAGCGGTTCCCGGGTACCGTCCTCCGCGAGACGGGCGGCGGCCTTCGCGAGCGCGACGACGTCGCCGGGCGTGACCGTCGCCGATCCCGGCATCCCGGCCAGCACCTCCGACACCCCGCCGATGTCGAATGCGGCGACGGGCGTCCCGGTGGCGAGCGCCTCGGCGATCACGAGGCCGAACGGCTCCTCCCACATCGGGGTCACCAGTGCCACCGCCGAGGAGCCGACGAGTCGGCAGAGGTCGGGCTGACGCAGCGGTCCGACGTAGCGGGCGTGCGCACCGAGGCGCGGCACGATCTCCTGCTCGAAGTAGTCGACGTCGCCGATCCGCCCGGCCAGCACGATGTGCGCCCCGGCCTCGCGCGCGGCCTCGATGGCCAGGTGCGGTGCCTTCTCGGGGACCACGCGGCCCGACCACACCCACGACGGCCCGCCCGCACCGCGCGTCCACTGATCGGTGTCGATGCCGTTGGGGAAGACGAAGGCGTCGACACCCTCGGCCGACCACGCGCGTGCCGTCGCCTGGCTCACCGCGACGAAACGATGGGGGCTGTCGCGCACGTCGGCGGCGGCCTGGAGCATCGGTTCGAGGGGAGGGGTGTGGAGCGTCGTGACGACCGGGATGCCGGCCTCCCGGCTCCAGCGGATCGGACCGGGATGGAGGCTGTGATTGTCGACGACGTCGTACAGGTGACGATCCGCGATCAGGCGGTCCAGCGCCGCGTCGTAGGCGGCGTCGACGGCCTCGACGTACCCGGCCGGGTACGCCGTGTCGGAGCTGTCCTCGGGGCGGGTCCATTCCGGAACGGGCAAGGCGAACTCGGCGACGTCGCCGAGGAAGTCCGATCCCTCGGCGGCGCAGAGGGTGACCTCGTGGCCACGGGCGCGGAGCCACCGCACCCGGTCCCACACGCACGCCTCCAGCCCGCCCGCGTGGGGCTGACGGAGCGCGTAGCGCGACGGCGCCACGACGAGCACCCGCAGCGGCCGCTGGCCCCGGATCATGCCGCGGCCTCCGCCGCGATCACCCGGCGGTACAGCGCGACGTGCGCCGCTCGAACCGCGTCGAGTTCCGCGCGCCGTTCGACCGCCCGATGCTCCACCTCCGCCTCGCGAGCCGTCGAACCCGGTGCCGACCACGCCGGGCCGGTGGCGTCCACGATGGCACGGGCCAGAGACACCGGCTCCCCCACGTCGAAGCTGTGGAAATCGGTCGGGTGCTGGGCCGCGATGTGACCGACCCGGGTGCTGACGACGGGCACGGCGAGGTCGTGGCAGAGCTCCGCCCATCCCGACTGGGTGCCGTGTCGATACGGCAGCAGACAGGCGTCCAGATCGGCGATCCAGCGAGCGAGAGCGTCGTCGTCGAGTCGTTCCCCGCGCTCGACCGTGACGCCCTCGGCATCCCGGGCCAGCAGATCGATGGATGCCGCGGCCTCCGCGTCGCGGACCCGCTCGTTCATGCGCACGACGGCCTCGACCCGCGCGCCCTGGGCCCGCAGGTCGGCGACCGCCCGCACGAGGGTGGCGGTGGTACCGACGCCGTCGATGTTGGGACGCAGGTCGCGCAGGTGCACGCCCACCCGCGTGACGTCCGAGGCGGTTCCCCGGGGGCGGGCGGCGTCGGCGAGCAGGGTCGGATGGGGGATCACGGTGGGGGCCCGGTGCGCGATCTCACGCACCTCGTCCGCGGCCGTCCCGGTGAGGGTGATGAGCGCATCGGCTCCCGCGGCGAGCACCGCGAGCGAGGCACGGTGATCGTCCTGCGACACCAGCTGCGGGTTCTCGAGATCGTGCACCGTGTACACCAGCGGCAGACCCAGCGCGCTCAGTGTCTCGACGGTCTCGGCCAGCTCGCGCGGGCTGTACGACTCGATGCCGAAATGCACGTGCACCAGGTCGAAATCGGCGGCGTGCGCCTTCAGCCACGCGGGAAGAAGCACCTGCGGCGGCCACCACTGACCGGCCGGGACGCCCGGCGGCTGCGGGTCCGCGAGGAGACGGACGTGCGCGGGGTCGGCGACGGCGATGACGTAAGGGTGTGCAGCGGGAACGGCTGCGACCCGGACCGGGGGGACGGTGCTGGTGACGATCTTCTCTTCCTCCTCGTGCAGGCGTGCGTGACGGTGCGTGTACCGCATCGCCAGGCACATCGCAATGCAACGGGGCGGTTGGGACGACGATGACACCGACGGATACCTTCACATCATGGGCGGTGACACGGCGCAGCTGGGCAGCCTTGCGGATCACGGCGACGCGGTGATAGCGCGTCGAGCGCACTACGCCGAGTTCTACGGGGACGCGCCCGCGCCCGCGGGATACGGAGTCGTCGTCGGCAATTGCCAGGCCGAGTCGCTGCGGCTCGTGATCGCGTCCGACGCGCTGCCCGCCGTCCGGATCCCCGCGATCCACGAACTGATCGCCGACGATGCGGCTCGCCTGCACCGGCTGCTCGACGGCGCGTCCTTCCTCGTGACGCAGCCCGTCCGCGACGACTATCGCGGCCTGCCGCTGGGCACGGCGCAGCTGCGGGGTTCTCTGCCCGCCGCGGCGCACGTGGTCACGGTCCCCGCCGTCCGCTTCGCCGGGCTCCACCCGTTCCAGGCGGTGCTGCGGCTGCCGGCGTTCCCGGAGGACCCGCCGCTCGTCGCCTACCACGACGTCCGCACGGTCGCCGCGGCGACCGGGCTCGCGATCCCCGATGCGCTCGCCCCCGCTGCCGTGCACGCGATCGCCGAGGCCTCGCGCGCCGAACTGCGCCGGCGTGAAGCCCTCGGCCTCGACGTCGTGGCATCGGATCTGTTCGACCCCGTGATCGACGACCTCGCCCGCACCGTCAACCACCCCGGCAACGCCGTGTTCCTGCCCCTGGGCGAGCGGATCGTCTCCGCCCTGGGCGCACCGGGCACGGCGGTCGATCCGGGTCGCCCGATCCTCGCGGCCGTGCGCGCACCCCTCGAGGACTGGGTGGTCGACGCCTGGAACCTGGATGCCGAGCCCCGCCTCGACTGGATCGTCGCCGGCGAGACGATCCCCGCCGCCGTCGTCCGCGAGGCCCACCTGTCGTACTACGCCGAGCGCCCCGCCCTGCTGGCCGCCGTCGTCGAGCGGATGACGCCGCTCCTGCGCACCTGGGCGGACGCCGCATGACCTCGACGCCCGCGGATCCCCCCACCCCGGTGCTGCTCGTGCACCCCGGGCCGCACGGGGTCGCGGTGTACGCCCGCGACATCGCCGCCGAAGTGGCCCGTCACGACGCGGCGACCCGCGTCACGACCCCCGCCGCGCTCGAGACGCTCCCCGCCGGAACGCCGCTGCACGCCCACGTGACCGACCGGCTGTGGGGATCGTCGCCGGAGGAGGCCACGCGGCACGTGGTCGCGCTCGCCGCACGGCATCCGCTCACTCTCACGCTCCACGACGTCCCCCAGGCGTCCGACGGCGAACGGAACCGCCCCCGCCGTCAGGCTTTCTACCGTGCCGCGATCGAGGCCTCGCGCGGCGTGGTCGTCAACAGCGGCCACGAGCGCGAGCTGCTCCGCGAGGAGGGGGTGTGGTCGGGAGAGGTGGGCGTCATCCCGCTCCCCGTCGATGCGCGGCCGGTGACGCCGGGGTCGTCCGACGATGCGATCGGCGTCCTGGGCTACTTCTACCCGGGCAAGGGGCACGACGAGGCGCTGGCCGCCGCGGTCGCCTCCGGCATGAGCCGACTGACGGTTCTGGGCCGCGCGTCCGAGGGGCACGCGACCGACCTGGAGGCGTTCGTCCGCCGTGCGGCCGCGGTCGACGTCGTGGTGGAGGTCACCGGGTGGCTCGATGACGCCGACATGTCCGCCCGCGTCGCCCGCGTCGCGGTGCCCGTCATCGCGCACCGGCATGTCTCGGCGTCGGGTTCCCTCGCCTCCTGGATCGGCTGGGGCCGCCGCCCGCTCGCCGTGCGCAACCGCTACGTCGACGAGATGGCGACGCTGCGTCCGGGAACCCTTTCGGTCGTCGAAGCCGACGACCTCGCCGTCGCCGTGGCGGAGGCCCGCGTCGACGTCGGACGCACGTGGCACGGCGTCCATCCCGTCCCGTTCGGCGGCGCCGAAGCCGCCCGCGCCTACCTCCGGTGGTGGAGCGAGGTCTCCGCGTGAGCGCCGCCCTCCCCGAGGACTGGAACGACCGGATGCCGTGGGTCCCGGGAAACCGGTGGGACCTCCTGGCCCACCGCGATCCCGAGCCGCCCCGCGTGACGGTGGTCGTGACTCACTACGCCCAGCCCGAGGAGCTCGCGCGCACCCTCGCCGCTCTCGCGCGACAAGACCACCCGAGCGACCGTCTCGAGATCGTCGTGGCCGACGACGGATCGCCCGAGCCCCCCGTGGTGCCCGAGGGAGTCATGCTGGTGCGCCAGGACGACCGCGGGTTCCGCGCTGCCGCGGCGCGAAACCTCGGAGCGGCCGCGGGTTCCGGCGACGTGCTCTGCTTCCTCGACGCCGACACCACCCCCGAGCCCGACTACGTCCGACGCCTGACGCGGTTGCCGGCGCTGCTGTCCGAGGCCGTCACGGTGGGGCGCCGTCGGCACGCGGACCTGGCGGGCACGGGGATCGACGAACCGATCGCCGCGATCGCCCCGTCCCGTGAGCTGCCGGAGCCCGCGTGGCTGCGCGACGCGTACTCCCGTAGCGGCAACCTCCTGCGTGCCGACGACCGGTCCTATCGCTACGTCATCAGCGCCGTCCTCGCCTGCTCGCGAGCGTTCTTCGAGGAGGTCGGGGGCTTCGACGAGTCGTTCTCCTCCTACGGCGGCGAGGACTGGGAGTGGGCCCACCGCGCCTGGCAGGCCGGGGCCGTCCTCGCCCACGTCCCGGATGCCGTGGCCTGGCACGACGGTCCGGATTGGGCGGGGAGAGCCGACCGCGACCGCGCCGAAGAGGGCAACCGGCAGACGCTCCAGCTCGCCGCGATGATCCCGGTGGACGGCTCCGCCGGACGGGGACTGCTCCCCCGCACCCCCGATCTCGAGATCGAGGTGCCCGCGGGCCTGACCGCGGCCGCGGCCTTCGTGTGCATCGACTCCCTTCTCGAAGCGTTCCCCCGTGCGCGCGTGTGCATGGATGCCATCCCTCCCGGGGCGGGCCTCGATGCCGATCCCCGGGTGGTGGTCCGAGAGGGCGCGTGCGACGCGCGGGTGGTGCTGCGCCTCCACGTCGCCGCCGTCGTGAGCGACGGCGAGGCGCTCCGCATCGCGCTGACCGCGCTCGGCGGGGGAGAGGTGGGGACCGTGCGTCTGCTCTCCCCGGACGGAGCAGAGATCGGGCGCGCGGACAGCCGCCGCGCACGCCGACGGGCGCGTCGCTGGGGGACGTCCGCCGGCCACCTCGAGGAGACCGTCACCGTCACGGGACTCCACGCGCTAAGACCGGCTCCCCACCTCGAAGCCTGGGTGGGCCGATGGGGCGGTCCCGACCGCTTCGTCTGACGAAGGGGAGGGGACGACACGCCCTCCTCGACGCCGCGACACGCCCGGGATGCGGCGTGATTCGACCGACGCGCGTCACGCACGTAAGTTATTACCTGTTCGCCCCACAGGGAAGAGCGGAGCGGCCGAAAGGCCCCGCGTCCCCTCAAGCGGCGGACCACCCCCAACTTGCTACTTGAGAGTTTCGGTTCTCTGGTCTATAGTTGGGTTCCTGCCGCTCGGCGAACAAACCGACAACACACTTCCTCGAAGTGTTCTCGTGTCGTGTTGCTTTCGCGTGGCAGGCAACAAATGTGAACTGCCTCACGGGTAGGTCGAGATGACTGTTTCTGTGGGTGCGTCCGTTCCTTGAGAACTCAACAGCGTGCA
>NZ_JBKBNC010000024.1:0-1265 GCF_046295495.1 Microbacterium sp.
TGTGGGACTCGGCGGCGTAGTGCACCACCGCGTCGGCGTCGGCGACGAGGGTGTCCACGATCGTGGGGTCGGCGATGTCGCCCACCACCAGACGCACCCGGTCCTCGGGCAGGCCCGCGAGGGAGGCCCGGTTGCCGGCGTAGGTCAGCTTGTCCAGCACCGTCACGGTGTGATCGGTGTGCGCGATGACGTGGTGCACGAAATTGGAACCGATGAAACCGGCGCCACCGGTCACGAGGAGTCGACTCATGCGCTCCAGGTTAGCGGGGCTCGCCGCGTCGCTCGGAGGGGGAGTGGATTGGCGCCCGCCTCCGGATGGGGGAAAATGAAGCTCATGCGCGGAATCATTCTTGCGGGCGGCACAGGCTCCCGGCTGCACCCCATCACTCAGGGCATCTCGAAGCAGCTCGTGCCGGTCTACGACAAGCCGATGATCTACTATCCGCTGTCCACGTTGATCCTCGCCGGCATCCGCGACATCCTCATCATCACCACCCCGCAGGATTCGGAGCAGTTCCAACGTCTGCTGGGCGACGGATCGCGTTTCGGGATCTCCTTGACGTACAAGGTGCAGCCCTCTCCCGACGGGCTCGCGCAGGCCTTCCTCCTCGGCGAAGAGCACATCGGGTCGGACTCGGTGGCGCTGGTGCTCGGTGACAACATCTTCTACGGCCAGGGGATGGGCACCCGCCTGCGGCAGTACACCGACCTCGACGGCGGAGTGGTGTTCGGCTATCGCGTGGCGGACCCCACCGCCTACGGTGTCGTCGAGTTCGATGCGGACGGCCGAGTCGTTTCCCTCGAGGAGAAGCCCGAGCACCCCAAGAGCAGTTACGCCGTGCCGGGACTCTACTTCTACGACAACGACGTGATCGAGATCGCGCGTGCCCTCACCCCGTCTCCGCGCGGGGAACTCGAGATCACCGACGTCAATCGCACCTATCTCGAGCGGGGGCGCTTGCGCGTCGAGCTCCTTCCGCGGGGAACGGCCTGGCTCGACACCGGGACCTTCGACTCCCTCAGCGAGGCGACGGAGTTCATCCGCACCGTCGAGAAGCGCCAGGGTTTGTCGATCGGCTGTCCCGAGGAGGTGGCGTGGCGAATGGGATTCCTGTCGGACGATGAATTGCGCCAGCGCGCCGAGCCGCTGGTCAAGAGCGGATACGGTCGCTACCTGCTGAGCGCTCTGGAACATGCCGGCGACCGCTGACCCGGTGTGGGGGGGGGGGGGGGGGGCCCCCCCGGGGGGCGCCCGCCCCCCCCCC
>NZ_JBKBNC010000024.1:1275-41530 GCF_046295495.1 Microbacterium sp.
GCGCGGAGGCGTCCTCCACGGGGCGGACGCCGCCGGTGGGGGGGGCGGTGGGGAGCGACACCGCGTCTGTCGCCGTCCCCTCCGCCGACCGCGCGGTGGTTTTCGGCGTCCGTGCGACGGGGAGGCTGGAGGAGACCTCGGTGCTCGCGCTCCGCGCCCTTCGGAAGGTCGCGGGAACGATCGTCCTGGTGCACCCGGGCTCCCTCCCCTCGGAGGCCCGGTCAGTCGTGGACGGCCTGGTGGATCGCATCCTCGAGGCCGACGGCGAGGAGTTCTCGTCGGAGTCCTACTCCTTGGCGCTCGACGAAGTGCGTCGCGTGCACGCCGGCGTCTCCGAGATCATCCTGACGGGTGATTCCTGGTTCGGCCCGACCGCCGATCTCCGGCCCCTCACGGACCGCATGGCGCGCACGGAAGCCGACATCTGGGATCTCATCCCGGCCGGCGCACCGCGCGAGGCGTTCCCCGAGGAGGGATTCCCGGCCGTCGTCGATCGTCCGTGGTTCTTCGTCGCCGTACGCCGTCGGCTGTTCGACAGCGATGAGTGGCGTCGGTGGTGGGCGGGGCCTTCGGTGCCGGGGGACCGTGAGCGGACCGTCGTCGCCCACGCCGCGAGCGCAGGTTTCACCCACGCCCGGGCGTTCGAGGCGGAGGGCTTGCATCCGCATGACCCGGGCCTGTTCGCGCCCGAGGATCTTCTCGAGATGGGCGTGCCCTTCGTCGATCGGGCCGTGTTCTCCAGCTACCCGCCGTTCCTCGACCGTTTCGCCGTCATCGGACGCGAGATCGCGCAGATGATGGCCGAGCGCGGTTATCCCGTCGGGGTTCTCCGTTCGAGCCTGGCCAGCTGCGTTCCGCCGAAGGCACTCAATTCGAACCTGGGGCTGCTGTCGGTGCTGTCCGACCGCGCCGTCGATCCGCAGAGCGGAGCCGGCCAGTCGATCGCCGTCGTGGTTCACGTGAGCGACGTCGACGAGACCGATGAAATCCTCCGGCGGCTCCAATTCCTGCCGCCAGGCGCCTCGGTCTTCGTCACCCTCACCGAGGGCGTCACCGCTGCGCGGGTTGAGCGACTGCTCGAGGCCTGGGCGGGGACGAACGAGCACACCTACGAGTTGCGCGTGACCCCGCAGAGTCCCGGACGCGACATGGCGGATTTCTTCGTGGGCTGTCGCGACGTCATCCAGTCCGATGCCTACGACCTCGTGGTCAAGCTCCACATGCGCCGTGCGCCGTGGAAGACCATGAACCGTCTGAGGTACTTCCGTCGCTACCAGCTCGACAACCTGCTCAGCAGCCCGGGTTACGTCCGTAACCTCCTCGCCCTGTTCGACCAGGAGCCGGAGCTCGGCGTGGTGTTCCCCCCGATGATCCACGTCGGTTACGGAACGATGGGGCGTGGCTGGGCCCTGCTGCAGCCGCACGCCGAACGTCTGGCCAAGCGACTCGGTATCCGGGTACCGCTCGACACGATTTCGCCTCTCGCGCCCTACGGGGGGATGTGGATCGGACGCCCGGCGGCGTTCCGCGTGCTGATGAAGCGCCGGTGGACCTTCGCCGACTACGACGAGAAGCATCGGCGCCGGTTCGGTCACCTCGCGCACCTGCAGGAACGGCTCGTGGCCGCGGCGGCGGGGCAAGCGGGGTTCACGTGCCGGACCGTCATGAACTACGCGCACGCGGAGATCGGCCACACGGCACTCGAGTACAAGGTCGATCAGATGTTCTCGACCACTCGCGGGTGGCCGGTTGAACAGATCCGCCTGCTGCACCGCGCGGGGTACACGGGCTACGGCGGCACGGTGGCGCTCGTGCGTATGTACACCCGCATCAACCATCCCCGCGTCGCCGACGGGTTCCGCCCGGCGTATCGGCTGGCGCTCCGCGGATACCGCGTTCTCGCGGCGGGCCGGCGCGTGGCGTCGCGACTGCGCAGCGAACGAGGCGACATCGAAAGAGAGGCGTCATCGTGAAGACCGCGGAGCTGATCGGCGACTGGACCCGACCCGCCGACGTCTTCCCCGACGACGGCAAGCGTCTGCTGATCTACGTCGTGTTCGACCGGCGGGGTGAGGTGGGGGACTTCGTCGTCCATGCGCTCGAACGCATGCGGGAGTTCTGCGACACGATCGTCGTCGTCTCCAACGGCCCCTTGACGGTGAATGGGCGCGAACGTCTCGACCCGATCGGCGATGTGGTGCTCGAACGCCCCAACGAGGGGTACGACATCTGGGGATACAAGCACGGCCTGGATGCCATGCAGGATCGCCTCTCCGAGTTCGACGAGGTTCTGCTCGTCAACGACACCTGGTTCGGTCCCATCCGCCCCTTCGGTCCGCTCTTCGAGCGGATGAATGCCCACCCGCTGCACTTCTGGGGCATGACCGACCACCTCAGGGTCGAGCCGCATCCGTTCACGCAGGAGGGCTACCTGCCCTACCATCTGCAGTCCTACTGGATCGCGGTCCGTCGGCGCATGCTCGAGTCCCCCGAGTGGGAGGCGTACTGGCGGGATCTGCCGGCGATGACGAGTTATTCGGATGCGGTCACGAAGCACGAGGGAGTGTTCACTCAGCACTTCACCCAACAGGGTTTCTCCGGGGAGGTCGCTTTCCCCACGCTGACGGATAAGATCGAGAACCACGCCGTCCTCTACGCCGAACAGCTCATCGAGGCCGGGTGCCCCACCCTGAAGCGTCGTCCGTTCTTCCAGTGGCCGGTCTTCCTCGATCGTGTCGCCGTCGTCGGCAAGTGGACCCTCGAGGCCGTGGAACGCCACGGGTACCCGGTCGAGCTGATCTTCGACGACCTCGCCCGCAACGTCGAGCCCCGCGTGCTGAACGCCGACGCCGCCCTGCTCCGCGTGCTGTCGCCGAGCGACGACACCTACGACCCCGCAGCACCGATGAGGATCGGGGTGTTCGCCCACATCTTCTACGTCGAGATGACCGACGAGATCCTCGACCGGGCCGGGCACGTGCCGGGGACCGTCGATTTGATCGTCACGACGCCCGACGCCGATCGCGCGCGCGCGATCGAGGAGATCATCGCCGCGCGATCGTGGCCGGGGCGCACCGAGGTGCGCGTCGTGGCGTCCAACAACGGTCGCGATCAGGCGGCATTCCTCATCGGCTGCCGCGATCTCCTGCTCTCCGACACCTACGACCTGGTCGTGAAGATCCACTCGAAGAAGACGCCGCAGGATGGCGCGAACGTCGGTCGGCACTTCCGTCGCCACCAGTTCGAGAACCTGCTCGCGGGTCCCCACGAGGCCGCAAACGTCGTGGCGCTCTTCCAACAGCGACCCGGTCTCGGCCTCGCATTCCCGCCGACCGTCCATCTCGGTCACCCGACGATGGGGCACGGGTGGTGGGACAACCGCGGCGGAGTGGAGAACCTGTGTCGCGAGCTCGGAATCCGCGTGCCGCTCGACGAGGTCTCGCCGATGGCTCCGTTCGGCTCGATGTTCTTCGCCCGGCCGGATGCGCTCCGCATCCTCGTGGAGCGGGAATGGACCTACGACGAGTTCGGCGGAGCCGAGGCATACGTGGACGGCGGTCTCGCGCACGTGCTCGAGCGCATGCCGGTGTATGCCGCCGGTGAGCGGGGGTATCACTCCATGACGATCGCGACTCCGGACTATCTGGCGAAGAGCTACACGGCTTTCGACTACAACTTCGACCAGATGTCGGCGACGATGCCGGAGGACACGCAGCACCAGATCGAGTTCCTCCGACGGGCGGGGTACATCGGGTGGGGTACGTTCCGTGACTTCGTCGACATGTGGGTGCGTCTGCACCGCCCAGGCGCCGTCGACACGGTCGAGCGGCTCTTCTCTCGGAGCGAGCGGACGCGCGGTCGGCTCTGGCGTGCGCGGCAGCGCCTGCGACGCCGCTGAGCACAGACGCCCTGCAGGAACTCACCACTAGAATCGGTCCCCATGCCCAGTCCTTCACCCTCCGGGGAGCACGTGCGCTTCGCGCGTCTCGCCGAGATGCCGATGCGATCCGTCGGTGTCACCCCCGGTCTGGGGATCGCGTCCCTGTGGACGACCCTCCGCGACATCTTCGCGCGCCGAGAGATGCTCGACCTTCTCGTCAAGCGCGACATCAAAGCTCGTTACAAGGACTCGGCTCTCGGCTTCGTTTGGGCACTCATCCGGCCGCTCATCCTTCTCGCCATCTATTTCGTCGTCCTGGGACAGTTCCTCGGTGCCGCCCGCGGCATCCCGGACTTCGCCATCTTCATCTTCACGGGGCTGACCGCGATGAGCCTGTTCCAGGAAATCGCGGTCGGCGGGACCGGATCGATCATCGCCAACGGCGGGGTCGTGAAGAAGGTCTACATGCCCCGGGAGATCTTCCCGCTGGCGGCCACGGGTTCGGCGATCTTCAACTTCATGATCCAGTTGGGCGTGCTCCTGGTCGCCACGCTCATCGCGGCGAAGCCCCCGCTGCATTGGCAGATCGTCTATGCGATCCCCTCGCTGATGCTGATCCTCGTCTATGGTCTCGCGTTCGCCCTGTTCTTCGCCGCGGTCAACGTCTACCTTCGCGACGTGCAGTACCTCGTCGAGGTCGTCACCATGCTGCTGATGTGGCTGTCGCCGGTGCTGTACGCCTGGCAGATGGCGAGTCAGATCATCACGAGCCCCACGCTGCTCGAGATCTACACCAACAACCCGCTGACCCTCGCGGTGCTCGGCTTCCAGCGGGCCTTCTGGTTGGCGGGAGACGGACTGGCCCAGCCCGCGCACCTCGTTCTGCGCATGGCGGTCGCGTTGCTCATCGGTCTCGTACTGCTCGTGCTGAGTCATCGCGTCTTCGTGCGCCTGCAGGGCAACTTCGCCCAGGAACTGTGACCTCTATGTCCCTCGACATGACCGCGCCGGTGGCGCGCCCCGAAGTCGTCGTGCTGCACGACGTCTCGAAGCGGTTCGTGGTGCGCAAGGACACCTCCATCAAAGAGCGCATCGTCACGCTCGGGCGCGCGGGACGACGGCACCGTCAAGATTTCTGGGCGCTCAGCGACGTCAGTCTCGACATCCGCGCCGGGAACACGATCGGCTTGATCGGTCACAACGGATCCGGGAAGAGCACCCTGCTGAAGGTCATCGGCGGGATCATCCAGCCGACGTCGGGCGATGTGCGTCAGCGCGGGCGTATGGCCGCGCTCATCGAGCTCGGGGCCGGCTTCCACCCCGACCTCACGGGGCGCGAGAACGTCTACCTCAACGCCTCGGTCCTCGGCCTCAGCCGCGAGGAGACGCGAGCGAGTTTCGACGCGATCCTGGATTTCGCGGGCGTGGGCGATTTCATCGACACCCAGGTCAAGTTCTATTCCTCCGGGATGTTCGTCCGTCTCGCCTTTGCGATCGCCGTGCACACCGACCCCGACATCCTTCTGGTGGACGAGGTGCTCGCCGTGGGCGACGAGCAGTTCCAGCGCAAGTGCATCGACAAGATCAAAGAGTTCCAGCGCGAGGGGCGGACGATCATCATCGTCTCCCACGCTCTCGATCAGATCGAAGAGCTCTGCGACCGGGTCATCCTGATGGACAAGGGTCGCGTCGCGTTCGACGGCCTCGCCGAGGCTGCCGTGGAGCGGTTCCGTGAGCTGCTCGAGGAGGGCTCGGGCAAGGTCTCCGCCCGCCCGGATCAGATCTTGCGCGCCGCGGAGATCGTCGCCGTCGACGTGCGCGACGCGGGCGGTCGCAAAGCGAACGACTTCCAGTCCGGGGACTCCTTCCGCGTCGCGGTCACCGTGCGAGCGGAGCGCCAGCTCGATCAGTGGGCGCTCGGTTTCAGCATCGACACGTCGTCGGGTGTGCTCGCCCTGGCCTCGAACACGAGCATGCTCGGCACGTCCCCGCCGGCGCTGCAGGCGGGGGAGACGGTCACGATCCAGATCGACGTCGACAGCGCGAGATTCAACCCGGGGAGCTACTGGATCAACGCGAACCTGCACGGCATCAGCGAGTCGACCTCGCACGCCCTCATGCAGGGCGCGGAGTTCACGGTGCACGGTCGATCGGACTCGCTCGGATCCGTCCCCGCCGAGGTTCGGTTCCGCTGAGCCGGTGCGCGGGTGCGGCCACCGAGGTCGTCCTGCCCCGCAGAACGTCGGCGGCTGCGCCTCAGCGGGCGCGCAGCGCCGCGTCGAGGAGGGTACGTGCGCGCGCGTCGAACGAATGCTCGGCGCGGATACGCTCACCCACCTCGGTGAGCCGGCCCGCGGCGGGGAAGAGCGTGTCGAGGTCGCCGGCGAGCATCTCGATCAGCTCGGGTACGTGTTCGTAGGTGGCCACGGCCCCGTCGAAGAGTTCTGCGATGCCGTCGACACGGTCGCTGATCGCCCTTCCGCCCGCGGCGACCACATCGAACAGTCGGTTGCCGATGAAGCCGCGTCGCTGCATCGCCGGCCAGTGGTCGTTCAAGACCACGCCGGCACTCTCGTAGAGACCGGGCAACTCCTCGTTCGGGATGCCGGTGGCGCGGATTCGCTGCGCGGGAATCCACCCCCTCCAATCGGGGCCGATCACCGTGACGGGGATCCCGGCCCGGATGGGCTCGACGACGGAGGGACGCAGGATGCCACGGGCGGTGCCCACGAAGAGGATGTCGTCTCCGCGTGAGCGTCTGCCGGGGTGGAAGCGGGTCGCATCCGTGCATTGCAGGAGCGGGGTGATCTCGACGCCGAGTTCTCGACCGGTGGACCGGGACCAGGGGGCCGAGGCCGCGAAGACCGCGTCGAAGCCGGCCACGTCGGTGGCGCCGATCTCGTCAGGGTGGCTGATGATCCACAGCAGCGACGTCCCCGTCGGCGAGGGCTCCAGTGGCTCCGGGCCACGCAGAGCGACCGTGACGTCGTCGAGGTGCCGTGTGGCGCGCATCCGCGCGGCGTAGGAGTCGATCACCACCTCCTGGCCCAGGCGTTGCAGCGCGGCGGCCAGGGCGCGGGCGAAGTGCGTGTCACCCCAGCCCTCGGCGCGGGGCCCCACCGGGGTGGCAGTGCGCAGCGCCCAGCGAAGGACCGGTACGTCGAGGCCGTCAGCAAGCCGGACGGTCCGTGCCGGGCGCCGCAGACGCGGGAGGGGGCCGTGATCCACGCGCTGCCATCCCCCGCGACGCACGAGCGCGTCGGCATCCGACGCGATCGGCGGGAGCTCCTCCGCCGGCGCCTGGGAACGTGTGCGGGTCTCGAGGTCGAGGGCTACGAGGGCACGCCCGGTCAGCGCCGCCGCGCCGTCCGGTCCGCGCAGATCGACGTCGACTTCGGTGCGGCGGGCGGAGAAGGTCGTGCCGGCGAGAGCGGGCACCTCGATCATCGGGTCCGGGCCGAGAGCCTGGAGGTCTTCGATCGGGTGGCCCGCGAAGATGCGGCCCTCACGGCCCGCCCCGACGGCCGCGATCGTTCCGTCACCGTCGCGCCACACCGGGGCGATGAGGGTCCGGGAGGGCGACGACAGCACCCGGTCCGCGAGGCGCGCGGCGTCGGCGGCGGTGAGCGTCTGATTCGGCCCCCGTACGACGACGACGTCAGCGAGCGACGACGCGACGAGCTCGCTCAGTGCCGCTGTGGGGTCGCCATGCCGCCGGCGTCCCACACGAACCCGCGGGTGACCCGCCGCGAGGAGACAGGCGAGGGTCCAGTCCTCGGCGCGGTCGTCCAGCACCGCGATCGCCACGCCCTGGTCGGGGGCGTCGGCGAAGGCCACGGCCTCCGAGATGGATTCGTCGAAATCCCATTCGTCGGGGCCGAGCGCGAGGATGAATTCCCGGGCGAGGGGTCGGTCTCCGGCCGCGGGGGCGACCTCCTCGTCGAGGCGGGCGCGGCGAGCCGCCCCGACGACGACCGCGGAGAGCTCCGCCCACGGCACACCGGCCGGCTCCGCGGCGAGCCCCATGGGGAGGGAATGCGTCTCGCGACGCCGCCAGGCGTGGCCGACGGGCCCGCCGGGAGCATCCCACGCGTCGGGATGCCGAGCGCCGTAGGCCACGGCATCCCAGAGCGGACTCACCTGGAGCCCGCGCGGGTCGGCCACGAGATACGCGTACAGTGCGGGAACCCGCCAGGCCTCGGGGAGGTGATCGCCCACGGCGGTGTCGACGAACAGCGGCGACAGGCGCAGGCCTCGGCGATAGCCGCCCGCGACGTACCTGCGGATGGCAGCCCGTTCGCTCAACCGACGCCCGGTCTGAGCCCGCACGTAGTCGAGGTCGACGACGCCCGCGCGTCGGATGACCCGGGCCCACCACAGACGATCCGCGCGAGCCACGAGGGGACGAAGCAGCGGCAGGGCGCGCGCGGCGCGCACGCGCGAGCGGAGGGCGGTCAGCACTCTTCGACTATAGGCAGGGCGTCGCGGCACGCTCGACGGGCGGGCGAGGTCACGAGCGGTCGGAGGCGGAACGCTCAGCCCAGTAGCCGTCGCCGCGCATGCGCAGTGATGACCGGAGGTCGATGCGGTGGTCGACGGCATCCAACGGCAGCGCGAGACGGGGCGCGTCGGCACCGCGCCGCCAGCCCTCGCACCGGCCGCGTAGGGACTCGAGGTCACGGCGCAGCACGAGACGCGCCAGGGAGACGACGGCCTCGACGGCGAGAGCTCGAACGCCCCACCGGGAGCGCAGGACGCCGTATTTGCGGAGGAGATACCCCCGGGCGAACCCCGAGAGCCGTCGCTGGCGCGCCGACTCCTTGCCCGCGCTCGCCCCGCCGAGGTGGGTGCCCAGCGGGCGGTCGATCGCCACGCACGCCCACCCCGCCCCCCTCAGGCGGAAGGCAAGATCCAGCTCCTCGCCGTACATGAAGATGTTCGTGTCGAACAGGCCGACGTCTTCGAGCGCCGGACGCGCGTAGACGGCGACAGCGCCGTACGGGCCGAGGAGGGCAGGCGCGACGGCGTCCGCATCGGCGGGGCGGGCGCCGTGGAAGCGGACGAAGCCCGCGCCGGTGACATCGGCGACGATGCCGAAGGAGTCGACCGTGCCGTCGGGGGCCAGCAGCAGGGTGGCTGCGCTGCCGACCCGCGCGGTCGCCGGCGCGTCGAGCGCCGCGAGGGCGGCCTCGGCCGCGTCGGGCTGGAGCACCACGTCGCTGTTGACGAGCATGACCGTGCGCGCCCGGCCGGCGGCGATCCCGATATTGCAGCTGCGGGCGAAACCGACGTTCACCTCGTTGCGGAGGAGAGTGACCCCGGGGAACGCCTCGGCCACGCGGTCGGCGGTGCCGTCGGGGGAGTGGTCGTCGACGACGATCACTCGAGTCGCGACGCTCTGCGCGGTCGCCGCCTGCAGGCAGGCCCGTACGAAGTCCCAGCCCCCGTACACGGGCACCACGATGTCGATCTCGGGCTCAGCAGTCATGGTCGACCGGCCTTTCGTGGGGCAGCGGGGCGGCGCGCGACGTCTCGACCAGCGAAGAGAGGACGGGGCGACGCGGACGGCCCAGTTTATCGTCGCGGGCTCGGCGCACTCCGGTCGCTACGATGGGGACCATCCCACCGACCCACCCGACCATGACGCCCGTACCCCCCTTCTCCCCGGCCGCACCCGGATACGTGGTGCTCGCGGCCTACCGCCCGCCCGTCGAGCTCTTCACCCGCCAGCTGCGCTCGATCCAGGCGCAGACGCTCGACGCGTTCCGGTGCGTCGTCGTGGCGGACGGAGGCGTCGAGGAGGTCCGCTCGGTGGTGACGCGCGCCGTGGGTGACGACGAGCGGTTCCGCGTCATCGGATTCGAAGAACGCGTGGGCTTCTACCGCAACTTCGAGCGCGGCCTCGCGCAGGTCCCGCCTGACGCGCCGTGGGTGGCTCTGAGCGACCAGGACGACATGTGGCGGCCCGAGAAGCTGGCGACGCTCGTTCCGTCGCTCGCGGACGCGAGTCTGGTGAGCGGACAAGCGCGAGTGGTCACCTATCCCGGCGACGTCGTGGTGTCGGCGTCCACCCATCGGCGCGCGGTGTCGCCTACCGCTCTGATGCTGCAGAACCAATTCTCCGGCGCCCTGTGCGTCTTCCGCGGATCGCTCCTGCGAGCGGCGCTGCCCTTCCCCTCCTCGACCGGCCCGGCTCAGGTGCACGATCACTGGCTCGCGGTGTGCGCCGTCGCCGCCGACGGCACACGAGTGATCGACCGCGTCGTCCAGGATTACGTCCAGCACGGGTCGAACGTCCTCGGTGAAGCGGATGCCGCCCGCCTCGGCTGGCGCGAGACGCTGCGGCGGCGGCGCGAGGCGGTGCGCGCCGAGGGGAACGCACCGATCCTGCGGGCGCTGGCGCGTTCGGTCTACGTGGTCAACGCGGGATGGGCCGAGGTCATGGCCGACACTCTCAGGTCACGGATGGACACCGCCGTCGCGCGCGACCTGGCGGAGGACTTCGGCGGGCGTCGCCGAGGAGTACGACCGCTCCGGAGGATCTTCGGAGCGGTCCGCCGTGGCGAGGTCAGCCTCCGCAACGCGCTCGTCTACCTTGTGGGCGGCGCGTCGTGGACGTGGGTCGGCGGCCGTCGATCGGCATCCTGAGCGCGGGCGAACGAACGGGATCCGGTCCTCAGACGCGCGCCGCGAGGGAACGCTGTCGTCGGATCTCCCCGAGAGCCGCGATCCCCACGATGGTCAGCACGACGATCTCCGACACCGCCAGGCCCCAGACGATCGCCGTCGCCCCCAACGTCGCCCCGAGGACGAACATCGCAGGCAGCCCCACTCCCGCCGAGGAGACGATCGCGATGAGCACGATGCGGTTGCGGTTCGCGGGCACGAGGATGTTACGGATGAGCGGCGTGGTCATCGAGATGATGAGGTAGGTCACTCCGTAGGCCGGGAACATCGCGGGAGGGGGCGCGACGGCCTGGCCGAGGAATGCCGCGGTCAGCCACGGGCCGAGGAGGACCAGCACGAGCAGGCCGATGACGCCGACGACGAGGTGAAGGGCCAGCGCCACGACGTGACGTCGTGTGCGCCCCTGCTCCCACGTGGCCTCGAGCACCCATTTCTGCAAGGTGTTGCCCACGATGAGGATCGCGGTCAGACCTACGCGGTAGAGCTTGTCGGCCGAGGTGAGCTCCGCGGCCGCCTGCGTACCGACGACGCCCTGGGCGATGGGCACTGGAGCCGTCGTGTAGCTGCCGCCGAGACCGTCGGCGCTGGCCAGCGGGAGGTTCTGCCGGAAGCTGCGGCCGATCCCGGCGACGTGCACCGGGGGAACGACCCGTCCGAAGAGGTGCATGTGCAGGGCTCCGAGACCGACGAGCACGCCCACGATCATCATGAGCGGGTACGCCACGAGCTGGCCCGTCGCCGACATGATCGCCGCGCTCGCCGCCGTGAAGACCGCCATGGGGATCGCCTCGAACCACAGCACCATCTGCGCACGGCCGGTCCCCACGGCGTACCACGACATGGTCAGACCGGTGAGTCCGGTGGCCAGCACCACCAGCGCCGCGACGCCGCCGAAGGCGCCCCCCACCAATCCTGCGGCGATCCACGCCGTGACCCCGCCGACCAGGGCTAAGACGAGGAGTCGCGACCAGAAGCTGTGCGCGTAAACCTCGCGCCGGGCCGCGTCGTGTTCGGCCATTGCGATGCGGGCGCCCCCCGCGACGTTCCAGCCGTAGCTGGAGATCATCGCGAGCAGGCTCCCGAGCGCCTGGCCGGTCCCGATAGCCGCCCATCCCTCGGCGCCCTGAATCCGCGCGGCGATCGGCAAGACGAGCAGAGGTACAACAGCGACGATCATCGGTGCCGTGCCGAAACCGATCAAGCGGGCGAGGAGGACTTTCATCGCGAGGTCTCCGACACGGTGGCGTCCAGCACCGCGGCGGTCGCGTCAGCCGCGTCATCCCAGGTGAAGCGCGAGGCCCAGTCCCGGGCGCTCGCGCGTGCGGCCGCATCCGGGGGCGCGGCCAGGGCGGAGGCGATCGCGGCACCGAACACGGTGGCGTCGGTGGCATCGGCGAATCGGGCGGCGTCGCCGCCCACCTCGCGCAGGACCGGGACATCGTTGGCGAGCACGGGCACGCAGCGACGAAGGGCGTCGACGACAGGCAGGCCGAACCCCTCGACGATCGACGGGCATACATACAGATCGGCGCGCTGGAACAGTGCCTCCAGCTGCGTGTCGTCCACCCAGCCGGGCAGCACGACGTCACGGTGTAGTCCGAGGAGGGCCACCTCGTCGGCGAGGGGATCGGGGAGCCGGCTGCCGGCGATCACGGTCAGCGGACGTGTGTCGCGGGGGAGGGTCGCCACGGCCCGGAGCAGACCGGAGAAGTTCTTGTGCGGCATCCGGTTTCCGACGCTGAGCAGCACGGCGCGGTCCGGGGCGAGGCCCAGGGGCGCCAGCACGGTGGCGGGATCGTCCACCGGCCGGGGTTCTGCACTCCCGTTGTGGACGACGGCGATACGGGCGGCGTCGACGCCGAGGTGGGTGCGGATGCTGGCGGCCGCGGCGTGCGAGACCGTGAGGACCCGGTCGGCGGTCCGTGCCGAACGACGCATGAGGGTCGAGGTGACCCCGCGTTGCGCGCGCTGCGCCAACCCGCCCCGCACCTCGTCGTAGATGGCGTCGTGCACCGTCACGACGCGGGGGACCCCCCGCCGAACGGGGCCGAAATTGGCCGGCGCCCACACCAGATCGGCGCGCGCCCGGCGGGCGAGGAGGTCGGTGGCGCCGACGGCGCCGAGAGCCCAGGTAGCCGCGTCGGCGCCCACCCAGGGAAGGGTGTGCACCCGACCGGGGAAGAACCCCTCGACTTTCGCGGTACCGGTGCGCCCCGTGAGGGCCGCCCACTGAACGCCCGGCAGCCGCTCGGCCAGCCGCGGCGCGAGCTCGCGGACGTAGGTCTCTGTCCCCCCGCGCGACCCGGTGAAGCCCAGCAGATCGACGAGGATGCGGCTGCGGGCCATCAGCTCTCGATGACGGCTTCGGGCCGCTGCTCGCGCCGCGGGGTGGTCAGGACGCCGGAGAAGAAGCTCATCATCACCGTCTGGAAGCCGAGGACGATCGTCAGGGCACTCGGGACGGCGATGCGCACGGCCTGAGCGGCGTTCTGCGCGCCGAAGTCCAGGCTCCCCCACAGGGCTACCTGGACGATGCCGATCACGACGCCCAAGAGGAACAGCGCGACCCCGATGAGCAAGCCGCGCTCGGCCGACCATCTCGCCACGATCCGGCGGTACCGTTCGCTCGTGGGGAGGAAGCCCTCCTGAGTGGCGTACAGCTTGGTGAGCCAGAAGAAGAGCAGAGATTGGAAGCCCGTCACGCACAGGGCGCTGGCGTAGACCATCGTCGTGACGTCGAACCCGACCCCGGCGATCTCGATCCCCCCGAAGGAGAGCACCCCCACCGCGATCGCGCCGAAGAAGAACGCCACGAGACCCGGGTAGACGAAGAGCCACCGCGGAGCGAACAGGAGCAGGAAGCGGAGGTGACGCCACCCGTCGTGCCAGCTGCGCAGGTGCGGCGGACGCGACCGCCCGTCTTTCTTCAGGGTTGTCGGGACCTCCTCGATGCGGTAGCGGGCGAGCGAGGCGCGCACCACCATCTCGGAGGCGAACTCCATGCCCGTGGTCTGCAGATCGAGGTCGCGGATGCGGGCGCGATTGAACCCACGCAGGCCGCAGTGGAAATCGCGGATGCCGGGACGGAAGAAGAGCTCGCCGATGAAGGACAGCACGGGGTTGCCGAGGTACTTGTGCAGCGGCGGCATCGCGCCGGGTGCGATCCCCCCACGGAAGCGGTTGCCCATCACCAGGTCTGCGCCGGCGCGCAGACGCTCGACGAACGGCTCCAGGTTCTCGAAGTCGTAGCTGTCGTCGGCGTCGGCCATGATCACGTAGGTGCCGCGCGCCGTCTCGATGCCGTTGATCAGGGCGGCGCCGTAGCCGCGCCGGGGAGCGTGCGACACCCGGGCGCCGAGACGCTCCGCGATGGCCTGAGACCCGTCGGTGCTGCCGTTGTCGGAGATGAGCACCTCGCCCCGGACGCCGCTGCGCTGGAGGAACCCCTGCGCCTTGCGGATGCAGACCTCGAGGGTCTCGGCCTCGTTGAGGCACGGCATGAGGATGGTCAGTTCGACGTCCGTCGAAGCGGGACTGGTCACGGGCTTTCTTCTTTCGTCTTCACCGTCGCGGGGGTCGGCAGCGGCAGTGCCGAAAGAACCCCTTCGACGGTGCGGCGGATGGTTCGTGTCTCGACGGCGGCGTCGTACCAGGCGCGCGAGGTGCGACGCAGGTCGTCGCCGCCGTCGATGACGTCGCGGATGGCCCGGGCGAGGTCGTCGGGGCGGGTGGTGGGGGAGACGATGCCGTTGACTCCGGGATCGATGAGCTCGGTGGAGGCGTTTCCCTCGTGCTCGACGAGGACGACGGGGGTGCCGTGGGCGTTCGCCTCCACGACGACGAGACCGTACCCCTCGCGTCGCGACGGGTTTGCCAGGCACACGGCACCGTGCAGGAGATCACTCAGTTCGGTCTCGGAGACGAAGCCCGGGAACCGCGTCCAGTCCTCGCCGCCCACGCGTTCCACCTCGGCCCGGATGGTGGCGGAGCTCGGGCCGGTCCCGAGGATGACGAGCCGGAGGTCGGGGACGCTCTCGCGTGCGACGGCGACGGCGGCGGGGAGCACTTCGACGCGCTTGTCGGGGATGTGTCGGCCCACGTACAGCACGTAGGGCGGCGCAGCGGCGGAGGAGGGCGGCGGCACATCCACCGCGGCGTTGATCAGCCCCGGACTCACCACGGGCGGGCGGCGCAGTCCCTCGCGTCGCAGTCGAGCGGCGGTGAGCTGCGAGTGACAGGTTGCAAGCGGGGTGACGGCGACGGCCGCGCGCTGCAGCAGCCAGGCGATCGTGCCGGTGACCGTCCCCGAGTACTCGACCCACTGGCGGCGGTGCCAGACCTCGAGGTAATCGACGACCACGCGCGTTCCCGACCCCAGCAGGGCGAGACGCGCGGCGAACACGTTGAAGATGGGGAGGCCGCTGACGATGACGGCCGTGTACCGGCGGCGTCGGCGCGCGAGCGCGCCGAAGAGGGCGCCGGCGTACCGCAGAGCGGCGGGGATGCGACGGACGCCGCCGTCGCTGTAGAGCGAGAGGCGGCCGGTCAGCTCGACGATGCGGAAGCGTTCCTCGGTAGGCGCGGGACCGTCCCACTGCGCCGCGGTGAGGTACTCCACGTCGAAGCCCTTGCGTCCCAATTCGTCGGCCTGCGCGCGGTACTGGCGCTCGCCTCCCCCGGTCGAGTAGGGGAAGAGACAGTCGTAGGCGACGGCGACCGACGTTTCGCGGCCCACGTCAGCATCCCTCGATCTTGAACAGTCGCGCAGCCGATCCCTCGGAGTCGACGAGGGCGAGGTGGGAACCGGGGGAGAGGACTTGGATGCCGTCGTAATCGACCGCGCCCTCGGGGTCCATCACGTCTTGGCGTCCGAAGTCGAGGACGTAGTCGATCCCGAGGTCGTCGATGGTGCGGCAGACGGCGGGATCGCTGTCGATGTCGCGCAGCCGGGTGTTCAGGAAGAGGAGGTCGGGGGAGGGGGAGCCGAAGATGTGCCGTTGGGTGACCTCGCGGTCCGCGAGGGCGAAGGCCAGGGAGGTCCCCGTGCGAGGACTCCCGATGATGAGCGCGTCTTCGGGAGTCTCGGAGTCGAGGCGCTCGAGGAGCGCGTACTCGTCGGTGGTGAGGATGAGGGAGGCGTCGGTGAAGGCGTAGGCCTCGACGACCTGCCGCATCGCGATGCGGGCGTTGGGGCCGGCGATCACCGAGAACACGGCCACGACGGCCAGGGAGGCAGCCAGCGCGCTCGCCCAGCGAGGTAGATCTCGGGCTCTCGCCGCCCGCTGGAAGACGTCGACGATCGAGAGGGCGCCGAGGGTCGCCACGGGAATGGCGACCAGCGGGAGAAGAGCGGCGAGGCGGTTGGAGTCGTTGTACCAGGGGTTGGTCAGCAGCTGACGGACGGGGTCGTCGATGGGCAATCCCGAGGCGACGGCGAAGAGCCCGACGGCGACGGCGAAAGTCGCGATGACGGGCAGCCAGCGGGGCCGCCGGACGGCGGTGATCAGCCCCGTGACGAGGAGCACCGTCACGACGGCGGTCGGACTGTACCCGCGGGGGGAGGCCAGGACGCCCTCGCCGATCGACTGCGCCAGCTCCTGCCACGGTTTCCAACCGGAGTGCTCCGCGTTGGTTCGGAAGACAGCCCACGAGCCCGCTCCCGCCACGGCGAAGCCGACGAGGGCGACGCAGAAGGCGATGACGGAAGATCGCGTGCGCTCCCGGACGATGCCCAGTGCGAGGACGCTGACGACGTAGGCGGCGGAGAAGGCGAGCAGGCTCAGGAACGCATTGGGGTGCCCCAGGAAGATGCCGCCGGACAGGAGGGCGATGAGCAGCGACGAGCGCACGAGGGCCGGGGCGCCGCGTTCCGAGACGGTCGTGACGACCACGGCGAGTCCCGCCGGGACCATCGCGTACCCGACGAGGTTCGGGTAGAGCACGCCCCAGTTGAAGAAGAGCGCGGGGAAGGCGCCGAAGCCGCTCGTCAGAGCGGCCGACACGATGTAGGCGCTGCGGCGCTGGGCGAACAGGGCCCCGGCGAGGGCCATGGCGGACGCGGGCCACAAGAGGGAGACGATGGCGAGGTTCGATCCGTTGACCGCCACGGGGACACTCGCGCCCGTGAATTCCACCGCGAGGGTGGTGAGTGCATGCCACGCGTTCGGGTAGAAGCCGATGTCGGAGGTCGCACCGATCTGGAAGGGCGACGCGCTGCCGTTCTGCACGGCGAGGGCGATCGCGTTCAGATGCACGATGTTGTCGAAGCGCTGGGCGATGTTCTCGGGCGTCTGGAAGGCCCGAGCGTAGACGATCGCGGTGGCCGCGGCGGTCACCGCGAGGGACGCGAGCGCGACGAGGCCGGTCCCCCGTGCGGGGGCGGGGGAGTCGACACCGGCGAAGCGGCGCAGCAGCAACGCGATCGCCACCACCATCGCCGTCAGGATCACCACCGGCAGCGCTCCCCAGCGCAGTCCCACCAGGGGGGCGACGGATGCCGCCGAGGCGACGATCGTGGTGGAAATCGCCGGGGCCAGGAGCAGGCGCTGCGGGCTGCGGAGACCCCATCCCGCGACGACGACGGCCACCCCGGGGACGATCAGGGCGAGGGCGACGACGAGGTACGCCGGCACCGCGCCGATCCACTCACCCATGCAATCCCGTCTCCGTCCGCTGCGTTTTCGACTCGTCATCGTATCGGACGGTCACTGCGCGGCCCCTGAGCGCGCGCCTGTGCGGCGCAGGCTCCGCGGTTAGGATCGAACGACGTCTTCCGCGGGGTCGTGCCCCACCATCTGACAGGAAAGTCGCTTCTTCATGGATCTCCTCATCGTCGGCTCCGGCTTCTTCGGCCTCACCATCGCCGAGCGTGCGGCCGCCGCGGGCCGCAAGGTGACGGTCATCGACCGCCGTCATCACATCGGCGGGAACGCCTACTCGGCGAACGAGCCCGAGACGGGCATCGAGGTGCACCAGTACGGCGCACACCTCTTCCACACCTCCAACCCGACGGTGTGGGAGTACGTCAATCGATTCACCGATTTCACCTCCTACGTGCACCGCGTGTACACGACGCACAAGGGCGTGGTCTTCCCGTTGCCGATCAACCTCGGCACGATCAACCAGTTCTTCCAGGCCGCCTACACGCCGGACCAGGCGCGCGCCCTCGTCCAGGAACTGGCGGGGGAGTTCGACCCGAAGGATGCCGCCAACCTCGAGGAGAAGGGAATCGCGCTGATCGGACGTCCTCTCTACGAGGCGTTCATCCGCGACTACACCGCGAAGCAGTGGCAGACCGATCCCAAGGATCTGCCCGCCGAGGTCATCTCCCGTCTGCCCGTCCGGTACACCTACGACAACCGCTACTTCAACGACACGTGGGAGGGCCTGCCCGTCGACGGGTACACCGCGTGGCTGGAGCGCATGGCCGATCACCCCAACATCGAGGTGAAGCTGTCGACGGACTACTTCGACGAGTCGCAGCCGCTGAACAAGAGGGCCACCGTCGGGCAGGTGCCCGTGGTCTACACCGGACCCGTGGACCGCTACTTCGACTACGCCGAGGGCGAGCTGTCGTGGCGCACGCTCGACTTCGAACAGGAGGTGCTGCCGATCGGCGACTTCCAGGGCACCAGCGTCATGAACTACGCGGATGCCGACGTGCCTTACACGCGCATTCACGAGTTCAAGCACTTCCACCCCGAGCGCGCCGACCGGTACCCCACCGACAAGACCGTCGTTGTGCGCGAATACTCCCGCTTCGCCACCCGCGCCGACGAGCCCTATTACCCCGTCAACACCGCGGACGACCGGTCGGGGCTCGTGGCATACCGCGAACTGGCCAAGGGCGAGAGCGACGTGTACTTCGGCGGACGTCTCGGCACCTATCAGTACCTCGACATGCACATGGCGATCGGCTCGGCCCTGTCGATGTGGAACAACCAGCTCGCGTGATGTCGCCGTGCGTCTGACCCTCGGGTCCGCGTCCCGTTCCGCGGATCTGGAACGGGACGATCGTGGACGCTGGGCGTACCGTCCCGACATCGACGGTCTCCGCGCCGTGTCCATCCTGCTGGTGGTGTCGTACCACGTGTGGTTCGGGCGGGTCTCCGGGGGCGTCGACGTCTTCTTGATGCTGTCGGCTTTCTTCCTGACGCGCGGATTCCTCCGACGGATGACGGGGCCGTCGCCCGTAAGTCCGCTGACACACCTTCTCGGGATGTTCCGCAGGCTTCTGCCGGCGGCGGCGGTGACGCTGGTCGGCATCCTGGCTGTCGTTCGGGTCGTCTACCCGCCGACGGCGTGGCGGGCGGTCTGGGAGCAGACGTGGGCCTCGCTGGCGTACGTTCAGAACTGGCTTCTGGCCGCTGACGCCGTGGACTACTACGCTCGGACGGAGATTCCCAGCCCTCTGCAGCATTTCTGGTCGATGTCCGTTCAGGGGCAGGCCTTCGTCTTGTGGATCCTCCTGCTCGCCCTGTGCCAGGTCGTCGTCCGGCGGCGCGGGCTCTCCCCCGACCGGGTCGTGGCGGTCGTCTTCTCGGCGGTGTTCGCCGTCTCCTTCGCGTACTCCGTCGTGCATACCGCGACCGCCCAGCATTCCGCGTATTTCGACACGGGCGCCCGGTTGTGGGAATTCGCGGCCGGCTCCCTGCTGGTCGTGGCTCTCCCGCACGTCCGGCTGGCGGCGGGGGCCCGCGCGATCCTGGGCTGGATGGGCCTGGTGGGCCTTCTCGTGCTGGGGGCGGTGCTCGACGTCCAAGGCGGGTTCCCCGGCTTCCTGGCCCTGTGGCCGATCCTGTGTGCGGCGGCGATCGTCGTGTCCGGCTCGACGGACGTCCGCGGGGCGGGCCCCGCGCGTCTGCTCGCCTCTCGCCCCCTTCAGGCCGTCGGGCGCGACGCCTACGCCCTCTACCTGGTGCACTGGCCCGTGCTCGTCACCTTTCTCGTCCTGAACGAGCGCACCGAGGTGGGGCTGGTCGGTGGGGCGGGCATCGTGGCACTGTCCCTCGTGCTCGCGCGCGCCCTCACATGGGCGATCGACCGCCCGGTACGCGCATGGCGCCGCGGGGACGCCTCCCCTCTCGCCCCCGTCGCGGTGGTCACCGCGGCCGCGACGGTCGTGGTTCTGCCCCTCGGGGCGTGGCAGGTGTCGACCTGGGCCGAGCAGCAAGCGATCGCGGCCCGCGCCGAGGCGCTCAATCCCGGGGCGGCCGTGGTGCGCGACCCCTCCCTCCCCGAACCTCCCGCGGATGCCGCTCTCCTTCCCCTGCCGACGCTTCTCGAAGAGGAGTGGGTCCAGCTCGAGAACCTCTGCGCGGGGGACTGGACCCCCGAGGAGGAGATCCTCGTGGGGACCTGTTTCGAGGCGCCTCACGTGAGCCGCGCGTCACGCACCATCGCGGTCATCGGGGACTCCCACGCGCAGCAGGCGACCGGGGCTCTCCTGCCCGTGGCGGAGGCGAACGGGTGGGGGGTCGTGTCGCTGGTGAAGGGGGGATGCTCGATGGGCCTCGACGAGCCCGGGCTGGACGAGCAATGCGACGACTGGCGACGGGCCGCCATCGCGCTGGTCGAACGCGTCGTCCCGGATGCGGTCCTGACCGTCGTCACGCGCTCCGACGCCGGCGAAGACGACGAGACCCTCCGCCCCGGAATAGAGCATTTCCTGGACCGCATGGGCGGGGCGGGGATCGAGGTGCTCGCGATGCGGGACAACCCGCGTTTCGCCTTCGACATGTACGGCTGCGTGATCGAGGCGGATGACCCGCTGACGTGCGCGGTCCCGCGATCGGCGTCGCTCGCGGATCACAACCCCGCGGGCCACCTCGCCCGCCCGGGCGTGCACCTGCTCGACCTCACGCCCTGGATCTGCCCCGACGACCTCTGCGCGGGCGTGATCGGCAACGTCGCCGTCTACCGCGACGACAACCACCTCACCCGTCTGTACGCCCGAACGCTCGGTCCCTCGCTGGCTGAGCAGCTGACGTCCAGACTCGACTGACCGACCCGCATAGGATTTCGACGTGACCTCCGCCGCCGTCGGCGCCCCCGGATCCGTGCGGCGCTCGCTCCACTCGCTGTGGCTGCTGTCGGCGCGCGACCTGCGGGTGCGCTATTCCACGAGCGCCCTGGGATACCTGTGGTCGGTGCTCGACCCGCTCGTGATGAGCGCCATCTACTGGTTCGTGTTCACGCAGGTGTTCCACCGCTCGGTCGGGGAGGAGCCGTACATCGTGTTCCTCATCACCGCGCTGTTGCCGTGGGTGTGGTTCAACTCCGCCGTGACCGACTTCACCAAGGCGTTCAAGAAAGACGCGCGCCTCGTGCGCTCGACCTCGATCCCGCGGTGGATCTGGGTCGTGCGCATCGTGGTCAGCAAGGGCGTGGAGTTCCTGTTCTCGCTGCCCGTCCTCGTGCTCTTCGCCGTCTTCGGTGGCGCGCAGGTCTCGTGGGCCCTTCTCGCCTTCCCCCTGGCGGTGCTGCTGCAGACGATGCTGCTGGTGGGCCTCGGGCTCGTCGTCGCGCCCCTGTGCGTGATGTTCGGCGACCTCGAGCGCACCACGCGTCTCGTGCTGCGGGCACTGTTCTACGCGTCGCCGATCATCTACGGCGTCGGCAACCTGCCCGGGGTGTTCGCCGACATCGCCGCGTTCAACCCGCTCGCGGGCATCTTCACGCTGTACCGCGTGGGATTCTTCCCCGACCAGTGGGACACCCTCACGGTGGTGGTCGGCGCGGCCGTGAGCGTCGGCATCCTGCTGCTCGGTCTCGCGGTGTTCCCACGCCTGGAGCGTCCCGTGCTGAAGGAGCTGTGATGGAGCGTCCCGCGATCGAGGTGAACGGTCTCGGCGTGCGCTTCCGCCGCAATCGGCGTGGCAGCCGCAACCTGAAGGACCTGTTCGGCGGCGCCGCTCGACGGTCCCGCCCCGACGAGTTCTGGGCGCTGCGCGACGTGTCGTTCCGGGTGCAACCGGGGGAGTCCATCGGCGTGGTGGGGCGCAACGGTCAGGGCAAGTCGACCCTGCTGAAGCTCGTCGCCGGGGTGCTGCTGCCCGACGAGGGGCGCGTGGAGGTCGAGGGGGGCGTCGCGCCGCTCATCGAGATCACCGGCGGCTTCGTCGGCGACCTCACGGTGCGCGAGAACGTCCACCTCACGGCGGGGCTGCACGGGATGCCGCGCGCCGAGGTCGCGCGACGCTTCGACGGGATGATCGCCTTCGCCGAGATCGGCGACTTCGTCGACACGCCCTACAAGCACCTCTCCAACGGGATGAAGGTACGCCTGGCGTTCTCGGTCGTGTCGCAGCTGGACGAGCCCATCCTGCTGGTCGACGAGGTGCTCGCGGTGGGGGACCGGTCGTTCCGGGAGAAGTGCTACCGACGCATTGACGAGTTGCTCGCGGCCGGGCGCACCCTGTTCCTCGTGAGCCACAACGAGAAAGACCTTCGGCGCTTCTGCACCCGCGGGCTCTACCTCGATGGCGGCGAGCTGAAACTCGACGCGCCCATCGCCGACGTGCTCGAGCGGTACAACGCCGACTACACCACCGGCTGACGCCGCGCGCGTGAGCCGCCGGGCCGACGACCTCGAGCGTGCTCAGACGACGGGCTGCGACTGCTCCAGCGGGGGCATCGGCTTCCACGACGCGTCGCGCGTGATCCGGCGGCCGTCGCGGAGACCGCGGAAGAGGTGGCTCGTGCCGCGGACCTTGCGTTCGACCACCGCGAGGCGGATGAGCTCCTTGACGAACGTCAACGCCGTGCCGGCGGTGAACGGGACGGGACGGTAGACGCCCAGCGCCCGGTAGTAGTTCGCCAGGTGCCCGCGGTTGCGCATGATGTAGTACCGGTACGCGTCGCTGGAGGCGTTCATGTGGCGGATGCCCATGTCCCACTGCTTGATCTCGCGCGTGCGCCGCAGCACGAACTCGTTCACGATGACCGACTCGGTGTGGCGTGAGGCGAGCCAGCCGTACAGCTGGTCGTCCCAGTAGATGAAGAAGCGGGGGTCGGGGAGGCCGATCTTCGCGACGATGTCGCGGTGGATGAACATGCCCTCGAAGCATCCGGAGTTCATCGGCTTGTAGCCCGAGTCGTCGAAGCTCGCGGGCGCGAAGGGGATCGGGATGGCCATCGATTCGGCCACGCGGTACTGCCAGTAGAACTCGCTGCCGTCGTAGTCGTAGCGGCGCCCCTGGATGCTGCGGAAGCGCGGTGCCCAGCGGCCCATCCGTGCCAGGCCGTCGGAGACGACCTCCACGTCGTCGTCCATGAGCCACATCCACTGCGAGCCGAGCTCGTAGGCGACCCGCATGCCCTCGCTGAAGCCGCCGGAGCCGCCCGTGTTGGTCTCGAGGCGCCGGTAGACGAGGGTGGTGGGGAGGCGGTCGCGGAACGACTCGACCACCGCGGTGGTGTCGTCGGTGGAGGCGTTGTCGATGACGACGAGGTGCCCGGGCGCCGGATCCATCCGCTCGATGCTCTCGAGCAGACGCGTCAGCAGATGGGTGCGGTTGTACGTGACGACGACGATGGTCGCGGTCGACGGGTCGAAGGATGCCATGGTCAGGAACGCTCCTCGAAGGTCGTGCGCCACTGGTCGGCGGAGACGAGTTCGGGCAGGGCCCGGCGGTATCGCTCGGAGAGCGTGGGCCACTCCCGCTGCAGACGACGGTGCAGGCGCCAGCTGTCGACCAGCATGCGGCGGAACATCGCGCGGTCGCGGGTGTAGATGTTCTTGCCCGAGCCGTCGGCGGCGCTGACCAGGGCGCTGTCGTACAGCGGTACCCGCCACCAGTTCGCGTCGCCCTTGCCGAACTCCACCTCGGGTTGTTCGAGGTTCGCGGGCTCGGGCGTGTGCATCCAGTGCGAGAGCAGCGTCCGCAGGGTGAATGTGCGCAGCGCCAGGCCGGTGGGGCTGTCGTACTGGTGCTTCTTCAGACGTTTGAAGACCTGCCGGCCGCGGCGGGAACGCAACGGCACTCCGGAGTCGCGGTGGACGACCGTCTCCGGATGCTTCTTCGCGATGGCGCGGGCGTCGGGCATCGCCGTGGCGAGGTTCGCCCGCATGTGCTCCGGGCCCGACAGCACGTCGCGAAGTGCGCGCGATCGCAGCTCCACGGGGTAGTACTGCATCATCATCAGGTGCTTGAGGTCGACTCGTCGACTGTGGCGGATGAGGGTGCCGCCCCTCGGTGAGCGCGAGTGCAGCAGCGCCGCCACGATCCGGTTGCGGGCGTGGAAGTAGGCCTGCCAGTCGATCGAGTCGTCTTTGCCCAGCCACGACACGTGCCAGAGCGCGACCCCGGGCACCGAGACGGTGGGATAGCCGGCATCCCGGGCGCGCACGCAGAACTCCGCGTCGTCCCACTTGATAAAGGCGGGGAGCGACAGGCCGATCTCGCGCAGGATGCTCGTGGGGATGAGACACATCCACCACCCGTTGTAGTCGGCGTCCAGGCGCATGTGCAGAAGAGGGGTCTGGCGCAGGTTGGCGACGCTGAAGTCGTGCGGGAGGCGCTCCTGGAAGAGCGCACGCCACATGAAGGGAGCGTCATCGACGACCTCGGCCCACGCGTGCAATTTCGGGCGGTCCAGGAGGTCGAACATGTGCGCGCCGACGATGGTGGGCACCGAGGCGTACCGACCGAAGACGACCGAGCGGCGGATGGACTCCGGCTCGATGCGGACATCGTCGTCGAGCAGCTGCACGAAGTCGCTCCCCTCGCGCGCGAGCGTCTCCACCATCGCGCGAGCGAACCCGCCGGAGCCGCCCAGGTTCGGCTGCCGGATCAGTTGCAGGGTGTCGCCGAGACGGTCGGCCGCGGCGGGGAACGCGGCCTGGTCGGCGACCAGGTCGGTGCCCTGGTCGATCAGGAAGACCCGGTCGACCACGTCGAGGACGTCGGGTGAATCCGCGAGGGCGTTCAGCGTCTCGACGCAGTAGTCGGGCTTGTTGTAGGTGGTGATGCCGATGCTCGCCCTGCCGCCGCGGACGGGTTCCTGCTCCGTCGTCCACTCGGCGCCCTCGAACACCGCGTCGGAGCGGTCCGAGGCGACGTCGAACCAGATCCACCCGCCATCGCTGTACTGATCGAGGACCAGGTCGAACGAGGTCGACACCGCGTCTCCGCGCACCTCGCGCGTCTCGATGCGCTGCTTCGTTCCGCCGCCGTTGGAGCGGTACACCAGGATCGTGGCATCCCCCGAGGTGCGAACCGTCAGGCGCACCTGCCGCACCGCGGTCCAATGCTGCCAATACGAGGCGGGGAAGGCGTTGAAGTACGTTCCGAACGACACGCGGCGCCCCGCGACGATGCGGGCCCGATGGCGGTCGAGGATGTTGCTCAGCTGCGCGACGTTGGTGACGCGCACCGGCTCCTCGTCGATCGTCGACCACGTCTCCGGGTCGACGTACAGCGGAAGGAGATCGGGATCGCGGTCGAGCGGGAGCACCGCGTTCTGCAAGGTGTACGTCACGAAGAGGTCTTTCGTCGGAGGAGCAAGGCCTCGGGCGGGCAGCCCGAAGTCTACCGGGCGGGTCCTGCGCCGCCCTGAGCATCGGATCCCCGTTCGCCGACACCGGGGGCGGTGCCGGGTCCGGCCGCCCGCGGATCGAGCCGCTCGCGCCAGGAGCGCGACTGACCGGCCCGCACCGCGCACAGCGTCAGCAGCAGCCAGCCGGGGCCCGAGAGGGTGAAGCTCTCGAACAGCGACACCGTGAGCAGGGCCACGAGGGTGAGGGGAGCCCACGCGTGCACGACCGAGCGGCGCTCGCTCGCCACGAGCCAGCCGCGCGCGAGGCCGAGTCCGCCCAGCGCCAGGAACAGCAGCAGTCCCACACCGCCGAGCTGCAGGAGGACATCGAGGTAGGCGTTGAGCGCCGACGCGTGGCGCTCTCCACCGGCGAGGGTCACGAGCGCGAAGGGCACGGCATCCGCATCCCGCGCTCCGAACCAGCCGAAGCCCTGGACGGGGCGGATCTCGGCGACATCGACCACCCGCGCCCACAACTGCGTGCGCGTGGCGAGGTCGTCTCCCGCATGCAGGGCCGTCACGATCGTCGCGCGGAAGGCGGAGGCGATGCCCAGGGACACGACGAGCGCGAGACCGAGCGTCACCTGGGCGATGCCCCGACGGCCGGGGGAGAGGCGCCGGACGGCCGAGAGGGCGAGCGTGGCCGCTCCCGTGGCGAGGGCGACGACGATGACGGCGGGCGACCCGCTCAGCGCGGCGAGGGCCCCCGCGAGCATCACCGAGCCGATCGCGACGCCCGCCCGCACCGACTGGGTGCGGAACTCCACGAGGAAGGTGAGCAGGGCCACGACCGTGACGAAGCCGAGCGCGTTGCGGGTGCCGAAGATCCCCTGGACCGGACCCAGCTCGGCGATGGCGCCCTGGATGCCGAGGAACGGGATCGGCAGATCGAGCAGGATGCCGCTGAGCACCTCGAGGCCGAGCGAGATCCCCAGGAGCCACCGCAGCACGTCGCCGAGCGCGCGCACCGTCTGCAGCGCGTCGCGCACGTGGCCGATGACGACGGCGAGGACGGCGAGGCCCGCGAGCTGCGCCCACCCGCCGAGGGCCACGAGGGGCGCCGCGCTCCAGAACACGCTGGCACCGGCCCAGCCGAGCAGCAGCACGAGCGTCGTCGGTGCGAGACGGACGGGGTCGATCTCGTCTCGGCGGGCGACGAGCATCGCGACGCCGAGGAGGCACAGCCCGGTCAGGATCGTGGCGGAGGTGACGGCACCGGCCATCGCGGTGATCGCGACGTCCCCGAACACCGCCGCGAACACCGTCAGGGTGAACGCACGCGCGAACGCCGGGGAGGCGAGGAGGGGGAGCGGGGCGAAGCGGGGCGGGCCGATGCCCGTGGTCACGACACGGGTCTCTGCAGCTCGCCGCGCTCGATCGCGATGCTCTGCTCGCTCGGGCCGACGCCCACGAGCGGTGTCTGCTTGATCTTCGCGCCGAACAGCACCACGAACATCCAGCCCCAGAGCAGCAGCGGCCCCGATTCGGTGAGCCCCTGCACGACGAGCAGGGCGCCCACGAGCGTCGGCAGGAGGGTGAGTGGTGAGTGGGGGCGGTCGTCGCGCAGGTCCCAGCGCGGACGGTCGACCGCGAAGAACCACGAGCGCCACACGTAGGCGAGGAAGACGAGCGCCAGGAGCACCACCCCCACGCCGCCGAGCTGCAGGTAGGCGTCGAGCCACATGCTGTGCGCCTGCACGACCGTCTGACCGTGGTCGACGATCCAGCCGTCGATGAGGGGCTCCGTCGCGATCCACGGGGTCGAGAAGCCCCACCCGATGATCGGATGCTGATCCGCCCGGGCGACCACGTCGGCCCAGATCCCTTCGCGCCCCGTCAGGTCGGCTCCGCGCCCGAGCAGCCCGAAGAGCGCGTCGCGACCGAACCACAGCGTCGCGCCCCCGCCCAGGCCGATCGCCGCGTACAGCGCGTACCACCGGGTGCGCTCGCCGGGGCGTCGGGCCGTGCGCATGACGAGCACCGTACCGAGCACGAGCGCGATGAAGGCGGCCGAGATGAACGCGGTGGCCGATCCCGCCCGGACGAAGAGGAAAGCGGCCACGGCGATCCACACGACCAGCAGCGCCCGGCGGGGGGCGCCGGCGGCCAGGCGCACCGAGAACACGATGATCGCCACGAGCATGACCGCGGCGAGCAGGTTGGCGTTGCCGAACACGCCCTGGATGCGCCCTCCGTCGAAGAGATTGTCGCGCGACCAGTACACGATCGGGTCCATGCGCTCGTCGGGGACCACGAAGCCGGGCAGGAGCGGGCCGCGCACCACCAGCGAGACCGCGAGTTCGAACAGCAGCGACAGCCCCACGATCCATTTGGCCGCGGAGGCGACCGCGCGCACGACGTCGCGCCAGGTGAGCTGGGCCCCGATGAACAGGCCCTGGAACGTCGTGATCGCCAGCAGCAGCCAGGTGAGCACGGATGCCGCGGGCCACGCGCTCCAGGCGATCGACGCCGCCGCCCACGCCACGTAGCCGAAAGCGAGCCAGGGGAGGCGTCGCAGCGCCATCGGCGGGCGCGTGACGAGCCACACGGCGGCGGAGACCAGGGCCGAGGCGACGACCACGGCCCCGGCGACGACCGGCCCGACGGCGTTGATCAGACCGACGCCGCCGAGCGCGAGCACGAGGACGAACACGCACCAGGCGCGCAGCAGCAGGTGCCCCGTCGTCTCGCGCGGGGGCGCCGTCGGCAGCGCCGACACGGGGTGATTCGTGTGCATCGCCATGGTGCTCCCAGGCTACCGGTCGACCTCCGGGAGCGAGAGGTCGTGCCGATAGGCTGACGCCGTGCTGATCGCCCTCTCGAACACCCCCCGCGACTACGCCTGGGGCAGCCCGACGCTCCTCGCCGACCTCGAGGGCCGCGAGCCCACAGGGGCCCCCGAGGCCGAGGTGTGGTTCGGCGACCACCCCGGTTCTCCCGCCGAGGTGCACGACGGCTCCGGACGCACGCTCGACGCGTGGCTGCCCGCCGCGGCCGCCGAGCACGACGTGCCCGCGAAGCTGCCCTATCTGCTCAAGCTCCTGGCAGCCGGAGCGCCGCTGTCGATCCAGGTGCACCCCTCCAAGCAGCAGGCCGTCGAGGGCTTCGCGCGCGAAGAGGCGGCGGGCGTCGCGCGCGACGCCGCCGAGCGCAATTACAAGGACGACAACCACAAGCCCGAGGTGATCGTCGCCCTCAGCGACACCTTCACCGCCCTCGCGGGGCTTCGCGACCTGGCGCGCACCCGCGCGCTCGTCGACCTCCTGGGCGACGCGCCCGCGGTCGCCGCCCTGCGGGCCCACCTGAGGGGCGACGACTCGGCCGACGCCCTGCGCTCGGCGATCGGCTGGCTCCTCGGCGAGGCCGACCCGGCCGCGATCGAGCAGATCGTGGATGCCGCGGCATCCGCCGAGTCGGAGGAGTACGCGGCCGAGCTGGCGTTGACGCGTTCGCTGCACTCGGCCTACCCCGCCGACCCGGGCATCGTCGTGGCGCTGTTGATGAACCTCGTCGAGCTGAGGCGCGGGGAGGCGATCTTCGTGCCGGCGGGTGTCCTGCACGCCTACGTCGCGGGGCTCGGGGTGGAGATCATGGCGGCGAGCGACAACGTGCTGCGAGGCGGCCTGACCCCCAAGCACATCGACGTGGACGAGTTGCTCTCGCTCGTGGACTTCCGTCCCGCCGAGCCGCCGTTCCTGCGCGCCACGCCGTCGGGGGCGGATGCCGAGGTGTTCGCACCGGACGTGGAGGATTTCTCGCTCGGGCACCTCGCCGCGGGCGGGGCGACCGAGCTGCCGCTCACCGGCGTCGCGATCGCGCTCGGTGTGGCGGGGCGGACCACCGTGTCGGGTGCGTCGGGGAGCCGGCTCGTGCTCGAGCCCGGCCAGGCGGCGCTGGTGACCGCCGACGAGTCGCCGCTGGCGACCGACGGCGGCGGCGAGGTGTTCGTCGCGATGCCCGGCGACTGAGGGCGCGACACGCCGTACGGCCTCGTGAAGGTTCAGGTGGGCCTTGAGGGTTTACGATCCGCGACTTGACCAATCCGAATCACACGGGTGTAATTATGTCTGCGCGGCACCGCGTCATGGGGGCTCGAACGAGGCGGAGGACGAGATGGCGACATCGCAATACCGGTCCGGTGTCCCGGACAACTGGTTCGTGGATCCCGTCGATCTCGGTGTCCCCGGCGTCCGCCGTGACATCGACGCCGTCGAGGAGAACACCCTCGCCTGGCAGACCGACGCGCTGTGTTCGCAGACCGACCCCGAGGCCTTCTTCCCCGAGAAGGGCGGCTCGACCCGTGACGCGAAGCGCATCTGCACGTCGTGCGACGTGAAGTCCGAGTGCCTCGAGTACGCGCTGCAGAACGACGAGCGCTTCGGCATCTGGGGCGGTCTGAGCGAGCGCGAGCGCCGCAAGCTCAAGCGTCGCGCCTGATCCTGCGCGCCGGTCGATCCGCTCCGGTGAGCGATCCCGAGCCCGACGGCGCGGCGTCCGAGATCGCGGGGGAGCGCGCCTAGGCTGATCCGCGTCATGCCCGCCCGAGTACACGCCATCCTCGTCGTGCGTCCCGAAGGACGCACGCCCGCCGCGAACCACCTGCAGCGCACGCTCGCAGCCCTCGCGGCCCAGACCCGTCCGGTCGACGCCCTCACGATCGTCCTCTGCGGCGCCGATCAGGCCCTGACGCAGGTGGCGGCGACCTCGGGTGCCGAGGGCGTGATCACCGCCCCGGCGGGAACGCCCTTCGCCGTGGCCACGGCGCTGGCGACCCCGCGCTTGACCGGCGACACCGTCTGGCTGCTCGCCCAGGACACCGCTCCCGACCCCGATGCGCTCGTGCGTCTGGCGGGGGCTCTCGAGCTCTCCCCCTCGCTCGTGATCGCCGCCCCCAAGCTCGTCGCCTGGGACGACCGGGGCGAGATCCTCTCGCTCGGGGTGAGCATGGACCGCTACGGCGGCACGGTCGAGCTGGCCGCGGGTGAACTCGACCAGGGCCAACGCGACGGTGACGCCGACGTACTCGGCGCCGACGTGCGGGGCATGCTCGTGCGTCGTGACGCGTGGAACGCGCTCGGCGGGCTCGATCCCGCTCTCGGCGGGGCCGATGAGGGCCTCGACCTCGGCGTGCGTGCGCGTCTGGCCGGCAACCTCGTGTCGCTCGTACCCACTGCCCGGGTCGCCGTCGCGGGAGACGGCGTCGCCGCGATGGCGCGCGGACGTCGCCGGGCGCGTCGCCGCGCCTTCGCCACCCGCACCGCCCAGCTGCACCGCCGCCTCGCCTACGCTCCCGCCCCCGCGGTGCTCCTGCACTGGTTGTCGCTGCTGCCGCTGGCGTTGTGGCGCACCATCCTGCACCTCGTGACGAAGGTGCCCTACCGTGTGCTGCCCGAGTGGGGGGCGACGCTGCTCGTGATGGCGCGTCCCGCCGCCGTCGCGCGAGCGCGCCGCCGCATCCGCGCCGTACGCACGGTGGGGTGGTCGCGCATCGCCCCGCTGCGCGTGTCGCGCACCGAGATGCGACTGCGCTGGGACGCCGACGGCGGCGACCCGGAGGCGCCGGTGCGCTCCGAGCTGCGCTTCTTCGTGGGCGGCGGGGCGTGGACCGTGCTCGGCGCCCTCGCCGTGTCGGCCGCGCTCTTCGCCCCGCTGCTGGCCTGGCCGGTGCTGGGCGGCGGCGGTCTCGCACCCCTGCGCGCCAGCGTCGCCCAGCTCTGGCAGGACGCCGCGTGGGGAGCCCGCCCCCTGGGGCTGGATGCCATCGGCCCGGCCGATCCGTTCTCGGCTCTCGTGGCGCTCATCGGCTCCCTCTCACCCGGCGACCCCTCGCGAGCGTTCGTCGTGCTGTGGGTGCTCGCGTTGCCCCTGGCGGTGCTGGGCGGCTGGTTCGCCGCCACGCGCGTCACGGAGTCGTCGCTCCTGCGCATCACCGCCGGCCTCGCCTGGGCCCTGGCGCCCACCTTCCTCGCCGCTCTCGTCGAGGGTCGTCCCGCCGCCGTGCTGCTGCACCTGCTCCTGCCGTGGCTGTTCTTCGCCGCCAGCGTGGCGCACCGCTCATGGGCGCCCGCGGGCGCGGCATCCCTGCTGCTCGTCGCGGTGCTCGCGTGCGCGCCGTCGCTCGCGCCCGCGGTCGTGGTGCTGTGGTCGGCGGCGCTCGTCGTCGTGGCGCTGGTCGCGGGACGCGGCGTGGCCCGCGTCATCTGGTTGCTCGTGCCGACCGCCGTCGTGTTCGCCCCCCTCGTGTGGACCCAGGTGCGCCGCGGCACCCCGTGGGCACTGCTCGCCGACCCCGGTGTGCCCTACGCCGGGGCGGAGGCGAGTGCCGACCCCCTCGGTCGTGCGCTGTTGGCCGCGGGCTTCCCCACCTCCGACCCCGGTGGCTGGGCGAGCGTCGTCGACGGCCCCGTCTGGTGGGTCGGCCTGCTCGTGGCGCCGCTCGCCGTGCTCGCGGTGCTGGCCGTGCTCACTCCGCGGTGGGTCACGGCATCCGCGCTCCTGGTCATCGCCGTGACGGGTCTCGCCACCGCTTTCGCCGCGGTGGGCGTGGCGGTGTCCTTCCGCGACGCCGTCCCCGTTCCGCTCTGGGCGGGTTCGGGGCTGAGCCTGGCGTGGATCGGCGTGGTCGGCGCCGCCGTCGTCGCCCTCGACGCCGGCGTGGTCGATCGCGTGCGAGCGCTCCGGCCCGTCGGTGCGCTGGTGATGCTGGCCGCCCTCCTGGTGGCCGTCGCGCCCGCCCTCACCGCGCAGACCGCCCCCGTGGACAGCGGCCGCTCGGTGCTGACGAACGGCCCTTCCTCGACCCTCCCGGCCTTCGTCGCCGCCGAGGGCCGCGGTTCCACCGACATCGGGACCATCGTGCTCGATCCACGCGCCGACGGTCTGCGCGTCGACGTCGTGTGGGGTGGGAGCGCCACCCTCTCGGGGCAGAGCACCCTCCAGGCCACCCGCACCGCCGCGAGCCCCGCGGACCAGGAACTGGCCGCCCTCGCCGCCGACCTCGTGACGCCCTCGGCCGACGACGTCGTCACGCGTCTGGCCGACCGCGGCATCGGGTTCGTGCTCCTGTCTTCGGCGCCCGCGGGTGAAGACGACGTGATCCGCGGGGCTCGACTGGGGGCGGCGACCTCGCTCGACCAGCGCGACCTCCTCGACCCCGTCGGCGCGACGTCACGGGGCGACCTGTGGCGCGTCAACACCGAGATCGTGCCGCGCGCGGCCATCGACGACCACCAGCGGCGCCTGCAGCAACTGGTCGCCCTCGGCTCGCTCGGCGTAGTCGTCGTCGCCCTTCTGCTGGCCGCGCCCACCGCCGCGTCACGTCGCGTGGCCCGTCGGACCCCGCGCACGGTGGGTCCCACCCCGGGAGGTACCCGATGAGCGATCGTCGCCTCGTCCGCTTCGCCGCCACGAGCGCCCGCGTCGTGGCCGGAACGGCCGTGGCCGCCGCCGCGGTCGTCGGGACGGTGGCCGGCATCGCCGCGCCCTGGCCCGAGTACGCCGCCACCCCCGTGCGCGTGGAGGCCACGCCCGCCCCCTCCGACACGGTCCTCGCGTGCGACGGACCGCTCCTCGCCCTCGGCCGCAGCGCCGACGCCGCCGGTGGGCTGAGCGCCGCCGCGGCGCAGCAGATCGTGAGCGGGCCCGCCGACGCCGATGCCTCCCTCACCTCGCTGAGCGGAGCCACGGGCGACGCCGACGGCGACGCGCAGGCACTGCGGGCGGCCCCGCGCGATCGCGTGCAGACCTCGCTCGCGGCCGCCGGTTCGGCCACCGCCGTCTCCGCCGACCTCACCGGCTTCGCGGCCTCCTCGTGTCGGGCGCCCCTCGCCGAGTCGTGGCTGGTCGGCGGTGCGTCGACCACCGGTTCGAACGACCTCGTCGTGCTCGCCAACCCCGGCGACGTCCCCGCGACGGTGCAGCTGTCGGTCTACGGTGCGCAAGGGGTGTCGACGCCGCCCGGCGGCAGCAACCTCGTGGTCCCGGCCGGGCAGCGACGCGTCGTCCCCCTCGCGGGTCTGCTGCTGGGCGAGGAGAGCCCCGTCGTCCGCGTCGTGGCATCCGGCGCTCCCGTGCACGCGTCGCTCCAGGCGAGTCTGACGCGCGTGCTGCTGCCCGGCGGGAGCGACCAGGTCGCTCCGCTGGCCCAGGCCGACACCCGGCTGGTCATGCCGGGTGTGCAGGTGCTGACGACGGGTGAGGGGCAGGCCGGAACGGTGCTGCGCCTTCTGTCTCCGGGATCGGATGCCACGGCCACGGTCACCCTCGTTCCCCTGGATGCCGGAACCACGGCGCCGGCGCCGACCGACGTTCCGCTGAGCGCGGGGCTGCCGACCTCGCTCGATCTCTCGGGACTGGCCGCGGGGGCGTACACCGTCGAGGTCTCGGCCACCGCCCCCGTCGTGGGCGGGACGTGGTCGACCACCGGTTTCGGCGAGGGGGCGGACTTCGCCTGGTACGCCCCGGCGCCCGAGTTTCCCTCCGACGGGGTGTTCGCGGTGGCCTCCGGCGTCGGGGCGAGCCTCGTGCTCGCCGGCGACACGGGCGACGCCACCGTGACGGTGACGCCGGTCGACGGCGGGGAGCCCCTCTCCTCGACCGTGACCGCCGGGGCGAGCGTGGCACTGCCCCTCGGGCCGGGCGTCTACCGTCTCGACAGCGACGCTCCGCTGCGTGCGGCCGTCTCCTACGCCGGGGCGGGCGCGCTGGCCTCGTACCCGCTGTGGCCCGCGGATGCGGCTGCCTCGGCCGTGACGGTCCTGCCCTGACGCGCATCGCGCGCCGGGTATCGGAGGTGCGGCCGACGTATGTGCGCCGTCGGGTGGTCGTCCACCGCGCGCGGGGCGGCCCGTTGGCTCAGAAGAAGCGGAAGCGCTCGGGGCCGAGGTCCCAGGGGTCGCGATCGAGGAATTCGGCCGCAGCGCGGAACACCGCGCCCTCGATCATCATGCGGCGGTGCAGGTCGTCGTCGTGATGCGGATGGCCGAGCCGCTCGATCGGCACGCGATACAGGATGATGCGTTTCTCTTCGCGCAGCACCGTCCATCGCGGGATGCCGTCGACGGCGGCCGGGGGCATGATGCCGATCTCGAACGAGACGTCGCGCAGGTCGGTCCAGGCCGATCGGAGGAACTCCGCGGCCGCGCCGACGGCGACGTCGAACCGCTCGACGCGGGTGTCGATCGGGGGCAACGGCGGGCGCACGACCGGACTGCGGTTCTCACGTCCGTGCCGACCGTGGCGGGAGGGGCGGGCGACCGGCCGCGCTTCGCGGGATCGACGACGCATCATGCGCCCATCCTACGTTCGCGGGTGCGTCGTCGCGGCGCTGACTCCGCCCTCGCCCGCCGTCCGGCGGGCTCCGCGTCGCACCGTCCCGGCGCGGCGTCGACCCGGTGCCGGGGGCGCTGACTAGGCTGACCGCGATGCGCGACAGACTCTGCTCGAAGGTCGGGTGCGCCCGCGAGGCGATGAGCACCCTCACCTACGACTACGGCGACCAGATGGCGGCCCTGGGCCCCCTCGGTCCCGCCGCGGACCCGCACGCGCACGATCTGTGCGCGATCCACGCCGACAGGTTGTCGGTGCCGAAGGGCTGGGTCGTCGTGAGGCACGAGACGCTGCGGGCCTGACTCCGGCGCGCGCCTCGGCCGAGAGCCGGTCCAGCGCGCGATCCTCGCGTCCGCCGCATCCCGCCCGTCACCTCGGGTCCGGGGCATCCCGCCCCCGCGCCGGGAGCGGAGGTCGGCGGGCGGGGATCAGGCGCGTTCGGTGAGGCCGGCGGCGCGCTCGTTCTCCAGAATGAGGGCGCGGTACTCCCGATCGCGGCGCACGGCCGACACCGCGCGCACGAGGGTCTCGGCATCCACCGCCGGCACGGGAGAGACGAACGGGCGGACGGCGTCCGCGAGATCCGCGGCGACACGCGCGCGGGGCGCGGGCTCGAGGGCGTGCGCCCCGCGGACGAACTGCGACATGCGCGCGGCGAGGCGGTCGGGCAGACGCGAGACGTCGGCGACCTCGGCCCACTCCTCGAGGCCCTGCGGCACGCCCGGGGCCGGCGCGGGAAGACGCGGCGTGCGGGTGCGCTCGCTCGCCGTTCCGGCGAGCAGGTCGCCCAGGCGCTGGGCGCGCGGGGTGAAGATGCCGACGACGGCGGCGATCGCGCCGAAGGTGAACCAGATCTCCAGCACGCCCGTGAGGGCACGGATGAGCGCCTGACGGAACCCGGCGGCGCCTCCGTCGGTGCGCACGATGCGCGCGCCCACGGCGAGGCGCCCGAGACTGCGTCCGCGGGAAAGCGTCTCCACGGTCGTCGGCACGACGACCATGACGAGCACCAGGAGCGTGATCGCCCCGATGCCGACGGCCGACTCCGGGATCGATCCCCGCCCCACCAGCACGAGGAGGAGGATGACCCCGCCGACCAGCAGCGCCGCTCCGACCAGGAAATCGATGATCGCGCCGACCGCACGCAGGAAGAAGCCGATCGGCTGCACGTCGAGGGCGACGGCCTCGCCGGTGAGGGTCTCGTCGGCGTCGGTGTGCACGAGAGCGACCGCGGGAGAGGGGGACGCCGGGGAAGCCATGCGTACAGTTGACCACATGGACCTCGACGCCCTCACGGCCGCGCGCCGCCGGGAGTGGGAGCGGCTCGACGAACTCGGCCGCCGCCGCCGCCTGCGCGGCGACGAGGTGGACGAGCTCGTCACCCGCTACCGCGCCGCCTCGGCCGACCTCGCCGACATCAAGACGTCGGCCGGTCGCACGCCGCAGGGCGACTACGTCTCGATCCTGCTCGCGCGCACCCGCCTGCGCCTGACGGGCGTGCGGGAGAACGTGCTGAAGCAGCTGCCGCGGTTCTTCCTGCTGCAACTCCCCGCGGCGCTGTACCGCGTGCGGTGGATGACGCTGGCGGTGACGGTGTTCTTCCTGGCCGTGTCGACGATGGTCGCGCTCTGGATCTCGGGCGACCCCGCCGCCGTCGCCGCCCTCGGCGCGCGCAGCGATCTTCAGAACTACGCCGACGAGCAGTTCGTGAGCTACTACCGCGAGAACCCCAACGCGATCTTCGCCGGGACGGTCTGGACCAACAACGCGTGGATCGCCGCGCAATGCGTGCTGTTCGGGGTGACCGGCTTCTGGCCGGTGATGGTGATCATGCAGAATGCGGTCGGCGTCGGACAGTCGGCCGCGATCATGATCGCCTTCGACCGCGCCGACGTGTTCTTCCAGTTCATCCTCCCGCACGGTCTCCTGGAGCTGACGGCGATCTTCGTCGCGGGAGCGGCGGGTCTGCAGATCTTCTGGGCCTGGGTCGCTCCCGGGCGTCGCACCCGCGCGACCGCGCTCGCGGCCGCCGGCCGGTCGCTCGCGACGGTGGCGGTGGGTCTCGTCTTCGCGCTGGCGCTGTCGGGTCTCGTCGAGGGTTTCGTCACTCCGCGCGAGTGGCCGTGGCCGATCAAGATCGCGATCGGCGCGGCGGCCCTGGGGGTCTTCCTCTTCTACATGCTGTGGGTCGGCGGCCGCGCCGCCCGGGCGGGCGAGACGGGCGACCTCACGGAATACGAGGCGGGGACGCCCACGCTCACGGCGGGGTGACGGCATCCGGGATTCCCACCGTTTCCCGGCGTGTCATTTTTGATTCACTCAAAACTAGCTAGGCTTGTCGCATGCTCGACAGTCAGCCGGATGCCACCGCGGATGCGCTCATCCGCGGTGCGGGTCTGCGGGTGACGGCGACCCGCGTCGCCGTTCTCGACGCCCTCCGCCTGCGGCCGCACGCCACCGCGGACGACGTCTACGACGGCATCCGCGGCTCCCTCCCCGGCACCAGCAAGCAGTCGGTGTACAACGCCCTCGGCGACTTCGCCGACGCGGGGCTCGCGCGGCGCATCGAACCTGCCGGTCACGCCGGCACGTTCGAACTGCGCGTCGGCGACAACCACCACCACGTGGTGTGCACCGGATGCGGACGCATCGACGACGTGGACTGCGTCGTCGGCGCCGCGCCCTGCCTGCACATGCCGGCGGGTAGTGGTTTCACCATCCAGACCGCCGAAGTGACGTTCTGGGGGCTCTGCCCCGACTGTCGAGCGACGTCCGAAGCCGAAAAACCGAGAGGATCCCGATGAGCGACGCTCTGAACGGGTGCCCCGTCTTCCACGATGGAGCCGCCCCCGACGACAACCGACTGCCGGTGGGCGAAGCCCCCGCCGACAGCGAGCCCGCCGGCGCCCTGCCCCACCCGACCCAGGGATCCGCCAACCGCGTGTGGTGGCCCGAGTCGCTGAACGTCAAGATCCTCGCGAAGAACAACGCGCTGCGCGACCCGCTCGACGAGGGCTTCGACTACCGCGCCGCGTTCGAGGCGCTCGACCTGGAGGCCCTGAAGAAGGACATCCAGCAGGTCATGACCACCTCGCAGGACTGGTGGCCCGCCGACTTCGGCCACTACGGCCCGCTGATGATCCGCATGGCCTGGCACAGCGCCGGCACCTACCGCGTGACCGACGGCCGTGGCGGGTCGGGCGCGGGCATGCAGCGCTTCGCGCCGCTGAACAGCTGGCCCGACAACGTCAACCTCGACAAGGCCCGCCGTCTGCTGTGGCCCATCAAGAAGAAGTACGGACAGTCGATCTCGTGGGCCGACCTGCTGATCCTCGCCGGCAACGTCGCGCTCGAGGACATGGGCTTCCCGACCTTCGGCTTCGCCGGCGGCCGCACCGACGTGTGGGAGCCCGACGACGACGTGTACTGGGGTCCCGAGACCACGTGGCTCGGTGACGAGCGCTACACGGGCAACCGTGAGCTCGAGCGTCCGCTCGCCGCCGTGCAGATGGGTCTGATCTACGTCAACCCGGAGGGTCCGAACGGCAACCCCGACCCGCAGCTGTCGGCGCACGACATCCGCGAGACGTTCGGGCGCATGGCCATGAACGACGAGGAGACCGTCGCCCTCATCGCCGGTGGCCACACCTTCGGCAAGACCCACGGCGCCGCGAGCGACTCGAACGTCGGTCCCAATCCCGAGGCCGCCGACATCGAGGACCAGGGCCTCGGATGGAAGAACAGCCACGGCACCGGCACGGGCGACGACACCATCACCAGCGGCCTCGAGGTCACCTGGACCTACCACCCCACCCGCTGGGACAACGAGTTCTTCCACATCCTCTTCGCCTACGAGTGGGAGCTCTTCCAGAGCCCCGCCGGCGCGCACCAGTGGCGTCCGGTCAACGGCGGGGGAGCCGACATGGTCCCCGAGGCGCACTCGGACGGACGCCGCGAGCCCCGCATGCTCACGAGCGACCTGGCCCTGCGCGTCGACCCCGCGTACGAGAAGATCTCGCGCCGATTCGCCGAGGACCCCGCGGCCTTCCAGGACGCCTTCGCCCGCGCCTGGTTCAAGCTGACCCACCGCGACATGGGTCCGCGTGAGCGCTACCTCGGCCCCGAGGTGCCCGAAGAGGTGCTCGTCTGGCAGGACCCGGTGCCCGCCGTCGACCACCCGCTCATCGACGCCGCCGACGCCGCGGCGTTGAAGCAGCAGATCCTCGACAGCGGCCTCACGGTGGCGCAGCTGGTCACCACGACGTGGGCGGCGGCATCCACGTTCCGCGGCAGCGACAAGCGCGGCGGCGTGAACGGCGCGCGCATCCGCCTCGAGCCGCAGAAGAGCTGGACGGTCAACAACCCCGAGCAGCTGGCATCCGTGCTCGAGGTGCTCGAGAAGGTCAAGGCGGAGTTCGACGCGCAGGCTGCGGGCGGCAAGAAGGTCTCGATCGCCGACCTGCTCGTGCTCGCCGGCAACGCCGGTGTCGAGCAGGCCGCCCGTGCGGGCGGCGTCGAGGTCGAGGTGCCCTTCACCCCCGGCCGCACCGACGCCTCGCAGGAGCAGACCGAGATCGCCTCGTTCCGCTGGCTCGAGCCCATCGCCGACGGGTTCCGCAACTACGCCTCGCGCGAGGCCCGCCTCCCGGCGGAGTTCCTGCTTCTCGACAAGGCCAACCTGCTCACCCTCACCGCGCCCGAGATGACCGTGCTCGTCGGGGGCCTGCGCGCGATCGGTGCGAACTGGGACGGCAGCGACTGGGGCGTGTTCACCGACACCCCGGGTGCGCTGACGAACGACGTGTTCGCGAACCTCCTCGACCTCGGCACGACGTGGAAGCCGCTGGACAGCGGCAAGCACGCGTTCCAGGGCACCAAGGACGGCTCGGGCGAGAAGGTCGGCATCGGCACGCGCGTCGACCTGGTGTTCTCGTCGAACTCCGAGCTGCGCGCGCTCGCCGAGGTGTACGCCTCGGACGACGCGAAGGAGAAGTTCGTCCGCGACTTCGTCGCCGCGTGGCGCAAGGTCACCGAGCTCGACCGGTTCGCCCGGGTCTTCGACACACCCACCGACGCGGCCCGACCCACCGGGGGCGGGCCGCGTCGTCGTGCGCGGGAGGGGCGCCGCCCGCGGGGTGGTGCTGCTCCGCTCGCGCGAGGGTTTTCCGGTCGCGCGGTCGTTCTGTGCGGGCGCGGCGCATATGTGGGTAGCGCGGGCACGGAAGGGCAGCGCGAGCGGGCAGTTCGGCAGCGCGAGCGGGGCGGGCAGCGTGCGCGGAGCCGCAGCATCCGTTCCCGGGACGCGGGGGATCGGCCGAGGTGCGGGCTTTTGGGCGCGGGTTGCCCGCATGCTGGCCGGAAGCCCGCGTATGGGCCGGCCGAAGGGCAGAGCGAGCGGATGCGGCGGCGCGGCGGTCAGCGCGAGTAGTGGGCCGCGAGGCGCGCGAGGCCCTCGTCGAGGCTCACGGTGGGAGCCCAATCGAGCTCGCGGCGGATCGTCTCCTGCTCGAACCAGTGCGCGGTCGACAGCTGCTCGGCGAGGAATCGCGTCATCGGCGGCTCGTCGGAGCCTGGGCGCACGGCCCACACGCGCTCGACGAGCCCTCCGGCGGCGCGGGCGAGAGGGGCGGGCACGCTGAACCGGGGCACGCGCACCCCCGCGGCGCGGCACATTCCCGCGATCAGGTCGCCGACCGGGCGGGGCTCGCCGTTCGTGAGCACATAGGCGCGCCCCCCGACGTCGGGCGCCTGGCGCAACGCCGCGACGATCCCCGACGCGGCGTTGTCGACGTAGGTCGAGTCGATGAGGGCCGTGCCGCCGTT
>NZ_JBKBNC010000025.1:0-27850 GCF_046295495.1 Microbacterium sp.
CTCGCGCGCGCGGCGATGCGCCCACCCGGCCCCGAGATCACCGCCCCCGCACCACCCCCAGCAGCCCGCCCGGCCCGAACGCCGCCGCGGCGAAGCGCTCGCCGATCAGCTGGTGCGTGGGGGAGTCGGGGTGGAGGCCGTCGGGGAGCGGGCGCGCGGCGAAGTCGTCGGCGCCGTAGAGGTCGAGACCGTCGAGGTACCCCAGGAACGGGTCGTCCGCCCGATCGCGGACGACGCCCGCGAGCAGGTCGCGCACGACCTCGAGGCTCAGCCGGCCCCGCGCGGTGGCGCCGGGGTCGCCGGTGGCGATGAAGCGCATCTCGCCGGTGCGCAGACCCTCGGCGTCGAACGAGCCGGGTCCCGGCGTCTTCTCGTGGATGGCCGTGAAGATCGGCGACACGAGGAGGAGCGGTGTGTCGGGGTGGCCCTCGCGGATCGTGTCGAGGAAACCGTGCACGGCGGGCACGAAGGTGCGGGCGTGCATCCCGTCGAGGTTCACGACGTTGATGCCCAGCTTGACGCTGATCACGTCGGCCTCGGCATCGCGCATCACCCTCGCCAGGAACGGGTCGACGAGGGCGCTCCCGCCGAACCCCAGGTTGCGCAGCTTCACGTCCGCTCGACGGGCGGCCACGACGGGCCAGATCTCGGTGGGCGCGGCGGCGTTGGAGCCCTGGCTGATCGAGCTGCCGTGGTGCAGCCACACCGGACGGTCATCGACGACAGGATGAATCGGAGCGTCGCTGCGCAACGAGACGAGATCGACCTGTTCGTTGTGCGGGAGCCACAGCTGGACGATCTTGTCGGCGGATCCGAGGCCATCGACCCTGACGACGTCGGCCTCTCCCGCCATCGACGTCGCGGCGCCCGTCGCCATGTCGAGTTCGAGCGCATCGCCCTCGCTCAGTGGGTGGCTGAGGAGCCGCTCACCGTCGACGAGCACGTCCACGCGGCCCCGGGCCCGGTCGAGCCCGCGATAGGAGACCCGCGTCGCGCGCAGGGCCAGTTCGACGACGGTCGCCGTCGTGCGGAGCGAAAGGCGGATGCCGGACGGCTGGCGCTCCACCATCCGAAGCTGCGCGTCGGCCTCGCGCTCCCGGTAGGGCAGCGGCAGGCGGTGCAGGCGCGTGACGCCGTCGTGGCGCGAGAGCTCCCCGCCGCCGCGGACGAGGTCGGCCGTGATCGGTGTGTCGATCATGTGTGGTCCCTTCCGGTGGACGCGGCGGCGCGACCCCAGTCGCGAAGTATTCCGTCGACGCGGTCGATGAGGATGCTCCAGGATGCCGTGGACGCGGGAGCGCTGTAGGAGAAGCCGCCGACGTGCTCGAGGTGGATGAAGCCGTTGAGGAAGGCGGCGACGAGTCGCGTCGCGTGCACGCGGTCGGCCTCGGGGACGCCGTACCCGCGGAGGACGGCGGCCATCACCTGCCCGGAGCGGGCGGCGGGTGCGCTCCGGACGGCCGCTTCTCCCGCGCGCCGCTGGAGGCTCTCCCAGCCGCCGGGGTGCGCCCGGGCGTAGTCGCGGTGGGCGTCGCACAGCGCGCGCAGGGCGTCGCGTCCCGAGCGTCCCGCGATGGCCTCGCCCGCGCTGTCGCTCAGCTCGGCGAGGGCGCGGATCGTCATGCCGTCGCGGAGGGCGGCCAGGTCGGCGACGTGCCCGTACAGGCTCGGCGTCTGGACGCCCAGCGAACGCGCGACGGCGGAGAGGGTGACGGCGCTCACGCCGACCTCGTCGGCCAGGGCGGCGGCGGTCGACACGATGGCGTCGACGGTGAGGGGAACACGGGGCATTCCCTCATCCTATACCTCGTAGGCGATCACCTAACACCCTTAGGGTTCGGGCGTCAGCGCGGCCACTCCCACCGCTCCACCCGGTCGAGGAGCACCTCGACGGCCGACCCCTCCATGCCGCGCACCCAGCGCTGCGTGTCGGAACCGCGCGATGACACCGTGCGCCCCCGCTCTCCGCGCTCGAGCCGCACCTCGACCCGGCCCGACGAGACGCTGACTCCGCGCAGCACTCCCGCGGCGACCATCGCGGCGAGGGGATCGTGCAGGGCGCAGCGGCGGTCGGGGAAGACGCGGCCGGCGTAGAAGTCGAGATACAGCGGCAGCATCGCCGCGAGTGCCTGCGGCAGCGCGCCGGGGATCGCCTCGAGGCGTACGAGGTCGGCGGCATCCAGGGTCTGCGTCATCGTGACGTCGAGGGGGACGAGGGTGGTGTCCCAGTCCTGCGCGAAGACGATCGCCGCCGCTTCGGGGTCGTTGTGGATGTTCGCCTCGGCCCACGGCGTGACGTTGCCCGAGTGCGCGAAGGCGCCGCCCATCACGACGAGGCGGTCGAAGGCGGCGACGCCGGGCGCCTCGGCGTACGCGGCCAGGTTGGTGAGCGGTCCGAGGGCGAGCACGGTGAGATCCGGATGCCGCGCGGCGAGGTGGTCGATCAGCTCGACCGCGGGGCGCGCGTCGTGGGCCCGTGCGGCGGCGGTCAGCGCGATGCCGCCGACGCCGTCGTCGCCGTGCACGTGCGGCGCCCCGCCGGCGTACGCCCGGCCGCGGAAGTCGTGCGCGCCCACGGCGACGGGGATGTCGTGCACCCCGGCCAGCTCGAACAGCGAGAGGGTGTTCGCGGCCGCGCGGGCGGCATCCGTGTTGCCGGAGACCGTCGTGACGCCCACGATCTCGACCGCGGGCTCGGCGAGCAGGTACGCCAGGGCGAGGGCGTCGTCGATGCCGGTGTCGCAGTCGACGAGGATCGGGCGGCGGGTCATGCGGGGTCTCCGTACGTGTCGAGGAGGTCGAGCGCGGGCTGGGAGGCGTCGTCGGCCACGGCGGCGGCGCCCACCGCGCACGCGCGGGCGAGGGCGGCCTCGGGCTCGTCGCCACGGAGGAGTCCGCACACGAGAGCCGCGCAGAAGGCGTCGCCTGCGCCGACCGTGTTGCGCACGGTGGTCGCCACGCCCGCGGCGGAGGCCACCAGCTCGCCGCGGCGGTACAACCGTGCGCCGTCAGCGCCGAGCGTCACGCACAGCAGGGCGGCGTCGTGCACCTCGGGCAGCTGCGCGTACTCGGTCTCGTTCGCGATCACGAGGTCGCACCGCTCCAGGACGCCCGGGGGGAGCGGACGGGCCGGGGCCACGTTGAGCGCGAGGAAGCCGGCGGCCTCGGCGGCGGCCGAGATCACGGCATCCGACACCTCCAGTTGCGCGAGCACCGCGGCGCCGCGGTGGATACCCAGGGCCGTGGGGTCGATCTCGGCATTCGCCCCGGCGCAGACGACGATCGAGTTCTCGCCCGTCGCGTCGACCACGATGAGCGCTGTGCCCGTGGCGGCGTCGGCGGTCTGCACGCCGGAGGCGTCGACACCGATGGCCGCGAACTGTGCGCGCACGCCGCGTCCGTCGAGGTCGTCGCCCACCGCGCCGACCATCCGCACCGCGGCGCCCAGGCGTGCCGCGGCTACGGCTTGGTTGGCGCCCTTGCCGCCCGGACCGCGCTGGAGGATGCCGTCGGCGACGGTCTCGCCCGGCCCGGGGGCGCGTTCGACGCGCGCGGTGAGGTCGACGTTGATCGCACCGACGACGGTGAGGGAGGGGGAGGGGATGATCGGCATCCTTTCGATCAGTGCAGCAGCAGCTTCGCCACAATGAGCAGCGCGGCCACCAGCGCCGCTCCGATCGCGGTGAGAAGGGTCGCGAGCGGCGAGTATCCGCGCAGGCGAGCCCCGGCCGTGGCGACGACGACGAGATACGTCATGGCCACACCGACGCCCCAGAGCAGCGCCGTCGGCAGCTCGACGCCGAGGGCCACGAGCAGCACGACGACGAGCAGCGGCAGGAACGTCACCGACACCATCGGGGCGCTCACCCGCATGTGGTGGCGGAAGATGCGCGACGGGCGTTCGCTCGACACGTCGCCGAGGGAGTACGCGAAGACGTGCGTGGCGAAATACACGACATTGGTGAGGGCGACCACCGCCACGACGAGTCCGAGGTCGGTCTCGGAGAGTCCGATGAGGGTGGATGCCGAGACCAGGGCGCCGTAGCACCCCGCGCTGATGCGTTCGGCGGCGTCGCGGCCCAGGCGTCGGGGCTGTTCGGTCTCCATGGGCCTCAGCCTCTCGCGCTCCGGCGGCGCAGCCCCGCCGACACGATGGCGACGAGGGTTCCGACCGCGACGCCGATGAGCGTCTCGATGATGCGATCGCGCAGCAGCATCTCGGGTGCGACGGGAGAGGCGAGCGACACCATGAGCAGCGCGAGGGGCGTGATGAACAGCATCGCGATGCCGTAGTTGCGGCCGACGAAGAGTTCGGCCCCGGCCTGAAGCGTCACGGCCACGATGATCACGAGCCACGGCGGCAGGTGCAGCGCGAGCAGACCCGCGGCGATGACCACGCCGAGCAGCGTGCCGACGAGCCGCTGGACGCCGCGGATGAGACGCGCGGTGACGTGCGCCCCGCCGACCGCGGCGACGGCGCCGACCATCGCCCAATACCAGTGGGTGCCGACGAGCAGCACACCCGCCACGCCCGCCAGCAGGGCGGCGACGCCGACGGTGGCCGTCATCTCCCACGCGACCGAGCCGATCGCCGGACGCGGCCGCCGGGGGCGCGCCCACGACCCTCTGCGCGCGAGCACGAACACGGTGGTCACGAGGAGACTCCACGTCACGCTCGCCCCGCCCACGAGGAGCACGGTCGCGAAGGCGGTCCCGGTGGCCGGGAAGCTCGCCGTCGCCCCGGCGGCGAACACGGCGAAGAGGGCGCCGGGCGGATGCCACTGCGCCCGGTACGCCAGCAGGGTCACGGCCGCGGCGAGGGCGGCGACCACGGCGACGCTCAGAAGCGCGGGGGTCGACAGCGCCGAGACCGCGGTGCCGAGCAGCATGGAGGCAACCAGGACGACGCCCGCGGTGGCCTGCATGACGAGGCGCGGGCGGGGCTGATCGGTACGCCCGTAGAGGGCCGCGAAGGCGCCGAAGCTCGCGTAGACGCTGAGGTCGAGGCGGTTCAGCAGGAGCAGGACGAGAAGCGGCGCGCCGACGCTGAGCACGGCGCGCACGGCGACGCGGTGATCGCCGCGGTGCGGTCCCACGCGGATGACCCCGGTCCACACGCGCCCCCGGGATTCCGCCACGCCTCCAGCCTACGCGCCGTCGAGCGGGACGCCCGCGGGCTCCGGGCCGTAGCCGACGCCCCCGCACGCCGGCTGCGCCTCGGCCCGCGGGCGCGGGCTGTGGCTTCGGCTCTGGCGCTCCCGACGGCGACGTCACGGGGCGGCGGCCGCAGCGGCGTCGTCAAGGCCGTGGCATCCGGGTGGCGATCTGATGGGGTGGAGTCATGGATGTCGACCGTGAGAAGCCCCCGATCGAACCCGGGCCCGAGCCCGACACCTCGACCGCCGCGGAGGGGCAACGCTCCGACCCCAGCCTCGACGGCGACGACCAGCCGGTGGAGTGACGTTTCGACGTCGAACGGTGCTCGGATGACGGGCGGGCCCGTTCCGTAGGGTGGAGAGCCCCGACGTTGGAGGAGAGACGTGTTCCGCACGCCCCTGACCCTGTTCCGTACGCTCGCGATCGCCGAGGCGATCTCGTGGACGCTGCTGATCGGCGGCCTGATCCTGCGGGCCGTGGCCGATCTGCCGATCGCGGTGTCGATCGGCGGCGGCATCCACGGGTTCGTGTTCCTCGCCTACGGTGCGACCGCGGTGCTGGTCGCGCTCAACCAGCGGTGGGGGTTCGGGCCGGCGGCCGTCGCGGTGGTGAGCGCCGTGATCCCGTACGCGACCGTTCCGACGGAGATCTGGCTGCAGCGCACCGGGCGTCTGCGGGGTGCGTGGCGTCTCGATGAGACCGCCGACCCGCGCGACCGGCGGCCCATCGATCGTCTGCTGCGATTTTTCCTGCGCCGTCCGTGGGTGCTGGGGTTGGCGCTCGTGGCTGTCGTCGCCCTGGTGTTCGTGGTGTTGCTGGTGGTCGGGCCTCCGGGCGGCAAGGGCTGACAGCTCGTCCGCCGCCACGCCGCGACACGACGAAGGAGATCCGTTCGTCCCGGCCGGGATGTCGCGGCTTTTCGGCGGCTCGGAGCGGATCACTCCTGCGTTGTGTCGCGGAGGGAGCGTGGCCGGTTCGCTCAGCGCGCGTGGATGCGGACGCCCGCGGGGGCGATGCGGCACGTGGCGAGGAACGTCTGGACGGTTCCCGAGACCGTCGCCGAGGCGCGACCCACGCCGAGGAGGGCCGCCGTTGCGCCGCGGGGGTGGAGGCTGGCGGTGCGATCGACGAAGCGTCGCACCACGGCGTCCGACCGACCGGATGCCGAGATGTCGAGCTCGAGGTCGACGACCGGGCCGGTGAAGGAGTTCACGCGCCAGGCCAGCGTCGCCACCCCGCCGCCGCGGCTGATCATCACGAGCGTCGCGTTTCCGCACTCCTCTCCGCCGACCGCCTCGGTGCGCAGCGGTTCGGATGCCGGGGTGCTGTCGGCATCGCAGAGGGTGATGCCGTGCAGGCGCGCGTACTCGCGCCCCTTGGCGGTGATGCTCGAGCAGTCGACCAGCAGCGGGGTCGAGACGGTGCCGTCGAGGGGGTCCCCTTCCGGGGTCGCACGGGCCGGCGCGCCGCCGAACACAAGGGCGGCGACGGTGACCAGAGCCACCGCGACGACACGAGCGCGCATCGCCACCTCCTCGTCGAGCACCGTCGAATCTACGCCCTGTGCTCCGCGTGCACCACGGGTCGTGTCGAGGCGGATCGCGCGCGACGCGCGGACCGGGCCGGACCCCGGCGTCAGCGCTTCGTCGACACCGTCACGGTGAACTTGCGGTCGCGCGCCACCTGACGGGTCGGTCCCACCCTCCGCTCGAGCGTCGGCCGGTACTGCAGAGCCGAGTTCCAGACCGTCCACAGCTCGCCGCCCGGGCGCAGCACGCGCGCCGCGTCGGCGAACATGCGCGGGGCCAGACCGTCGCTGACGGTGGCCCCGGCGTGGAACGGCGGGTTGAGCGCGATGAAGGAGGCGGTGGCATCCGGTCGCGACCGCAGCACGTCGTCGCGCGAGACGGTGACGCGGTCCGCGACGCCGTTGGCCTCGGCCGTCGCGCGCGCCGATGCGACCGCGATCGCCGACTGATCGCACGCGAGAACGCGCAGCGACGGATGCCGCACGGCCAGGGCCGCGGCCACGACGCCGGTTCCGCACGCGAGGTCGATCGCCTCGTCGCCGCGGGGCTCGGGAAGGTGGGCGAGGAGCAGCCGCGTGCCGATGTCGATCGACGCGCCCGCGAACGCTCCGCCGAACGCGCGCACCCGGATGCCGTCGACCTCCGCTGCCTCGGGCTCGGGCTCGCGTCCGTCGTGGGGACCGCGCGCGACGAGCACGCGTGACTTCTGGCGCGCGTGGGTGACGTCGACGCGGTCGAAGTGCGCGCGGAGCACGTCGTTCATCGTCACGGTCATGTGCTTGAGACGTCCGCCGGCATAGACGACCACCTCCGGGTCGGCGTGCAGGGCGATGAGACCGGCGATGTCGGCGAGGGCGCGCAGCGAGCGGGGGAGGCGGAGGAGCACGAGGCGCGCTCCCGCGAGAAGCGACGCATCGAGGGCGTGAGAGGAGAAGGCGCCGTCGAGCCCCGCCTCGGCGGCGTTGGCGACCAGGGCGCGCTCGCCGAGCAGCTCGTCCTGGTGCACGCGGATGCCGCGCGCGCCGGCGTCGGCGGCCCCCAGGGTCAGGGCACCGTGCGTGTCGCCGATGACGACGAGTCGTCCCTCCGCGAGCCCTTCTCGCGCCGTGGCGGATTCGTCGAGGATGAGGCGGTCGGCCGCGTCGACGGCGACGAGGTCGGGACCCTCGAGGTCGGGGCGGCGACGGAGGGTGTCGAACGAGAAAGGCATCGTGCAACGGTACCGGGGTCACGGGGGCCGACTGCCCGGCATCCGTTCATCGGGCCGACGCCGGGCGGTGTCGCGACAGATCGACGCAGCGGGTCGTGGCGGCGCGGCGGGTCGTGGCGGTGTCGGGGTTCGCGATGGTGCTGCGGGTCGTGGCGGTGCCGCGCCGCCGCGGCGGCTTACCGGGTGCCGAAGTGGAAGGGCAGGGCCAGCGACGCCGAGACGAGCAGGATGCCGAGGGCGAAGAACAGCGCCGGGGCGGCGAGCGAGAACGACAGGCCGGTCAGCAGCATGCCGCCGACGAACAGGATGAGCGAGACGATGAACATGGAGATCCCTTCGGTCGCTCCAGGCTATCGTGCTGCGTCGCCGGCTCGGTGCGCGGGCGGGGCGGGTTGCGCGGGGCGAGCGTGTCGGGGGTGGGCGACGGTCGGTGCGGCAGCTCCCGGGGCCGTCGTCAGGGTGCCGGCGGCCGGGCGGGGGCCGGGGGCGTTTCGCGGGCCGAGACCGAGGGCGGCGTGGGCCCACAGCGTGCTGCCGGCCACCGCGGCGGGCATGACGGCCACGGCGCCGAGCGGCACGAGGAAGCACAGCTGCGTCGCGACACCGAAACCGAGGGCGCGGGCGCGGTGTCGGCGCAGGAGCGCGCGTCGGGCGCGGCGATCGAGGCCACGTGCCGACAGGGCCCGCGAGGTCAGCTCGTCGGCCAGGAGCCAGCCGGTCAGCGTGACGCCCGCGACGAACCCGAGCACACCGCCGACGAAGGGGATCAGGCCCAGGAGCCAGGCGAGCAGAGCGGCCGGGATGCCGCGGAGGATGAGCAGTGCGCTGTCGCCGACGGCGCGCCAGAACCCGTACTCCGCGTCGGGCACCTCGCCGGTCGCGCTGCGCTCGGTGGCCCGCCAGATGCGGTCGTAGAACGGCTCGCCGACGGCGAGGGTCGCGGCCGTGAACGACACGATCACCAGCAGCAGGGCGCCTCCGAACGACGCGAGACCGACCGCCGTGCGCAGCGCGCCCGCCCAGAACGGCGCCCACGTGTCGGCGAAGGGGGTCCAGTCGTCGACGAGGCCCGGGAGGGCGAAGCCCCACGCGACGAGCGCGGCGCCGAGCACGAGTCCGACGAGGGTGCCGGGGATGAGCCCGAGCGCCATGGCCCCGGGTGTGCGACGCCACTGGCCGAGGCCGCGGACGAGCAGGGCTGCTCCGGCGAGGAATTCGCGCATGCCGGAAGTCTTCCAGACGGGCGGGCCGGTACGCGGGTGCCACGGTGGTGTGCGCACGGGATCCGCCCGCCCCCTCGGTGCCGCCTCGCCCGTGGTGGCGCGAGGCGCCCGCGTCAGAGGGGGCGACTCAGCTCGAGCAGCCGGCGCGGCGTCGCGTCGGGGTCGTCGCCGAGAAGACGCGAGGCGCGCTCGCGGCCGGTGGCCGCGAAGCCGTGGCGGGCGTAGAAGCGTTGCGCGGGGGTCGCCTGATCGTCCACGTACAGGCGCAGCGTCTCGCCGCGGCCGACGGCCCAGAGCACGATGCCCTGCAGGAGCGTGTCGGCCACGCCCGCGGTGCGCCCACGGAACGCGGGACTCACGTAGACGCCGGTCAGCACGGGGTCCGGGCCGTCGTCATCCCCCTGCTGGGCGCTCATCATGCCCACGGGCCGCCCGGTCGTCGTCTCGAGCGCCATCAGGCTCGTCGTCGTCGGGCCCTCGCCCCGCCGGGCCCGCAGACGCCAGTCCTCCTCGGTCATCCTCCGGGCGTAGGCCGCCGTCGCACCGTAGGAGACGGGGTTGTCGCTCGCGTTCTCGAGGCGCAGCGTCCGCACCCGCTCCCAGTCGTCTTCGGTGGTGGGGCGGACGGTGATGGGCGGAAGCATCGCTCCAGCGTAGGCGGGGGCGCCGCGTCGGGTGCAGCGGTTCCGACCGATGTCGGACCCCCCTGACAGGATGCCGTCATGCGGATCCGCACGACCTCGACCCAACGCACCTACCGGTACGTGCGGCTCGCGCTGGTGGCGGCGACGGTCTTCCTGGGGATCGCGCTCGCGGTCGAGTCGGTCGCGGGCGGCGTGCCGCCCTCGGTGAGCGCGGCCTACTACACCCCGGCCGGGCCGGTCTTCGTCGGATCGCTGAGTGCGGTCGCGCTCGCCCTGCTGGCGCTGTCGGGCCGCAGCCTCGAGCAGGGATTGCTCGACGTCGCCGCGGTCCTCGCCCTCGTGATCGCCTACGTCCCCACCTCCGTCTCCTCGGAGTCCTGCGCCCCCGCCCGTCGGTGCATACCGGCGGAGTTCGGCCCGACCGTGGCGAACAACGCCGGCGCCGTGGCATCCCTCGTCGTCCTGGGGGTCGTCGCCGCGCTGGTCCTCGCCCGGGCGCAGGGCACTCTGGGTGCGGGCGTGGTGGCGACGGCGGGCGTCGTCGCGGCGACGATCGTGGCGGGGTTCGTGTGGGCGGTCACCGCACCCGCGTCGTTCTCGGCTCTCGCCCACGAGGTCGCGGCCATCGCGTTCTTCGTCGTGATCGCCGCCGTGGCGGCCCTGGGGGCGTGGCGTCCGCAGCGCAGCGGGAGGGCGCATCGGCGGCTGCGCCTCGCGTACGGCGTGGTGGCGATCGGGATCGTGGCCACCCTGGTTCTGCTGGTGGTGGGCGTCATCGCGGGGGCGGAACAGCGGGGCGTACCCGTCGTGCTCATCGGCGAGGTCGTCGCGCTGGCCCTGTTCGCGGTGTTCTGGGTGGTGCAGACCGTCGAGCTCTGGAACGAGGTCGACCCGAGGCTGCGAACGTGACGGGAATAGTCGGTGGGGTGTCGCGTTGAACTTGATACGACGGTGCTCAAGTTGCAGACTTGAGTCAACCGCACTCACGTATCACAGGAGACGGAATTGCCCGAAGACTTCACCCCCGGCGCCGGGGAAGACGGCGCCCAGTCGTTCGACGAGTTCCTCGCGCGCTACCTCGCGGGCGAGCAGGCGCGCGCCGAGCGGTCGATCGACCTCAGTCGCTTTCTGAGTGCGCGCACGCAAGACGCCCTTCAGGCGGCGGGCCGTTTCGCCCTCGGCCGCGGCCAGCGCGAACTCGACGCCCTGCACGTGCTGCACGTGCTCGTGGGTCGCTCCCCGGCCAAGGATGCCGTCGCTCGCCTCGGCGCCGATCCCGCCGCCATCGCCCGCGCCGCCGAGAGCCGCCTGCCCGCGGCCGGCGCACCCGCCCAGGTCGACGGCGCCGTCGTGGCCGGATCGGTGCAGCGCGCGCTCTTCCACGCCTTCCAGGTCGCCCGTGCCGCGGGATCGACCTACGTCGACCCCGACCACCTCTTCTTCGCCCTCGTCCTCGCGCAGGACGCCCCGGCCGGGCAGATCCTCGCGCAGGCGGGCGTCACGGCCGAGGCCCTGACGCAGGGCGTCCGCGAGACCGTCGTCGGCGGTGACGAGTCCGAGGCGCCCGAGGAGTCGGCATCCACGACTCCGAACCTCGACCGATTCGGCACCGACCTCACGGCCCGCGCCGTGGCGGGAGAGCTCGACCCCGTGATCGGGCGCACCGACGAGATCGAGCAGACCATCGAGATCCTCAGCCGCCGCACGAAGAACAACCCCGTGCTCATCGGCGAGGCCGGCGTCGGCAAGACCGCCGTCGTCGAGGGACTCGCGCGCGCGATCGTCGCGGGTGACGTGCCCGAGCAGCTGCGCGAGACGCGCGTGGTCTCGATCGACCTCGCGGCGATGCTCGCCGGCGCTCGCTACCGCGGTGACTTCGAGGAGCGTCTCACCCAGACGATGGAGGAGATCTCGGCAGCCGACAGGCTCGTCGTCTTCATCGACGAGGTGCACACGCTCGTCGGTGCCGGCGGCAGTGGTGACGGCTCGATGGATGCCGGCAACATCCTCAAGCCGCGTCTCGCCCGCGGTGACGTGCGACTCATCGGCGCCACCACGCTGCGCGAGTACCGCACCATCGAGAAGGACCCGGCCCTCGAGCGGCGCCTGCAGCCCGTGCGCGTCGGAGAGCCTTCGCTCCCGGACGCGGTGGAGATCCTCCGCGGCCTGCGTCCGGCGTACGAGCAGCACCACGCCGTCACCTACACCGACGACGCCCTGCGCGCGGCCGTCGAGCTCAGTGACCGCTACCTCACCGAGCGCGTGCTGCCCGACAAGGCGATCGACCTGATCGACCAGGCCGGAGCACGGCTGCGGCTGAAGCTCGGCGTGTCGGTCGACACGTCGGCCCTGCTCGAGCGGCTCGCGACCCTCGAGGCCGACAAGAACGCCGCCGTCTCGGCCGAGCACTACGAGGAGGCCTCGCGTCTGCGCGATGAGATGGTCGCGGTCCAGTCGCGCCTCGACGAAGCCACCGCCGCACCCCGTGCCGCCGCCGTGGTCGACGAGCCCGAGATCGCCGCGGTGATCAGCCGGTCCACCGGTATCCCCGTCGCGCGGCTCACCGCCACCGAGCGCGGCCGCCTCGCCGAGCTCGAGACCGAGCTGCACGCCCGCGTCATCGGGCAGGACGACGCGGTCGCCGCCGTCGCCAAGGCGGTGCGGCGCAACCGCACCGGCATGGGTGACGAGAACCGACCCGTCGGCTCGTTCCTCTTCCTCGGCCCCACGGGCGTGGGCAAGACCGAGCTCGCGAAGGCCCTGGCCGGCTCGCTCTTCGACGACGACGGCGCCGTGATCCGCTTCGACATGAGCGAGTTCGGCGAGCGCCACACGGTGTCGCGCCTGATCGGTGCCCCTCCGGGGTACGTCGGCTACGACGAGGCCGGCCAACTGACCGAGCGCGTGCGCCGCAACCCCTACGCCGTCGTGCTGTTCGACGAGATCGAGAAGGCCCACCCCGACGTCTTCACCCTGCTCCTGCAGGTGCTCGACGACGGCCGGCTCACCGACGGCCAGGGCCGCACGGTGGACTTCCGCAACACCGTCATCGTGATGACCTCGAACCTGGGCGCCGAGGTGCTGGCATCCCGCTCCGGGGCGATCGGGTTCACGACCACGGGCCGCGAGTTCGCCGACGACGACCTGCGCGACCGCGTCATGGGCAAGCTGCGCGAGGCCATGCGGCCGGAGTTCCTCAACCGCATCGACGACATCGTGCTGTTCCGCAAGCTCGAGAAGGCGCAACTGCGCCGGATCGTGCGGCTGCTGCTGGGGGCCACGTCGCGTCGGCTCGCGGCCCGCGAGGTCACCCTCGAGGTGACGGAGGCTGCCGTCGACCGTCTCGCCGAGGTGGGTTACGAGCCGGAGTACGGCGCGCGCCCGTTGCGTCGTGTCATCCAGCGCGAGGTCGACGATCGCATCGCCGACCTGTTCGTCGCCGGCGACCTCGCCGACGGTGGCGCGGTGACGGTGGATGCCACGGCCTCGGGCTTCGTGGTGATGCCGGTCGTTCCGGCGCTCGCCGCCTGAGGTGCTGCGTTCGACGCCCCCGGTGCTTCGGCGCCGGGGGCGTCGTCGTGCGCGCCCGGTGTGCGGGGGAGACCCCGGCGCGCCCGGGCACCCCGTCGGCCCCGCGGGCGGGGGGCGGAGGTGGGGCGGGGCCCGTGACACCCCTGCCGCAATGTCGGGGGTTCGGGGCAGAGTAGACGCATGAGTCGTATCGGCACGATCTTCAGTCCGTACCCGCACCCGCCCGAGGAGCTGCGCGACGCCGCGCGAGCCGCCGAAGACGCCGGCATTGAAGAGCTGTGGCTCTGGGAAGACTGCTTCCGCTCTTCGGCGTGGGCCGCAGCCGCCGCCGCCCTCGCCGTCACCGACCACCTGCGGGTGGGGATCGGCATCGCCCCGCTGCCGCTGCGCAACGTCGCGGCCTCCGCGATGGAGGTCGCCACGATCGAGCGCATCTTCCCGGGGCGCGTTCTGCCCGGCTTCGGCCACGGCGTGCAGGACTGGATGCGGCAGGTCGGTGCCAAGGTCGCCTCCCCGCTCACGCTGATGCAGGAACAGCTCCCCGCGCTGCGGTCGCTCCTCGCGGGCGAGACGGTCAGCGCAGAGGGGCGCTACGTGAAGCTGCGTGACGTCGCCCTCGACTGGCCGCCGGCCGCGGCGCCGTCGGTGTACGCCGCCGCCGAGGGCCCCAAGACCCTCGCGCTCGCCGGAGCGGTGGCCGACGGCGTCGTCCTCGACAGTCGACACACCGTCGCCGAGATCGCCACGGCGGTCGAGACCGTGCAGGCCGGTCGCGCCCAGTCGGGTCGCGAGGGCCGCGCGGACGTCGTGGCCTACGTGCTCACGGCGTTCGGTCCCGATGCCCACGAGCGTGCGACCGCGGTCCTGTCCGACCGCGAAGACGCCGCCGAGCGCGTGCTGGCCGGGTCGGTGTCCGAGGTGGCCGAGGGAGTCGCGCGGTTCCAGGCCGCGGGCGTCGACGACGTCGTGCTGCTGCCCACCGACGACGTCGACCTGCGCGCGTTCTTCTCGGCCGTGGGTCAGGTCGCGGTGTCCGTTCCCGACGCGGGCGGTGTGTCGTGACGCGCGGCGTCGTCTCCCTGGGCGTCGCGGGCTCACTCGGGCCCGACGCGATCGCCGAGATCGCCCCCGCGGTCGAGAAGGCCGGCTTCCACGCCCTCTGGGTGAACGACACACCCGACGGCGACGCGCTGGTCGCGCTCGCCGCGGCCGCCCGGGTCACCGAGCGCCTGCACCTGGCCACCGGCGTCGTGCCGGTCGACCGCAGACCCGCGACCGAGATCGCCGCCGAAGCGGCATCCCTCGCCCTCCCGCGCGAGCGCGTGACGATCGGCATCGGTTCGGGCATCGCGCGGGAGGGGGCGCTCTCCCGCGTGCGCGCGGCCACCGAGACGCTGCATGCGGCGGGGCTGCCACGGGTGCTCGTCGGCGCGCTGGGGCCGCGGATGCGGCGTCTCGCCGCCGAACGTGCCGACGGCGTGCTGCTCAACTGGGTGCCACCCGTCGAGGCGCGCGAGCAGTCAGCGGCGCTGCACGCGATCGCGCCGTCGACGCACGTGGCCGTCTACGTCCGCACCGCGATCGTGTCGGCTGCGCGCGCGCGACTCGAGGCCGAAACCGCCCGTTACGCCGCGTTCCCGAACTACGCGGCCAACTTCGCGAGGATGGGCGTGGATGCCATCGACACGACCATCCGCGACGTCACCGAGCTCGGCGATGCCCTCGACGCCTATACCGCCGCCGCCGACGAGGTCGTGCTGCGCGCCATCGTTGCGGAGGACACGGTGGCGGCATACGTCGACTTCGCCTGGAGGACGGCGCCGAGCCCGTCGTGAGGTCGTGCCGGGCGAGCCGGAACAGGGTCGACGCGTGAGCATCTCCGCACGACCCCCACGCTCTCAGAACCCCGCGACCTCAGCTGAGCGACCCGTGCCCCGCGACCGGAGCTGAGCCGGAGCCGGAGCCGGTGCGTCTCGCCCCCGCGAGCGGGCGGCCGCGCGCACCCCTCAGCCGCGGGCGGCGAAGCCGGCCAGCAACGCGTCGACGAGCCGGCGTCCCCGCTCCGCGGGCATCCGCGCGTCGCCCTCGGCCCCGCGGGCGACCGCGATGCCGTCGAGCGTCGCGAGCACGAGCGCCGCGTCGTCGGCATCGATCGCCGCGCCCGGATGGGCGGCCGTCAGCAGCGCCAGGACCGCGGCTTCGGTACGCGCCCATTCCCGCTCGTGGATCCGGCGCACCTCGGCGTCGGTGGCCGCACGCGACGCGAACGCCGTCCAGACCACCGCGTCGCGGTGTCCCTCGGTGCCGAGGGAGGCCAGCTCCGCGCAGAAGATCCCGAGGCGGCGCCCGGGGGAGTCCACCCCGCTCAGGGCGGCGCTGAGGCGCTCTCGGAACCGGATGTTCACGGCATCCATGGCTCCGACGATCAGTGCGGCGCGCGTGGGGAAGTGGTGCTGCACCGCGCCGACCGACACTCCCGCCTCGGAGGCGACGTTGCGCACGCTCAGCGCGTCGGGGCCGCGCATCGCCATCACCCGCAAGACCGCTTCGACGATGGCGTCCCGCGCTCCGTGTGCGGGCGGGGTGCGAGAGGTCGTCACCGTCGTAGGCTACGGTGAACGCGTGAACAATACGAACGTATTGCCCGATGGGGCGCCGGCTCGACGGATCGCGAGCATCGATGCGGTGCGCGGGCTGGCGATCATCGGCACCCTCGCGACGAACGTGTGGGTGTTCTCGCACCCGTGGGGGCTGTGGGGGATGCTCCAGAACCCCGTGTTGCCCGGGGCCTCCGACGCCGCAGCGACGGCGCAACTCGTGCTGATGGCGCTCGCGCAGGGCAAGTTCCTCGCCCTGCTCTCGCTCACGTTCGGAGTCGGTCTGGCGATGCAGCACCGCGCGGCGCAGCGCCGGGGCGCACGATGGCCCGGCCGATACCTGTGGCGTGCCGCGCTGTTGTTCCTCGACGGCGTCGTCAACTACATCCTCATCGCGGAGTTCGACGTGCTCATGGGCTACGCCGTGACCGCGGCGGTGGCGTCGGTCTTGCTCGTGACCCGCCCCCGCGCCCAGCGCGCCATGATCCTCGGCTTCGCCGCCGCGCACGTCGCGCTCATCACGGGACTCGTCCTGCTCCTCGCCGCGTTCCCCGCCGGCGAGGCCGACACCGCCGCGCCCACCAGCCCGAACCCCTACGCGACCGCGTCGTTCCTCGGCCTCGCGGCCTTCCGCCTCGACAACGCCGCCGTCTTCCGCGCCGAGCCCGTGCTGATCGGCTTCCTCTCCCTCGCGCTCTTCCTCGCCGGCGCCGCGCTCCTGCGCGCGGACGTCTTCGGTGCCGCGGGCGCGCGACTCCGTCGTCGGCTGATGCTCGCCGGAGCGATCGCCGCCCCCGTCGACCTCGCTCTCGCGCTCACGGCGTCGCCCGGTGGTCTGCTCCTCGAGCGGTACGTCGTGGCTCCCGTCGTCGCGCTGGGGCTCCTGGGCTTGGTGGCGGACGTGTGCCTGAGGCGCGGCACCGCGGGCTGGGTCGCTCGTCGATGCACCGAGATCGGCCGCGTCGCGCTCAGTGCCTACCTGCTGCAGAACCTCCTGGGCGCCGCCGTGTTCTACGGCTGGGGACTCGGCCTCGCCGAGACCACCCAGGCGTGGCGCGTGCCGGTGACCGTCGCGATGTTCCTCGTCATCACGGTCGTCGTCGCGGCGGCGGCGCACCTGTGGCTGCGCCGCTTCCGGCGGGGCCCGGTGGAATGGCTCTGGCACGCCGCGGCCGACATCGGTCGGCATCGTGCGTCCCCGCCCGCCGGTCGGCCCCGATCGTTCGACGCGGTGGCAGACTGACCGGATGCCACGACGTCGAGGTCTCACGCTCCGCTCCGTCGCCCGCGGGGTGCTGGCCGTGCTGCTGTTCGGTGCGGGAACCGGCCACCTCACGTGGGGCCGCCGGGGCTATCGCATCGTCGTCCCGGGATGGGCCACGCGGCTGCTGCGCACCGACAAAGACGCCATCGTCGTGGCATCCGGGGCGATCGAGGCCGTTCTGGGCGTTGCGCTCGTGGCCCTGCCGCGCGAACGGCGGCGGGTCGGGGCGGCGATCGCCGCCTTCTTCATCGCGGTGTTCCCCGGCAACGTGCACCAGTGGCGCACGGGACGCTCGGCGCCCGGGCTGAACACCGACCGGGCCCGTTTCGCGCGACTGTTCCTTCAGGCGCCGCTCGTGGCCTGGGCGTGGTGGGCGACGCGCGAACGCTGAAGACTCTCGTCGGTCCCGATGGTGGCACCGGTCGCGCGGCGTCCGGCATCCCGCGTCGAGTGATGCCGCGGGCGGGTTGAGCGCCCGGTCCGCGACCCCGCGCGTCACCGCACGAGTCCGCGGCGGCCCCGCTGCGATCAGGCGGCGTCGCCGAGTTCCAGGATGCCGCGGTCGAAGGCGGCGCGGGCGAGCACCTTGTAGCCGTGGTCGGGGAAGAACACCGTGAGGCGATCCGCCTCGACGCCCATGACGGTCCCGGTGCCGAACTCCTCGTGCGCGACGGAGGAGTCGATGCGGATGCCGTCGTCACCGGCGTCCGCTGCGCCCTCGGCGGACTCGACGTCGACGGGCAGCGCAGCACCGGCGTCGCACCGGTCGCACGCCCCGCACTGCGCGGGGGTCTCGACGCCGAAGTACTCCAGCAGGGCGCGTCGGCGGCAGTGCGAGGTCTCGGCGTAGCCGCGCATGATCTCGATGCGCGAGGCGCGGATGCGCTCCTCCGCCTCGTCGCGATCCCGCACCGCGGCGACGGCGTCGCCGGCCGACACGCTCTTGAGCTGCGCCACCCCGTCGGGTCCGGAAACCGCCAGCTCGCAGGCCACGAGCTGGTTCAGCACCCGACCGATCGCGCGCGTCGAGCGCCCCGAGGACTCGGCGATGTCCTTCGCCCGCAGCGGCTTCTTCTTCGCGCGGCGCAGGGCGTCCCACACGCCCGCGACGTCGGCGCGCTTGCTGTGCCCTCCCGCGAAGAAGGAACGCAACGAGAAGTCCTCGGCGCGGTAGTGCAGGATCGCCCGGGCGGGCTGACCGTCGCGGGCGGCACGGCCGATCTCCTGCGCGTACGAGTCGAGCGACTCCGTCACATCGGCGTGCACGACCAGGCGCACGTCGGGCTTGTCGACGCCCATGCCGAAGGCCGACGTCGCCACGACGACGTCGAGCTCGCCCGCCGTCCAGGCCGCGTGCACCTCGTCGCGCCGCTTCTGCGCCATCGCCCCGTGGTAGGGCTCGGCGCGCAGACCGAGCTCGCGGAGCTCGTCGGCGTAGGCATCGGTCTCTTTGCGCGTCGCCACGTACAGCAGCACCACGCCCTCGGCATCCTGCACGTCGCGCAGGACCGCGCGCCGCTTGTCGTCGTCGTGCTCGTGGCGCCGCACCGCCATGTGGATCTCGGGGCGGTCCATACCGCGCACCTCGAGGTGCGGTTCGCGCATGCGCAGGCTCGCGACGATGTCGTCGCGGACGGGAGCGGATGCCGTGGCGGTCAACGCGAGCACCGGCGGGTGCCCCAGGGCCTCGACCGCGTCGCCGATGCGCGCGTAGTCGGGCCGGAAGTCGTGACCCCACGCGGAGACGCAGTGCGCTTCGTCGACGACGACGAGGCGTACGTCGGCTTTCGCGAGGCGATCGAACACGTCGGTGTTGGCCAGTTGCTCGGGCGCGAGGAAGGCGTACACCGCGTCGTCGCCCTCGATGGCCGCCCATGCCGCCCGCGTGGCCGCGGCGCTCGTGCGCGAGTTGAGGGCGACGGCGGCGGGGGCGTCGGGGGCACGGTCGATCGAGTCGATCTGGTCGCGCTGGAGGGCCAGCAGGGGGGAGATGACCACGGTGACGCCGCCGAGCTCGCAACCGGCGATCTGGTACACCGCCGACTTGCCCGCGCCGGTCGGGAACACCACGAGGGTGTCGCGACCGCTCTTGACCGCGTCGATCGCCTCGGCCTGCCCCGGCAGCAGATCGTCCCACCCGAACACCTCACGGGCGGTGCGGGTCGACTGTTCGAGGGTGGCGGGAGCGTTCACGGATTCCTCATTCCTGGGGGAGGTCCCCAGCACACCTCAGACCTCCGACATCGAATCGGGGGTTGCGAGCGGAGGCCTCGTGTGATCAACGGCCGACCGTCGCCGTGGCGTTCCTCGACGCGCCGACGGGCCGCCGACGACGATCGCCACGGTCGACCCCGCCCTACGCGCCGGGCCCCACCTGCGCAAGCGCGCGGGCGATGTCGGAGGGGGGTGCCAGGATGCCGACATGCTCTTCAGCGAGATCGAGACGGCGCTCGCCGCGGTGACGAACACGCGCTCGCGTCTGGCCAAGGTCGACGCCCTCGCCGCGGTGCTGCGCGGTCTGTCCGCCGACGAGGTCGCGCCGGCGGTCGGCCTGCTGACCGCGTCGCCGCGCCAAGGCCGACTCGGCGTGGGCTGGAAGACCCTGTCCGCTCGCGGCGGGTCCCACGCCGACACCCCCTCCCTCACGATCGCCGACGTCGACGCCGCGTTCTCCCGCCTCACCGAGGTCGGCGGCTCCGGCTCCACCGCGGCGCGCACGGCTCTGCTCGACGGCCTGGCCGAGCGGGCGACGGCGACGGAATGGCACCTGCTCATCCGCATCATGACCGGGGAGTTGCGCACGGGTGCGCTCGAGGGCGTGCTCGTGGATGCCGTCGCCCGCGCCTCCGAGCGCGACGGCGCCGCTGTCCGCCGGGCCGCGATGCTGTCGGGCGACCTCGGCGAGACGGCGCTCATCGCACTCACCGGCTCGGCGCGAGACCTCGCCGCCGTGGGGCTGGTGGTCGGCCGCGGGGTGCAGCCGATGCTCGCCTCCACGGCGTCGACGGTGGCCGAGGCGCTCGCCGTGGCCGGGCGCGCGTCGGTGGAGTACAAGCTCGACGGCGCGCGCGTGCAGGTGCACCGTCGAGGCGACGAGGTGCGGGTCTTCACCCGCACGCTCGCCGACGTCACGCACCGCGTGCCCGAGATCGTCCAGGTGGTGCGGGGCCTCCCGGTCGACGATGTCATCCTCGACGGCGAGACGCTCTCCCTCGACGACGACGGTGCCCCGCGCCCGTTCCAAGAGACGATGGCCCGCTTCGGTGCCGAGACGGCTCGCGAGATCGCCCTGCAGCCCTGGTTCTTCGACATCCTCCACGTCGACGGGCGCGACCTCGTCGACGAGCCGCTGTCCGCCCGTCTCGCCGAGCTCGAGCGCGTCGCCGGCGAGTGGCGCATCCCCGCCGTCGTGACCGGCGACACCGCCGCCGCCGACGACTTCGCCCGCGCGGCCCTCGACGCGGGGCACGAGGGCGTGATGGTGAAGGGACTCGACGCGCCCTACACCGCCGGCCGTCGCGGGAAGAGCTGGCTGAAGGTCAAGCCGGTGCACACCTTCGATCTCGTCGTCCTCGGCGTCGAGCGAGGCTCGGGCCGGCGGTCGCAGTGGTTCTCCAACTTGCACCTCGGCGCGCGAGACGCGGAGGGCCGCTTCGGCGACCCCGGTGGCTTCGTCATGGTCGGCAAGACGTTCAAGGGACTCACCGACGAACTCCTCGCCTGGCAGACCGCGCACTTCGCCGATCGGGAGAGGGGCGAGGTGCCGGGCGGCATCCGCGTCGTCCCCGACACCGTCGTCGAGATCGCCATCGACGGCGTGCAGCGCTCCGTGCGCTATCCGGGCGGCGTGGCGCTGCGTTTCGCCCGCGTCAAGGCCTACCGTTCCGACAAGCCCGCGGCCGAGGCCGACACGATCGACACCCTGCGCGCCCTGCTCCCCGGCGGCGGCGCGGAGGCGGAAGGATGACGCGATGAGTCTGGCCCCCTGGCTCGACGGCGAGCTCGGCTACCGCAGCTTCGGCACCCCCGGCGCCCCGCGCGCGGTGTTCGTGCTGCGCACCGGCGACGTCGCCACGACCGACCCCGACGCGAGGGTCACCTCCGGCTACGACGTTCGGGTCGTCGCGGTCGGGCTCGACGCCCCCGAGCTCGAAGACCCGCCCGTCTTCGGTGGGCAGACGCCCGCCGAGCTGACCGTCGAGGCCTTGAAGGCGCTGATGGAGCGCGAGGCACCGGGCGCCACAGTGGGACTGGTGGGGGAGCGCTCGGCCGGGCCGATCGCCATCTACCTCGCCGCGGCGATGGGGCCGATCGTCGACCGACTTGCGATCGTCGGGGTCCGCAGTCCCTCCGATCCCCTCAGTCGCGACCTGCGCACCCCGCTCCTCGATCACCTCGACGCGGACGTGCTCGTGCTCGTCGGGGGAGACGGCCCCGCCGGCACCGACGACGCCGAGTGGTACGTCGACCGGTTGCGATCGGCTGAGGCGCAGGTCGTGCCCGACGACGAGATCGGCTCGGTGAACGGTCACGTGACGCTCACGTCGGTGTGGGAGCGCGTGCTGGAGCACGTCGCTCCCGGCGCCGAGCGCCGCTGACGCGATCCGCGTCGAGCCGCCCCGGCTCAGCCCCGCGCGACCGCCTTCACCTGCACGACGTTCGACTCCTCGTCGACCTCGACGTGCTCGGTCTGGGCCTTGAGGAAGTCCGAGAAGCTGCGGAAGCCCAGTGCCTTCTCGCTGAACGAGGGGTCGAGGCGCTTCATGAGGTCTTTGACCGCCGAGGCGTGCAACCACTCGCCGTCGGCGCGTTCGCCCTCGAGCTGCATCGCACGCTCGAGCAGATCGACGGCGGGGTCCTTCGAGCGCTTGCGGGCGCGGGGCCGTGACGGCGCGGTGTCCTTCTTCGTCTCCGACAGATTCGGGATGCCGGGGAGCGAGTCGTAGGCGTCGAACCGGTCGCACGCGGCGGCCAGCGACTTCGCGGTGGAACCGGCGACGCCGACGCCGACGACGTAGCGCCCGAGCCGCTTGCACCGCTGCGCGAGGGGCACGTAATCGCTGTCTCCGGCCACGATCACGACATGCGTGAGGTCGGGGAGGCGGAACATGTCCTCGACGGCATCCACGGCCAGACGGATGTCGGCACCGTTCTTGGCGTAGGCCGCGGCGGGGAAGAGCTGCACCAGGTCGACCGCGCGAGCGACGAGCTGCGAGCGGTATTCGGCGTTCACCGGCGCCGACCAGTCGGCGTAGGCGCGGGTGAGCACGAGTGTGCCGAACGACGCGGCGTAGTCGATGACGGCACCGACGTCGATCGTGGCCTTCGTCAGACGCTCGGCGATCTCGGGGTCCATGGGGTTCTCGGCGATCTTCTGCCGATCGCGCGAGTAGGCGTTGCGCCCGTGGACGCGGTCGTACCAGGACATCACGATGTTGTCGAAGTCCAGGTAGACGGCGACGCGGGCGGTCTGCGTATCGGGCATGACTCCAGTGTGACCCGTCCGGTGCATCGGCCGGTACCCCGCCGGGCTCAGCGCTCGCCGGGGTAGACGACGCCGATCTGCCGACGCACCTCGTCGAGCACGCCCATGATCGCCACCGACTCGTCGATCGGGAGGACGTCGTTCGCCCCGGCGCCCGAGGCGACGAACCGTTCGGCCGCCAGCGCCTGGAACTGCATGCCGCGTCCGTCGACCTCGCTCGCGTACTCCTCGAGCACGTCTCCCGAGGGGGAGACCACGCGGAACGAGGTGGGGGTGTACCAGACGCCGTCGATCTCGATGCGGGCCTCGGTTCCGACGACCTGTGCGAGGTTGCGGCCGGCCCCGCGCGACGACGACACCGTGGTCGACAGTGCTCCGCCGGGGTGCACGAACGCGGTGGCGACCTCGGCGTCACTGCCGGCATCCGAGAGGCGCGCGAGGGCCGTGATGCGCTCGGGCAGGCCGAGGACGTCGATGGCGAACGAGATCGGGTAGATGCCGAGGTCGAGCAGCGCACCGCCGCCGAGGGCGAGGTCGTTGAGGCGGTGGGAGGGGTCGGTGGAGATCTTCTGCGTGTGGTCGGCCGACACCACGCGGATCTCGCCGAGCGTGCCCGCGGCGAGGATCTCGCGGATCCGTACCATGTGGGGCAGATAACGCGTCCACATGGCCTCCATCGCCAGCAGGCCCTTCTCGGCGGCCCTGTCGCGGATCGCCGCGGCCTCGGCCGCGTTGAGCGTGAAGGGCTTTTCCACGAGCACGTGCTTGCCGTGGTCGAGCGCCAGCAGCGCGTTGTCGACGTGGGAGGGGTGCGGGGTGGCGATGTAGACGATGTCGACGTCGGGATCGGCGACGAGCTCCTCGTACGACCCGTGCGCGTGCGGGATGTCGTACGTCTCGGCGAATGCGCGCGCGCTGTCGATGCGGCGGGAGCCGACGGCGACGACGTCGAGGCCCGCGGTGCGCAGGTCGGAGGTGAAGGCGTGCGCGATGCCGCCCGTTGCGAGGATGCCCCAGTGCAGTCCGGTCATGGGCTCCACCGTATCCGCGTCCGGCGACATCGGCGCGCGTCGAGACGTTGTGCGAAACCCGCGTCGCGCGTCGGCGGGGGAGCGGGGATGCGGGGTACTCCACCCCGCCCGGCCTCCGCACGCGCGAGGGGCGTGGTGCACGGGCGTCGCCGGGGCGCCGTTCCGCGACGCTTGCGACCGGACGCGCCCGCGGTTCCCGCCCTAGGCTCGACGCATGACGGCCGTCGAGCGCTTCCGCGAACTGCTCCGCCTGCCGACGGTGTCCCGCGTGGATCCCGCCGACACCGACGACGAGGCGTTCGCCCGCTTCCACGCCGCCCTCGAGCGCCTCTACCCCCTCGCGCACGAGCGGCTGGAGCGCGAGGTCGTCGCGGGCCGCTCGCTGCTGTACCGCTGGCCGGGTGCGAGCGCCGACGCGCCCCTGCTCCTCCTCGCGCACCAGGACGTCGTGCCGGTCGACGGGCAGGAGTGGCGGCATCCCCCCTTCGCCGCCGAGATCGAGGGGGAGGGGCCGGATGCCGTCATCCACGCGCGCGGCGCGATCGACGACAAGGGCGCCCTCGTGGCCATCCTCGAGGCGGTGGAGCAGGCTCTGGCCGACGGTGCGACCCCGCGGACCGACGTGTGGCTCGCGTTCGGCCACGACGAGGAGACCCGCGGAACCGGCGCGCAGGCCATGGCCGCCCTCCTGGCCGAGCGGGGCGTGCGCCCGGCGCTCGTGCTCGACGAGGGCGGTGCCGTGGTCGAGGGGGCTGTGCCCGGGGTCGCCGCTCCCACCGCGATGATCGGCGTCGCCGAGCGGGGTGTGGCCACGTTCGACCTCATCACGCGCGAGGCCGGCGGCCACGCGTCCACGCCCCCGAGACTGCCCGCGACAGCGCGTCTCGCGCGGGCGATCGATCGGCTCCGCCGTCGCCCGTTCCCCCGGCGGCTCGCCCCGCCCGTGCGCGCCATGCTCGCCACCGCGGCCACGCACACGGGTGAGCCCCTGGCGACGCTGTTCCGCCGCACCGCGGTGTCGGCCCCGCTGGTGACCGCCGCGCTGTCGGCGCGGGGTCCCGAGACGAACGCCCTCGTGCGCACCACCGCCGTGGTGACGCGCCTGGAGGGTTCGGCGGGCGAGAACGTGCTCGCCACGACCGCGCGCGCGAGCGTGAACGTGCGCCTGCTCACCGGCGACACGCTCGCCGACGTCTCGGTCCACCTCCGCCGCGCCGTCGCCGACCCCCTCGTCGACATCGAGCTGCGCCACGGCAGCGAACCCTCGCCGGTGTCGCCCTGGCGGGGTGCGGCCTGGCTCCGGCTGTCGCGTGCTGTCACCGCGACCCTCGGCGACGAGGTCGTGCCTCTGCCGTACCTTCAGCTCGGGGCGAGCGACAGCCGCTTCTACACCGGGCTCACGGATGCCGTGTATCGCTTCGCCCCGTTCCACCTGACCCGCGCGGAGCGCGACGCGCTGCACGCGCCCGACGAGCGGATCCGCGTCGACGTGTGGCTGCGCGGCATCCGTTTCTACCGGGCGCTGATCGAGGCCTGACGGCCGACGCCGCGCGGCCGCGAGAGCGCCGTCCGGGGCCCGAGCGGGTGATCGCCGCGCCGTCGGTTATTCTCGTGTGACCGGTCACGCAACAGCGCGCGACCCGCGATGAGGCGGACCATGAGCGACACCGACACCCCGGAAGCGACGGGGCGTGCCCCCAGCATCCGCGATGTCGCGCGACTGGCCGGGGTGTCGTACCAGACCGTCTCGCGGGTGATCAACAACAGCCCGCAGCTGCGCCCCGAGACCGCCGCCAAGGTGCGCTCGGCCATCGCCGAGCTGAAGTTCGTGCCGAACCAGGCCGCCCGCGCCCTCGCCACCAGCAGGTCGAAGCTCATCGGCGTGCTGGGCCCGCGCACGACCACGCACGGTGTGGCGTCGATGGTCCAGGCCATCGAGTCCGCGGCGCGGGCCGCGGGGTATCGACTCACGGTCACCAACCTCGCCACGAGCGCCCCCGACGACGTGCGCTCGTCCATCGACCACCTCATGCAGCAGTCGATCGAGGGACTCATCGCCGTGGCGCCGCAGACGCGGGTGGTGCCGATCCTCGACGAGCTGAAGCTGCCGGTGCCCGTGCAGATCGTCGCGTCGACGGGCACCGCCACCTCGCACAACGACCAGACGGCGGGAGCCCGCGCGGCCGTTCGCCACCTCATCGAGCTCGGCCACACCCGCATCCTGCACATCGCCGGCCCGCGCGACTGGGTCGAGGCCGATCACCGCATGCGGGGCTACCTCGCCGAGATGGATGCCAACGACCTCCCGCCCCGTCCACCGGTGCTGGGCGACTGGACGGCGCAGTTCGGCTTCGAGGCGGGTCTGGAACTGCTCCGCACGGAGGACGCCACCGCGGTGTTCGCGGGCAACGACCACATGGCCCTCGGGTTCATGCATGCCGTTCGGGCCATAGGTCGCTCCGTCCCCGAGGACATGTCGGTCGTCGGCTTCGACGATGTGCCTGAATCCGCCCATCTCTGGCCGCCGTTGACCACCGTGCGTCAGGACTTCGTCGGCATCGGCACCCGGGCCGTCACCGACCTGCTGTGCGCCCTGGGCGAGGTCGACGCGAGCACCGTCGCCCCCGTGCCCGATCACCTGCGCCTCATCGTCCGGTCGTCCACGGCCCCGCCGCGCTCGTGACGCGCGGCGCGACGATCGTCACGTTTACGCAACGGCTCCATCTCGAACGCACGGGGACTTGACAGATTCTCGACACATCGGGGTAGCATCACTCTCACAATGTGAACGGTCACATGACCGGGTCGCACAGGCCGACGGGACTCGCTGCGGAGCGGATCCGTCGAGACGAAGAAGTTTCGAACGACGCGGGTGACCCGCCTCGCCGAACGGCTTCGTTTCGCCCCGTCGACACGTGACACCCGTCGTGGGCCGCTCGTTGAAGCGGTGGGCTCCATGGGGAGAGACCGCGCCACATACCCAACGGAGGGAACCAGAGTGAAGAAGCACAGCATGCTCAAGGCGGTCGCGGGAGCGGGCGTCCTCGCGCTCGGCATCGGCCTCGCCGGTTGCGCGGGAGACCGCACCGGCGGCGGCGCCGGCGACTCGGATGAGGCCGGCGGCATCATCGGTGTCGCGATGCCGACCCAGCAGTCGGAGCGATGGATCGCCGACGGCAACAACGTCAAGTCGCAGCTCGAGGAGCTCGGCTACCAGGTCGACCTGCAGTACGCCAACGACGACATCCCCACCCAGGTCTCGCAGATCGAGAACATGATCACCTCGGGCGCCAAGGCCCTGATCGTCGCCTCGATCGACGGCACCACGCTCACCGACGTGCTGCAGCAGGCCGCCGACGCCGACATCCCCGTCATCGCGTACGACCGCCTCATCAACGGCACGCCGAACGTCAACTACTACACGACGTTCGACAACTTCCAGGTCGGCGTGCAGCAGGCCACCTCGCTCCTCACGGGCCTGGGCGTCCTCGACGCCTCGGGCGCGGAGACCGGCGCCACCGGCCCCTTCAACGTCGAGCTGTTCGCCGGAAGCCCCGACGACAACAACGCCACCTTCTTCTGGGAAGGCGCGATGGAGACGCTCAAGCCCTACATGGACTCGGGTGTCCTCGTCGTCCCCTCCGGCCAGACCGAGTTCGGTCAGGCCGCGATCCTGCGCTGGCTGCCCGAGACGGCCCAGGAGCGCATGGAGAACATCCTCACCGTCATCGGCTCGACCAAGCTCGACGGCGTGCTCTCGCCCTACGACGGTCTGTCGATCGGCATCATCTCGGCCCTCACCTCGGGCGGCTACTCGGCCACCGACCTGCCCGTCATCACCGGTCAGGACGCCGAGGTCGGCTCGATCAAGTCGATCATCGCCGGCGAGCAGTACTCGACGATCTTCAAGGACACGCGCGAGCTCGCGAAGCAGGCCGTGACCATGGTCGACGACATCCGCAAGGGCGAGGAGCCCGAGGTCAACGACACCGAGACCTACGACAACGGCGAGAAGGTCGTCCCGTCGTACCTGCTCGAGTCGACGATCGTCACGAAGGACAACTACGAGGAGATCCTCGTCGACAGCGGTTACTACACCGAGGCCGACCTGGGTTGATCCCCCGGGAGGACCCCGGTCCTCCCACCCCGCCTCCGCCGCGACCCGACCGGGTCGCGGCG
>NZ_JBKBNC010000025.1:27860-37659 GCF_046295495.1 Microbacterium sp.
CCCCCCGGGGCCCTCCTGTGGTTGACCCCGGGTGCGCCCCCCGCCCCCCCCCCCCCCCCGCGCCGCCCCCCGCCGGGGGGCGCGGCGGAGGCTCCCGCGGGTCGGCTCGCCGAGCACCCGCCCCACCATCCCGACCGGCCACGAGCCGGTTCTGCAAGGAGGACCTCGTGAGCACCATCCTCGAGATGCGCTCGATCACCAAGGAGTTCCCCGGCGTCATCGCGCTCGCCGACGTGTCGTTGACCGTCGAGCGCGGGACGGTTCACGCCATCTGCGGCGAGAACGGTGCCGGCAAATCGACCCTCATGAAGGTGCTCAGCGGCGTGTATCCCGCGGGCGATTACCGCGGTGAGATCGTCTTCGACGGCAACACCGTCGAGTTCAAAGACATCCGCGACAGCGAAGCGGCCGGCATCGTCATCATCCACCAGGAGCTCGCGCTGAGCCCCTACCTCTCGATCGCCGAGAACATCTTCCTCGGCAACGAGATCACCCACCGGGGGCTCATCGACTGGGATGCCACGAACCGCGAGGCCTCCAAGCTCCTCGCCCGCGTGGGCCTGGGCGACAGCCCCGACGTGCCCGTCAACGAGATCGGTGTCGGCAAGCAGCAGCTCGTCGAGATCGCCAAGGCGCTGTCGAAGGACGTCAAGCTCCTCATCCTCGACGAGCCCACCGCGGCCCTGAACGACGACGACTCCGAGCACCTGCTGGACCTGATCCGCCACCTGCGCGGCCAGGGCATCACCTGCATCATCATCAGCCACAAGCTCAACGAGATCCGCGCGATCGCCGACGAGGTCACGATCATCCGCGACGGTCGCACGATCGAGACGCTCGACGTCGCCACCGGCGGCACGAGCGAGGACCGCATCATCCGCGGGATGGTCGGTCGTGAGCTGGAGAACCGCTACCCCGACCGCGACGTCGAGATCGGCGACGAGGTCCTCCGCATCGAGGACTGGAACGTCAGCCACCCCACGGATGCCAACCGCACCGTCATCCACCAGGCCAACCTCACCGTGCGCGCCGGCGAGGTCGTCGGCATCGCGGGCCTCATGGGCGCGGGGCGCACCGAGCTGGCGATGAGCGTGTTCGGCAAGAGCTTCGGCTCGCGCATCTCGGGTTCGGTCTACATCAACGGCAAGAAGGCCGACACCTCCACGGTCCCGGCCGCCATCCGCAGCGGACTCGCGTACGTCACGGAAGACCGCAAGGGCGCCGGCCTCAACCTCATCGACACGATCAAGCGCAACATCTCGCTCGCCGGGATGCGCAAGCTCGTCAAGGGCGGGTTCGTCGACGGCGATGAGGAGTACCTGGTCGCCAACCGCTACCGCAAGTCGATGAACATCAAGGCGCCGACCGTGGACGTCGTCGTCGGCAAGCTCTCGGGCGGCAACCAGCAGAAGGTCGTGCTGTCGCAGTGGCTCTTCTCCGACCCCGAAGTGCTCATCCTCGACGAGCCGACCCGCGGCATCGACGTCGGCGCGAAGTACGAGATCTACACGATCATCAACTCCCTCGCGGCGCAGGGGAAGGGGGTGCTCGTCATCTCCTCGGAGCTGCCCGAGCTCCTCGGCATCTGCGATCGCATCTACACCCTCAGCGAAGGCCACATCACCGGCCAGCTGCCCATCGAAGAGGCCACACCGGAGGCCCTCATGGTGCTCATGACGAAGGAAAAGGAAGCCGACCATGTCAGCGCTTGACAACACCGTGACCCCGCAGGGGCCCGCAACGCCGAAGGGCCCCGTCGGCGGTGGCGCCGGCGGCGGAGCCGGCAACATCCTGCAGTTCTTCACGTCGCGCCTGCGCGAGATCGGCATCTTCATCGCGCTGATCGTCATCGTGCTGCTGTTCCAGGCCCTCACCGGAGGGCGCCTGCTCACCGCGGGCAACGTGTCGAACATCATCGTCCAGAACAGCTACATCCTGATCCTCGCGATCGGCATGGTGATGATCATCATCGCCGGCCACATCGACCTCTCGGTCGGTTCGGTCGCGGCCTTCGTCGGCGCGGTCTCGGGTGTGCTCATCGTGCAGTGGGGCCTGCCCTGGTGGCTGGGCATCGTGCTCTCGCTGCTGCTGGGTGCCGTGGTCGGTATGTGGCAGGGCTTCTGGGTGGCTTACATCGGCATCCCGGCCTTCATCGTGACCCTGGCGGGCATGCTCCTCTTCCGCGGTCTGACGCAGATGACCCTGGGCAACACGCAGATCACGCCGTTCCCCACGGAGTACCGTCAGCTCGGCGGCGGGTACCTGTTCCCCGACCTGTTCCCGGCGTCGTCCTCTCCCGCCGAGTGGATCACGGTCGCCCTCGGGGTGCTGACCCTGGTGCTGTTCGTCGTGTCGCAGGTGCGTCAGCGTGCGAAGCGCGCGGCCCTCGAGCTGCAGAACGAGCCGCAGGTGGCCTTCCTGGTCAAGCTCATCGGTGGCGGCGCCCTGATCGCCTACCTCACGTACCTGCTGGGTGTCGCTCCCGGTTCGCGCGGCACGCCCATCGTTCTCGTGGTGCTCGCCCTGCTGGTCATCGGCTACTCCACGGTCATGAGCCGCAGCGTCTTCGGCCGCCACATCTACGCGATCGGTGGAAACCGCACCGCCGCGAAGCTGTCGGGCATCAACACCCGCCGCGTCGACTTCATGCTCTTCGTGAACATGGGCGTGCTGGCCGCCCTCGCCGGCATCGTCTTCACGGGTCGACTCAACTCCGCGGGCCCCGGCGCCGGAAACCTGTTCGAGCTGGATGCCATCGCCGCCTCCTTCATCGGTGGCGCCGCCGTCCAGGGTGGTGTCGGCCGCGTGGTCGGCGCGATCGCCGGTGGTCTGGTCATGGGTGTGCTCAACAACGGCATGTCGCTCATGGGTATCTCGACCGACGTGCAGCAGTTCATCAAGGGTCTCGTGCTGCTGCTGGCCGTGGCCTTCGACGTGTGGAACAAGAACCGCACCCGCGGTTGATCCATGCTTCCTCGAACGCCCCGTCGCTTCCGCGGCGGGGCGTTCGTCGTGCGTCGGGGTGCGCGCGGGGTGCGCAAGGGTGGCGCGCAGGTGTCGAGCGCGGGCGCGTCTCGCGGGCGGGAGCGGCTGAGCGGTGGCGACCGGGGGAGGGCGCGGGTGGGGGAGGATGGACGGGATGCCTCGCCCCCGGACCCTCCGCCTCGCCCTCGCCGTGCTCGCGGTGGCGGTGAGCGTGACGGGGTGCACCTCGTCGCGCGGCACCGCGACGGTCTCGAGCGACGGCGCCGGAGTGATCGGTGTATCGCTTCCCTCGACCGCCGACGCCGGATGGGAGCGCGGCGGCAACGCCTTGGCGCAGGAACTGACCGCGCGCGGCTATCGCGTCGACCTGCAGTTCGCCGCGTCCGACGCCCGCACCCAGGACGCCCAGGTGCGCAACATGGTCACGAAGGGTGCGGATGCCGTGATCGTCGCGCCCGTGGCATCCGCCGAACTGTCGACGGCTCTCGGCGCGGCGGTCGACGAGGGCGTGCCGGTCGTTCAGTTCGGGCGCGCTCTGCCGGAGCTGCCCGCGGGCGGTGCCTTCGCGGCCGACCCGTCGGAGCTCGGTCGGGTGCAGGCGGAGGCACTCCTCGCCGATCTGGCCGAGGCGACGCCCACGGCCCCGTCGACGGCCGGAGCTTTCTCGACGCCCGGCCCCGCGAGCCAGGGGCCGGACGCCGCGGTATCGGACAGCGCGGTGCCGAACAGCGCGGTGCCGGACAGCGCGGTGCCGGACAGCGCGGTGCCGGACAGTGCCGTGCCGGACCCCGCGGCGGCGGGGGAGGGCGTCGTGCGACTGGCCGTGCTCGCCGGGGTGCCCTCCGACGCGTGGGGCGCGGAGCGCTACACCGCCGCCCTCGAGGCCCTCGAGCCGGCCGTCGCGGCGGGGACGATCGAGATCGTCTCGGGCGCGACCCTCGAGTCCGCCGCCCTCGGACAGGACACCGCCGAGCAGCGGGCGGAGGCCGCCGAGAAGCGCGTGCGAGAGCTGCGCGCGGGCGCGCCGGAGGAGGCGCCGACGGCCGTCCTCGCCCTCGACGACGCCGTCACCCGGGGCGTGGTGACGGCGCTCACGACCGATCCGCCGGTCGAGGAGACCGCCCCGCCGAGTGCGTCGCCGAGTGCGTCGTCGACCGCGTCGCCGAGCCCGCCGCCGACCGGGGCCGTCGACCCGACGACGGAGGCCGCGCCCGCCGTCCTCGTCGTGGGCTCGGGTGCCGACCCCCTCACGGTCCGGGCGCTCCGCGACGGCGACATCGACGCGACGGCCTTCGCCGACCCGCGGGCACTCGTCGCCGCCACCGCCGACGCCGTCGAGTCGCTGCTGGCGGGGAGAGCGGTCGCCGACGACGGGGAGAGCCCGCTCCCCGGGACCGCCGGGGCGAGTGTGTCGCCGAGCATGCTGCGGGCCGACGACGTCGAGGAGCTCGTCGCCTCGGGGTGGGTGTCGACCGCGGAGCTGTGAGCGGGTTTCGGGTTATCCCGAAACGGTGCGGGGGCTGACCGGGCGGTGCCGCGCGCGGGCGCGCCCTAGCGTGGAGCACATGACCACGGCATCCGTTCTCCCGCCTCCGCCCCCGACGTCCGATCCCGTCGCGCCGCCCACCGCCCTCGACGCCGCGGTGCGGCCGGGGGTGCGCGTCGCCGCCCCCGGCCGCGTCGCCGGCGCCGTGGCGCACCTCGCCGCCCTCGGCGTCGTCGGCCCCGCCGTCTTCACCGCGCTGCTGAGCTTGCTGACCTCGGGCTTCGGCCTGCTCGCGGCGCTGCTGATCGGCGTCGTCGTGCTCGTCGTCTTCGTCTACGCCCTGTTCGCGATCGCGTGGTTCGAACGGGCCCGCGTCGACGGCCTCTACGGCCTCGGTCTGGTGTCGCTGCGCCCGCGCCGGAGCGCCAAGCCCGGCTTCGTCGGCGTGCTGCACACGGTCTGGCTGCAGGCGATCGACCCGCTGCAGTGGCGCGCGGTCGCGTCGTTCGCCATCGCGACCGTGCTGGGCCTGATGACGTTGGCGGCCCTCAGCGGCGTCGCCTGGGGGGCGGCTCTCGCCGTGAGCCCGATCTTCGGGTGGTCGAACACCCGCCTGTTCGACCTCGTGCCGCTCGAGGGTGCCGCGGTCCCCGTGGTCGGTGCCGCCGCCGTGCTGGTCGGCATCGCCGCCGTCATCGGCCTCGCGATCCTCCACGGGGTCATCGTGCGGGCGATCTTCGTGCCCTCGCGTGAGGCACAGCTCGTCGAGCAGGCGCGCACCTCCGATACCCGCCGGGCGGGAGCGGTGCGCGCGGCCGAGGTCGAGCGCACGCGCATCGAGCGCGATCTGCACGACGGCGTCCAGCCGCGCCTGGTCTCGATCGGCATGACGCTGGGCCTCGCGCAGACCAAGATCGACGACGACCCCGAGGCCGCCAAGGCGCTCGTGGCCGAGGCGCACGCCTCGACCAAGTCGGCGATCACCGAACTGCGACAGCTCGCCCGCGGCATCCACGCCTCGGTGCTCGAGGACCGGGGCCTGGATGCCGCCCTCTCGGCGCTCGCGTCGCGCTCGCACATCCCCGTGACCCTCGATGTGCGGCTGCCGCGACGCTGCGGGCGCGCCGCCGAGGAAGCGGTGTACTTCGCCATCGCGGAGACCCTGACCAACGCCGCCAAGCACTCGCGCGCCGCCGCGTGCCGCGTCGACGTGCGGGTGCGCGAAGACGGCTCGCTCTGGGCGCGCATCGAGGACGACGGCCTGGGCGGCGCGCGGGTCGTGCCGGGCGGCGGTCTCGACGGCATCGTCAACCGCGTCACCGCGGCGGGCGGCACCGCCCGCATCGACAGCCCCCAGGGCGGCCCGACGACGGTGGAGGTGAACGTCCCGTGCGCATCCTGATCTGCGAGGACTCGGTCCTGCTGCGCGAGGGGCTCGTGCGCCTGCTCGCCGACGACGGCCACGAGGTGGTCGCCGCCCTGGCCGACACCGAGGGGCTCGACGAGGCCGTGGCCCAGACCGCGCCCGAGCTGTGCATCCTCGACGTGCGGCTGCCGCCGACCTGGACCGACGAGGGCATCCGCGCCGCCATCGCCCTGAGATCACGGCACGCGGGTCTCGCCGTGCTCGTGCTCTCGCAGTACGTCGAGGAGCGCTACGCCGCCGACCTCATCGCCGACGGGCAGGGCGCACTCGGATACCTGCTGAAGGACCGCGTGGCCGACGTCGCCGACTTCCTCGCCGCCGTGGCCTCGATCGCGCAGGGGGCCACGGTGCTGGACCCCGAGGTGGTGGCGCAGCTGCTCACCCGTCGTCGGCGCGACGAACGTCTGCAGAGCCTGACCGAGCGCGAGAGGGCCGTGCTGGCCCTGATCGCGGAGGGTCGCTCGAACCAGGCCATCGCCGGGGCGCTGTTCGTCAGCGAGGCGAGCGTCGAGAAGTACATCACCGCCATCTTCACCAAGCTCGGCCTGGAGCAGGACGAGACCGGCAACCGCCGCGTCATCGCCGCTCTCGTGCACCTGGGCCACGACCACACCGGAGCCACCTCATGACCATCGAAACCCCCGCCACGCCCCCGCACGCGCCGGAGCGTCCGCGCCGCCGCGGCGCCGCCTTCGCCGTCTCGACCATCACCCTCGTCGTGGGCTCCTGCATCGCCCTGGGGACCCTCGCCGCCACCGGCGCGTCGGCCGTGTCGGTGATCCGCGACGACGGGCGATCGGCATCCGCGTTCGACAGTCCGGCCCGCGGCCTGACCGAGCTCGACGTCGACGTGACGGGCGGCCGGCTGTCGATCGCGTACGGCGACGTGAGCGACGCCCGACTCGACGCCCGCAGCGGCCGCCGGGGGTGGACGTTCGAGCGACGGGGTGACACCCTGCGCGTGGCCTCGCCGAACGGAGCGTTGTTCGACGGCGCCGCCGGCTCGCGCGCGACCCTGACCCTCCCGCGCGAGCTCGAGGGCGCGGACCTCGACGCCGACATCCAGGTGAGCGGGGGAGCGCTCGACCTCGAGGGCGACTTCGGGGCGGTGACGGTGCAGATCGCCGGCGGCACCATCGCCCTCGACGGCGCCGTGACGGATGCCGACGTGTCCATCTCGGGAGGCTCGGCGTCCGCACAGCTGACCGATGTCACGACCGCGGCGTTCGAGGTGGCGGGCGGCGAGCTCACGGCGACGCTGAGCGGCGACACACCCTCGCGCACCGAGATCGAGGTCGCCGCCGGATCGGCCGAGCTCACCCTCCCCGACGACGAGTACCGCGTGCGCGTCGACGACGGCCTCGGCACGGTCGACAACGCCCTGCGCACCAGCGCGTCGGCCACGGCCGAGGTGAACGTCACCGCCACCATGGGCCAGGTCCGCCTGCGCTCCTAGCCCCTCTCCCTCGCCCTCCGCCCCGCGTGAGGGGTCAGAGCATGTCGCCGCGGCAGCGCCGCGGCGACACAGCCTGGCCCCTCACCGGGAGGGGCGGGGGATTCAGCCCTTCAGGGCCTTGGCGATGCGCTGGGGCGAGACGGGCTCGGCGGTGCCGAGGCGCTGGGCGAACAGGCTCACGCGCAGCTCCTCCAGCAGCCAGCGCGTCTGCACGAGGTTGGCGGGCGCGTCGGCGGGCACCGGGACCGTGCCGCCGGCCTCGACGAAGCCCGCGGACGCCCGCTCGTACTCGCTCATGCGCTGACGGTCGCGGCCCGGGTTGTCCGACAGCGTCTTCACCCGTTCCAGGGCACCGGCGAGGTATCGCGGGTAGTGCTGCAGGCGCTGCAGCCCCGTGCGCGCGAGGAACCCCGGGAAGATCAGGCCCTTCACCTGGCCCCGCACGTCGTTCAACGCCCCGAGGAGCGTGATGGAGGCGCCATCCTTCATCGCCCGGTCCACCTCGCGCTGAGCGAGGAGGATCTTGGCCGCCAGTGACACCGTCTGGAACGTCCGCTCGACCGAGGCCGCAGAGAACGCATCGCGCACCCGCTCGAACTCCGCCTTCGTGCGGACGACCCCGCTCGGCGCCTCGCGCAGCAGCACGTCGTCGGCGAGGGCCACGCGAGCGTCCTCGATCAGTGCCTTCGCGTTCTGGTACGGGGATGCCGCGAGGGCGAGCTTCTCGTTCGCGGTGAGGTGGTCGAGCACATAGGTCGCGGGCGAGGGCACGGCGAGCAGCATCAGACGACGGATGCCGGCGCGGGTGTGCCGCGCGGCATCCTCCGGGGTCGCCTCGACCCGCAGGGCGACGCTGTCCCCCTCATCGATGAGAGCGGGGTAGCCGCGCACCACACCGCCGGCGACGGGGGTGTCGACGACCTCGGTGAGCTCGTCGAGGTCCCACGTCGTGAGCCTGGCGCGCGAGGCGAAGGCCGGGGAGGCCTCGGCGACCTTCGCCGCCGACCGCGCGGCGGGCCGCTCGCGCGTGACGGCCGACTCCACGCTCGAGCGGGCCCGGTCGGCGAGCCGTCGCTGCAGCGTCGCGAGGTCGCGGTCGCTGCCGATCGTGCGGCCACGGGCGTCGACGGCGCGGAACGACGGCATGAGGTGTCCCGGGACGCGCTCGAGTTCGAAGTCGCCGGCGCTCACCCGCTGATTGGCCACGCGCTGCACGAGAGCGGCGAGCGCGTCGACGAGGGTGGTCCGGGGCAGGCCGTTCGCGTGCTCGGGACCCTTCTCCGCGAGCTCGGCGCTGAACCTCTCGGCCCAGTCGGCGGCGGGCACCACGTTGCGGCGGATGGTCTTCGGCAGGGCGCGCAGCAGGGCGGTGACGAGCTCGTCGCGCATGCCCGGCACCTGCCAGTCGAAGCCGTCGGGGCGAAGCTGCGCGAGCAGCGGCAGCGGCACGACGACAGTGACCCCGTCGTCGGGGGCTCCGGGTTCGAAGCGGTACGCGAGGTTGAGGGTCTGATCGCCCTGGCGCCACCGCGCGGGGAAGGCCCGGTCGTCGCCCTGGGCGCGGTCGCCGGTGAGGTCGGACTCGCGCAGGTCGAGCAAATGGGGCGTGCGGGTGCTGGCATCCTTCCACCACGCCTCGAAGGAGCGCACGTCGGTGACGTCGGCGGGGATGCGGGCGTTGTAGAACGTAAAGACCGCCTCGTCGCCGACGAGGATGTCGCGGCGGCGCTCGCGCTCCTCGATCTTCTCCAGCAGGCGGCGCTGTTCGACGTTGCGACGGAGGAACGCCGTGAGGCGCTTGTCGAGCACCGACGGATCCCACTCGCCCTCGACGAGCGCGTGCCGCACGAACATCTCGCGGGCGAGCGGTCGGTCGAAGCGCGCGAGCTGCACGCGCCGACGGCCGACGAGCTCGACGCCGAAGAGCGTGACCTTCTCGTAGGCGGCGGCGGAGCCGGCATCCTTCGACCAGTGCGGCTCGCTCAGCGACCGCTTGACGAGATCGGGGGCGAGTTCCTCGGCCCAGGCCGGCTCGACGGCCGCGACCGTGCGAGCGAACAGACGCGAGGTCTCCACCAGCTCCGCGGCCATGACAGCCGACGGCCGCTTCTTCTTCAACCCCGAGCCCGGGAAGATCGCGAAGCGCGCGCCCCGGGCGCCGATGTACTCGCCCTTGGTGGGCCGGGCGTCGCCGGGCGCCTTGCGGTCCTTGGCCTGCGCCACGGTCCGCGGATCGAGGATGCCGAGGTGCGAGAGCAGTCCGGAGAGGATGGCGCGGTGGATCGCGTCGCCGGCGGCGTGGCCCTCGGGGGCGGTGTCGCCCGACTGCGCGACGCGTCCCGCGCTGGCGGAGTCCTGTCGCGGCGCGTGCGACCGGGAGGGGGCGGCCGAGAGGCCGGCTCGGCTCGTGCCGCCGCGCCCGCGGTCGCCGCGCTCGCCGCCGGAG
>NZ_JBKBNC010000026.1:0-37013 GCF_046295495.1 Microbacterium sp.
GACGCCGCGGGGGCAGAGCGCCCGCCCGCCGAGCGCTCTGCCCCCGCGGCGTCGCCGACGCGAGCCGCGGCTACCGCGGCGTCGCCGCCGCGAGACGCTCGGCCGGGGTGATCTCGCGCCGCACCCACGACAGGGCGTAGCGGGGATCGAAGGAGGGGGCGCACTTCGCGCACGAGGTGGGGCGGGTGGCGCGGCGGTGCCGGTAGGCGACGTGTCCGACCGGACAGGTGCCCACCCAGGGGGCGAGTTCGTTCGCGGTCTCGCCCGCGTGCGTGGTGCCGCCGACGTATCCGAGGTCGTGCGCGGTGCGCTTCCAGGCGGGGCCGTGCCCGGCCGTGGCGCCCGCGAGCGCGTGCGCCACCTCGTGCAGGAGCGTCTGGTGATTGGTGTCGTCGTCGTAGCGCGCGGCGAGATAGCGGGAGACGCTGATGCGCTTGCGCCCGTAGTCGCACAACCCCGCGCGGCGCTTGGCGTTGTCGAACCCGAACGACCACGACGGGTCGAGGTGCAGGGCGATCAACGCCTCGGCCCACGTGCGTACGCGCTGCAGATCGGACATGACCGGAAGACTAAGCGGGGCCTACGACACTCAGCTCGCGACGACCTCGCGCGTGCGGCGCCGGTCGGCCGCGTCGATCGCGAGCAGCGTCGACTCGAGTTGCGCGTCGGTGGCGCCGGAGTTCTGACGCAGGAAGAGCGCCTGCTTGAAGTCGCGGCGTGCGGCGTCGTAGTCGCCCTCGTCGTAGTGCACCTTGCCGCGGTGCTGGAGCGCGAACGCGGCGATGCTCGCCCAGCCCTGGCCCTCGGCCTCCTCCGCGCACATGGTGAGTTCCTGCTCGGCGGCGGCGTACGCGCCGCGGCACTGCATGATCGTGGCGTGCAGGATGCGCGCGCGCAGCAGATCGCGACGCGTTCCGGCCATGCGCGCCACGCGCACCGACTGCTCCGAGATCGACAGTGCCTCGTCGAACCGGTCCAGCACCTTCAGCAGCCAGACCCTCTCGAGGAGGGCGTGCAGGCTGCGCTGCGAACCGATCTCCTCGAGACGCTCCTGGCACTCGCGGGAGTCGGTGATCTCGCGCAGCGTGTCGGGGTCGTACCCGTGGATGTAGCTCACCGTCGCTCCTCTCGGTCGGGCAGGACTTCCAGTGTGCGTCGCCCGCGCGCCGACACCGCACGCGCCACGCGGTCGGGGTGCGAAAGCGCCCGGATCAGCGTTCGAAGATCGACGCCGAGGGCTTCGGCGAGGGGGTCGCGTCGGCGTCGGTCGCGGGTCGGGATCCGCGCACGAACTCCGCGATCTCCTCGCCCTGAGCGACCTTGGCCGGGTGGGGGCCGGCCGCCATCAGCCGCGGCAGCCACTCGACGGGCAGCGGGGCGGCCGAGGCCGCGACCACGAGGTTGCCGAACCGGCGGCCCTTGAGCACCTGCACCTCGGCGAGCACGATCACCTCGGGCAGCACCTCGAGGATCGTCGCGACCTGCCGACGCGCGAACGCCAGGCCCGGCCCGTCCGAGACGTTCACCAGCAGCACGCCGTCGGGCGCGAGCAGCGAGGCGGCCTCCCGGTAGAACTCCACCGTGGTCAGGTGCGCGGGCGTCTGCGCGCCCGAGTAGACGTCGCTGACGAGCAGGTCGACCGCTCCGTGCAGGCCGCCGGGCAGGCGCGCGAGCCCGGCGCGGGCGTCGCCGATGCGCACGCGGATCGCGGCGCCGCGGGGGAGGGCGAGGTTCTCGCGCACGAGATCCCACAGGGCCGGCTCGAGCTCGACGACCTGCTGCCGGGAGCCCGGCCGCGTCGCCTCGACGTAGCGGGGGAGCGTCAGCGCGCCCGCGCCCAGGTGCACGGCGGTCAGGGGTTGTCCCGGCATCCGGAGGCGGTCGATGACCGCGCCCATGCGCGCCACGTACTCGAAGTGCAGGTGCGTGGGGTCGTCGAGGTCGACGTGCGACTGCGGCGTGCCGTCGACGACGAGTTCGAAGCCCGCGACGAACCCCGAGGGCGACACGCGTGCGATCGTCCCGTCCGAGAGTCGCGCCGTGGGGGCGTCGTCGGGTTCGATGCGCATGCGTGCCATGATCCTCACGCTACTCGGCCCCTCCGTCCGCCTGAGCCGACGGAACCCGTCGCTTCCGAGGCGCCTCCCACGACACGGCCGGGCGGTTCGCGGGGGAACGGCCCACTCCCGCGCGCCGGACGGGGAGGACTGGGCAGGGTGCGAAGGCGGCGAGCGCGGACGGGAACGGAATGCATCGTGGGGGCTCGTCGAAGGGCTCAGGATGCCGGATGCCGAAACACGATCGATACAAAGGAGCAATGGGCGCGACGCGGCCCGCCCTGTACGGTCGGGGGAACACAGCAAGCGGAGCGCGGCACGACGACGTGACAGCGCCGTCGTCCTCCTCCCTTCACCCCCCGGAAGGTGCCACGAAAAATGCTCAGTACCCTACGACGCCGTCTGCTGATCGGCGGGGCCGCCGTCGCGATCGGCGCCCTCACCCTCTCGGGCTGCACCAGTCAGCGCGACGACGCCGGCGGGGGCGATGCCGGCGGCGACGTCGACTCGACCTTCGTCTTCGGCGCCTCGGGCGATCCCTCCAGCCTCGACCCCGCCTTCGCGAGCGACGGCGAATCGTTCCGCATCTCGCGTCAGATCTTCGAGGGCCTCGTCGGCGTCGAGCCCGGCACCGCCGACCCCGCGCCCATGCTCGCCGAGAGCTGGACGCAGTCCGACGACGGCCTGTCGTACACCTTCGAGCTCAAAGAGGGCGTGACCTTCCACGACGGCACGGAGTTCAACGCCGACGCGGTGTGCTTCAACTTCGACCGCCAGAACAACTTCACCGGTATCGCGCAGTCCGAGAGCCTGTCGTACTACTGGGGCAAGATCATGCGCGGGTACGCCGACACCGGCTCCTCGATCTACGGCGGCTGCGAGGCCGCGAGCCCGACCGAGGTGACCATCACGCTCACCGAGCCGTTCGCCGGCTTCATCCCGGCGCTCTCGCTCCCGGCCTTCGCGATTCAGAGCCCCACGGCCCTGCAGGAGTACCAGGCCGACGAGGTGGGCGGCACCTCCGAGGCGCCCACCCTCAGCGAGTACGCCCAGGGCCACCCCACCGGCACCGGCCCCTTCGAGTTCGACTCGTGGGAGCCCGGCGCCGAGGCGACCGTCTCGGCCTACGACGGCTACTGGGGCGAGCAGGGCCAGGTGCAGGAGGTCATCTTCCGCGTGATCGGCGACACCACCGCGCGCCGTCAGGCCCTCGAATCCGGCTCGATCGACGGCTACGACCTGGTCGCCCCGGCCGACCTCGGCGCCCTCGAGAGCGCGGGCTACATGCTCACCAACCGCGACCCGTTCAACATCCTCTACCTCGGCATGAACCAGGCCGACCCGGCGCTGAGCGACATCCGCGTGCGCCAGGCCATCGCGCAGGCGATCGACAAGCAGCAGCTGGTCACCCAGGTGCTGCCCGAGGGCACCACCGTGGCATCCCAGTTCATGCCCGACAGCGTCATCGGCTTCAACTCCGGCGTGACCACCTACGACTTCGACCAGGATGCCGCCAAGGCGCTGCTCGCCGAGGCCGGGTACACCGAGGCCAACCCGCTGACGATCACGTTCAACTACCCCGTGAACATCTCGCGACCGTACATGCCGAACCCCGAGCAGATCTTCACCAACCTGCAGTCGCAGCTGCAGGCGGTGGGCATCGTCGTCAACCCGGTCTCGAACGAGTGGGGCGAGTACCTCGACCTCATCCAGGGCGGCAGCACCCACGGCATCCACCTGCTCGGCTGGACCGGCGACTACAACGACCCCGACAACTTCGTGGGCACGTTCTTCGGCGGACCCTCCAACGAGTGGGGCTTCGACAACGCCGAGCTGTTCTCGGCGCTCACCTCGGCCCGGGGACTTGCGACCGAGTCCGAGCAGGACCCGGCGTACCAGGCCGTGAACGAGCAGATCGCGACGTTCCTGCCGGGTGTGCCGCTGGCCAACCCGGTGCCCACGCTCGCCTTCGCGCCCCGCGTGACGTCGTACCCGGCCAGCCCCGTGCAGGACGAGGTCTACAACCAGATCCAGCTCTCCGAGTGATCCGGATGCCGCGGGCCCCGCGTCGCTTCGGCGTCGGGGCCCGCGGTGACGGGATGCCGCAGGCCCGGCGCCGCCCTGGTGCCGGGGCCCGCGGCATCCCGCGTCCCCCCGCTCCCGACTCCCTGTGAGAACCCGTGCTCCGCACCATCGGCAGGCGCCTGCTCCTGCTCATCCCGACCCTGTTCGGCCTGTCCATCCTCCTCTTCGCCTGGGTGCGCGCGCTCCCCGGCGGTCCCGCCGTCGCCCTGCTGGGTGAGCGGGCGACGCCCGAGGCCGTCGCCCGCATCAACGAGCTCTACGGCTTCAACGAGCCGCTGTACGTGCAGTACTTCACGTGGCTCGGTCGACTGGCCACCGGCGACTTCGGCTCCTCGATCCAGACCGGGCGCCCCGTCCTCGAGGAGTTCGTGCGCCGTTTCCCGGCCACCCTCGAGCTGTCGATCGGCGCCCTCATCGTCGCGGTGGGCATCGGCATCCCGCTCGGCTACTGGGCCGCGCGTCGCCACGGCAAGATCTGGGACCACACCGCGGTCGTGCTCAGCCTCATCGGCATCACGATCCCGGTGTTCTTCCTGGCGTTCATCCTGAAGTACGTCTTCGCCGTGCAGCTGGGCTGGCTGCCCTCCGACGGGCGGCAGAACCCGCGCATCGACGCCACCCACTACACGAACCTCTACGTCTTCGACGGCCTCATCACGGGCGAATTCGACGCGTCATGGGATGCCCTCCTCCACCTGATCCTGCCGGCCATCGCGCTCGGCACCATCCCGCTCGCGATCATCGTGCGCATCACCCGCGCGTCGGTGCTCGAGGTGCAGAACGCCGACTACTTGCGCACGGGACGCGCGAAGGGCATCGGCGTCTCGACGCTGCGCAACCGCTTCATCCTGCGCAACGCCATGCTCCCCGTCATCACGACGGTGGGTCTTCAGGCGGGCCTGCTCATCTCGGGGGCGGTGCTCACCGAGACGGTCTTCGCCTTCCCGGGCATCGGGCAGTTCCTCGCGCGGGCGATCTTCACGCGCGACTTCCCGGTGCTGCAGGGCTTCATCATCTTCATCGCGATCGCGTACGCGCTCATCAACCTGCTGGTCGACCTGTCGTACAGCGTCATCGACCCGAGAGTGAGAGTCCAGTGAGCTCCGGCATCCTTCCTCCCGCCCCGAGCGGCGGTCCCGTCGACGACAACGCGGTGGTCGATTCGCAGCTGATGGCCGCGCAGACCCGCGGCGGCTTCTGGCACGACGTGTTCCAGCGCCTGCGCCGCAGCCCCGTCGCCTGGATCGGCGCGATCATCGTGCTCGCGTTCCTGCTCGTGGCCGCCCTCGCACCGCTGCTCGCGCCTTATCCGGCCGAGTCGCTGCCGGGTCAGCGTTTCATCACGCCGACCGACATCCCCGGGCCGGGCGAGATGGCGGAGTTCCCCCTCGGTCTCGACCGCTTCGGTGGCGACGTGCTGTCCAAGCTCATCTGGGGTGCGCAGGCCTCGCTGCAGATCGGTGTGATCTCGACCGCTCTCGGTCTTCTCGGCGGCATGTTCCTCGGGCTGCTCGCCGGCATGTTCGGCGGATGGGTCGATGCGCTCGTCATGCGCTTCGTCGACATCCTGCTCTCGGTGCCCAACCTGCTGCTCGCCGTGTCGATCGCGGCGATCCTCGGGCAGAGCCAGCTCGCGATCATGATCGCGATCGGCGCGTCGCAGGTGCCGGTCTTCGCGCGTCTGCTGCGGGCGTCGATGCTGCAGCAACGCGGCGCCGACTACGTGCTGTCGGCGCAGACCCTGGGCCTGAGCCGGCGCTCGATCACCATGACCCATGTGCTGCCCAACAGCGTCGGGCCCGTGATCGTGCAGGGGACGCTCACGCTCGCGACCGCCGTCATCGACGCCGCGGCCCTGTCGTTCCTGGGCCTCGGCGGCGGACTCCCGCAGACCGCCGAGTGGGGCCGCATGCTCACCTACGCGCAGGCCGAGCTGGCGATCGCCCCGTGGCTGGCGTTCCTGCCGGGCATCTGCATCGCGGTGACCGCGCTGGGCTTCACGCTGCTGGGCGAATCCCTCCGCGAGGCGATGGACCCGCGGACGCGGGCGCGGTAGCGCGTCGCGTCGCTGTTCCGGCCCCCGCCCGTGCGGTGGGGGCCGCGGCGTCGCTGTCACCGCCGCGGCTGTCACCGCCGCGAGAACAGGGCATCGTTCGAGAACAGGGCCGCGTCGCGCTGACGCGGCCTGTCTCCGAACGATCCCCTGTTCTGAGCGGAGCGCGGGCGGCTCCTCAGCCGGTCAGACCCAGCTCGTTCCCCGGAATCGAGGCGAGCAGGCGCCGCGTGTACGGGTCGCGGGGATTGGTGAAGACCTCTTCACTGGATGCCGCCTCGACCAGGCGCCCGTCCTTCATCACGCACACGTAGTCGCTGATGAGGCGCACCACCGCGAGGTCGTGCGAGATGAAGAGGTAGCTCAGGCCGTACTCGCGCTGCAGGTCGCCGAGAAGCTCGAGGATCTGCGCCTGCACGAGCACGTCGAGCGCCGACACCGGCTCGTCGCACACGATCAGCTCGGGCGAGAGGGCGAGGGCCCGCGCGATCGCGACGCGCTGTCGCTGCCCGCCCGACAGCTCGGAGGGGTAGCGGCGCAGCATGGATGCCGGCAGGGCGACGTCGTCCATGAGCTGACGCACGCGCGTGGCCCGCTCGGCCTTCGACCCGCGCTTGTAGACGTTGAGGGGTTCCTCGACGATGCGCTCGACGGTGAACATCGGGTTCAGGCTCGAGTAGGGGTCCTGGAAGATCGGCTGCACCTTCTGACGGAACTGCCGCAGCGCGTCGCCCTTCAGTGCCGTGACGTCCTGCCCGTCGAACAGGATCGATCCGCTCGTGGGCTCGACCACCTTCAGCAGCATGCGGGCCGTGGTGGTCTTGCCGGAGCCCGATTCGCCGACGATCGCGACGGTCTGACCGCGCGGAATCGACAGTGACACGTCGTCGACCGCGCGGAAGTCGTCGCCGCGGCCCCGCACGGGGTAGACCTTGGTGAGGTTGGTGATCTCCACGATGTGGTCGCGCGCGGGCTCGACCGTGCGCTCGCCGCGGAAGTCCTCGGGGCGCAGCCGTACGGCGGCGACCGACGGAGCGGCGGCCACGAGGGATTTCGTGTACTCGTGCTGCGGGTCCTCGAGGATCTGCCGCGCCGGTCCCTGCTCGACGACGCGACCGCGGTGCATCACGACGACTCTCGAGGCACGCTCCGCGGCGAGACCGAGGTCGTGGGTGATGAGGAGGACGGCTGCGCCGAGCTCGTTCGTCTGCTTGTCGATCTGGTCGAGGATCGTCTGCTGCACGGTGACGTCGAGGGCGCTGGTCGGCTCGTCGGCGATGAGCAGTCGCGGCCGGCACGCCAGCCCGATGGCGATGAGCGCGCGCTGGCGCATGCCGCCGGAGAACTCGTGCGGGTACTGCGTCGCCCGCTTCTCGGCATCCGGGAGTCCGGCGGCCTCGAGCGCCTCGACCACCTTGCCCTTGAGCGTGGAGCGGTCCGCGAGTCCGTGGGCGAGCAGCGTCTCGGCCACCTGCGTGCCGATCTTCGCGACGGGGTTGAGGTTCGACATCGGGTCCTGCGGCACGAGGCCGATCTGTCGCCCGCGCACCTGACGCATGCGGGCTTCGCCGAACGTCGTGAGGTCTTCGCCGTCGAGCAGGATCTGGCCGCGGGCGACGCGCCCGCCGGAGGCCAACAGCCCGATGATCGCCATCGCGGTCGTGGACTTGCCGGAGCCGGACTCGCCGACGATCGCGATGGTTTCACCCGCGTGGATGTCGAGGCTCACCCCATCGACGGCGCGCACCGGGCCGTCCATGGTGGCGAAGTCGACGGCGAGGTCGCGAACGGAGAGCAGGGGGCGGGGGGATGCCGGAGCGGGGGGACCGGCGACATCGGAGGTCATCCCCCCATCCTCACCTGCCGCGGTCGTCCTGCCCAGCCCTTCCGTGCGATCGTCACACCCCCGTAACGCGGGCCGGCGCCGTCGAGCGCGTGAGTCGCCGGGTTTCGTCGCCCGAATCCCACCCGCAGCGTCGGTTCCCGCCGACTCGCACGGCGCTACCGTGGCAGCATGCGCGTGGACCTCAACGCCGACCTGGGCGAAACCGTCGAGGGGATGCCGACCGCCGACGACGAAGCCATGTTCGCCCTCGTCTCCAGCGCCAACATCGCCTGCGGCGGGCACGCGGGCGATGCCGCGTCGATGACGGATGCCGTCGAGAGGGCCGCCCGCTTCGGTGTCGCCGTCGGAGCGCACCCCTCCTACGACGACCGCGAGAACTTCGGGCGGGTGCGTCGCGACCCGACGCCGGCGGACCTTCGCGTGAGCGTCGCCGCGCAGCTCGACGCGCTGGCCGCCGCGGGTGCCGATCTGCGCTACGTGAAACCCCATGGCGCGCTGTACCACGCCGTCACCGCCGACGCCGGGCAGGCGGCCGCCGTCGTCGCGGCCATAGCCGACCACGCGGCCCGCCTCGGTCGGCCCCTCCCCGTGCTCGGCTTGCCCGGCGCGATCGCCGGGGCCGCGGCATCCGCGGGGCTCCCCTTCGTGCGCGAGGCGTTCCTCGATCGCGGGTACACCCGCGACGGCGCCCTCGTGCCGCGAGGAGCACCGGGCGCCCTCCTCGACGAGCCCGCCCGCGTCGCTGATCGAGCGCTCCGACTGGTGCGCGACGGGGTGGTCGACGCCGTCGACGGCAGCGTGATCGAGGTGGACGCGGCCTCCTTCTGCCTGCACGGCGACAGCCCCGCCGCGGTCGAGATGGCGCGTGCGGTGCGCGCGGCCCTCGACGGCGCGGACGTCGGGGTCCGGGCGCCGTGGTGACCTCCTCCCCGGATGCCGACACCCCGGCGCCCGGAGCCGCGACGCCATCACGGGTCACCGTGCGGCCGATGGGGGAGCGGGCCGTGCTCGCCGAGGTTTCCGACCTGGCCGGCGTGGTGGCGCTGCATGCGGCGCTCGCCGCCGAACCCCTCGCGGGTGTGGAGGAACTCGTCCCGGCCGCCCGAACCGTCCTCGTCGCGTTCGATCCCCGCCGCACCACGCGCGCGGCGGTCGGGGACTGGATCGGCCGCTGCGTGCGGTCCTCCGTCGTCGGGGCGCGACCCGGTGCTCTCGTGGAGGTGCCCCTGCGTTACGACGGCGTCGACCTCGACGACACCGCGAGACTGCTCGGCATCCCCGCGGCCGACCTCGTCTCGCGCCACGCGGGCGTCGAATGGAGCGTCGCGTTCACGGGGTTCGCGCCGGGGTTCGCCTACCTCGTCAGCGCGGAGTGGCCCTTCGACGTGCCGCGCCTGGCGCGACCGCGCACGCGCGTCCCGGCCGGGTCCGTCGGACTCGCGGGCGGCTTCAGCGGCGCCTATCCCCGCGAGACGCCCGGGGGGTGGCGGCTGATCGGCACCACCGACGCCGTGCTCTTCGACCCGGATGCCGCTCGACCGGTGCTGTTGCCGCCCCGAGCGCGCGTGCGGTTCGTGCCGGAGCGCGCGGTCGTCGCGGCCGCGGGGCCCGCGCGTGCCGATCCCGCCGCGACGCGGGCCGCCGCGTTCGCACGGGAGGACGCCGAGCCCGCCGAGGGGCCGACGCCTCCTCCGGCGGCGCCCCCGGGTACCTGTGGCGCACCGGTCGCGAGCGCTGAACATCCCGCGAGCGGAGGACCGGATGCCGCCCCCGCCTCGTTCCCTGCCGGAATCCCCTTCGCGGCGTCGGCCGCCGCACACCGCCCCGGCGATGGGTCGCGCTCCGCTCTCCGCGTCGTCGACCCCGGCGCCTTCGCCACCGTGCAGGACCTCGGACGCCCCGGTCGCGCCGCGCTCGGGATCGGCCGGGCCGGAGCCCTCGATCGCGAGGCCCTGCGCGTGGCCAACCGACTCGTCGGCAACGACGAGGGCGCGGCCGGCCTGGAGATCGCCCTCGGCGGCTTCATCGCCCGCGCCGAGAGAGACACGTGGGTCTGCGTGACCGGCGCGCTCGTCGACGTCGTCGTCGCCGATCGAGCGGTCGACACCTACGCGCCCCGGCTCGTGCCGGCCGGAGCGGAGCTGCGCGTCGGTCATGCTCGCGCGAGCCTTCGCGCCTATCTCGCCGTGCGCGGGGGGATCCTGGCGCCCGCCGCCCTGGGGTCGCGGGCGTACGACGCGCTGGCCGGTCTCGGGCCCGCGCCGATGCGCGCCGGTGACGTCATCGACGTCGGGCCCGCGGCATCCGCGGTCCCGGTCCTCGACACCTTCCCCTGGTCGGTCCCCCCGGCCCTCCGCGAGGTCGCGATCGCCGACGGGCCCCGGGCGGACTGGTTCACCGCGGATGCCGTCTCGACGCTGTCGAGAGCGGAGTGGACCGTCTCGAGCGACGTCGATCGCGTGGGCATCCGCCTCGACGGTCCCGCTCTCGGCCGCGCTCGTGGCGACGAACTCCCCAGCGAGGGGATGCGGCCGGGAGCGATCCAGGTGCCCCCGCACGGGCGCCCGGTCGTCCTGCTGGCGGACGGCCCCGTCACGGGCGGCTACCCGGTGATCGCCGTGGTGACGGATGCCGCCCTCGACGGGCTCGCGCAGGCGAGACCCGGCGATCGCCTCCGTTTCCGGCGCGTCTGACCTCGAGGGCGGAGGGGAATGCTCGACGGGCGCACGCGGTTATACCGCAGGTCCCCATACGCGTCAAGAATTGGACTGGACACGGCGAGTCCTCCCGCGTATGCTTGGACTTTGCGCTCCTCGATTCCCCCTGCCCTCATATGGTGGTCGGCTGAGCCTGTCCGTCCCCGCTTCACCGCGGCGTGCGACGAACAGGTTATCGGGGCAGGAACGCACTCCACCTGACGACAAGGAATCACGAGCCCCTCGCCCGGGCTTCTGGAGGTTATTCCCTTGGCTGCTGCGAGCAACGCATCCACCACCACCACCCCCAAGAGCGGACGCGGAGCATCCCGCCTCTCGTTCGCGAAGATCTCCGACAAGCTGACCGTTCCGGATCTGCTCGCCCTGCAGACCGAGTCGTTCGACTGGCTCGTCGGCAACGAGGCCTGGAAGGCGCGCGTCGCCGAGGCCCAGGCCGCCGGCCGCACCGACGTCCCCGAGATCAGCGGTCTGGAGGAGATCTTCGAGGAGATCTCCCCGATCGAAGACCTCAGCGAGACGATGCAGCTGTCGTTCACCAACCCCTACCTCGAGCCCGAGAAGTACTCGATCGAAGAGTGCAAGGAGCGCGGCAAGACCTACGCCGCCCCGCTCTACGTCGAGGCCGAGTTCATGAACCACCAGACCGGTGAGATCAAGACGCAGACGGTCTTCATGGGCGACTTCCCGCTCCAGACCGACAAGGGCACGTTCATCATCAACGGCACCGAGCGTGTCGTGGTGTCGCAGCTCGTGCGCTCGCCCGGTGTCTACTTCGACAAGACGCCCGACAAGACCTCCGACAAGGACATCGTCTCGGCGCGCGTCATCCCCTCGCGCGGAGCGTGGCTCGAGTTCGAGATCGACAAGCGCGACCAGGTCGGCGTGCGCATCGACCGCAAGCGCAAGCAGTCGGTCACCGTCTTCCTCAAGGCCCTCGGCCTCACCAGCGAGGACATCCTCGCGGAGTTCTCCGGCTTCGACTCCATCGAAGAGACGCTGTCCAAGGACACGATCCTCACGAAGGAAGACGCCCTCCGCGACATCTACCGCAAGCTCCGTCCGGGCGAGCAGGTCGCCGCCGAGGCCGCCCGCGCGCTGCTGGACAACTTCTACTTCAACTCCAAGCGCTACGACCTGGCCAAGGTGGGTCGCTACAAGATCAACCAGAAGCTCGGCCTCGACAAGCCGCTGAGCGACTCGGTGCTGACCGTCGACGACATCGTCGCCACGATCAAGTACCTGGTGCGCCTGCACCGCGGCGACGTCACGTTCGACGGCGTCCGCGGTGGTCAGAATGCCGAGATCCGTCTCGACACCGACGACATCGACAACTTCGGCAACCGCCGCATCCGCGCCGTCGGCGAGCTCATCCAGAACCAGGTCCGCACCGGTCTGTCGCGCATGGAGCGCGTCGTCCGCGAGCGCATGACCACGCAGGACATCGAGGCGATCACGCCGCAGACCCTGATCAACGTGCGCCCCGTCGTCGCCGCGATCAAGGAGTTCTTCGGAACCTCGCAGCTGTCGCAGTTCATGGACCAGAACAACCCGCTCGCGGGTCTGACCCACAAGCGCCGCCTGTCGGCCCTGGGCCCGGGCGGTCTGTCGCGTGAGCGCGCCGGCGTCGAGGTCCGCGACGTCCACCCGTCGCACTACGGCCGCATGTGCCCCATCGAGACGCCCGAAGGCCCGAACATCGGTCTGATCGGCTCGCTCGCCTCGTTCGCACGCATCAACGCGTTCGGCTTCATCGAGACGCCGTACCGTCGCGTGGTCGACGGCCGGGTGACCGACCAGATCGACTACCTCACCGCCAGCGAGGAGAGCGACCACATCGTCGCCCAGGCCGGTGTCGCCCTCAAGGCCGACGGCCACTTCGTGGAGGACCGCATCCTGGCCCGCCGCGGTCAGGGTGGCGAGGTCGACCTGTTCCCCGTCGACGAGATCGGCTACATGGACGTCTCGCCGCGCCAGATGGTGTCGGTGGCGACCTCGCTCATCCCGTTCCTCGAGCACGACGACGCCAACCGCGCCCTCATGGGTGCGAACATGCAGCGCCAGGCCGTGCCGCTCGTGCGCAGCGAGTCGCCCGTCGTGGGTACCGGTATGGAGGGCTTCGCCGCCATCGACGCCGGTGACGTCGTCACCGCCGACAAGGCCGGCGTCGTGCTGGAGGTCTCGGCCGATGTCGTGACCGTGCAGCTCGACGAGGGCGGCACGCAGGACTACTTCCTGCGCAAGTTCGACCGCTCCAACCAGGGGACGTCGTACAACCAGCGCGTGGTGGTCTCCGCCGGTGAGCGCGTGGAAGCCGGCGAGGTCATCGCCGACGGCCCCGCCACCGAGAACGGTGAGCTCGCCCTCGGCAAGAACCTCCTCGTGGCGTTCATGACGTGGGAGGGTCACAACTTCGAGGACGCGATCATCCTCAGCCAGGACCTCGTGAAGGACGACACGCTGTCGTCGATCCACATCGAGGAGTACGAGGTCGACGCGCGCGACACCAAGCTCGGCAAGGAGGAGATCACCCGTGACCTCCCCAACGTCAGCCCCGACCTGCTGAAGGACCTCGACGACCGCGGCATCATCCGCATCGGCGCCGAGGTGCGTCCCGGCGACATCCTCGTCGGCAAGGTCACGCCCAAGGGCGAGACCGAGCTCAGCGCCGAGGAGCGCCTGCTCCGCGCGATCTTCAACGAGAAGAGCCGCGAAGTCCGTGACACCTCGCTGAAGGTCCCCCACGGCGAGCAGGGCACGATCATCGCCGTCAAGGAGTTCAACGCCGAAGACGGCGACGACGAGCTCGGCTCGGGCGTCAACCGTCGCGTGGTGGTCTACATCGCCCAGAAGCGCAAGATCACCGAGGGCGACAAGCTCGCCGGCCGCCACGGCAACAAGGGTGTCATCGCCAAGATCCTCCCGATCGAGGACATGCCCTTCCTGTCCGACGGCACGCCGGTCGACATCATCCTGAACCCGCTCGGCATCCCGGGTCGAATGAACTTCGGCCAGGTCCTCGAGCTGCACCTCGGATGGATCGCCCAGCAGGGCTGGAAGGTGGAGGGCACCCCCGAGTGGGCTGCCCAGCTGCCCGAGTCGGCCCGCGAGGCCGCCCCCGGCACCAAGGTCGCCACCCCGGTGTTCGACGGCGCCTTCGAGGCCGAGATCGCGGGTCTGCTCGACTCCACGATCCCGAACCGCGACGGCGACCGCCTGGTCGACAGCTCGGGCAAGACGCGCCTGTTCGACGGCCGCTCCGGCGAGCCGTTCCCGGCGCCCATCTCGGTCGGCTACATGTACATCCTGAAGCTGCACCACCTGGTCGACGACAAGATCCACGCGCGTTCGACGGGCCCCTACTCGATGATCACCCAGCAGCCGCTCGGCGGTAAGGCCCAGTTCGGTGGCCAGCGCTTCGGTGAGATGGAGGTCTGGGCGCTCGAGGCCTACGGTGCCGCCTACGCACTGCAGGAGCTGCTGACGATCAAGTCCGACGACATCCTCGGCCGCGTCAAGGTGTACGAGGCGATCGTCAAGGGCGAGAACATCCAGGAGCCCGGCATCCCCGAGTCGTTCAAGGTGCTCATGAAGGAGATGCAGTCGCTCTGCTTGAACGTCGAGGTCCTCTCGGCAGACGGCACGGCGGTCAACCTCCGCGACACGGATGACGACGCCTTCCGCGCCGCGGAAGAGCTCGGCATCAACATCTCCAGCCGCTTCGAGTCCTCGTCGATCGACGAGATCTGAGCTTCCAGCTCAGCGACCCAGCTCAGATTTCAGAGAATTCCGACACAGGAGAACCAGTGCTCGAATCAACCACTTTCGATCAGATCCGTATCGGTCTGGCCACCGCCGACGACATCCGTCGTTGGTCCTTCGGTGAGGTCAAGAAGCCCGAGACGATCAACTACCGCACCCTGAAGCCCGAGAAGGACGGCCTCTTCGGCGAGCAGATCTTCGGGCCCTCCCGCGACTGGGAGTGCGCCTGCGGCAAGTACAAGCGCGTGCGCTTCAAGGGCATCGTCTGCGAGCGCTGCGGCGTCGAGGTCACCAAGTCCTCGGTCCGTCGCGAGCGCATGGGCCACATCGAGCTCGCCGCGCCCGTCACGCACATCTGGTACTTCAAGGGCGTGCCCTCGCGCCTGGGCTACCTGCTCGACATGGCGCCGAAGGACCTCGAGAAGGTCATCTACTTCGCCGCCTACATGGTCATCTCGGTCGACGAGGATGCTCGTCACCGCGACCTGGCCACGCAGGAGAACAACATCCGTCTCGAGCTGAAGACGCTCGGCGACCGCCGCGATGCCCGCATCGCCGCCCGCCTGGCCAAGCTCGAGGAGGAGCTCGCCGCCCTCGAGGCGGAGGGCGCCAAGGCCGACCAGAAGAAGAAGGTCAAGGACGCCGCCGAGAAGGACATGACGGCGGCCCGCAAGAACGCCGACGAGCAGATCGCCAAGCTCGAGCGCGTGTGGGAGGACTTCCGCACCCTCGAGGTGGGCGCCCTGAAGCCGGAGGACGACGTCTTCCACGAGCTCCAGGACCGCTTCGGTCAGTACTTCGAGGCCCACATGGGTGCGGAGTCGATCAAGCGCCGTCTCGAGACCTTCGACCTGCAGGCCGAGGCCGACAGCCTCCACCTGCAGATCTCCGAGGGCAAGGGTCAGCGCAAGATCCGCGCGATCAAGCGCCTGAAGGTCGTCAACTCGTTCCTGCAGACCGGCATGTCGCCGGCCTCGATGGTGCTCGACGTCGTTCCGGTGATCCCGCCGGAGCTGCGCCCGATGGTCCAGCTCGACGGTGGCCGTTTCGCCACCAGCGACCTGAACGACCTCTACCGTCGCGTGATCAACCGCAACAACCGCCTCCGTCGCCTGATCGACCTCGGCGCCCCCGAGATCATCGTCAACAACGAGAAGCGCATGCTGCAGGAGGCCGTCGACGCGCTGTTCGACAACGGCCGCCGTGGTCGCCCCGTCACCGGTACCGGTAACCGCGCCCTGAAGTCCCTGAGCGACATGCTCAAGGGAAAGCAGGGTCGCTTCCGCCAGAACCTGCTCGGAAAGCGCGTGGACTACTCGGGCCGTTCCGTCATCATCGTCGGACCCCAGCTCAAGCTCCACCAGTGCGGTCTGCCCAAGCAGATGGCCCTCGAGCTGTTCAAGCCGTTCGTGATCAAGCGCCTGATCGACCTCGGTCACTCGCAGAACATCAAGGCCGCCAAGCGTGCCGTCGAGCGCTACCGTCCCGAGGTCTGGGACGTGCTGGAAGAGATCATCCGCGAGCGCCCCGTGCTGCTGAACCGTGCACCCACCCTGCACCGTCTCGGCATCCAGGCGTTCGAGCCCCAGCTCGTCGAGGGCAAGGCGATCCAGCTGCACCCGCTCGTGTGCGCGGCGTTCAACGCCGACTTCGACGGTGACCAGATGGCCGTGCACCTGCCGCTGTCGGTCGAGGCCCAGGCCGAGGCCCGCGTGCTGATGCTCGCCTCGAACAACATCCTGAAGCCGTCGGACGGCCGTCCGGTCACCCTGCCCTCGCAGGACATGATCATCGGTCTGCACCACCTCACCACCCTCAAGGAGGGTGCCGTGGGCGAGGGCCGTGCGTTCGGTTCGGTGGGCGAGGCGATCCTGGCCAAGGACGAGGGCACCCTCGACCTGCAGGCCAAGGCGCGCATCCGCATCCCCGGCCTGACGTTCCTCGAGGGCCAGGCGCCCGAGGGCTACGACAAGCACGGTCTCGTCGACGCGTCGCTCGGCCAGGCGATCTTCAACGACACGCTCCCCAAGGGCTACCCGTTCGTGCGCGAACAGGCCGACAAGGGCAAGCTGTCGCAGATCGTCAACAAGCTCGCCGAGGAGTACCCGAAGGTCGAGGTCGCGGCATCGCTCGACCGCATCAAGGATGCCGGCTTCTACTGGGCCACCCGTTCGGGTGTCACGGTGGCGCTGAGCGACATCCTCACGCCCCCCAACAAGGGCGAGATCGTCGCGGGCTACGAGAAGCAGGCCGCGAAGGTCCAGGGCCAGTACGAGAAGGGTCTCACCACCGACGCCGAGCGTCGCCAGGAGCTCATCAAGATCTGGACCGAGGCCACCGACGAGGTCCAGAAGGCGATGCGGGACAACTTCCCCGCCGACAACACCATCAACCGCATGGTCTCGTCGGGCGCCCGTGGTAACTGGCTGCAGATCCGCAACATCGCGGGTATGCGAGGCCTGGTGAACAACCCGAAGGGTGAGATCATCCCTCGCCCGATCATCTCGTCGTACCGTGAGGGTCTGTCGGTCGCCGAGTACTTCATCGCGACGCACGGTGCCCGTAAGGGTCTGGCCGACACGGCCCTCCGTACGGCCGACTCGGGTTACCTCACGCGCCGTCTGGTCGACGTCTCGCAGGACGTCATCATCCGCGAGGAGGACTGCGGCACGTCGAAGGGCCTCGAGCTTCCGATCGCTGCGGCAGGCTCCACCGGTGAGCTGGTCAAGGACGCCAACGTCGAGAACTCGGTGTTCGCTCGCACGCTCGCCACGGCTGTCGTCGACGCGCAGGGCACCGTGCTGGCCGAGGCCGGCGACGACGTGGGCGACGTGCTCATCAACAAGCTGGTCGAGGGCGGTGTGGAGTCGATCAAGGTCCGCTCCGTGCTGACCTGCGACTCGGCGGTCGGTGTCTGCGCGAAGTGCTACGGCCGCTCGCTGGCCACCGGCAAGATCGTCGACATCGGCGAGGCCGTCGGCATCATCGCGGCCCAGTCGATCGGTGAGCCCGGTACCCAGCTGACGATGCGTACCTTCCACACCGGTGGTTCCGCGTCGGCCGACGACATCACGCAGGGTCTGCCCCGCGTGCAGGAGCTGTTCGAGGCGCGTACCCCGAAGGGTGCGTCCCCGATCGCCGAGGCCGACGGTCGCATCACGATCGACGAGACCGAGAAGGCCAAGAAGGTCATCCTCACGCCCGACAACGGCGACGAGCCGGTGGTCTACCCCGTCCTGAAGCGCGCGACGCTCCTGGTCGAGGACGGCCAGCACGTCTCCGTCGGCGAGCCCCTCCAGGTCGGAACGCTCGACCCCAAGGAGGTCATGCGCGTGCAGGGTGCCCGCGAGGTGCAGAAGTACCTCGTCAACGGCGTCCAGGGCGTGTACCGCTCGCAGGGTGTGCCGATCCACGACAAGCACATCGAGGTCATCGTCCGACAGATGCTCCGCAAGGTCACCGTCGTCGACCACGGCGACACCGATCTGTTGCCCGGTGAGCTGGTGGACTTCAAGCGCTACCAGAGCATCAACCGCGAGACGGTCGGCGAGGGCAAGCGCCCCGCGTCGGGTCGTCCCGAGCTGATGGGTATCACGAAGGCGTCGCTCGCGACCGAATCGTGGCTGTCGGCCGCGTCGTTCCAGGAGACCACCCGCGTCCTGACGCAGGCGGCCATGGAGGGCAAGAGCGACCCGCTCGTCGGCCTCAAGGAGAACGTCATCATCGGAAAGCTCATCCCCGCCGGAACCGGTCTTGCGAAGTACCGCAACGTCACGGTCGAGGCGACGGAGGAGGCGAAGAGCGAGCGGTACCCCAATCGCATCTTCGCCTCGGACGGCGCGTACAGCGACGCCGACCTGAGCTACGTCGACTTCGACAGCTTCTCGACGGACGACTTCACGCCCGGCACGTACAACTGACGGGAGGGAGCCGGGTCAGCCCGGCTCCCGCCCCGAACGGACGGATGCCGCACACCGCTGCGGCATCCGGATCCCGAAGGCCCTCGGCTCGCGCCGGGGGCCTTCGTCGTGCCACCGGGATGTCCACGTGCGACGCGCGATGGGCGCGGCGTGTCGAGGACCGCGTGTCGCGGGGGAGTGCGCCTACCGTGGAGGCGGAGGAACGCATGGCCCGGATCGGTGGACGCAGCCTGTGGCTGGCATGGCCCGCGGGGCTCCTGTGCGCCGTGGCCGTGGGCGCGCTGGTGGCGCTCGCGGTGCCGGGGGTCCCGACCGCCGTCACGTTCGTCGGCGACACCCTGCGGGCGGCCACGACGACGGTCGCCGTCGAGGAGCCTCCCGCACCGGAACCGGCGGGAGACTGTCGCCACCTCTACTCCCAGCCGCTGTGGTCGTCGCTGGTGTGGTCTCCCGAGGCCCTCCTGTGGCAGCGGCACACCGCGCCCCTCTCGACCCCCGAGGCGGTCGCGGCCGCGTCGCCCGCGGTCGTGGTGACGTGTCACTGGCGCGGCGTGAACGGTCGCTTCGTGGAGACCACGGTGTCGACGGTCTCGGCGGAGGGGGCGGCCGCCGCGGCGACGACCCTCGCCGGTCAGGGCTTCACGTGCGCCAGCGCCGACGGTGCCGTGCATTGCGAGCGCACCGCCGGCGACGTGGTGGAGGTGCACGACCTGCGCGGCGACCGGTGGGTGTCGTCGACCCTCACCGGCTGGGTGCCGCCGGACTACGCCGCAGTCGTGGCATCCCACGCCTTCTTCGGCGAGTGACGGCCGCGCCGAGCCCGCGTCCGTCCGTGCGGGCGGGTGCGGGCGCGACGCCCGCTCAGCCGAAGATCGACGCGATGATGCTCGCGGTGTAGCCCGTGGGGGCGAGGTTGGAGTACTGCGTGTCGACGAGCACGTCATCGCGCCAGTACAGGGTGCGGCCGTCGTTGACCGGGTAGGTGTCGTTGATCCAGGTCTTCTCGCAGCGAGTCCCGGCGTCGGGGGTGTAGCAGCTGAACCCCTGGGTCGCCACGAGGTCGTTGAGCATGTCGAGGGCCGGGCCGCGGTCCATGCGGGAGACCTTCGTCACGAGACCCGTCGTGTCGGCGGCGGGATCGCGCCAGATGCAGATGAGCGAGCCGTCGGACTGCACGCCGGAGGGGCCGGCCGAGGGGTCGTTGAGGGGCACCGCGCTGAGCTGCGACAGCACGTCGGTCGAGAGCATGGACCGGCAGTCGGCCGGGATGCGCACCGCGGATGCCGTGCGCGTGACCGTGGGGATCGGCGTGGGGCTGCTCGAGACGACCGGCGTCGACGGCGAGGGCGCGGCGCCGTCGTCGGCGGGCGCGCAGGCCGTCAGTGCGAGGGCGACGACGCCGGCGAGCAGGGCGACGGCGGCCGAACGGGACGGGCGACCAGGCATGCACACACCCTAAGCGCCCCGTGCGACGGGGTCGAGACGCACATCCGACGGCACGCCTGCGCGGACACCCGCCCTCCGCGGGATAGCCTTGCGCCGCAAGCACCGCGTGAGGAGACCCCATGAGCGACCACAAGCCGCACGGCGACCCTGTGCCCGAGCCCAGAGATTCGTACGGAGACCCGGTCGCCGAGCCCCGGGATGAGGCGCACGACGTCGTCGGTCGCGCCCACGAGGGCCTCGCCGACGCCGAGGCCGCCCGTCGCGACGCGGTCGATCCCGACGCGGCGACCGCCGCGTGGAACGAGCGCGAGCAGGGTGAGCGCGAGGCCTCCGCGGCGATCGACGCGCGCAGCGAGCACCCGGCGCCCGTCGTGCACGACGCTTCTCCGGTCCAGCCGCAGACGGCGTCATCGCCCTCGACGACCTCGGCCGCCGACCTCGACGACGAAGACGCCCGCTGGGCCGCCTACGCGGCGTCCGCGGAGCAGGCCACCGATTCCTCGTCGCACCACGCCGACACCGAAGCCCTCCGCCGCGACGACGCTCCGACGACGGCGGCCCCCGCGGTCGCCACGGGCACCGGCGCCGCCACGGCCGCCGCCTCCGCCCCGGTCGCCGACGAGCCGACCCCCGCCTTCGGCGGCGCGCAGCCCATCTTCGTGCAGGCCCCCGAGGCGCCCCGCCCGCGCGGCAACCGCGGCGCCGCGGGCGTGATCGGCCTGCTCGCCGCGCTCGTCTTCGCGGTGCTGTACCTCGCGGCCACGCTCGGGCTCGGTCTGCTCACCGGATCCATCGAGGCGTCGGGCCTCGGTCAGGCCGCCCTGTCGGCGCTGGCCACCTGGGGTCTGTGGATGCCCACCATCGCCTTCTACCTCGGATTCTGGTTCCTCGGTGCCCTGATCAACCGCGGGCGCTGGGGTCACTGGGTGGTGTGGGGACTCGTCGTGGGCGTGATCGCCTGGGCCGGTCACCTGCTGGGCGTGCTCTTCGCCGCCCCGTTCTGGATGATCACGGCGCGCCAGTCCGCCGAGCTCCTCCAGGACAACGTGCTCGCCCCTCTCGCGATCGTGGCCTTCATCCTCGGCCGCGAGCTCACCATCTGGTTCGGCGCGTGGGTGTCGGCGCGCGGTCGCCGCGTGACCGAGATCAACGCCGAGGCGCAGCGCGAGTACGAGCGCACCCTCGAGGCCGGGCCGCAGCTCTCGCAGCGCTGAGACGGATGCCATGACGAACGAGCCGCGACCGGCGGGGGTGACCCCGCCGGTCGCGGTCGTCTTCGCCTCGGTCACCTTCGTGGCCCTCTCGATCGGCGCCCTCGGCGTGGCGAGCCTGCTGCTGAACGCCGATGTCATCCCGGTAGGCGGCCTCGGCGCCGTGCCCGGGGTGATCGGCCGACTCGGGGCGCTCGCATCCTTCGCGGGCGTGCTGTTGTGGGGGCTGCGCGCCGACCCGCCGGGCTACCTGACCGCCGTCCCCTGTGCGATCGCCGCCTACGTCGGCGAGCTGACCGGCATCGTGATCGGCGCCGTGGTGAGCGGGGCGGACCCCACGCGCGGCGTCGCCGCCGCCGGCGGCGTGGCCCTCGGCTTCGCCGGCCCGGTCGTGGCCGGCGCCGGGCTGGTCGCCGGACTCTTCGGCGTGCTTCTCGTGCGTGCGCGGACGAATGGGCCGCGCTGGCACTGGGAGCGCGACGACGAGGACGACTGATGCGCGGCCCGGTGCGGAGCGACGGAGCCGGGTCATCCACACCGACTCTGCCGGCGCCGGGACGCGACCGGCGGCATGGCCGGCTCCGACTCTCCGCGGCGCTGTCGGCCTCGCGCCGCCACCGCCGAGCTGTCGTCCTCGCGCCACCGCCGCGCTGTCGCTGACGCGCTGTCGCTGACGCGCTGTCGCCGTGGCATCCGCGTGTTCCCGGGCGTGTCGCACTAGCGTAGAGGCCGTGGAGCGATCGCTCGAGAGCCAGGTGGGCCAGGCCGTGGAGGCCTGGCTGCGGTGGTTGCCGCGCTGGGAGCCGTCGAACCACCGCGGGCGGGTGGCGCCGTGCCGTCGCTGTTTCGGGTCGCCGGTGCTCTCCGCCGCCGGGCTCGGCGCCGACGTGCCGCACGGCGTCCAGCACGGGCTCTCGACGCGCGTGAAAGGCATCGTCGACCACGCCGTCGCGGAGTACACCTCACGCAACCTCCCCATGCTGCAGGCCGAGCTCGACCAGCAGGCCGAACGCAATCGTCGTCGGTCCTACCGACCCGCGGAGGGACTCGCCCCCGAGTTCGAGGGCATGCCCCTCGATCCCGACCCGGAGCCCGGATCGCCGTTCCTGTTCACCCTCACGGGGCTCGCCGCCGAAGAGGACGCGACGATCCCCGACCTCCCCCCGCTCTCGGATGCCGCCAAGGCGGCGCTGCGCCAGGAGGTGGGCCTCGCCGACGACTACGCCAACATGATCGGGCGCGAGGTCTGCACGATCCTGCTGCACCACCGGCTGCGCATCCAGGCGGCGGTCGCGGAGTACGTCGAGCCGCAGATCGCAGCGCTGCTCGACGACCTCACCCGTTCCCTCGACGCGCCGTTCGACGGGCGCGAGCCGGGTTCGACGTCATCCTGAGCGGCCCGTCACGTCTGTGCACAATGCGTACGGGCGGCAGAGGTGGCTTTGTTAGCATCGACGGGTTGTCCGTCCGCTGAGTTGCGGGCGCGTCGTCCGGGGGAGGGGGCTCGATGCCGCAGCGCCTTCCGTCGTCGCCACCGATCCTGCCCGGGTTGGCCTACATCCGCCCGCTCGGCTCGGGCGGCTTCGCCGACGTCTTCCTCTACGGCCAGGACATGCCCCGTCGTGAGGTCGCGGTCAAGGTGCTGCCCAGCGACGTGCGCGACACCGATCTGCTGCGCATGTTCAACGCCGAGGCCGACGTGCTCGCGCACCTGTCGGCCCACCCGTCGATCGTCACGGTCTATCAGGCCGGCATCTCGGCCGACGGGCGTCCGTACATCGTCATGGAGTTCTGCCCCGGGTCGCTCGCCCAGCGCTACCGCGTCGAGCGCATCCCGGTGGCCGAGGTGCTGTCGATCGGCGTGCGCATGGCGGGGGCGCTGGAGTCCGCCCATCACGCGGGCCTCATCCACCGCGACGTGAAGCCGAGCAACATCCTCGTCACGACCTTCGGCGCGCCCGTGCTGGCGGACTTCGGCATCTCCTCGACCCTGGGCCGACAGAGCGCCGACGAGATGCTCGCCATGTCGGTGCCGTGGAGTGCGCCCGAGGTGGTCGCCGAACAGACGGCCGGCACCGTGGCCAGCGAGGTGTGGAGCCTGGGCGCCACGGTGTACTCGCTGCTTGCGGGACAGAGCCCCTTCGAGCGCCGCGAGAAGGGTCAGAACTCGCGCGAGCAGCTGCGCCGTCGCATCGCCCGCGCCTCGTACACCGACATCTCGAGGGCCGACGTCCCGTCGTCGCTGCAGGCCGTGCTGGCGAAGGCCATGGCCCGCGACCCCGGGGAGCGGTACGACAGCGCCCGCGCCTTCGGAGAGGCGTTGCAGGGCGTGCAATCCGAGGTCGGCCTCGCCGCCACCCCGCTCGAGGTGCCCGCTGCGCAGTGGGCACCCTCGGCCGGTGCGGTCGACTTCGCCGACGGCACGGTGCGCGGCCCCGCGCGGTCTCGCATCGAGCGGGAGGGTTCGCGCAAACGGCGCGACGCCTCGGGCCTCACGGGCTACGCGCGGGATGAAGACACCGACATCGCCGCCCCCGCGTCGACGGCCTCGCGAGCGCTGCCGTGGGTGCTGGCCTCCGCGACCCTGGTGACCGCCGGCGCCGTCGTGATCGCGGCCCTGTACGCCACGGGGGTGCTGCGGTGAAACGGCGCACCCTCGTCGGCCTCGCCTCCTCGCTGGTCGCCGCGACCCTGGTGGTGACGGCGAGCGTGGTGTGGCCGGGTCTCGACGCGCAGCAGACGCCCGAGGTCGACACCTCGGTGTGGGCGCTGCAGACCGGTGACGGGCAGCGCTACGCCCGCGTCAACACGGCCGTGGGCGAGCTCGACACCGTGCGCACGGCCGGGAACCCCAGCCAGGTGGCGCAGGCCGGTGACGGGGCCTACCTCTTCACCGACAGTTACAGCAAGCTCACCCGCATCGACGAGGCGCAGCCGGTCGACCTCGAGCAGGACCAGCTCGAGGCCGCACCCGACACGCCCCCCGGCACGACATCGGTCGCCACCGCGGGCGACTACGTCGTGTACCGCACCGACACCGGCACCCTGTTCGCGGGTCGTCTGAGTCAAGCGGGGCAGCGCGCCGCCGAGCTCGACCCCTTCGGCACCGCCGGCGACGACGACGCGGTGTCGTACACGGCGGATGCCGTCGCCCTCGACGCGCGCGGCATGCTGTTCGCGTACTCGTCGGTCGACGCCTCCGTCATCCGGTATGACATCGACGCCGACGAGGTGCGCACGCGCGACGCGCTCGACGTCGACGCGGCCGCCCCCGTCCTGTCGGCCGCCGGCGACACGTGGGTGCTGGTCGATCCCGAGGTCGGTCGCGTGTGGGTGCGGGGCAGCGATCCCGTCGACATCGAGACGGGCGAGCAGGTCTCGGTGGGCGACGCCGATGCCGACGCGGATGCCGTGTACCTCGCCGACGACCAGGCGCTGTGGACGATCCCCGCCGACGGCTCGGGGCCGCGGCGCGAGGTCGGCGGCGGCGGCAACGTCCTCGGTCAGCCCGCGCGGCCCCTCACGCGGCAGGGCGTGACGTTCGCCGCCTGGCTCCTGCCCGGCGACAGCCGGGGCACCCTGTGGCGCTCCGACCGGGGCGAGACCGACCTCGACTACGGCGGGGCGACGATGCCCGACCAGCGTCGTCCCGTGTTCGTCGCGACCGAACACGCCGTCATCCTCAACGAGACGCGCACCGGCTGGGTGTGGACCGTGCCCGACGGCGCGCTCGTGGCCTCCAGCCAGAACTGGTCGCTCGACGACCGCACCGAGGAAGCGGCGGTCCAGAGCGAGGAGCAGCTCAGCGTCGTGCTCGACCCGAAGCCGCCGATCGCCGAGCCCGACGGCTTCGGCGTGCGGGCGGGGCGGCTGAACACCCTCCCGGTGCTGCTGAACGACCACGACCCGAACGAAGACGTGCTGAGCATCGTCGCCGACAGCGTCACGGGGCTCGACCCCGGATTCGGCACCCTGTCGGTCACCGACGACGGTCAGCGTCTGGCGGTCCGGGTCGCGCCGGGGGCCACGGGCAGCGCGACCTTCGGCTACGCGGTGACCGATGGCACCGCCGTCGACGGGCTCACCTCGACCCCTACTACGGTGACGTTGACGGTGTCGCCCTCCGACGCCAACGCCGCCCCCGTCTGGTGCGGCGTCGACAAATGCCTCCACCCCTGGCCGACGCCGGAGGTAGCGCCCGGAGGCACCATCACCGTGCCCGTCCTGCCGGGCTGGGTCGATCCCGACGGCGACCCGCTCCTGCTGCTGTCCGTCGACAACCCCGGCGGCGTCGGCACCGTGGCGGCGACCCCCGGGGGCGACGTCGTCTACCAGCACGCCGACGACGGCTCCGGCGGCGAGCAGAACATCCAGCTCGACGTCACGGTCGCCGACACCGGTGGGGCCGTGACCACCAAGCCACTCGTCATCCGGGTCGCCCCCGATCCCACGCTGTCGGTGCAGTCCTTCGCCGCCGTCGACACCGTGGGCCCCTCGCTCGCCGTCGACGTCGGCCCGCACGTCACGGGCACGGCCGGTGAGGTCTCGCTGAGCTCCGTGCGGGTGCTCGACGGCGCCGCCGCCACGGCCACGGTGGTCGCCGGCAGCACCGTCTTCGACTTCGCGACCGCCGAGCCGGGCGTCTATCGGGTCGACTTCACCGTGAACGGCGGGGGCCGGGATGCCACGGGCACCGCCCGCATCACCCTGCTCGCGGCCGATGCCGGTGCGCGGCTGTCGACCTCGCCCGTCGTGGCCTTCGTGCGTCCGCAGGAGGACGCGACCCTCGACGTGTTCGCCGCGGTGTCCAACCCGAGCGGCCGGGTCCTGCTGCTCAGCGACATCGCCGCCGAGGCCGAGGACGGCGCCTCGCTCACCGTCGACGCCGTGGGGCAGAACGACCTGCGCGTGTCGGGGAGCACCGCCGACGGCAGCGCGGGGCTGCTCGGCACCGTCGCGTACACTGTCAGCGACGGCACCGATGACGAGGGGTCCCGCGTCGCGGGCGAGGCGACGGTCTACCTGCTGCCGCCGGCTCCCGAGATCGCCCCCATCGCGGTCGACGACACCGTCACCGTACGCGCGGGAGCGCAGATCGACATCCCCGTGCTCGACAACGACATCTCTCCGGCGGGAGGGCGCCCCAACCTCGACCCCTCGAGCGTGCAGGCGCAGCCGGCGAGCGACGCCCTCGCCTTCGCCTCGGGCGGAGTGCTGCGCTACCTCGCGCCGACGGCCCCCGGGGCGTACGAGGTCACCTATCGCGTCTCGACCACCGGCACGCCCTCGCTGTGGGACGAAGCCACCGTCCGCATCACCGTCCTCGGCGGAGAGGCCAACCGGGCACCGCTTCCCGACGTCCTGCAGGGGCGCGTGCTCAGCGGCGGCACCACGACGGTCGACTTCGACGCCTTCGGCGTCGACCCCGACGGCGACGCGGTGACCCTCGACCGCATCGTCGCCCAGCCCGATCGGGGCACGGCATCCGTCTCTCCCGACGGCTCGTCGATCGTGTACTCCTCGGTCCCGGGCGATCGGGGACAGGTCTCGTTCCGCTATCGGGTGTCCGACTCGGCGGGCGCCGCGGGCGAGGGCACCGTGCGCATCGGCATCCTGGATGCCGAAGCCAACCCGAGTCCCGTGACCTTCACCGACTACGTGCAGGTGCAGGCCGGTGCCGATCGCACGATCCGCGTCAGTCCGCTCGCCAACGACATCGACCCCACCCAGGGGCGGCTCAACCTGACCGGGGTGCGCCCCGATCTGCCCGAGACGCTCGTCGACGGCAGCGACAACCCCGAGTACGGCCGTCTGAACGCGTTCGTCGGCGACGTGACCGACACGAGCGTGGTGCTGCGCGCGGGCGAAGAGCCCGGCACGATGTCGTTCCTGTACGACGTCGAGTCCGACTCGGGGAACACCGGCCGCGGCCTGATCGTGGTCAAGGTCGTGCGCGAGAACGTCCCCGACTACCCCGTCGTGACCGACACGGTGCTCACGGTCGAGAACCGCGACGACATCACCGAAGGGGTCGATGTGATCTCGGGGCGGGCCACGTGGTCGGGGGGCGAGGTGGGCGACCTCGACGTGTCGCTCTGGGGCGAGCCGACCGACGTGCGCCTGGACGGTCGCCGCATCTCGGGCGAACTGCCGGCGACCCGTCGCATCATCCCGTTCGCCGTCACCGGGCGGGTGGGCGACGCCGACGTCACGACGTACGCCTTCCTGCGCATCCCGGGCGACGACGACCTGAGCCTGTCGCTGCGGCCCGGCGCCGCGCAACGCGTCGACGAGCTGGCCTCGGTCGAATTCGACATGGCCTCCCTCGTGGCCCTCCCGCGCCGCGCCACGCTCGAGGTGGGCCCCGACGTCTCAACCACCGGCATCCGCGCGGAGGGACGCTGCTCGGTGAGCGGATCGCTCGTGCGGTACGACGCCGGCACCGGCTCGCCGTGGACCGACGCCTGCCAGGTTCCCGTGCGGGTCGCCGGGACACAGGAGTGGACGATCCTGTCGGTACCGATCGGCGTGGTGGCCCGCGACCCCCAGCCCGAGCTGCGTCCCGGCGCGCTGACGGTGGGCCCGGGGGAGACCAAGACCTTCGACCTGCGCAACATGACCTCGTGGCAGCTCGGCCGGGAGGACTGGGCCGGCATCCGGTATTCCCTCGACTACGGCGGCTCGGCCTTCCAGGTCGCCCTCGATGGATCGACCGTCACGGTGACCGGCAGTGACCGCGCGGTGCCGGGCACCGACAACGCCGCGGTCATCTCGGTCACCAGCCACAACGCGGTGGCGCCGGCACGACTGGTGCTGCGCGTGGGCGCGGCTCCCTCGACCCTGCCCCAGGGCGGGACCACGTCGATCCGGTGCTCTCAGGCCTCGGGGTCGAGCTGCGCGATCGACGTGATCGGCGCCAGCGGCGAGGTGAACCCGCTCCCGCGCACCCCCCTCGAGGTCGTGGCCGTGCGCCCCGCGGCCGCGTGCAGCGGCGTGAGCTTCGCCGTCGCCTCGCCCTCGAGCGTCGTCGCCTCGTGGACGAACGACGCCCCGGGCGCCACCTGCAGCGCCGGCGTGACGCTCCGCGACGCCCAGGGCCGCACGACGGCCTCCACGCGCGACGCCCGCGTCGTGCTCGACCTGCAGGGGTTCCCGCGACCGCCCGCGAGCGTGCGTCAGACGGCGTACGCCGACGGGTCGCTGACGCTGCGGGTCGACCCGGGTGAAGCCCGCCGGGCCTACCCCGCGATCTCGGGATTCACCGTGCGATCCGGGGGCGAGGTCGTGGGTCGCTGCGGCGCCGACGGCGCCTGCGCCCCGATCTCGGCCCCCAACGGCGAGCAGCGCGAGTACGTCGTGACAGCCGTCAACAGCGTCGGCGAGTCGCGCGGGGCCGTCCGCACCACGGCATGGGCCTACGACGCCCCGGCGAAGCCGGTCTCGGGCGAGTTCACCCCCGTCGTCACCGACGGGGACGGCAACGTCGCCGACCTCACGATCCGCGGGATCGACGCGGCCGAGACCGGACGTCTCGAGATCTGGAGCGCGGCGGGCGAGAAGCGCACGGTCGAGATCGGTCGTAACCAGGAGAACGTGTCGATCGATGCCTTCCCCGTGGGCAGCAACTCCTCCACCCAGATCACCGTCACGCCGACCTCGCGCTTCACCATCCCGCCGGGTCTCGGCGGCTCGCAGAGCGGTCAGGCGCTGGTGTTCACCGCCCACGGTGTCGGCCAGCCGACGCAGGCCGCCCTCACGCTCACGTCGAAGCCGACCGGCGGGGGCAAGGTGACGATCGTCGCCGAGGGATCCGCGGCGAAGAACGGCGAGGGCTCCGAGCTGCGCTACGGCTTCACCCTCGACGGCTCGTGCCGGGTGACCGACGACGGCCCGCGCCGCGAGTTCCCGGGCAAGGACGACGGCGTCACGTACACCGTGCGGATGTGCGTGGAGTCCGTCTACGACGGCAAGACCTACGGCTCGGCGGCCGACGAGAGCACCGTCGACGCCGCGCAGGACGCCTCCCCACCCACGGGGTACACGTTCCGCGTGGGCAGCAAGCCCACCGTCGACGGCGCCGAGGCCGCGTGGCGCATCAGCGGCATCCAGGAGGGCGGCAAGCCGCCGCGCAACAACGAGGTGGTCTACGACGGATGGTCGGAGGGATCGGGCACCAGCGTCTTCGGTCGCGACCCCGAGATCGGCGTGTTCTTCCAGCACGAGACGTGGAACACCCGCTCCGACCGCGGCACGGTGAAGGCCGCCTCCGGCAGCGCCCCGTACCAGGTGCGAGCAACGGCGCGGATCGGCGCGTGCGTCGCGGGGAGCGCCCTGACGGTGCGCGCCGAGACCACCAACGACGCGGCGACGACGACGGTCGACCGGTCCGCCGTGCGGTACTTCGACAAGAACGACCGGCCCCTCGTCGCCACCGACCCGACCGTGGTGCCGAAGGGCGCCACGCGCGTCGAGAACGCCAAGATCACGGTCGACTGGTCGGACCGCGGGTGGGACCTCAGCCCCGCGACGCTCGTCGCGAGCGGCGGCTGCGACCCCGGCAAGGTCGAGCCGTCGCGGCCGCCGAAAGGCGACGGCTGACCCGTCCGCCCCGGCATCCATCCATCCCCCACAGGAAGAGCGCACCGACATGACGATCACCCAGGAGCAGGCCACCTGGTTCTCCCAGACCTTCTCGCAGATCGCCGACAACGTCGAGCGCGCCGTCCTCGGGAAGCGCCACGTCGTCGAGCTGGTCCTCACGGCCATGCTCAGCGACGGTCACGTGCTGCTCGAAGACGTCCCGGGCACCGGCAAGACCTCCCTGGCCCGCGCGGTCGCGCAGTCGGTGCAGGGCACCAACACCCGCATCCAGTTCACCCCCGACCTGCTGCCCGGCGACATCACGGGCATCACGGTGTACGACCAGAAGACCGGGGCGTTCGAGTTCCACAGCGGACCGATCTTCGCCAACATCGTGCTCGCCGACGAGATCAACCGTGCGAGCCCGAAGACCCAGTCGGCTCTGCTGGAGGTGATGGAGGAGGGCAGTGTCACCATCGACGGCGTCTCGCGCGAGGTCGGTGTGCCGTTCCTCGTGCTGGCGACGCAGAACCCGGTGGAGCAGGCGGGCACGTATCGCCTCCCCGAGGCGCAGCTCGACCGCTTCCTGCTGCGCACCTCCCTCGGCTACCCCGACCACGCCGCGACCGTGCGGATCCTCGACGGCGTCGCGGTGGCCACGGCCGACCTCCGCCCCATCATCACGCCGCAGGCCCTCGTCGGCATGGCCGACCTGGCCGCCTCGGTCTACGTCGACGCGCTCGTCCTCGACTACATCGCCCGACTCGTGGATGCCACCCGCACGGCCGACGAGGTGCGCCTGGGCGTCAGCATCCGCGGCGCGCTCGCCCTCACCCGCGCGACCCGCTCCCGCGCCGCTGCCCAGGGGCGGACCTTCGCCACGCCCGACGACGTCAAGGCGCTCGCCGTGCCCGTCCTCTCGCACCGGCTCATCCTGCATCCCGAAGCCGAATTCGACGGCGTCACGCAGGAGGCCGTGATCGGCCAGGTGCTGCTCGACACGCTCCCGCCCACGCAGCGCGAGAGCGCATGACGACGTCTGCGCCCGCGGCATCCGCTCCCGCCGGGGGTGAGTCGTGCCCGATCTGAACCTCACCGAGTCGCGCCTGACGCGCACCTCGGCCGGCACCATGCGCACGGGCTCGCGCACCTCGGTGACGTCGACCTCCGCCCGTCGCCAGCGACGCGTCGTGCGCGTGATCGTGCGGCTCGCCGAGTGGTGGCGCGCCGCGACGGCCGGCGCCGAGGCGGCCGCTCGCTGGGCGGGGCGCACGGTCCGGCCCGCGGGCGCCGTCGTCGCGGTGGCGGCGACCCTGGGTCTGGCTCTCGGCCTCGTCTTCGGGTGGGTCGAGTGGATGGTGGCGGGCGCCGCCTCGCTGCTCCTGCTGCTGATGAGTGTGCCGTTCCTCTTCGGCGCGCGCGCCTACGAGGTGGACCTGGCGCTGCAGCACGAGCGCGTCACCGCGGGGCACGGGGTCACGGGCGAGATCGTCGTCCGCAACGACAGCGCCCGCCCGGCGCTCCCCGGGCGCCTCGACATCCCCGTTGGTCGCGGTCTCGTCGAGTTCGGCGTCCCTTTCCTGCGGCCCGGGCACAGCGCCACCGAACCGCTCGAGATCCCGCCCCTTCCCCGGGGCGTCGTGCGCGTGGGGCCGGTCACGACCGTGCGGAGCGATCCCGTCGGGCTGCTGCGCCGCGAGCACGCCTTCGACGACGTGCACGACCTGTTCGTGCACCCGCGAACGGTGGGGCTGCCCTCCACGAGCGCCGGCCTCGTGCGCGACCTCGAGGGCAGTGCGACGCGTCGCCTCGTCGACGCCGACATGTCGTTCCACGCGATCCGCGAGTACGCCCCCGGCGACTCCCGGCGGCAGGTGCACTGGAAGTCGACCGCGAAGACCGGTCGGCTCATGGTGCGCCAGTACGAGGAATCCCGCCGGTCGCGCATGGCGGTGGTGCTCGCCGCGGCGACGCAGGAGTACGCGGATGCCGACGAGTACGAGCTCGCGGTGTCGGCTGCGGCCTCGCTGGGCCTGCGCGCCGTCCGCGACGCCCGCGACATCGACATCGTCACCGGTTCCGAGATCCCGCGCGTGGTCAGGGGCCGCCTGCGCGCGATCCGGCACATCCCGGTGATCTCCTCGCGCGCGATGCTCGACGGCTTCAGCGCCATCGACCGGCACGAGAACACCATGCCCGTCGAAGACGTGTGCCGCCTGGCATCCGAGGCGAACGAACGTCTGTCGATCGCCTTCGTCGTCGTCGGCTCGGCGGTGCCGCTCGTACGCCTGCGGCAGGCGGCCCTGACCTTCCCCGCCGACACCGCCGTGGCCGCGGTGATCTGCGACGAGCGCGCGCACCCGCGCATGCAGAGCGTCGCGGGCCTCACCGTGCTGACGATCGGCACGCTCGACGACCTCTCGGGGCTGCTGGTGCGGGGGGCGACGGCATGAGCGAACGTCGTCGACGCCGGGCTGCGGACCGCCGCGCCGAGGCACTCGCCGGCCCGCGGTGGATCGCCGCGGCCGTCTACACCGCGATGTCGGTGCTGCTCGCGGCCATCGCCGCGTGGCCGATCTACGCCGCCGCCCCCTTCGTCGTGCTCGTGGTGGTGTCCACTGTCGCCGCGGCCGGAGTCGTGGCCCTGGTGGCGTGGCGGCGGGGGAGCGGGTGGGCACTGGCCGCGGGACTGGCGGGGGCGTTCACGCTGCTCGCCGTACCGCTCGCCGTGCCCTCGCGCCTGAGCTCGCCGCTGGAGGTCCTGCGCGGGCTCGGGGAGTCGTACGCCGGTGTGCTCGTGGCGTGGAAAGACCTGGTCACGGTCGATCTGCCGGTCGGCGCCTACCGTAACCTGCTCGTCCCCGCCCTGGTCGTGTTCCTCGTGGGCGCGGCGATCACTCTGGCACTGGCCGGTCGCGGCGACCGGTGGGCCGCGGCAGCGGTCGTCTCCGGGCTGGGAATGACCGGTTTCGGCCTGTTCTTCGGTCGGGCCGCGACGAGCGCCCCCCTCTCGTTCGGGCCGCTCACGCTGGCGGCGCCGGTGGAGACGGGCGTAGGCCTGGGTGCTCTGCTGTCGGCGGTGCTGTGGCTCGCGTGGCGAGCGCATGACGAGCGTGCCCGCGCGCTGCGCCGGGCGGGCGACGTCTCGACCGTGCAGGTGGCCCCCGGTCGTTCGCGTGCCGACCGCCGTCGGGGAGCGCTCGGGGTCGCGATGCTCGCCACCGCCGTCGTCGCGACGGTGGCGGTGGTGCCGTGGGCGGCGCGCGGGGTCGACCGCGAGGTGCTCCGTTCGGCCGCCGGCCCGGAGCGCCAGATCGCCGAGGCGGTCAGCCCGCTCACCGAGTACCGCACGATGTTCGCCGACGCGCGCGCCGACGGGGTGCTGTTCCGGGTGAGCGGCGACGGCGCGTTGCCCGAGCGCATCCGCATCGCCACCCTCGACGCCTACGACGGCGAGATCTTCCGCGCGTCGGGCGACGAGGGTGCGGGCTTCGTCCGCCTCCCCTCCACGCGCGACGCGGGTGAGGGGCGGCCGATCGACGCCGCGATCGAGATCGTCGACCTCCGGGGCATCTGGATGCCGACCGCCGGGCGCCTCTCCTCGGCCGCGTTCGAGGGGGACCGGCGCGGCCCCCTGGCCGACCGTTTCTACTACAGCGCCGACGCCGAGGCCGGGGTGCAGACCGCCGACGGAGGCCTCGCGGCGGGCGACACCTACGTCGTGACGGGGGTGGAGCCGGCATCCGTCGATCTCGCGGGGCTGACGCCCCCGGGTTCGCCGGACGGCATCGCCGGCGGCGACAACCTCCGCCGATGGGTCGAGGAGCACGCGACCGGTTCCGACGGCGCCGCGCTGCAGTCCCTCGTGCAGTTGCTGCGGGAGCGCGGGTACCTGAGCCACAGTCTCGCGCCCGCGGGAGCGGCGGCGCCCGCCTGGACGGCCGACCTTCCCGGCTACCAGCTGCAGCCCAGTGCCTCCGGCCATTCGCTCGCCCGCATCGACCGCATGTTCGAGCGCCTCCTGGACCGCGAGGACGACCCGCGCGCCGAGGCGTCGGGCAATTTCGTCGCCGCCGTCGGCGACGACGAGCAGTTCGCGGTCGCCGTCGCGCTCATCGCGCACGAGCTGGGCTTCCCGGCGCGCGTGGTCGTCGGGACGCGGCTCGTGTCCGCCGACAGCGCGCTGTCGACCTGCGATGCCGGCGCGTGTCGCCCGCGCGATCTCACCGCCTGGACCGAGGTGCGTGGCGTCGACGGGCGGTGGGCCGCGATCGACGTCACCCCCCAGTGGGAACAGTCGCCCAGCCTCGAGGTCACCCAACAGCAGGACCCGGAGAACGTCACCGAGGTACGGCCCGACACCGTCGAGGAGGTCGTGCCCCCGGAGCCGGTGCAGGAGGACGACTCGCTCGATGACGACGCCCGCACCGACGACGGCCTCGACCTGGCGTGGCTCTGGCCGGTCCTCCGGGTCGCGGGGCTGTCCCTCCTCGTGCTGCTCGTGCTGTTCGGGCCGTTCCTGGCCGTCGTGGTCGCCAAGGCGCTCCGTCGGCGCGGCCGTCGGCGCGACCCCGACCCGCGGGCCGCGATCGCCGGCGGCTGGGACGAATACGTCGACGCCGGAGTCGACGCGGGACGCACGGTGCCGCGCGCGCCGACCCGCCGCGAGGTGGCCGAGGCCTTCGCCACGCCCGCGGGCACGCGTCTCGCCGAGGACGCGGACCGGGCGGTGTTCGCCCCGCGCGAGGTGACGGCCGACGACGTCGCCGCCTTCTGGAGCATCGTGGAGGGCGAACGCCGCGTCCTCACCCGCCAGCGAGGCTTCTGGCGGCGCGTGCGCGCCGCCGTATCGTTGAGATCGTTCCTGCGGTTCCTCGCCCCGCGACCTTCTCGGTCGGGGTCGCCGCACCGCGACGAGAGGAGGAAGCGTTCCGCCACCACGGGGGGACGTGACACGCCATGACCGATTCGACGATCCTGATGCTCGGAGCGAGCTCGCTCGCCCTCGCCGTCGTGCTCTACGTCTGGTTCGCCCTCGCGCTCGCCGCGCTCTTCCGCAAGGCCGGTGTCCCCGCGTGGAAGGCCTGGGTGCCCGTGCTGAACGTGGCGACGGTCCTGCAGCTCGGCGGCTTCTCGCCGTGGCTGGTGCTGCTGAACCTCGCGCCCCTGTTCGGTGCCATCGCCTTCTTCGTGGTGTTCGTCATCGCCGTCCACCGCATCACCGTCGGTTTCGGCGCCGGCGGGGGACTCACCGTGGTCGGCGCCCTCGTCCCGGTCGTGTGGGCCAGCATCCTGGGGTTCGGCTCCGCGCGGTGGGAGGGCGGCGAGGTGCGCGCCCGGGGTGTCGACGAGGACTCCGCCCCCATCCGCCGTGGTCGCGATTTCGACGGTCCCTACGTCCCCCTGATGGGTGGGTGGACGCCGCAGCAGGAACCCGTCACGCCCTTCGCGGAGCAGGAGTCCGACGACCGTGAGGTGTCCGTCCCCGTGCCGGAGCCGGTCGTGCAGCCCTTCGCCTCCCCCTCGGGTTCGCTGGCCGACGCGGTCCCGTCGCCGAGCGACTGGGCACCGCCCACCGTCCCGCGTCCCGCCTCCGCCGACGAGACCCGCCCGCTCGAGCGCCTCACCGCGGAGCAGCGCTCGCGCATCCCCGCCCAGGGATCCGTGTTCGAGGTGCTCGACGCCCTGCGCGACCACGCGCCCGCCGAAGAGGCGGGGGCACGCTCCGCCCTGTCGCGCGCCGCGGAACCGGGCGTCGCGCCGACGGAGCGCGCGGGCGACGATCGCGATGCGCGCGCGGGAGCGGCGCCCCGGGCAGGTGCGTCGCCCGTGGAGCCCGATGACGCTGCGCCCACCGCACGCCCCGCGGTCGACGACGACGCCCTGCCGACGCGCGCGGTGCCGCTCGCCGGAGACGCGGTGCGCGGCGCCCCCGCGTGGGAGGCGTCGCACCCGGCCGAGGCGGTCGCGGCGCCGGCCACCCGTGACGACGAGGCCGGCGACGACTTCGCGGCGCTGTGGGCGAACCCGCCACGGCGCACTCCGCGGCCGGACGACGAGGCGGCCGCGCCCATCGCCGATGTGCCGCTCACCCGCCCGGCCCCGGAACCGGTGCCGGCACCCCGCTCGTCTCGCGCGTCCGCGACCGACGAATTCCCCGAGCTGTCCGAGGCCGTGTCGGCGGTGGCCGAGGTCCCCGAGGCGGGTACTCCCCGCTCGGCCCGCACGTCGGTGTCGGCGCTCTACACCCGCCCCGAGGTTCCCGCCGAGGCACCCGACGACGACCTCGACGAGCTCGACCGCACCGTCGTCACCCGCCGCAAGCGCATTCCGTGGGCGCTCGTCCCCCCGAACGGCGCGACGGTCGACCTGACCTCGTCGGTGGTGATCCTCGGACGGCGGCCCGCTCCGGATGCCGCCCACCCCGACGCCCAGCTCGTCTCGATCTCCGATGAGACCCGCACGGTGTCCAAGACGCACGCGCGTCTCGAGCTGCGCGGCGACACCTGGTTCGTGACCGACCTGGACTCGACCAACGGCGTGCTCTTCGCCACGCTCATGGGCACCGAGGTCGAGGCCCCTCCGGGCGAGGAGATCGAGGCCGGTGAGCGGTTCTTCCTCGGCGACGCGGAGGTGCGCCTCACCCGGAGGCCCGTGTGAACGGTTCCTCCGATCGTCCCGACGATCCCGACGACGTCACCATCTGGGCGGGCCGGCTGCGGTCGTGGGCGGCGAACCCGCCGGCCGCCGGCGATGAGCCGGATGACGACACCGTGCGTTCAGACCGTGCCGAGGGCGACGCGCCCCACGAGGAGACCGTCCGTTCTCCCCGAGCCGACGCGGTCGAGGCGGTCGTGGGGCCCCCGCCCGTCGAGCCGGATGAGGCGACGGTGCGATCGGGTCGAACCGCGCCCGACGACGACACAGTGCGCGTCGAGCGCGGCATCGGGGACGGCGCTCCCGACCGCGCCACCCCCCACCTCGGTGCCGCGGCCGACGACACGGTGATCACGGGGCGCGTCTCGTCGAGGTCCGCGGCGGTCGACGACGCGACCGTCCGCGTCCACCCCGTGGAGCCCGACGGTGCTGCCGAGCCCGACGACGCGACCGTCCGACCCCGCGCCGTCGATGCGGCGGCCCGTCGCGCCGACGTCCCCGAGGACACCGCGCCCGGTTCACGCACCCGACGGCCCCTCGCCGGCCCGAACGGCGAGCAGGCGGTCGACGAGCTCGATGACACCACCCGTCCTCGCCGGGCCCCCGGCCCGGATTCCGACGACGACACGCGCGCGGGTTCGCGCCGCGCGCGCCGCGCCGAGGCGGCGCGTCCCATGGCGGC
>NZ_JBKBNC010000027.1:0-30628 GCF_046295495.1 Microbacterium sp.
CGAGATGACCCGCGTCGCGGGCCATGGGCCGGTCATCTCGCGCCGCGCGCGTGACTTCGGCGCCCGCCGGTTCGGGAGCGCGGCGACGCGGCGACGTCGCCGCGCGGGGGAGAGACGCGCGCCCGGTCGACCGGCGCCGGGAGTGCGGCTCCCGGGCGAGTTCTCGTCGTGTTCATCACGCGTTCCCGAAACATGCCGGTAACATTTCGAGCCAACCGGGAGCATCACGCTGGTGACGAGGCCGTGCCGGACGGCCCGAGAGGAACGAGATGCGCTACGCCGAGTACCCCCGTGCCGAACGTGTGCTGTTGCACCTGAGCGACACCCACCTCCGCGCCGGCGGTGCGCCGCTGTACGACGACGTCGACTCGGAGGCGTACCTCGCCCGGGCGGTCGCGGCGATCGAGGCGTCCGGCATCCGGCCCGACGCCCTCGTCTTCACGGGCGATCTGGCCGACCACGGCGAGACCGACGCCTACGATCGCGTTCGCGCCCTGATCGAGCCGCTGGCCGAGCGGCTGGAGGCCCGCATCGTGTGGGTGATGGGGAACCACGACGACCGTGCGGCGTTCCGTTCCCGCCTGCTCCCCGACGACGGGGGCGAGCCGACGGCACCGGTGGACCGGGTCGACGAGTTCGACGGTCTGCGCATCGTCACCCTCGACACCTCGGTGCCCGGCGCCCACCACGGCGAAGTCGCCCCGGAACAGCTCCGCTGGCTCGCCGGGGTGCTGTCGACGCCCGCGCCGCTCGGCACGATCCTCGCGATGCACCACCCGCCCGTGCCGAGCGTGCTCGACCTCGCCGCCTCGGTCGAGCTCCGCGACCAGCGGAGCCTTGCGGACGTGCTGCGCGGTTCCGACGTGCGTGCCGTGCTCGCCGGCCACCTGCACTACTCGACCTTCGCCACGTTCGCCGGCATCCCGGTGTCGGTGGCATCGGCCACCTGCTACACGCAGGACCTCATGGTGCCGGTGGGCGGAACGCGCCCCCAGGATGCGGCGCAGGGATTCAACCTCGTGCACGTCTACGACGAGACGATCGTCCACTCGGTCGTGCCGCTCGCCGCGAGCGCGGTGCTGCAGTACGTCGACGCCGACGAGTCCCAGCGGCGCCTGCGCGACGCGGGGATCGCCGTTCCGACCTCGCGGGATCTCAGTGGACGGGTGTCGCCGCCGACGACGCCGCTGCCGATCCTGCGGTGACCGAGGTCTTCTCCCACGGGGCCGCCACCGGGAAGTAGCGCTCGAGGCACGCGCGCAGCGCGGGCACCCGCACCTCTTCCGGGATCTCCGGGACGCTTCCGTCGTTGAGGCAGAACATGTCGGTGTCGCGACGCGAGACGAGACGCTCCATGGTGCGCAGCGACTCGAGTTGCGTGGTCTGCACGTAGCGCGTGCGGGGCTCGCTCGTGATGACCGCGCGGCCGGTGGCGAGGGCGTAGTAGTGGTAGAGGCTGTTGGTCACCGAGATGTCGGTCGCCGAGCGGAACCGGCTGGCCGCCGTGCGGGCGTAGTCGTCGGCGAACTCCTGCTCCAGCTCCGATGCGACCGAGCGGCGCAGCGGCGTCGCGCAGTGCTCGAGGTCGAGCGTGATGACGCGGCCGAAGCGCTCCTTCAGCAGGGCGCGGTTGACGCGCAGGCCGTTGTCGTGACCCGAGCGGTCGATGTGCGCGGGGCCGCTGCCGATGCGCACGCCGCTCTCGACGAAGCGGCTCACGCCGCCGCCGCTGAAGAACAGCTCCGGGGTCACGGGGCGACCGAAGAACATGTCGTCGTTGCTGTAGAGGAAGTGCTCGGCCAGGCCCGGGATGCGGTGCAGCTGCGCCTCGACGGCGTGCGAGTTGTGGGTGGGCAGCACCGACGGATCGGCGAAGAACTCCTCGCTGCGCACGATCGTGACCTTGGGGTGATCGGCGAGCCACTCCGGGGTGGGGGAGTCGGTCGCGATGAAGATGCGGCGCACCCAGGGCGCGTACATGTGCACGCTGCGCAGGGCGTAGCGCAGCTCGTCGACCTGGCGGTACCGGGCGGCGTTGTCATCGCCGTCGCCGACGACGTAACCCTTCATGCGCGCGGCGCGCTGACGCTGGAATTCGCTCGACGAACCGTCGACCCAGGAGAAGACCATGTCGACGTCGGCGGTGAACTCGTTGGGGTGCGCATCGAACATGCCCGACACCGTCGTCCAGCGGCGGCCGTAGCGTTCGACCTCGACGAGGTCGAGGTCTGCGGCGGCGAACCGGCGGCGCGTGAGGGCGCTCGGCCGCGGCGCCTCGACCGTCTTCGCGCCGAAGCGCCAGAGCTCCAGACGCGGGGCGAGCGAGGCGCCGTAGCGGTACGAGCCCTCGGTCGATGTCCGCGGACGGAAGACGGCGTAGGCCTGCACCGAGCCGGGCGCGGGCGCGACGCTGTGCGCCGGCACCGGGTCTTCGCCACGGGCCTTGAGGTAGATCGGGCCGAGCCCCGGGTCGCGCAGGGCGGTGAGCGCGGCCTCGGCGTCGACGGTGTCGATCACGAGCTTGGGGCGGCGGTTCGCGTCGCGCACGAGCAGCACGCGCACGCCGGCCGCTTCGATAGCGGTGGCGGCCGTGAGCAGGTCGTCCCGCTCGGCGATCGACGGGGTGGAGGTGTCGTCGACGACATGGAGGATGCCGTCGTGCATCCGGATGTCGGAGCGGGAGAGCAGCGCGCGCCAGGGGTCGGTGTCGATCGACAGGGGGACCATCGGGCGCATACTGCCTCCTCGGGGGTAGGTGACGGGTTCCGGACACCGTAGGGTTCCGGGGTTACGAAGACGTTTCGGCAACGGCGCCGAACGGCGGGGAGCGGAGCACTACTGTCGAAGAGTGACTCACATCGCTCGCTCCGGCCCGGACCTTCCCGAACCGCCGTGCGAGCGACGGAGGGAAGTGGGCCGACGTACCAGTTTCGCACACGCCGACGCGGTTCGTCGCGCAGAGGGGACGGGGCCCCGATGAACGGCATCCCTCCCACGGCCGTCCGCGTGCGTGCGCCCGGGAAGATCAACGTCTTCCTCGAGGTCGGCGACGTGCAGGACGACGGCTACCACGAGCTCGCGACCGCGTTCCAGGCCGTCTCGCTCTACGAGGAGATGGTGGCGACCCCCTCCGATGAGATCACGATCGAGGTCTCCGCGCGCGGGCCGGTCGACGTCGAGGGCGTTCCCACCGACGATCGCAATCTCGCGGTGAGAGCGGCCCGCCTGCTCGCCCGCACCGCCGGTGTCGAGCAGGGCGTGCATCTCTCCGTGCGAAAGGCCGTGCCGGTGGCCGGGGGGATGGGCGGTGGCTCGGCCGACGCCGCGGCGGCGCTGGTCGCGTGCGACGCCCTGTGGGGTCTCGGGATGCCGACGAACGAGCTCGCGCACCTCGCGGCGCGCTTGGGCGCCGACGTTCCCTTCGCCCTCCTCGGCGGCACCGCGATCGGGACGGGCCGCGGCGACGAGCTCAGCCCCGCGCTCGCCCGCGGGCGCTTCGACTGGGTGCTCGTCCCCAACGACGTGGGCATGTCGACCCCCGTCGTCTACGGCGAGCTCGACGCCCATCGCGAGCGGCACGCGGTCGACATCGGCCCCGCCCCCCGGGTTCCCGCGGTCGATCCCGCCGTGCTGCACGCGCTGCGGCAGGGGGATGCCGAGATGCTCGCCGCGACGCTGCGCAACGACCTGCAGGCCCCGGCGCTGCACCTGCGCCCCGACCTGGCCCGCGTGCTGCAGCGGGGCGAGAGCTCCGGTGCCCTCGCGGGGATCGTCTCGGGTTCGGGGCCGACCCTGGCCTTCCTCGCCGCCGACGAGGCTTCCGCGATCGACCTGCAGGTGACCTTGAGCGCGGCGGGTCTGGTCGCCCTCCACGTCCACGGTCCGGTCCCCGGCGCCCGTGTGGTCTGACCGCGCGGCACCATAGCCCAGGTCGACACACGGGGCAATCTTCGGATTGCGCCATCCGTACCTCGCTACCCTCGACCGAGGTGATCGTCACCGCCGGGTGCCGTGCCCGCGGGGCGCCATGAAGGGGGTCTTTCCCATGAAGGCAGTACTCGACGGCGTCGTGATCGCCGAAGCCGACCGCGACGACCTGGCCTCGATCGAGGGCAACTGGTACTTCCCGCCGCAGGCGGTGCGCGAGGGCGCCCTGCAGCAGAGCCCCACCGCGTACACCTGCCCCTGGAAGGGTGCCGCGCAGTACTGGAACATCTCCGTCGACGGCGCGCAGCTCACCGACGGCGCCTGGTCGTACCCCGACCTCCTGCCGGGTGCGGTCGACCGCGTGGGCAAGGACTTCGCCGGCTACGTAGCCTTCGACCGGAAGGTCGTGGTCTCCGACTGAGTTCGGACCATCGCATGATCGAGTTCTCGGCCGTCTCCAAGGTCTTCCCCGACGGCACCCGCGCCGTCGACGACTTCCACCTCGTCATCCCGTCGCGAAAGACGACCGTCTTCGTCGGTTCATCCGGCTGCGGCAAGACGACGCTCCTGCGCATGATCAACCGCATGGTCGAACCCTCCTCGGGTGCGATCACGATCGACGGTGACGACATCGGCGGCAAGCCCGCCGTGCAGTTGCGGCGCAGCATCGGCTACGTGATGCAGAACTCCGGGCTCCTGCCGCACTTCACCGTCGCCGACAACATCGCCACCGTTCCGGTGCTCCAGGGCCAGAACCGGAAGACCGCACGAACGCGCGCGCTCGAGCTGATGAAGACCGTGGGGCTGGACACCGCGATGGCCGATCGCTATCCGAGCCAGCTCTCGGGCGGTCAGCAGCAGCGCGTGGGCGTGGCCCGTGGCCTCGCCGCCGACCCGAACATCCTGCTGATGGACGAGCCGTTCGGCGCGGTCGACCCGATCGTCCGTGACGAACTCCAGCAGGAGCTCCTCCGTCTGCAGAGCGAGATCGGCAAGACCATCGTGTTCGTCACGCACGACATCGATGAGGCGTTCCTGCTCGGCGACCAGGTCGTCATCCTCGAGAAGGGGGCGAAGATCGCCCAGGTCGGCACCCCCAGCCAGATCGTCGAGAATCCCGCGAGCGACTTCGTCGCGAGTTTCATCGGCGCGGTCAAGGGCAAGCGCGCCCTGCACCTGAAGCAGACCGCGACCGGCACGGTCGTGGTGGATGCCGAGGGACGCACACAGGGTGCGCTCGTGGAGGACTCCCACCCGTGAACTGGGTCGGCAACAACCTCGACCTGATCGGCGAGCTGACGCTGGTGCACCTGCGCCAGAGCGTGATCGCGCTCATCGTGGGTTTCGTCATCAGCATCCCGCTCGGGTGGGTGGCGTGGCGCTACCGCCTGGTGCGCAGCAGTGTCATCACGATCACGGGCCTGCTCTACACGATCCCCTCGCTCGCCCTGCTCATCCTCGTGCCGGTCGTGACCGGTTGGTACAGCATCGTCAGTGAGACCAACCTCATCGTGGCGCTCGCGATCTACGCCGTGGCCATCCTCGTGCGAGCGGTCGCCGACGGCCTGGACTCCGTCGATGCGGGTGTGCGTCAGGCCTCCACCGCGATCGGATACGGCTCCTTCCGCCGCTTCTGGGCCGTGGAGTTCCCCCTCGCCGGGCCCGTGGTGCTCGCGGGGCTGCGCGTCGCCTCCGCGAGCACGATCGCGCTGGCCACCGTCGGCATCCTGGTCGGCATCCAGAACATCGGCTATCTGTTCACCAACGGTCTGCAGCGGCGCATCATCCCCGAGGTGTTCGCGGGCGTCATCGCCGTCGTGGTGCTGGCCCTGCTCATCGACCTCCTGCTCGTGCTCGCCGGACGGCTGCTCATGCCCTGGACCCGGCAGACCCGGACCGTCTCGCGCGTGTCCAACCGGACGCTGGTGAAGGCATGAACCTCATCGGCGACGCACTGGGCTGGATCTTCTCGGGAGACCAGAGCCCCTTCGACTCCATCCCCCTGGCCATCGGTGTGCAGTTGCTCTACACGCTGGTCGCGGTGGTGATCGCCGGGGCGGTGGCCATCCCGCTCGGCTGGTTCATCGGTCACACCGGAAAGGGACGCGAGACCGCGGTGGCGATCTCCGGCGCGGCGCGCGCCATCCCGTCCTTCGGTCTGCTGATCCTGCTGACCCTGCTGCTCGGCGTGCTCCACAAACCCGAGGCGGCCGTCATCTCGTTCGTCGTGCTGGCGATCCCCTCCCTGCTGGCCGGTGCCTACACCGGTCTGGAGGCGATCGACCGCCGTGTGATCGACGCGGGGCGTTCGATGGGCATGACCGAGATGCAGATCTTCTGGCGCATCGAAGTGCCGCTGGGACTCCCGCTGCTCGTCGGCGGCATTCGTGCGGCGACGTTGCAGGTGCTGGCCACCGTGACGATCGCGGCCTACATCGGTCTCGGCGGGCTGGGGCAGTACATCATCGCCGCCATCCCGCTCCGCCGCTTCGACATCCTGATCGGCGGCGCCATCCTCGTCGCCGTTCTCGCGCTGGTCATCGACGGGCTCTTCGCCCTGCTCCAGCACCTCGTCGTGCCCCGCGGCATCCGTGCCGCCGCCTCCGCTCAGCCGCAGCGCCGCTCCGCCCGGCAGCGCCGCGCCGAGGCCATCGCGGTCGGAGCGGCCACCGCACCGCCGGCGACTCCCTGACCCACCCGCATCCCGCATCACCAGAAAAGAGAGCACCCATGTTCACAGCACGAACCCGGAAGGGCCTCGGCCTCTTCGCCGGCCTCGCGGTCGCCTCGCTCACCCTCGCCGGTTGCTCCGGCGGATCGAGCGATCCCCTCAGCAACGGCGGAGGAGACGCCAGCGCCTCGTCCGACACGATCACCGTGGGCTCGCAGGCCTACTACTCGAACGAGATCATCGCCGAGATCTACGCCCAGGCCCTGGAGGGCGCCGGCAAGACGGTCACGCGCCAGTTCCAGATCGGTCAGCGCGACGCCTACATCCCCCTGCTCGAAGACGGGACCGTCTCGGTCTTCCCCGAGTACTCGGGCAACCTGCTGCAGTTCTTCGAGGAGGACACCACCGCGCGCACCTCCGACGAGGTGTACGAGGCGCTGCCGGCCGCCCTGCCCGAGGGCCTCGAGGTGCTCGACCAGTCCGAGGCCACCGACCAGGACTCCTACACCGTCACCGCCGCCTTCGCGGAGGCGAACGGGCTGACCAGCATCGCCGACCTCGCCAAGGTCACCTCGGGACTGACCCTCGGCGGCAACGCCGAGCTCGCCGAGCGCCCCTATGGCCCGACGGGACTGCAGTCGACCTACGGCGTGAACGTGCAGTTCTCGCCGACCGGTGAGACCACGGTCGACGATCTCGTCGCCGGCACGATCCAGGTCGCCAACGTCTACACGGCCGACCCGCGCATCCAGACCGACGACCTCGTCACCCTGACCGACCCCGAGGGCCTGTTCCTCGCGTCGAACGTCGTGCCGGTCGTCAACTCGAACGTCGCCTCCGACGTGTCCGACGTGCTGAACAAGGTCAGCGCGGCGCTCACCCCCGAGGGCCTCGTCGAACTCAACGTGAAGTCGACCGTCGACCAGGAGTCGCCGGAGGACATCGCGAAGGAGTGGCTCTCGGCCAACGGCTTCTGAGCCTTCTCCCTCCCCGCGGGGCCGTCCGGTGATCCGGGCGGCCCCGCGGTCGTTCCACGGCCGGTCGCGCCGGCGACATCCGCGGGACGGCGACCCGCCCTCGACCCGCTCGCCGTGCGCACCGGTGTCGTGGAGGAGGCGCGGAGCCGGGCCGGAGACGGCGCTTGAACGATCCGGATGCCGTCCGCCCCGGGCACCGCGTAGCCTGGGACGGATATGGCACATCTGCTCGGGGGCGAAGCCCTGCACCTGGAATACCCGACCAAGGTCGTCTTCGACTCCGTCTCGCTCGGCGTGAACGAGGGCGACCGCATCGGCATCGTCGGTCGCAACGGCGACGGCAAGTCGAGCCTGCTCGGCATGCTCGCCGGCATCCGCGAGCCCGACGGCGGGCGCGTCACGGTGCGCGGCGGGGTGACGGTGGGGGTGCTCGACCAGCAGGACACCCTCGACGACGACGACACCATCGGCCACGCGGTCGTCGGCGACCGTCCCGAGCACGAGTGGGCGGGCGACGCGCGCACGCGCGACGTCATCGCGGGGCTGCTCGGCGATCTGCCGTGGGACGCACGGCTCGGCGACCTCTCCGGCGGCCAGCGCCGCCGCGTCGCGCTGGCCCGGCTGCTCTCCGGCGACTGGGACGTCCTCTTCCTCGACGAGCCCACCAACCACCTCGACGTCGAGGCCATCACGTGGCTCGCCGGTCACCTCAAGAAGCGCTGGGCTCCGACGGCGGGGGGCCTGCTGGTCGTCACGCACGACCGGTGGTTCCTCGATGAGATCTGCACCGCCACGTGGGAGGTGCACGACCGCCTCGTCGAGCCCTTCGAGGGCGGCTACGCGGCGTACATCCTGCAGCGTGTCGAGCGCGACCGGCAGGCCGCGAGCATCGAACAGCGTCGTCAGAACCTCGCCCGCAAGGAGCTCGCGTGGCTCCGCCGTGGCGCCCCCGCGCGCACGTCGAAGCCGAAGTTCCGCATCGACGCGGCGAACGAGCTCATCGCCGACGTGCCCGAGATCCGCGACAAGATCGCGCTGCAGTCGCTGGCCGTCGCGCGTCTCGGGAAAGACGTGGTCGACCTCCTCGATGCGGGCGTGACCTACGGCGAGCACACCGTGCTGAAGGACGTCGAGTGGCGCATCGCCCCCGGGGAGCGCACCGGCATCCTGGGCGTGAACGGCGCCGGGAAGTCGACGCTGCTCAACCTGGTGACCGGCTCGCTCCACCCCACGTTCGGACGGGTGAAGCGCGGCAAGACCGTCAAGGTCGCGACGCTGACCCAGCGCCTCGATGAGCTCGACCAACATCTGAACGACCCCGTGCGCGTGGTCATCTCGGGGCTGCGCACGACCTACGCCTTCGGCGCGGGGTCCAAGGCGCAGGAGCTCACGCCGGGGCAACTCCTCGAGCGTCTCGGCTTCTCGAGCGCCCAGCTCTCGACCCCCGTGAAAGATCTCTCCGGGGGGCAGAAGCGGCGCCTGCAGCTCCTGCTGGTGCTGCTGGACCAGCCGAACGTGCTGATCCTCGACGAGCCGACCAACGACCTCGACACCGACATGCTCGCCGCGATGGAAGACCTCCTCGACTCGTGGTCGGGCACGCTCATCGTCGTCTCGCACGACCGCTACTTCCTCGAGCGCGTCACCGACCAGCAGTACGCCATCCTCGACGCACGCCTGCGCCACCTCCCCGGGGGCGTGGACGAGTACCTGCGCCTGCGGGCGCTCCAGGATGCCGAACCCTCGCGCTCCGCGGCATCCGGCGCCTCTCCCGCCGCGGCGGGACTGCAGGGGTCGGAACTGCGCGCCGCGCAGAAGGAGGCGTCGGCCACGGAACGGCGCATCGAGAAGCTGCAGGCCCAGATCGACCGGGCCAAGGCGGCCCTCGCCGATCACGACCAGATGGACTATGTGGGCCTCGGCAAAGAGATGGAGCGCATCGCGGGGTGGGAGTCCGAGCGCGACGACCTCGAGACGCACTGGTTCACCCTCACGGAGACCATCGGCTGATCGAGGCACATCTTGCCGTGATGAGCCTCGCCGTGTCGAGTGCTGGCATTTCGTCCGCGCCCTGATTAGCGTGGATCGGGTGCTCCGGGGGCGAGCACGGAGACGGAGACGCATGTCCGACGATGCCGAGCGCTTCTATCAGCTGCACGACGATCTCATGCGTGAGGCGAGGATCTACGAGGATGCCGCGGCGCAGCCGTTGCCGGCGTCGGCCCACGACGATTCGGGCACGATCTTCCTCGACCTCAGCGGCGAAGGCGTGCTCACCGTCGACATCGGCGACGCGTGGCGCGACACCTACGCGCCCGGCGAACTGGCCGACGGCGTCATGGCCGTGTTCGGCGCGCTGGGCGAGGCGCGTCTCGCGGAATGGGCTGTCCAGGTCGACGCGGCGATGGATCGTCCGCACGCCGCCACGCCCGTCCCCCCGACGTCGCAGACCACGGCCGGGCGCATGAGGGCGGCGCTCGAAGCCGAGTCCGAGGGCACGGTCGCGGCGAACAAGGTGCTCGAGAACGTCCTGGGCGTTCTCGACGACATCGTGGCGAACTTCGACAGCACCTTCGACGCCGCCGTCACGCGCGGCCGAGCCGGAACCCGGGTCGAGAGCACCGACGCGCGCGTCTCCGTGCGTGTCTCGCCCGCCGGAGATCTGCTCTCGCTGGAGCTGTCGCCCACCTGGGTCTCCCGTGCGACCGGTGGCGACATCTCGCGCGAACTGAACGACGCGATCGCCCGCGCCCGCAGCGACACGGCGCTGCGTGCGGCCGGGGGAGTGCTCGACGGCACGCCGCTGGCGAAGTACCAACGATTCGTAGACGATCCGGAGGCGTTCGAGAACTTCCTCCGCGGAAAGGACTGACGATGAGCGACATCTCCCTGGCATACGAGGCCCTCTCGAAGGACGCCTCCCTCTGGGATGCCGCCGGCGACACGCTGGAGTCCGGTCACAGCGAGCTGTCGGGTATCGACGTGTACCGCGGCGCGTTCTCGTTCGCCGCGATGGACGTCGCCGACAGCTACGAGCAGATCCGGACGCAGGTGATGACCCTGCTCGAGCAGGGGGCGACCGCCACGCGCGCCGGAGCCGATGCCCTCCGCGCCGTGCGTGCCGATTTCGAGCGGTACGAAGACGAGACGCAGTCCGGTCTGTACGAGGTCTGGCAGCCCGTCTCCTGACATCCCACCCCCCCGGGTACGAACGAGAGGTAACGCATGAACCCCGCTGAGCGCTTCATCGAGCTCCTGCAGCAGATCCGCGAGAAGATCGACGAGATCGCGCGGTTGATCAACGCGGCGCTGTCGACGCTGCCGGCCGTCCTCGGCTTCATCGCCGATCGCGTGCAAGACGCCTGGAACGCCATGTTGGACAAACTGGGCGAGTTCTGGGCCTGGTGCGCCGACATCCTGTCGCACGTCGGCAACCCCTTCATGCTCAACGGGGCGGCCGACGGGTGGAAGCAGATGGGCGTGAAGGTCTCGCGCATCAACGACACCATCACCGATCTCAACCTGTCGGTCGACGATCGCTGGACCGGGACCGCGGCCGAGCAGTACCGCCAGTCGGTGGAGCCGCAGCGCCGGGCCAACTCGTCGATCCTGTCGGACTATGCCGAGAACGTCTCCGGCGCCATGACAGGCCTCGCCGGTGCGATCATCGCGTTCTGGGCGGGCATCGTGGTCGCTGCGATCACGCTTCTCAGCGCCCTCGCCGGTGCCGCCGTCGCCACGGGGACCATCGTGGGTCTGCCCGCGGCCCCCGTGCTGATCGGTCTGGGCATCGCCGGGTTCCTGGTCGCCGGCGGGGCGGGAGTGGCGATCCTGTACGTCGCGGCGGGCAGCTCCCGCGCGACCATCGCGTCGGCGCAGGCGGGTATCTCGCAGTGGCCCCAGATCGCGACCAGCTGATGAGCGCGTCTCGGCAGGGCGATGCGCTGCGCACCACCCGTCCGCGGGTGACGGGGATCCTCGCCATGGTGCTGGCGGTCGTGCTCGTCTTCGTGGCGATCGCCTTCTTCCTCGTGGCGGCGAGCGCCGCCGCAGCGATCGGACCGGCGGTGGCGTGCGTGGTGCTCGCGGTCATCAGCGCTGTGATCGGAGGGTTCTCCCTCCGCATCGCGGGAGGGCGCCACGACTCCTTGCCGTCGACCGGCCCGCTCGGGCTCCTGACGATCCTCGCCTTCGTCTTCGGGTTCGCCGGCGCCGGTCTCGGCATCATCCTGGGCGCCACCGGTTCGTCCCCCGCGGCGATCGGTGCGGGCGTGACGACGTTCGTGCTCGGCATCCTCGTCGCGGTGCAGGGCGTGCTCGTCTACGGGGCCGCCCAACGCCGCTCGGCGTGACGGGGCCGGACCGAGCGCAGATCCGCTCGGCCGCCTCCACCGGCCCACGCCTCGTTCGCACGCGGCGTCTTCGCGCGGCCTCACCGCGGCGCCCGGTGGCGCGCGACGCGGCGGTCAGTGGAAGCCGTACTCCAACACGACGATGAACAGGCCCAGCATCGCCGTGGCCACGGCGCCGAGCAGGCGCGCCCACACCGGTGCGCGGCGGCTCTGGAACGCGTGGTATCCGAGGACGGCGAGCACCACGAAGGCCGCCAGCAGGCAGTAGTCGACGGCGTCGCCGAGGGTGCCTCCGAACGCGTCCACGATCAGCAGCACGAGGATCGACGGCACCGAGGCGTAGAGCATGCCGGCACCGTGTCGCAGCGCACTGCGCGTCGCCGCGCGGAAGCCGTGCTCGGAGTGCTCCGTCAGGGTGTGCGCGAAGACGTGCGCGATGAAGAAGATGACGAGGCTCGCCACCGCGGTCGTCAGCATGTCCTCGATGCTCTCCGCGTGGTCTTCGGCGATCGTCACGAATGCGGTGAACACGATGAGACCGTAGATCGCCGCGGGGGAGCGGAAGCGCACATCGAACCACGCGCCCACACGAGTCCACCGCGACGGGGGAGCGACGGGGCCGCTCACGCGTCGAACCCCAGGCTGAGCTTGCGCAGGAGCGTCGCCAGTCGTTCGCGGTCGCTGCGGGCGAGGCTGTCGAGCAGCAGGGCCTCGGCGTCGACGAGGCGCGTGATCGCGGCATCGACGCGCACGCGGCCGTCGTCGGTGAGGGTCACGAGGATGCTCCGTCCATCGCCGGGATCGGCCTCGCGGCGCACGAACCGGCGGGCGACGAGCCGGTCGATGCGGTTGGTCATGGTGCCGCTGGAGACGAGCGTCTGCTGCAGCAGCTGCTTCGGGCTGAGCTGATACGGCTCGCCCGCGCGACGGAGCGCGGAGAGCACGTCCCACTCCCACGATTCGATGTCGCTGCGGCGGAACGCCTCTTTGCGCGCGATGTCGAGGTGCCGCGAGAGCCGGGCCACGCGGGAGAGCACCTCGAGGGGGGAGAAGTCCAGATCGGGCCGCTGGCGCATCCAGGCCTCGACGATGCGATCGACTTCGTCGCTTTCCCGGCTCACCCCCTCATTATGCCGACGAAGCGCCCGCGCACGCCGCATCCGCCCGCTCTCCGGGGAACGCCCGGCGCCGGTGTCTGGCAGACTTGACCGGTGCCCGCGGGCACGGTCCGCCGTGGTGTAACGGCAGCACGACAGCCTTTGGAGCTGTTAGGTCCAGGTTCGAATCCTGGCGGCGGAGCATGACATCACCGACCGAGTTGGCCGTCGTCGTCCTCGCCGCGGGTCAGGGCACGCGCATGCGCTCCCGACTCCCCAAGGTGTTGCATCCGGTCGGCGGTCGCCCGCTCGTCGGCCACGTGCTCGACACCGCGGCGTCGCTGGATCCCGCGCGCATCGTCGTGGTGGTGCGTCACGAGCGCGAGCTCGTCGCCGAGGCGGTGACGGAGCTGGCCCCCGGCGTCGTGATCGTCGATCAAGACGAGGTCCCCGGCACCGGCCGGGCGGTCGAGGTCGCGCTCGACGCGCTCGACGGCTTCGACGGCGACGTGCTCGTGCTCAGTGCCGACGTGCCGCTGCTCGAGACCGGCACGCTCACCGAGCTGCTCGCCACCCACCGTACGGGCGGCAGCGCCGTGACGCTCCTGAGCGCCCGCGTCGACCAGCCCTTCGGCTACGGCCGCATCCTGCGCGACGAGGCCGACGCCGTCCGCCGCATCGTGGAGCAGAAAGATGCCACGGCCGACGAGGCCGCGGTCGGCGAAATCAACGTGGGCGTCTACGTCTTCCAGGCGGCGCCGTTGCGCCGGCAGCTCGCGCTCGTGGGCACCGCGAACGCGCAGGGTGAGAAGTACCTCACCGACGTGATCGGGCTGCTGCGCGACGCGCAGCTGGGGGTCGCGGCATCCGTCACCGCCGACGCGTCGGCCGCACTCGGGGTGAACGACCGCGTGCAGCTGTCGGAGGCGGGGCGCACGCTCAACGCGCGCACGGTCCGGCGCTGGCAGCTCGAGGGCGTGACCGTCGTCGACCCGGCCACGACCTGGATCGACGTGACCGCCACGCTGGCCCCCGACGTGACGATCCTGCCCAACACCCACGTGCGCGGAGCGACGGTCATCGCCTCGGGCGCGACGATCGGGCCCGACACGAGCCTGCTCGACTGCGAGGTGGGAGAGGGCGCGACCATCACCCGCACCGACGGCACCCTCGCCGTCGTCGAGGCCGGCGCCACGGTCGGCCCCTTCGCCTACCTCCGCCCCAACGCGCGTGTGGGCGTCAGGGGCAAGGTCGGCACCTTCGTCGAGGTGAAGAACTCCTCGATCGGCGAGGGCAGCAAGGTCCCCCACCTGTCGTACATCGGCGACACCGAGATCGGCCGCGGCGTGAACCTGGGCGCGGGCACGATCACCGCGAACTACGACGACATCGCCAAGCACCGCACCGTCATCGGCGACGAGGTGCACAGCGGCTCGCACAACGTGTTCGTCGCGCCGGTTACGATTGGAGCGGGCGCGAAAACGGGTGCCGGTGCCGTGATCCGTAAAGACGTCCCGGCCGGTGCTCTGGCGCTCAGCGTGGCACCCCAGCGCAACGTCGAGGGGTGGGTCGAGAAGAACCGACCGGGTACCGCGGCGGCCGACGTGGCTGCTCGGGCCCGGGCTGAACAGGAAGCGGCCGATGGCTCGTAAGAAGAATCGTGTAGACCTCGACCGCGACAACGGCATCGCCCCCGGGCTCGTCGCCAAGACCAAGAAGCGTCTCGTCGTCGCCTCGGGTCGCTCGCACCCCGAGCTGGCGGCACAGGTCGCCCAGCACCTGGGCACCGAACTCGCCCCCACCGAGCACCGCACCTTCGCCTCGGGCGAGATCTACACCCGCTTCGAAGTGTCGATCCGCGGATGCGACGTGTTCGTCGTGCAGTCGTTCGGACCGCCGGTCAACGAGTGGCTGATGGAGCTGCTCATCATGCTCGACGCCCTCAAGCGCGCCTCGGCCAAGCGCATCACGGTCGTCGCGCCGTACTTCCCGTATTCGCGTCAAGACAAGAAGGGCCGCGGCCGCGAGCCCATCAGCGCCCGTCTGGTCGCCGATCTGCTGAAGACCGCCGGCGCCGACCGCATCATGAGCGTCGACCTGCACGCCGCGCAGATCCAGGGCTTCTTCGACGGCCCCGTCGACCACCTGTTCGCCAAGCCGGTGCTCCTCGAGCACTTCGAGCAGGGCCTCACCGGCGAAGACCGCGAGACCCTCACGGTGGTCTCGCCCGACATGGGCCGCGTGCGCGTGGCCGACACATGGTCGGACAGCCTCGGTGCGCCGCTCGCCATCATCCACAAGCGTCGCGACCCGAAGGTCGCCAACCAGGTCTCGGTGCACGAGATCGTCGGTGACGTCCACGGCCGTACGTGCCTGCTCGTCGACGACATGATCGACACCGGCGGCACGATCCAGAAGGCCGCCCAGGCGCTCAAGGCCAGTGGCGCCCGCAAGGTCATCGTCGCGGCCACCCACGCGATCTTCAGCGACCCCGCCACCGAACGGCTGCAGGACCCCGCGATCGACGAGGTCGTGGTCACCGACACCGTCCCGCTGGCCGCGGAACGTCGCTTCGACCGGCTCACGGTCCTGCCCATCGCCCCCCTCCTGGCCCGCGCCATCCGCGAGGTGTTCGAAGACGGGTCGGTCACGAGCATGTTCGGCGGCGACGCGTAAGCACGCACCGTCCTGCGCTCGGCCATCTCCTCGCCAAGGAGGTGGCCGAGTTCGTTCCGGGATCCGCTCGGACGAGTGCCGCATCCTCCGCGATTCGCGCAAAGTCCGTTCGATTCGACGGATGCCGACTGAGGTTGTGCAGATCGCGGAGATCACGCGCGGCATCCGGACCCGCCGCGGGAGCCCCGCTCATAGCTCGCACAAACAATGAACCGGGTGGCGACCAAGGTCGTGTCCCTACCGTGAGCATGCACGCGCCGCGAGGCACGACCGAGAGAGGACCCTCATGATCCGCACCACAGCCGTACCCCGTCCCGTCCGCATCGGCACCGCCCTGCTGGGCGTGGCCGGCATCGTGACCCTGGCCGGGTGCTCGGGCGGCACGACCGACGCCGCCGCTCCCGCCGAGTCCGCCCCGGCTCCCGCCGCCTCGGCGGCGCCGAACGCGGGGTCGGGCTCGACCGGCACGTACGCCGACGGCACCTACGAGGCCACGGGCCAGTACGCCACGCCCGAGAGCGTCGAGACCATCGACGTCACCCTCACGCTCGCCGGTGACACCGTCACCGCCGTCGAGGTGACGGGCGACCCGCAGGCCGCGGAATCCAAGCGCTACCAGAGCGAGTTCATCGGCGGCATCCAGGACGAGGTCGTCGGCAAGAAGCTCGACGAGATCTCGGTCAGCAAGGTCGCCGGCTCGTCGCTGACGAGCGGCGGCTTCAACGACGCGGTCGGCGCGATCAAGTCCGAGGCCAAGGCCTGACGATCGTGACGACGCCGGCCGCGAGGGGTTCGCAGTGGACCTTCGACGCGATCGGCACGTCGTGGGCGATCGACACAGCGGTCCCCCTGCCGCCGCTCGCCCGCGACGCGGTGTCGGTCGTGATCGAACGCTTCGATCGCGAGTGGTCGCGGTTCCGCGACGACTCGCTGGTCTCAGCGCTCGCTCACGGCCGTGCGGCATCCGTTCCCGCCCCGGGCGACGCGGATGCCATGTTCTCGCTGTACGACGAGCTCGACGCCGCGACGGGCGGGGCGGTCAACCCTCTGGTCGGCGACGCGCTCGCCCGGCTGGGCTATGACGCGCGAGTGAGCCTGGCGCCCGCGGGCGGGCCGCAGCCGGCCCCGGTGTGGCGCGACGTCCTGTCCTGGGACGGCCCGTTGACCCTCAGCAGGCCGGCGACGATCGACGTCGGAGCGGTGGGCAAGGGGCGGCTCGTCGACCTCGTGATCGACGCTCTTCGCCCGCACGTCGAGGGCGACGTCGTCGTCGACGCGTCGGGGGATCTGGCGGCGCGCGGCGCGCCGGTGCGCGTGGCCCTCGAGCACCCGTTCGACGCCACCCGCGCGATCGGCGTCGTCACCGTGACCGACGGCGCGCTGTGCGCTTCGGCGATCAACCGCCGCGCGTGGGGCGAGGGTCTGCACCACGTCCTCGACGCGCGCACCGGCGCGCCCGTGCGCGCCTATGCGGCGACCTGGGCGCTGGCCGAGACCGCGATGCGCGCCGACGCCCTGGCCACCGCGCTGTTCTTCGACGGCGGCCCGGAGCTCGCGGCATCCTGGGATGCCCCGTGGGTGCGCATGCGCACCGACGGCCGCGTCGAATGGTCGCCCGGTTTCGCGGGCGAGATCTTCACCTGATCGTCTTCACCCCTCGGAAGGGACCCCTGTCATGAGCACCACGCTCACCGCCGGCTCGACCCGCGTGCGCGGTCTGGTCGGCCGCGTGTCGATGTACCGACTCGTCCTGGCCTCTCTCGGCCTGCTCACGGCGATCTCGCTCGCGCTCTCGTTCGCGGGGCTCGTGGTCCCCGATCCGCTCGAACTCGTGGTCAGCGCGGTCGTGCTGGCGGTGGCGTGCGCGGTGACCGACCTCGCCGCGCAGAGCGTGCTCCGGATGCCGCGGCGGCTGGAGTCCTCGCTCATCACGGCCGCGATCCTCCTGTTCGTGCTGCGGCCGAGCGTCGAGCCGCTGGGCCTGGCCGGTCTCGTGCTCGCCGGTGTTGTGGCATCCGCGTCGAAGTACCTGCTGGTGTGGCGCGGGCGCCATGTGTTCAACCCCGCCGCCACCGGGGCGACGGTGCTGACGATCGTGAGCATCTGGGCGCCCGATCTCGGCTCGTCGGCGTGGTGGGTCGGCTCGCCGTGGCTCGCGGGTCCCGTGATCGTGCTCGGCGTGCTCCTGCTGCTGCGCACCGACAAGCTGCCGATCGTCGCGACGTTCTGGGTCGTGGCGATGACCGTGGCGTTGGTGCGCACGACGATCCAGTTCACCGCCGCCGGTTTCCCCGTCGACGTGCCCGCCGTCCTGCTGCAGGTGGCGTTCTCGTCGCCGTTCCTCTTCCTCGGGGCGTTCATGCTCTCGGAACCGCTCACGCTGCCCCCGCGTCGCGTGCAGCAGCTCGCCGTCGCGGTCGTCGTCGGCGTGCTGGCCGGCTGGCCGCTCCCCGTCGGCGACATCACCCTCGGCCAGGAGAGGGCTCTCCTGCTCGGCAACCTGCTCGCGTTCCTGTTCTGCCTGCGGGCGGCGGTGCGACTGCGCGTCGAGCGGCGGCGCGATCTGACGCCCACCGTGCGCGAGTTGATGTTCCATGCGGCTCGTCCCTTCTCGTTCTCTCCGGGCCAGTACCTCGAGCTCGACGTGCCGCATCGCCGGCCCGATGCCCGGGGAACGCGCCGCGAGTTCTCGATCGCGTCGGCACCGGAAGATCTTCCCGAGGTGCGCATCGCGTTCAAGGAGGGGTCGCAGTCGTCGTACAAGCGCGCCCTGGCCGCCGTCGAGCACGGCTCGACGCTCGCGGTGACGGGGGTGTGGGGCGACTTCGTGCTGCCGGCGCGACCGACGGCCCCCGTCCTCATGCTCGCGGCGGGCATCGGCGTGACGCCGTTCATCTCCCAGCTGCGCCACCTGGCCGCGACGGGTCAGCGCCGCGACGCGGTGCTCGTGTACGTCGTCTCGGAGGCCGCGGAGCTCGCATTCCGCGACGACATCGCCGCCGGCGGCATCCCGGTCGTGGTGTTCTCGCGCGACGAGCCCCGCGACCTGCCGGCGGGATGGACGTGGGCCGGACCCGACCGGGTGGATGCCGAGGCGCTGCAGCGCGCGGTGCCCGACCTCGCCGCGCGCGCGGCCTACGTCTCGGGCCCGCCGCGGCTCATCGCCGACCTCGCGCCCGCGCTGGCGAAGGCGAAGTCGCTCACGACCGACGCGTTCGCGGGGTACTGACTCCGGGTGGAGTGGGCGCCGTCGCAGGGGAGCGGGCGTCTGCGCTCGGGTCTCGTGCGGCGGCGGTCGAGGGCTCACCCTGCATGATCGCTTCGGTGGACCGTCTCCGGGCGAGCCCGCGCGCCCGGCCGGCGCACCGTCGGCGCCGGCGGCACGATCGGGCGCCGAGCGGGCTCCGCTTCCACCGGCCCCGTCTGATCCGTCGTCCCGGAGCCGACGACGGTCTATGCCGACGTGGTCAGGCCGGATCCGCCGGCTTCGCCGGCAGGCGCACCTCGAACGTGGTGTCGCCCGGGCTGCTGCGCACGGTGATCGAGCCGTGGTGCGCATCCACGATCGCGCGCGCGATCGACAGACCCAGGCCGGTGCCGCCCGTCTTGCGGTCGCGCGAGCGGTCGGCCCGCGCGAAGCGCTCGAACAGCTGCGAGGCCACGGAGGGATCGATGCCGGGCCCGTCGTCGTGCACGCGCAGCACCGCTTCGCCGCCCTCGTGGGCGACCGAGACGGTCACATGGCTTCCCGCCGGGGTGTGCGTGCGGGCATTGGCCAGCAGGTTCGCGATCACCTGGTGCAGGCGGGACGCATCGCCCGCGAGTTCGACGGGTTGATCGGGGACGTCGATCGTCCACGAGTGGTCGGGTCCGGCCGGACGGGCGTCGCCGACGGCCTCCACGGCGATCTGCGTGAGATCGACCGATCCGTAGACCAGCTCCTGCCCCTCGTCGAGGCGGGCGAGCAAGAGCAGGTCCTCGACGAGTGTCGTCATGCGCAGCGACTGCGCCTGGATGCGCTCCAGCGACTGCTCGGTCGTCTCCACCGCCATGGCCGTTCGCTGGCGGCTCTCGTCGTCCTGGGCCTGGCGCATCGCGCGCAGCGACAGCTCCGAGAACCCGCGGATGGATGCCAGGGGCGTGCGCAGCTCGTGACTGGCATCCGCCACGAACCGGCGCATGAGCTCCTCGTTGCGTTGACGGGCCGACAGGGAGGCGTCGACGCGGTCGAGCAGCGTGTTCAGCGCCGCCCCGACCTGGCCGATCTCGGTGTGGTCGTCGACCTGGTCGGCGGGCACGCGTTCGGTGATCGACACGTCGCCCTGGTCCATGCGCAGGGAGGCCACGCGCGTTGCCGTCTCGGCGACCGAGCGAAGCGGCCGAAGCCCCAGACGGATGACGATGGCGATGACGACGGCGAGGAGCAGCAGGCCGCCCGCCGTCACGAGGGCGACGGTGGTCAGGATCGCACCGATGGTCCCCGTGACGTTCGACAGCGGCAGACCCACGAGGAACAGGGCGTCTCCCCCGGGGGAGGGGAAGGTGCGCACGAGGTATTCGCCGAGGTTGGGCAGGTCCACGGTCTGCGCCGTGGGATCGACCGATCGCAGGCTGTCGGCGATCTGCCCGAGATCGTCGGTGGTGAGGGCTCGCACGGCGGTGTCGCCCACGACCGCCCCCGAGACGCCGGACCGGGTGTTCATCACCAGCAGCGTGCCATTGGGGAAGCGCCCGGATTCGAGGACGTCCTCGGCGCTGTTCTGGAACACCACCCGGGTCTGGAGCGAAGAGGCCGTGTCAGTGACCGAGGCGTCGAGGTTGTACAGCAGCACCTGGCTCAGGATGGCGCTGGTGGAGATGCCGATCATCACCAGGATGAACGCCACCATCCCGATGACCGCCGTCATCAGTCGCGCCTGCAGGGTCCACGGTCGATGCCGCAGTCGTCCGAGGCGCGTCGGAGCGTCGGGCGCGCGCAGGGGAGCCGGGGGAGCCGGCCGCGGGGGGAGGCTCACTGGGGGGCTTTGATCATGTAACCGACGCCGCGCACGGTGTGGATGAGCGGCTCGTTGCCGGCGTCGATCTTCTTGCGCAGGTACGAGATGTACAGCTCGACGACGCTGGAGCGCCCGCCGAAGTCGTAGTTCCACACGCGGTCGAGGATCTGCGCCTTCGACACCACGCGGCGCTGGTTGCGCATGAGGAAGCGCAGGAGCTCGAATTCGGTCGCGGTGAGCTCGATCTCGCGGTCGCCGCGCACGACCTCGTGGCTGTCTTCGTTGAGGGACAGGTCGCCCACGCGCAGGATGGGCTCGGAGTCGCGTGTGAGCGCCGTACCCGCGCGACGCATGAGCCCTCGCAGGCGCGCCACGACCTCCTCGAGGCTGAAAGGCTTCGTGACGTAGTCGTCGCCGCCGGCCGTCAAGCCCGCGACGCGGTCGGCCACGGCGTCCTTCGCGGTGAGGAAGAGCACCGGCACGTCGTTGCCCGAGTGGCGCAGGCGCTGCAGCACGGCCATGCCGTCGAGGTCGGGCATCATGATGTCGAGCACCATGGCATCCGGTTCGAAGTCGCGGGCGGCCGTCAGGGCGTCGAAACCGGAGCCGGCGGTCTTGACCTCCCAGCCCTCCATGCGCAGCGCCATCGACAGCAGGTCGGTGAGCATCTGCTCGTCGTCGACGACGAGCACGCGCAGCGCGCTCCCGTCGGGGCGGGTGAAGGCGGGGGCGGCGGCGGTCGCGGTCATGGCACTCATTGTGCGCCCGTATCTATGAGCTTTCTATGGCGCGGGTTATGGGCTTCCTGAGAGCGACGGATCCGTCGGCTGAGCAGCAGCGCGAGCCCCACCCCGAGAGCGGTTCCTGCGGCGTTGGCGACGACGTCGCCCACGTCGGCCACCCGCGTGGGCAGGAACAGCGACTGGATCGTCTCGATCGCCGCGCTCACGCCCACCCCGATCAGGATGCCGTGCCACCACGGCCGACGCCAGGCGATCGCCAACGCCCCCAGGGGGACGAACATCGCCACGTTCGCGGCCGACTCGACCACGTCGAAGGTGATCCAGGCCGTCGCGGGCCAGGCGCGGAGCGCGGCGAGCACGCGGCCCAGGATGCCGCCCACCTCGGCGTCGTAGATCGACGGGCGCAGCGTCATCCACCACACCCCGAGGGCGTAGACGCACGAAACGGCGACGAGCATCGCCCGTCGCCGTTTCGTCATGGATGCCTCAGCACTCGGCGGTCAGCACGCCGTTCTCAGTGCGTGTCCTCGGCCTCGATCTCGGTGCGGTCGCCCGACCAGAGGGTGTGGAAGGTGCCCTCCTTGTCGATACGACGGTAGGTGTGCGCGCCGAAGAAGTCGCGCTGGCCCTGGATGAGGGCGGCGGGCAGGCGCTCGGCGCGCAGGCCGTCGTAGTACGCCAGCGACGAGCTGAACGCGGGGGCGGGGATGCCGCTCGCGGCCGACAGCGAGACGATGTGGCGCCATGCGTCCTGAGCCCGACCGAGTGCCTCGACGAAGTAGGGCGCCGTCAGCAGCACGGGCAGTTCGGCCTCGGCGTCGTACGCCTCGGCGATGCGGTTGAGGAACTGCGCGCGGATGATGCAGCCGCCGCGCCAGATCTTCGACACGGCGCCCAGGTCGATGTTCCAGTCGTACTGAGCTGCCCCGGCGCGGATCTCGTCGAAGCCCTGCGAGTACGCGACGATCTTCGAGGCGTACAGCGCCAGGCGCACCTGCTCGATGAAGGCATCGGCATCCTCGCCCGCGAGCACGTCGGTGCCGGAGGGACCGGGGAGCTCGCGCGAGACCTCGCGCTGCTCGGGGTGGCTCGACAGCGAGCGCGCGAAGGTGGCCTCCGCGATGCCGGAGACGGGCACGCCCAGGTCGAGGGCGGTCTGCACGGTCCAGGCACCGGTGCCCTTGGCGCCGGCCTGGTCGAGGATCACGTCGACGAGGGGCTCGCCCGTGTCGGCGTCGGTCTGGCGCAGCACCTCGGCGGTGATCTCGATGAGGTAGGACTCCAGCTCGCCGCGGTTCCACTCGGCGAAGACGTCGGCGATCTCGGCGGGGGACTTGCCCGTCGCGCGGCGGATGAGGTCGTAGGCCTCGGCGATGAGCTGCATGTCGGCGTACTCGATGCCGTTGTGCACCATCTTCACGAAGTGCCCCGCACCGTCGTGTCCGACGTGGGTGACGCACGGCTCGCCCTCGGCGACCGCGGCGATCGAGGTCAGGATCGGACCGAGCGTGGTCCACGCCTCGTCGGAGCCGCCGGGCATGATCGAGGGGCCCAGCAGGGCACCCTCCTCGCCGCCGGAGACGCCCATGCCCACGTAGTTGATGCCGGTGTCGCGCACGGCCTTCTCGCGGCGGATGGTGTCGGTGAAAAGGGCGTTGCCGCCGTCGACGATGATGTCGCCGGGCTCGAACACCTTGACGAGCTCGTCGATGACGAAGTCCGTGGGGCGACCGGCCTTGACCATGATGATCGCCGTGCGCGGCTTCGACAGCGACGCGGCGAAGTCCTCGTACGAGAAGGACGCGACGAAGTTCGCCTCGGGGTGCTGCTCGACGAGGTGCTCGGTCTTGTCGGAGCTGCGGTTGAACACGGCCACCGTGTTTCCCTCGCGGCTGGCGAGGTTGCGGGCGAGGTTCGAGCCCATCACGGCCAGACCGACGACGCCGATGTTGGCGCGGCCGTCGCCCTCGCCCTCGGGGCGGGAGTCGGCCGCGGCGGTCGGGCGCTCGACCTCCTCGATGCCGGGTGCACCTTCGTGCACCTGCGCGGCCTCGTGGGGGGACTGGTCCTGATCGGTCGAGGGTCCGGTCGGGGAGGGGGTCGACGTCATTCGTTGCTCCGTATTCGGGTGCGAGGAAGGGGTGGGCGAACGCACACGGGCCGCCTCCGCCACTGTATCGGCTCGACCCGTGCGTGTTTCAGGGGGTGGCGCCGGGGGCGGAGGCGCTGCCGCCCGACCCGTCCGGGGCCGACGCGGCGATCAGTCCCAGTCGCGCCACGACCTCCTGCACCTGCTGCAGTGGCGTCAGGTCGAGATCGACGCGGATCGCCCGCTCGTCGGCGTCCGGCATCTCGAGGGTGTCGAACTGGGAGTGCAACAGCGACGGCGGCATGTAGTGCCCCTGCCGGCGCAGAAGTCGCTCGCGCACGAGGGCGGGGTCGCCCATGAGCAGGACGAAGGTCACGTCGTCGCGTCGGAGCACGTCGCGATAGCTGCGCTTGAGGGCGGAACACGTGATGATGCCGGGGCGTCCGGCGGCGATCTGTCCGTCCATCCACGCGGCGACGCGGTCGAGCCACGGCCAGCGGTCGTCGTCGTCGAGCGCGTGTCCCGCGGCCATCTTGGCGACGTTCTCGGACGGATGCAGGTCGTCGCCCTCCTGGAAGTCCCACCCCAGGCGGCCGGCGAGCATGCCGGCGACGGTCGACTTGCCGGTACCGGCGGGGCCCATGAAGACCAGGACGGGAACGGGAGCGGTCATGGATTGTCCTCCTCGACGAGGGTGGTCGGTGGTCAGATCGTGCGACGGACTTCGGTCAGGACCGCGGCGACGTAACGCCGCGTGTGCTCCTCGGCGGCGTCGGCGTCGGCGCGACCGATCGCGGCGGCGGTCTCGACGTGGTTGTCGAGCGCGTCGGGGTTCGGGATGCCGGGGGTCAGGCCGTGCATCGCGCGCCCCTCGATCGCGGCGGCGATGGGGGCGCGCGCCGCGGCGAGCATGAGGTTGCCGCTGGAGATGAGGATCAGATCGTGGAAGGCGATGTCGGCCGCGAGATACTCCGGCGAGTTGCCGAGACCGGCAGCGCCGAGACGCGCGAGCTCGTCGGCCAGGCGCAGGATCTCGCCGCGTTGCAGGTCGGTCGCGCGCCGGGCGCTGAGTCGCGCGGCCACGGGCTCGATCGCGGCGCGGAGCTCCGTCGTGTTGACGATGAGCTGGTCCCGGCGTCGACCGGCCAGCTGCCATCCGATGAGTCGGGTGTCCAGCGCGCTCCAGTCCGCGGCCGGGCGGACGGTGATGCCGACCCGGCGGCGCTGTTCGAGCATGCCCATCGCCTCCAGCACACGTACGGCTTCGCGCACGACGGTGCGCGAGACGCCGTACTCGGCCTCCAGGGCGGCGAGGGTCAGGACGCGGCCCGCGGCGAGGTCTCCGTCGACGATGCGCGTACCGACGGCGTCCACCAACGAGCCGTGCGACGCTCGGGCCATGACCCCTCCTTAGGTCGTTAGGTACGACCATATCTTGTCAAAAATATGATCATTGTGTGAAGATTCGTTGACCACACCGTGGGCGCGGGTCGAAGAACAGCTTGCCCGACGCCGCGCACCCTGAATCAACGGAGATCTCTTGGACGACTGGACCCAAACACTCGGCGCGGCGCCGCTGCTCGCCATCGCCGCGGGCGCGATCGCGCTCATCCTGGTGCTCATCATCTGGCTGAAGGTGCACGCGTTCCTCGCGCTCATCATCGTTTCCCTCGCCACGGCGTTCGCCGCCGGCATCCCGGTGTCGGCGATCGTGTCGACTCTGACGGGTGGCTTCGGCGGGACGCTCGGCACGGTGGCCCTGCTCGTCGCGCTCGGCGCGATGCTCGGGCGGTTGATCGAGCACTCGGGCGGAGCGCAGTCGCTCGCCGAGACCTTCGTGCGCGTCTTCGGTGAGAAGCGCGCTCCCTTCGCCCTCGGCATCGTGTCGCTCATCCTCGGCTTCCCGATGTTCTTCGACGCCGGGCTCGTGATGATGCTGCCGATCATCTTCGCCATCGCCCGTCGCGTCTCGGGCAACAACGTGCTGCTGTTCGGTCTTCCGGCCGCCGCCGCGTTCTCGGTCATGCACGTCTTCCTGCCGCCGCACCCCGGTCCCGTCAGCGCGAGCGAGCTGTACGGCGCGAACCTCGGACTGGTCCTCATCGTCGGACTGATCATCGCCTTCCCGATCTGGTACCTCTCGGGTTACCTGTGGGGCAAGTTCATCGCCCGGCGCATCGTCCTTCCCGTGCCCGCTCTCTTCGGCGACGTGGACGCGGATCAGCCGAGCAACCCGCCCAAGCCCCTGACCGTGATCGCCGTGCTGCTGCTGCCGATGCTGCTCATCTTCCTCAACACCGGCCTCACCACCCTGGGCTCGGCCGGCGTGGTCGACACCGGGAACACGTTCGTGCAGGTGCTCATCCTGCTCGGCAACTCGCCCGTCGCCCTGCTCATCACCGTGCTCGTGGCCACCGTCGTGTTCGGGTTCCGTCGCGGCGAGAACGGCACCGCGCTCGAGAAGGTCGTCGACTCGGCGCTCGGTCCCGTGGCATCCGTGATCCTCATCACCGGCGCCGGTGGCATGTTCGGCGCGGTCCTGCGCGCCTCGGGGATCGGCGACGCCCTCGCCGACAGCCTGAGCGACCTCGGTCTGCCCGTGATCGTGGCGGCGTACATCATCGCCGTGATCCTGCGCCTGGCGCAGGGTTCGGCGACCGTCGCCCTCGTCACCGCCGCGGGCCTGGCCGCCCCGGCCGTCATGGCCGGCGACTTCTCGCCCCTGCAGGTCGTGGCCATCACGCTCGCCACCGCCGCCGGCTCGGTCTTCGCCGGCCATGTCAACGACTCGGGCTTCTGGCTCGTGGGCCGCCTGATGGGCATGGACGTCAAGACCACGCTGAAGACCTGGACCGTGCAGCAGGCCATCGAGTCGGTGCTCGGCTTCGTCGCGGCGCTCCTCGTGTTCGGCGTCGGATCGCTGCTGTGACCGCTTCGAACGCCGATCTGTTCGACGTCGCCGACCGCCTCGCCCTCGTCACGGGGTCATCGCGGGGCCTGGGGCGCGCGCTGGCGTTGACCCTGGCGCGCGGCGGGGCCCGGGTCGTCGTGCACGGTCGTGACGCGGCCGCGGTCGAACGAACGCGCGCCGAGGCTCAGGATCTGTCGGGGCGCACCGCGCACGCGGTGACCTTCGACGTCGCCGACGCCGCCGCGGTCGAGGCGGCCGTGGGCGACCTGATCGAGCGCGTCGGGGTCCCCGACATCCTCGTCAACAACGCCGGCGTGCAGCGCCGGGCGCCGATCCACGAGTTCGCCGTCGCCGACTGGGACGACATCGTCGCGGCGAACCTCTCCGGAGTGTTCTACGTCTCACGGTTCGTCACACCCGCGATGGTCGCGCGCGGCTCGGGCAAGGTCGTCAACGTCGCCTCCGTGCAGTCGCGCCTCGCGCGACAGACCATCGCGCCGTACTCGGCGACGAAGGGCGGCGTCGCCCAGCTGACCGCCGGCATGGCCGCCGACCTCGCGCGCTTCGGTATCCAGGTCAACGCGCTGAGCCCGGGGTATTTCGCCACCGACATGAACCGCGCCCTGGTGGACGACCCCGATTTCACCCGCTGGTTGACGCAGCGCACCCCCGCCGCCCGGTGGGGCGAGGTCGACGAGCTGCGCGGGGCGCTGCTGTTCCTCGCGTCCGACGCGTCGAGCTTCGTCTCGGGGCAGAACATCTTCGTCGACGGCGGGATGACGGCGGTCGTCTGACCGCCGGGAGGAACCACGATGAAGTCCCTGCTGATCGAGAAGGCGCTCACCGCCGCCGTCCGCGAGGTCGCCCTGCCCGAACCCGGGGCGGGGCAGGTGCGCCTGCGCGTGGAGTACGTCGGCATCTGCGGGTCCGACCTGCACTACTTCTACGAGGGCGCGAACGGGGCCTTCGTGGTGCGAGAGCCCCTGGTCCCCGGCCACGAGCTCGCCGGACGCATCGACCTCGACCCCTCCGGCGCTCTGCCCGAGGGAACGCCGGTCACCGTGCATCCGGCGCGCTTCGGCACGCCGCGCGCGGGCATCGAGCAGCAGCCGCACCTCTGGCCGGGGGGTTCCTACCTCGGGAGCGCGTCGACCTGGCCGCACACCCAGGGGGCGGCGTCGGAGTTCCTGGTCGTCGAGGCCGACATGGTGCGCGTGCTTCCGGACGGGCTGCCGGTCCGGCGTGCCGTGCTGGCCGAGCCTCTCGCGGTGGCGCTGCACGCGCTCGGCAAGGCCGGCGACGTCGCGGGGGTCGAGGTGCTGGTCACCGGCTCGGGACCGATCGGTCTGATGGCCGTCGCCGCGGCCGTGGCGGCGGGGGCCCGCGTCACCGCCGTCGACGTGTTGGCCGGCCCGCTCGAGCGCGCTACGGCGCTGGGAGCGGCGGCGACCATCGACGTGTCCGCCGCGGCGGTCGAGCCGAACGCCTACACGGTCGTGCTGGAGTGCTCGGGAGTGCCCGTCTCGATATCGACGGCGCTGAGGGCGGTGCGCCCCGGCGGCACCGTCGTGCAGGTCGGCATGCTGCCCGACGACCCGCGGCCGGTGAACCTGGCCCCCTTCATCTCGAAGGAGGTGCGCTACCTCGGTGCGTTCCGCTTCCACGACGAGATCGACTTCGCGGTCGATCTGCTCGCGGCGAACCCCGGCATCGAGAGCGCCGTGACGCACGAGTTTCCGCTGGAGGACGCCGAGGAGGCGTTCGCCGTCGCGCGTGATTCCCAGCGCTCGGGCAAGGTCGTCTTCACTCTGTGAGGCGAGGAGGGCTCCGGCCGGCGGCAGGGGTGGGGCGGCGTCAGTGCTTCTTATAGGAGGCGGTGCGACCCATCGAGAACAGGGCACCGATCAAGCCGATGCCGCCGAGCGTGGCGATACCGCCGATGACCCAGAGCACGACGTGAGAGAAGAAGTCGCTGTCCATGATGATCCTCCGGGTCGGTGTGGCCGTTCGATCCTACCGTCGCGTCGACACCGCCGTGTCCGCCCGCCGAGACCCCGGTCGTGGCGCGGCCCGGTCGCTGGTAGACTTCCCGGGAACTTCGGCGAGGGATGCCACCCCCGTGCCCGGACCGGGCATACGCGGCATCCGTGATCGACGCGGTGATGCAGGCTCCCGGCTTTCCTCACGCGCTCGCGTTCGAGTCGAATCCAGACCACACATGCGCGGACACTGTCCGCTCACAAGCTGCGGGACATGAGCCCGCGAGGAGAACAACATGTCGGAAGACAACAAGGTCGTCGCGGAACTGCGCGAGAACTTCGGCAAGGGCTTCGCCCGCCGCCTGCGCGCCGCCGGCAAGATCCCCGCCGTCATCTACGGCCACGGCACCGAGCCCCAGCACGTCGCGCTGCCGGGCCACCAGGTCGCGCTGCTCATCCGTCGCGCCAACGCGCTGCTCGACCTCGACATCGCGGGCACGGGCCAGCTCGTCCTGGTGAAGGACGTCCAGAAAGACCCCGTGCGCCAGATCATCGAGCACATCGACCTCCTCGTCGTCCGCAAGGGCGAGAAGGTCCAGGTCGACGTTCCCGTCAACGTCGTGGGCGAGACCTTCCCCGGCACCATCGCCAACCTCGAGAACACCACCGTGTCGCTCGAGGTCGAGGCCACCCACATCCCGCAGAACATCGAGCTCGATGTCGACGGTGCCGAGGACGGCACGCAGATCACCGCCGCCGACCTCAAGCTCCCCGCCGGCGCCACGCTGGTCACCGAGCCCGAGACCCTCATCGTGGGTGTCTCCGTGCCGCTGGCCACGATCGCCGCCGACGAGGAGATCGCCGAGGCCGACGCCGAGGTCGCCGAGGAGCAGTCCGAGGAGGCCGAGACCGGCGCCGAGGGCGACGGCAACTGATCCTCCGCGGGTCGCCCGGCGATCCGCGACCGACGAGGGGGCGCGTTTTCGCGCCCCCTCGTTCTCTTTGCCCCCGGGAGCGCGTCTCCCGGGTGCCCCTCGTCGCGCGCACGGACGCGGCGGCGCGTACGGAAGGATGGATGCCATGGCGGACACCTGGCTCATCGTGGGACTCGGCAACCCCGGACCGCGCTACGAGGCGACCCGGCACAACATCGGTCAGATGGTGGTCGACGAGCTCGCCGCGCGCCGTCGAGAGGCTTTCCGCGCGCACAAAGCCAATGCGCGCGTCGTCGAAACCTGGCTGCGGCCCGGAGCGGCCAAGCTGGTCCTCGCCAAGCCGAACAGCTTCATGAACGTGTCCGGCGGGCCGGCATCCGGGCTCGCCCGCTTCTACGGGACCGACCCGGAGCGGGTCGTCGTCGTGCACGATGAGCTCGACATCCCGTTCGACACGATCAAGGTGAAGACCGGCGGCGGACACGGCGGGCACAACGGCGTCCGCGATGTCGCGAAGGCCCTCGGCACGGCGGATTTCCCGCGCGTCCGCGTCGGCATCGGCCGTCCGGCGGGCCGCCAAGATCCCGCCGACTGGGTGCTCGACCCCTTCAGCGTCACCGAGCGCACGACCCTTCCCATCCTCGTCTCGGATGCCGCGGATGCCGTGGAGCTGCTGGTCGACGAGGGCCTCGTCGCAGCCCAGCAGCGTTTCCACGCGCCGCGCGGCTGAGGCGTCCGCCCGCGTCAGCCGCGCGGGCCCTCGTTCGAGACAGTCGGTGTCGCGAGCTCGATCGCGCCGTCCGGGCGGACGACGTGACGATACGGCCCCGTCGCCCGCCGTCCCCTCGGCAGAAGGGCGGCATCCAGGGTCGCCCAGACGTCGCCGAGGTCGACCGGTCGCTCGTGGAGCAGGACCGTGGCCCCGGTGTCGGTGGCCGCGACGATCACGGGCACGGTGTCCGTTCCGACACCCGGCGCATCCGCCACCGCGCTGATCGTGATGACCCGCGGGTCGGTGGTTCCGTCGTACACGAAGGTGACCGCGGCTGCGCGCGCGACCGCGAGTCGTTCCCGGAGCAGGCGTACGGCCGCGGGGATCTCGGACTCCTGCATCACGGTCGTCCTCACGCCGAAGCCGGCCAGTGCCGGCAGGGGGCCGAGATGAAGGGTGGTCTCCACGGCATCCCGGGCCCGGTCGAGGTCGTCGATGCGGCGATCGATCCGCGACAGTGCGGCGTTGTCGCGGGCGATCGCCGCCGCCACCGGGGATCGTC
>NZ_JBKBNC010000027.1:30638-36428 GCF_046295495.1 Microbacterium sp.
GGGCGCCGCCCCCCCCCGGCCCCCCCGCGGGGGGGGGGGGGGGCGCGCCCCCCCCCCGCCGCGACCGTGGATCGTCGTGCGTCGAGCACGGCACGCAGACGGTCGTGGTCGGTTCCGGAGTCGAGCAGATCGCGGATGGCGTCGAGACCGAAGCCGTTGGCGCGGAGAGCGACGATGCTCTGCACGCGTCCTTCCTGAGCCGGATCGTACGACCGTCGGCCGGTGAGGGGATCGGTGGCGGCGGGCGGGAGCAGTCCGGTGGCCTCCCAGTGCCGGAGCATGCGCGGGGTCGTTCCCGTGCGCCGGGCGAGTTCGCCGATGGAGACCATGACCACAGTCCACACCCTCACACCGTGTCAGGGGCACGCGTCGGCGTATCCGCGCCGCGGGACGCGCGTCGGGGCGACGACGAACGGCCCCGGCAGGATGCCGGGGCCGTTCGGGAAACGTGTGTCACATGACGGAGCCGACACCGGCGGCGGCGCCGACGCCGAGGGCGACGACGACGACGATCCCGCCGAGCACCGCGAGGATGATGGCGGCGATGGCCCAGCCGCGACCGCGGTTCTTCACGGCGGCGATGATGCCCTGGATGAGGCCCCAGAGCGCGAAGACGCCGTAGACGACGAAGGCGAGCACGCTGAGCGTCGCCACGAGGATCGCGGACTGCTCGACGCCCGGGGGCAGGGTGTTCGGGTCGATCTGGTTCGTCTCACGGTCCGCGTACTGCGCGACCCCGGCGCTCTGCAGGCCGGCGACGAACGCCAGGATCGACCCGACCACGACGGCGATGAGCGAGGCGATGAAGGCGATCACACCGAGCTTCTTCGACGGCGTCGATCGGGACTCCGTGTACGGCGCGTAGGCCGGGGCGGCGGGGGCGCCCGAGACGGCGGGGGCGGCGTGGTCGTCGCGGCGGGTGGCGGGTTCGTACGGCTCGGGGGGCGGCGGTGTGGTGCTCACGAGATGCTCCTCTGGTCGTGGGCGGGCGAGAAACGCCCGATCAGCCGAGCATAGGGAGCGGGAGCCCGAAGTGCGTCGGGGGTGGACGCGGCACAACGGAGGCGGTATCGGGCCGTGCCGCGCCCGTTCGCCGCTTCCCGTCGTGCCGACCGGCCGTCGGAGGGCTCAGATGGGCGTGTTCGCGGAGGCGGTTGCCAGCCCCGCGACCAGGGCCAGCGCGACGAGCCCGCCGAACACCACGGGGCCGATCACCGACAGCACCACGGCGGCGATCCCCGCGCCGCGTCCGCGCCGCGTGGCGATACCGGCGATGCCGAGCCCGAGGGCCAGGATGCCGACCACCGTGCCCGACCAGAAGGCCACTTCGCCGAGCAGCACCCATTCGCGCACGGGCGAGAGCACGCGCCAGTCGAAGGCGCTCGACGCCGTCGCCTCGAGCCCCGGACCCGCGCCCCGGGCCACCCGGAACGCGGCGAAGCCGGAGACCGCCGGGGCCAGGATCGTGGCGACGACCGAGAGCACGAGCGCCCACGTGCCGAGCGGACGCCCGCGGTCGGTCGCCGGCGGGGGAGACAGCAGGGTCCCGACCGGCGGCGCGGTGTGCGGCGCGGCGAACACCGGACCGGTCGGGGCGCTGGGCGAAGTCACCCCGTCACTCTACGAGACGGCACGCCACCGCCGCGGTGTGACGCCGGGCGTGGGCACATCCCGTCCCGCGGCGCCAGTCGGACCCGATGTCGGCGCCCCCGCGTAGACTTTCCCGAGTGACAGTTCCCGGGATCGTTCGCGCCCTCGAGCAGGCTGAGTCGTACCGTGAGGCCGCTGCCGCGGCATCCTCCGACCTGTCGCTCTCCCTCGTCGACGGCCTCGACGCCCCCGTCATCGCGGGGCTCATCGAGCGTCGCCGTGCCGCGGGCGACCCCGGCGCCGTGCTGGTCATCGCGCCGACCGGTCGCCGCGCCGAGTCGTTGGGTCCGGCTCTGGATGCCGTGCTCCCCGGCGCGCAGGTGCTGCACTTCCCGGCGTGGGAGACGCTCCCGCACGAGCGGCTCAGCCCGAGCCCGGAAACCGTCGGACGCCGCCTCGACGTGCTGCGCCGGATCGCCGCGTGGGACGGCGAGGCGCCGCTCGTCGTCACGGCCTCGGTGCGCAGCGCGCTGCAGCCGCTCGCCCCGGGGCTCGGCGACGTCGAGCCCGTCGAGCTGCGCGTGGGCGGCCGCGGGCACGAGCTCGAGACCGTCACGACGCGACTCATCGAACTGGCGTACCACCGGGTCGACATGGTGTCGCGCCGCGGGGAGTTCGCGGTGCGCGGTGGCATCCTCGACGTCTTCCCGCCCGTGGCCGACCACCCGTACCGCGTCGAGTTCTTCGGCGACGAGGTCGATCAGATCCGGTCGTTCTCGGTCGCCGACCAGCGCTCGCTCCCCGGCGACGTCACGGGGGTCTCGCTCAATCCGAGCCGCGAACTGCTCCTCACCGCCGACGTCCGTGCTCGCGCCGCGGCGCTGCGCGACGGCTACCCCGGCCTGCGCCAGCTGCTCGAGAAGATGGCCGAGGGCATCCCCGCCGAGGGCATGGAATCCCTCATCCCCGTGCTCGTCGACGACCTCGTGACCCTCGTGCACTACCTCCCCGGCGGCAGCGCCGTCGCTCTCGTCGACCCCGAGCGCTCCCTCGCCCGCGCCACCACCCTCGGCGACACCAACCGCGAGTTCCTCGAGGCCGCCTGGTCGGCCGCGACCGCCGGCGCCGACACCCCCGTCGACCTCGACTCGGGCGACTTCGTCACCCTCCACGACCTCCGCGAGATCGCCGGCGGACGCGGTGGCGTGTGGTGGCAGCTGAGCGCCTTCGACTCCGGTGCGGCGGATGCCGAAGACGAGGGCCTCGTCGTGGGCGACGGCTCCGCGCACCGTGTCAAGGCCGACCCGGTGCCGTCGTTCCAGGGCAACGTCGAGGGAGCGACCGCCCACGTCGGCAGCCTTCTCGCCGACGGCTGGTCCGTGGTCGTCACGGCCTCGGGCCCGGGCATGGTGGACCGCGCCCGCGACGTCCTGGCCGAGCGCGGCATCGCCGCTCGCCGTGTCGACGATCTGCGTCTGCCGCCCGAACCCGGCGTCGCACACGTGGTGTGCGCGCCGCTCGAGCGCGGCTTCGAACTGAGGGAGTCGAGCTTCGCCGTCATCACCGAGACGGAGTTCTACGGCCGCTCGGTGGCGGGCGACAACCGCGGAGTGAAGAAGCTGGCCTCTCGGCGCCGCAACGTGGTCGATCCGCTGCAGCTGAAGCCGGGCGATGTCGTCGTGCACGCGACGCACGGAATCGGCAAGTTCCTCGAGCTGACGCAGCGCGAGGTCTCCAGCGGCGGACGAAATGCGGTCAAGACCACCAAGGAATACCTCGTCCTCGAGTACGCGCCCGCCAAGCGCGGCTACCCGGGCGACAAGCTCTTCGTCCCCACCGACCAGCTCGACCTGCTCTCGAAGTACGTGGGTGGCGAAGCCCCCACCCTCTCGAAGATGGGCGGCAGCGACTGGGCCGCCGCCAAGGGGCGCGCCCGCAAGGCCGTCCGCGACATCGCCGTCGAACTGGTCAAGCTCTACTCCGCACGCATGGCGTCCAAGGGCTACGCCTTCGGTCCCGACACCCCCTGGCAGCGCGAGCTCGAGGAGGCCTTCCCCTTCGCCGAGACGCAGGACCAGTTGCAGACGATCGATGAGATCAAGGCCGACATGGAGAAACCCATCCCCATGGACCGCCTGCTCTCCGGCGACGTGGGTTTCGGCAAGACCGAGGTGGCGGTGCGCGCCGCGTTCAAGGCCATCCAAGACGGCAAGCAGGTCGCGATGCTCGTTCCGACCACGCTGCTGGTCAAACAGCACCTCGAGACTTTCGCCGAGCGCTTCGCCGGCTTCCCCGTCACGGTGCGACCGCTGTCGCGGTTCCAGAGCGACAAGGAGGCCAAGGCCACCCTCGCCGGCCTCACCGACGGCACCGTCGACATGGTGATCGGCACGCACCGCATCCTCACCGAGAAGGTGCTCTTCAAAGACCTCGGGCTGATGATCATCGACGAGGAGCAGCGCTTCGGCGTCGAGCACAAGGACCAGCTGAAGAAGCTCAAGACCAACGTCGACATCCTGGCGATGAGTGCCACACCCATCCCGCGCACGCTCGAGATGGCGGTGACCGGCATCCGCGAGATGTCGACCCTGGCGACCCCGCCCGAGGATCGGCATCCGATCCTGTCGTACGTGGGCCCGCGCAACGACAAGCAGATCGCCGCCGCGATCCGTCGCGAGCTGCTGCGCGAAGGGCAGGTGTTCTACGTGCACAATCGCGTCTCGTCCATCCAGCGGGTCGCGGCGCACCTCGCCGAGCTCGTCCCCGAGGCGCGCATCGTCGTGGCGCACGGGCAGATGGGGGAGAACGCTCTCGAGCAGGTGGTCGACGACTTCTGGGAACGCCGCGCCGACGTCCTGGTGTCGACCACGATCATCGAGACGGGTCTGGACATCTCGAACGCGAACACGATCATCATCGACCGCGCCGACAAGTACGGCCTGTCGCAGCTGCACCAGCTCCGTGGGCGCGTGGGTCGCGGTCGCGACCGCGCCTACGCCTACTTCCTCTACGACGAGATGAAGCCGCTGTCCGAGACCGCAGCCGACCGCCTCGAGACCATCGCGGTCAACAACGACCTCGGCAGCGGGATGCAGGTGGCGCTCAAAGACCTCGAGCTGCGCGGGGCGGGCAACCTGCTCGGCGCGGAGCAGGCCGGCCACATCGCCGGGGTCGGGTTCGACCTCTACCTGCGGATGATCGGTGAGGCGGTGTCGACGTTCCGCGGTGAAGACGTCGACGGCCCCACGGAGCTCCGCCTGGAGTTGCCGGTCGACGCGCGTCTACCGGAGTTCTACATCGACAGCGAGCGCCTGCGCCTCGAGGCCTACCAGAAGCTCTCGGCCGCGGCCTCGGCGACCGCGAAAGGCGACGCGATCGACCTCGTCGTCGACGAACTCCGCGATCGATACGGCGAGCCGCCCGCCGAGGTCGAGGGCCTCGTCGCCGTCGCACGCCTGCGTCGCCGCGCTGCGCAGGCGGGCCTGGCCGACGTCGTGGCGATGGGGTCGAACCTGCGCGTCGCCCCCGCGAACCTGCCCGAGTCGATGCGCGTGCGTCTCCAGCGCCTGTACCCCAAGGCGAAGCTGGTGGCGAGCGGCGAAGCCATGGTCGTCCCCCTTCCTCAGGATGCCGACGACACCAACCTCATCGCCTGGGTCCGGCAGTTGCTCGATGCGCTGTGGCCGGTTCCCCTGGAGAAGGCCGCGGAGACGGCGACCGCCTGAGTCCTCCCGGACAGGGGAGGGGTGCTCAGGGGGCCCGATCGACGTCGTCGGTCGGGCCCTCGCTCGTGCTCCCGCGTGATTCCGGGGTTCCGCGTGCACGACACGCCCGGGGAGTGTGTGGATTCGACGGGTCGTTCATTCCCGCGTAACTTCTTACTTGTTCGCCCCACAGGGGAGAGCGGAGCGGCCGAAAGGCCCCGCGTCCCCTCAAGCGGAGAACCACCCCGAAACCCCGCCATATGGTGTAAGGTTTTGGTTCGGTCACCCGGCCGGTTCCCATCATGCGGATCTCTTCTGAGATCCGATAGCGGAGCCATCAGTGCCTGGTGGTCGTTTAGAAGTGAACTGCCTCACGGTAGGTCGAGATGACTGTTTCTGTGGGTGCGTCCGTTCCTTGAGAACTCAACAGCGTGCACTTGTCAAATGCCAATTTATTCCTCGTTGGTCTTCGGACTGCGAGTAATTCCTTTGGATC
>NZ_JBKBNC010000028.1:0-36061 GCF_046295495.1 Microbacterium sp.
AGCGGGCTCAGCCGGGGCCGGGGCCGCTGCGGGAGCGGCGGGCTTCGCGGGGCCGGGGGTCGGACCCGAAGGACGGGAACCGGGGGTCGCCGCGGGGCGCGCGGGACCGGGACGAGCACCCGCGGCCGGGCGCGCCGACGGAGCGGCGGGCTTGGCATCCGAGGATCCCGAAGAGCCCTCGGCCGCGAGTGCGGCTCGGAGCTTACGGGCCACCGGGGGCTCGATGGTGGATGAGGGGCTCTTGACGAATTCGCCGAGCTCCTTCAGCTTCGCAAGCGCGACCTTGCTGTCGACGCCGAGCTCGGAAGCGATCTCGTGCACGCGTGGTTTTGCCACAATTCTCCTGTCTGAGGGCCTACCCCGGACAGGGCAGACCGCTAGTTGCGGACGGGTCTCATTTCGAGCCGTTCACTTCGTGTCCATAGCCGTTCAGCCTTTTCGCTGGAGGGTTGATTCGAAGGTCTGCGTGTCAAGCGGGCCTGACACACGCAATGCTCGTACGAAGGCGCGACGCGCGAGAGCTTTTCCCACGCATGCGTCCGTCTCGTGCACCCACGCTCCCCTACCGGGCAGGACCGCTCGCTCGTCTCTGACGAGGACCGACCCATCGGCGACCACACGCAGAAGCGAAGATCGGGGGGCGCGTGCGCGGCATCCGACGCACGTTCGTACTGGTTCCATCGTACACCTCGACGTCGCCCGGGCGACGGACGCTCAGTTGTCTTCGAGGATGCTGTCCGGCTGGATGTCGATCTTCGCGCCGGTGAGCTTGGCGGCGAGGCGGGCGTTCTGGCCCTCCTTGCCGATGGCGAGGGACAGTTGGTAGTCGGGCACCAGCGCGCGCACGGCCTTGGTCGAGGCGTCGAGCACGAACGAGGAGGTCACCTTCGCCGGCGACAACGCGTTGGCCACGAAGCGGGGCAGCTCGGCGTCGTAGTCGATGATGTCGATCTTCTCGCCCGCGAGCTCCTCGGTGACCGCGCGCACGCGACGGCCGAGCTCGCCGATGCAGGCGCCCTTGGCGTTCACCGTCGGATCGTTGGCCTTGACGGCGATCTTCGAGCGGTGGCCGGCCTCGCGCGCGAGCGAGACGATCTCGACCAGACCCGCGGCGATCTCCGGCACCTCGAGCGCGAAGAGCTTGCGCACGAGTCCGGGGTGCGTGCGCGACACGGTGATCTGCGGACCCTTGTTGCCCTTCGACACGCTGGTCACGTAGACGCGCAGGCGCGAGCCGTGCGCGTAGGTCTCGCCGGGAACCTGCTCCTCGGGCGGGAGGATCGCCTCGACCGTGCCGAGATCGACGTGCACCATGCGCGGGTTCGGGCCCTGCTGCACGACGCCGGCGACGATGTCGCCCTCCTTGCCGCGGAACTCCCCCAGCACGGCGTCGTCGGCGATGTCGCGCAGGCGCTGGCTGATGACCTGCTTCGCGGCGAAGGCGGCGATGCGACCGAAGTCGTCGGGAGCCTGCTCCTCTTCGCCGATGATCGCGCCCTCGTCGTCGGTGACGGGCGTGAAGATGCCCACGTGCCCGGTCTTGCGGTCGAGCGAGGCGCGGGCGCCCGTCGGGATCTCGCCGCTCGGGGAGATGTGCTTGGCGTAGGCGGTCAGGATCGCCTGCTCGATGATGCGCGCGAGTTCATCGAAGGGGATCTCCTTCTCGCGTTCGATCGTCTTCAGAAGTGCGAGATCGATGTCCACAAGGCCCTCCGTTATTCAGCTCTCGTCGACGCGACCGGCGCCGACAACCCTCCTACGATACCCGGGATACCGCTCCCCATGCGACCCGCGGAGCGGTCCCGGATGCCGTCGCCCGGCGCAGCCGTGCTTCCCGAGCCGGTGCGACGCGATACGACTCCGACAGGATGCGGGCCCCCCGCTCGTCAGAGCCGCTCGAAAGGGTGCGCCGCGAGTTTCGCCACCACTCCCCCGTCGGCCAACCGTCTGGCCGCGGTGTCGGGCTTCCGCGCGGCCTGGTCGAGCACGCAGGCGCCGAACTCCGCGGCGAGCGCGCCGCGCGGGTGCGCGGCGACGACCTCGCGCACGAAGTCCGCGGGCAGCGCGTCGGGACGGGCGCCGGAGATGTCGAGCGCGGTCGCGGTCTCGAGCAGGTGGCCCTCGGCATCCATCGACGCATCCACACTCGGCCAGTTGTGCCGCACGATCACCTCGAGCACGCGTTCCCGCCGCGCGCGCGGCCAGCCGGCGCCGGCCGTGAGGGCGACACCGACGTGCCCGCCCGCGTGCTCGTACGAGATCGTGTGGTTGTCGAACTCCTCGACGGTACCGATGTCGTGCAGCACGGCGGAGACGTAGAGCAGTTCGTGGTCGATGCCCGTGACGCCGTCGACGCGGGCGAAGGCCTCCGCCCACAGCCAGGAGCGCATCGCGTGGGCCATGATCGCCGGGCTCTGGTACTCCCGCGCCAGCGTCAGCGCACCGCGCGCGGCGAGGGTGTCGGGAACGGGGATGTCGGCGATGTGCACGGGGCCTCCAGAGGATCGTCCCCCCACTCTCCCGGGCCCGGCGCCCAGGCGGCGGCGCGCGACGGCCACGTTGCGACGTTCTCCCGCCATCGCCGAACACGACGCCGGAGAATCGCCGCCGGCGAGGGCACCATGGCCGTCTTCACGCGACGCCGGAGCCCGCGCGACGCGGGTCTCCTGCGTCGTGCACGTGGACACGGGCGGATGCCGCGGCGCCGAGGCCGCGGCATCCGGATCCGCTCAGACCACCGGGGCGGCGTGCCAGATGCGGTCGAGGTAGTCGCGCATGGCGCGGTCGGAGGAGAAGTAGCCGCTGCGCGCGACGTTGAGGATGGCCGAGCGCACCCAGGTGTCCTGGTCGGCGTAGGCGGCGTCGACGCGCTCCTGCGCGTCGAGGTACGAGGAGAAGTCGGCGAGCGCCATGAACCGGTCCTCGTACAGCAGGTTCGACACGAGCGGCTCGAACACGGTGCGGTCGCCCCCGGAGAACGCCCCGGACGCGATGAGGTCGATCGCGCTGCGCAGTCGCTCGTCGCCCTGGTAGAAGTCCGCCGGTCGGTACCCCTCGGCCCACAGCGCCTCGACCTCGGGCTCGCTCATGCCGAACAGGAAGAAGTTGTCGTCTCCGACGAGCTTGCGGATCTCGACGTTGGCGCCGTCGTCGGTGCCGATCGTGAGGGCGCCGTTGAGGGCGAGCTTCATGTTGCCCGTGCCGGAGGCCTCTTTGCCGGCGAGCGAGATCTGCTCCGACAGGTCGGCGGCGGGGATGATGCTCTCGGCGAGGGTGACGTTGTAGTTCGCCGGGTAGAGCACCTTCAGCCGGCCCTGCACGCGCTCGTCGGCGCTGACCACCTCGCCGACGGCGTTGATGAGGTGGATGATGCGCTTGGCCATGCCGTAGCCGGGGGCGGCCTTCGCACCGAACAGGAACGTGCGCGGCTGCACCTCGGCGACGTCGAGGCGACCCGAGACGATGCCCTCGTAGGTGCTGACGATGTGCAGCACCTTCAGCGTCTGGCGCTTGTACTCGTGCAGGCGCTTGATCATGACGTCGAGCATGTGGCTCTCATCCAGCGGCGCGTCGCCGCGGGACTCGAGCACGCGCGCGAATCGGCGCTTGTTCGCGGCCTTGACCGCGGCGAAGCGCTCGCGGAAGTCGGCATCGTCGGCCAGGGCCTCCAGGCCCCGCAGGCGCTCGAGGTCGACGGTCCACCCGGCGCCGAGGGCCTCGGTGATGAGGGCCGAGAGATCGGGGTTGGCCAGGCGCAGGAAGCGTCGGGGCGTCACCCCGTTGGTGACGTTGGTGAACTTGTCGGGCCACATGCTCGCGAAGTCCTTGAGCACGTTGTCGCGCAGCAGCTGCGAGTGCAGCTCGGCGACGCCGTTGACCTTGGAGCCGGCGACCGTGGCCAGGTACGCCATCCGCACGGAGCGGGACGGGTGCTCGCCGATGATCGACATGTTGCGGATGAGCATCTCGTCGTCGCCGAAGCGCTCGCGCACCTCGAGGAGGAAGTCGTCGTTGATGCGGTAGATGATCTCGAGGTGGCGCGGCAGGAGGCGTCCGAGCAGGTCGACCGACCAGACCTCGAGCGCCTCGGGAAGCAGCGTGTGGCACGTGTACGCGAAGCACTTCTGGGTGATGGCCCAGGCGGCATCCCACTCGATCTTCTTCTCGTCGACGAGCACGCGCATGAGCTCGGGGACGCCGATCACGGGGTGCGTGTCGTTGAGCTGGAAGATCACGCGCTCGGGGAGCTTCTCGAGGTCGAAGTCATCGGGCAGGACGTTCTCGATGAAGTCGGCGATGGATGCCGCGACGAAGAAGTACTGCTGCTGCAGGCGCAGCTCCTTGCCCTGGGGCGTGGAGTCCTCGGGGTAGAGCACCTTGGAGATGTTCTCGGCGAAGGTCTGTGCGCGCACCGACTGCACGTAGTCGCCCGAGTTGAAGGTGTGCAGATCGAAGGCGTTGGTGGCCACCGCGCGCCACAGGCGCAGGGTGTTGACCCGGCCGTTGTGGTAGCCGGGAACCATCATGTTGTACGGCACCGCGAGCACGTTCCACTCGGGGACCCAGCGGGTGCGTTCGACCCCGCCGTCGTCGTAGGTCTCGGTGGTGCCCGCGAACGAGATGGTCTGCGCGGCCTCGGGGTGGGCGAAGTCCCACGGCGAGCCCATGCGCAGCCACGCGTCGGGCTGCTCGATCTGCTGTCCGTCGGCGAAGGCCTGCCGGAAGATGCCGTACTCGTAGCGGATGCCGTACCCGATCGTCGGGATGCTCATCGTGGCGAGGGAGTCGATGAAGCAGGCCGCGAGACGACCGAGACCGCCGTTGCCCAGGCCCGGTTCGATCTCGACCTGGCGCAGGTCGTCGATGTCGATGCCGCACTGCGCGAGGGCCTCGGTCGCGATGTCGGTGAGACGTGCGGCGAGCAGGTTGTTGTCGAGCTGACGGCCGAGGAGGTACTCGGCCGAGAGGTAGCAGACGGTCTTGGCCTGCTGGGCCTTCTGCTGCGCCCGGTCGTCGAACCACCGCGCCATCAGGTAGTCGCGCACCGTGTAGGCGAGCGCCAGGTACTGGTCGTTGACGTCGGAGTTCGACAGGGTCACGCCCTGGTCGAAGTTGAGGTTCTGCAGGAACTGTTTCGCGAAGCCGTCGACGGATGCCGCGGGGGCGACGACGGGCGCGAGGGCCAGCGGGTGGGTGGGGCGCAGCTCAGGCGTGTTCTCGGGCACGTTCCGACCGTAATCAGATCGACCCCGCGCTGCCAAGGCGGATCGGGAACGACACATGATCTTCACCCGAACGCCGCACGGCGTCCGCACCGGGATCAGCGCAGTCCGCACCCGTCGGTGACCTGGTCCCTGCCGTCGATGAGGTTCTTCGTCCAGCTGTAGAGCACCGGCAGGAAGCGCGACTTCGGCAGGATCGGTCGCAGGTGGTCGTAGCCGGCGTAGGTCGCCCAGCGCACGGCCTGGCCCTCGGCGCACAGCTTCTGCACGTAGTCGCGCTGCAGCGTCGGCGGGATCACCTCGTCGTCGGCGCCCCAGGCCACGAGCATGGGGGTACCGAGGGGGTCGGTCATCGCGTTCTCGGCGAGACGGCGGCCCAGGGCTCCCGACGTGAGGTCGGCGTTGTACAGGGGCCTGTCTTCCGAGACCCCCAGGGCCGTGAGCACCGATACGACGACGCCGGGCTCACTCGGGCAGCGCTGGGTCATCTCGAGCACGATGGAGCGCGAGCCCTCGGCGATGTAGTCGTCGAGGTGCACGTCGGCGTAGGTCTGCGAGTACGGCACGAGCACCCACGACGTGATGACCGACAGCATCGCGTTCGGGGGCCCCTGCAGCAACTCCCGCGCGAGGGCGGGCGGGTCGGCCACGGGCGCCACCACGGCGGTGCCCAGCACGTCGATGCCGGGGGCGTAATCGGCGGCGATCGCCGTCGTCCACAGCGCCGCGTGCCCACCCTGCGAGTGTCCCCACACGACCGTGTCGGGAGACAGGGTCAGGTCGGTGCGCAGCTCGCTGGCGGCCAACACGGCGTCCAGCGACGACCGCGCCTCGCCCTTGCCGATGAGATAGGGGTAGGCGCCGGGGGCGCCCTGCCCCGAGAAGTCGGAGGCCACGACGACCCACCCGGCCTTGAGCGCCTGCTCGAGCGCGGGGATCGACCACTTCGTGGCGGACGCGTCGCGCAGGCTCGGCGCGCACCCCTGCGCGACGCCCGTGGTGCCGTGGTTCCACACGATCACGGGGCGCGGCCCCGGCGGGGGGTCCGTGGGCACGATGACCAGGGCGCTGGCGACGGCGGGGCGGCTCACGGCATCCCGGGTCGTGTACAGGATGCGCGAGACGTCGCCGTTCTCGGGCAGGCGACCGAGGTAGGCGTCGGAGCGGATGAGCCGGCCGTGCCCGCTCGGCACCTCGGCCGGCGGATCGTAGAACGCGTCGACCACGGGCGCGCCGTCGTTCAACCAGTCGTTGAGCCACCAGCCGCCGGCGGCGGTGGCCACGAGCACCAGCGAGAGGGCGTAGCGCCCGGCCGCGGCCCAGCGGGCGCGCACGCGTCGACGCCGCACCGCGCGCTGCGCGTCGAACGGCGCCGTGCGCACGCGCGGACGACGGATGCCGACCACCCCACGCCAGAACACACCGAGGCCGAACACGATCGTGCGCACGCCGAACACGACAGCGAGCACGAGCACCGTCACGTCGGGCCACGTGAACGACAGCACCCCGAAGGCGATCTGCGCCACTCCCCAGGCCAACGCGAGCACGCGGGCGCTCACGCCGCCGCGCGAGACGGCGCGACCGATCGAGGCGAGTCCACCGATGACCAGCAGCACGGCGAGCACCGGCGGGAGCAGCTCGAGGCTGCGTCCCAGCCACACCAGCACGGCGATGCCCGCCACGATCCAGGCGGCCGACACCGACCGCGCCCACCAGCTCGCGGGCCGTCCGACGAGTTCGACGACGCCCATGACGACCGCGCTCGCACCCACGTACACGCCGAGCAGGACGAGCGAGGTCAGCGGGCGCGAGAGGATCAGCGCCCCCAGCACCACCACCACGACACCGACCACGAGCAGCACGCGCGGCGGGGCGTTGCGCACCAGCGCGGGGAGGGCGTTCCACCGGCGCAGGTACGGGCGGCGGGTCTCGGGCATCAGGCCATGATAGGCACCGGCGCAGGTCCCGTCGGTTCCGGGGAGACCGCTCGACGCGCCGGGATTTCGCCCGGAGCGCGCGACGGCATACGGTTCCGGAATGCCCTCGACCGCCCGCACCGCCGCTCGCGACGCCGAGGCGAACCCCGCGTTCCGGGGCGCGGCGCGCGCGGGCTATGCCGCCAACGGCATCCTGCACCTGCTCATCGGGGCGCTCGTGATCGCCGTGGGCTTCGGGGCACGCGAGGACAGCGACCAGACCGGGGCGTTCCGCGCGGTCGCGGGCGCGCCGTGGGGTGCGGCCGCCCTCTGGGCGCTCGCGCTGGGCCTGGTCGCCCTGGGCTGCTGGCACGTGCTGCAGGCGTTCGTGCCGCGCCGGCTGTCTCCCCTGCGCCGCGTCGGCCGCATCTTCGCCGAGCTGCCCCAGGGTCTGGTCTTCCTCGCGATCGGGGTGGTGTCGGCATCCGTCGCCCTCGGGGCGCGTCCGCGCGCGGAGCAGGCGGCCGAGGACGTCAGCGAGGGCGTGCTCACCTGGCCGATCGGCGGTTTCGTGCTCGGGGCCACGGGGCTCGCGGTCGCCGGGGTGGGCATCGGGTTCGTCTGGATGGGGGTGCGGCGCTCGTTCCGATCCAAGGTGCGCATTCCCGACGGCCGGCACGGGGTCGTGCTCACGGCACTGGGCGTCAGCGGATTCCTCGCCAAGGGTGTCGCGCTGATCATCGTGGGGGTCCTGCTCGTGATCGCGGCGATCCGGGTCGAGCCCGACACCGCCGGCGGGCTCGACGGCGCCGTCACGGCCCTCGTGGCCCTCCCCGCGGGCCCCCTGCTGGTGTGCCTGGTCGGCGCGGGCTTCCTCGCCTACGGCGTGTTCACGGTGCTGCGGGCGCGCTACGCCAAGCTCGGCGCCTGACGAACGACGCCTGACGAACGGCGCCTGACGAACCGCGCCTGACGAACCGCGCCTGACGCGCGGCGTCGTTCAGTCGAGGTCGGGGTTCCGACCCGTGCGCTCGCCCGTGTCGAGGCCGGCGATCGCGGCGTGGTCGTCGGCATCCAACGCGAAGTCGAAGACGTCGCCGTTCTCGCGGACGCGCTCCAGCGACACCGATTTCGGGAAGACCACGAGCCCGCGGTCGAGGTGCCAGCGCACGACGATCTGGGCCGGCGTCTTGCCGTACCGCTCGGCGAGGCGAGCGAGCACGGGCTCGTCGAGGAGACCGCCGCGGGCCAACGGCGCCCACGACTCCGTGACGATCCCGTTCGCCTCGTGCCACGCGACGAGATCGTCCTGCGGGAAGCGCGGGTGCAGTTCGACCTGGTTCACCGCGGGCAGCACGCCCGTCTCGTCGCGCAGACGCTCGAGGTGCGGCACCGAGAAGTTGCTCACCCCGATCGAGGTCGCCCGGCCCTCCTGCTGCAGGCGCTGCAGCGCCCGCCACGTGTCGACGTAGCGGTCGGCGCTGGGGATGGGCCAGTGGATGAGGTAGAGGTCGACGCGATCGACGCCGAGCTTCGCGGCGCTCGCGTCGAACGCGCGCAGGGTCTCATCGAACCCCTGGTCGTCGTTCCACACCTTGGTCGTGACGAAGACCTCGTCGCGTTCGAGGCCGGAGGCCCGCAGCCCCTCACCGACCTCCGCCTCGTTGCCGTAGAGCGCGGCGGTGTCGATGTGCCGGTAGCCCGCGGCGAGCGCCCCCTCGACGAGGCCGGCGGTGACGTCGGCGGGCACCTTGTACGTGCCGACGCCGAGCTGGGGAATCGTGGAGCCGTCGCTCAGCGACAGACGGGAGGCTGCGATCATGTGACCACGCTACCCAGGAGCGGGGTCGTTGCCCCGCCCTTGACGGCGGAACGGCATCCCTCCCGGTCGCGGGACGGATGCCGTTCCGGCGAAGACGTCAGCGCGTCAGCGCCGCCACCGCGTCGGCGACCGACACCGTGTCGCGCTCGCCCGTGCGACGGTCCCACAGCTCGACCTGGCCCTCGGCGGCGCCGCGTCCCACGATGAGGATGCGCGGGATGCCGACGAGCTCGGCGTCGCCGAACTTCACGCCGGGCGACACCTTGGGGCGGTCGTCGTACAGCACGTCGAGCCCGGCGGCTTGGAGCTGCTCCGAGACCGAGGCGGCGAGGTCGAAGGCCACGGCATCCCGGCCCGTCGCCACGACATGCACGTCGAACGGGGCGACCGAGGCGGGCCAGATCAGACCCTTGGCGTCGTTGTTCAGCTCGGCGATGATCGCGAGGATGCGGGTGACGCCGATGCCGTACGAGCCCATCGTGACCGTGGCGAGCTTCCCGTTCTCGTCGAGGACCTTCAGCCCGAGCGCCTCGGCGTACTTGCGACCGAGCTGGAAGACGTGGCCGATCTCCATGCCGCGCGCCAGTTCCACCGGTCCCGAGCCGTCGGGTGCCGGGTCGCCGGGCCGCACGGTGGCGACCTCGACGAAGCCGTCGCCGACGAAGTCGCGGCCGGCGACGAGGGAGTGCACGTGCTTCTGGTCGATGTTGGCGCCCGTGATCCAGGCAGTGCCGTCGACCACGCGCGGGTCGAGCAGGTACCGGATCTTCGTCGCGGACTCCTCGCCCAGCACGGGGCCGGTCGTCGACCAGGGGCCGATGTAGCCCTTGACCAGGAGCGGGTTGTTCTCGAAGTCGTTCTCGGTGGCCGCCTCGACCTCGGCCGGGGCGAAGGCCACCTCGACGCGCTTGTCGTCGACGTCGCGGTCTCCGGGCAGACCGACCACGACGAGCTCGCGCGTCCCGTCGAGGTGCGTGAGGGCGAGCACGACGTTCTTGAGCGTGTGCGCCGCCGTCCACTGCGTGGTCTCGGCCGTCGCCGGACCGGCGATGCCGGGGGCGGGCGCGTCGAGGTGCGCGTTGGAGTGGTCGACGAGGGTGGCGATCGTGGGGGTGTTCGGCGAGTCGAAGATCACCGGCTCGGGCAGGCCCTCGAGGGGCAGCGCGTCGGGCGCGACGGTCGTGAACGCCTCCACGTTGGCCGCGTAGCCGCCGGCGGAGCGCACGAACGTGTCCTCGCCGATGGGGGTCGGGTGCAGGAACTCCTCGGACTTCGACCCGCCCATCGCGCCGGCGTCGGCGGCCACGATGACGTATTCGAGACCGAGACGCGTGAAGATGCGCTCGTAGGCGTCGCGCTGCGCCTGATACGACGCGCCGAGGCCGGCATCCGTCGCGTCGAACGAGTACGCGTCCTTCATCGTGAACTCGCGGCCGCGCAGGAGGCCGGCGCGCGGACGCGCTTCGTCGCGGTACTTGTCCTGGATCTGGTAGATCGTCAGCGGGAGGTCTTTGTACGAGGAGTACAGGTCCTTCACCAGGAGGGTGAACATCTCCTCGTGCGTGGGGGCGAGCAGGTAGTCGGCGCCCTTGCGGTCCTGCAGGCGGAACAGCGCGTCGCCGTACTCCTCCCAGCGCCCGGTCTGCTCGTAGGGCTCACGGGGCAGCAGGGCCGGGAAGTGCACCTCGAAGGCTCCGGCGTTCGCCATCTCCTCGCGCACGACGGCCTCGATCTTGGCCTTCACCCGGAGCCCCAGCGGGAGCCACGCGAACACGCCCGGGGCGTTGCGACGGATGTAGCCGGCGCGCACGAGCAGGCGGTGGCTCGTGACCTCGGCATCCGAGGGGTCTTCGCGGAGCGTGCGGAGGAAGTAGTTCGACAGACGGGTGACCACGAGAGTCGAGTCTAGGCGGCGCGGGCGCGGAGCGAGGATGCCGCGGGCTCGACCACGCGGCCCGCGGAGACGTCGGCGGCGACGTGGTGGAGGATCCGCGCCGCCGCATACCCGCACCCCGCCGCGCGGTGCGTCAGTGGCTCGCCCGCCGCCCGACGTGCAGAACCGCGCGCACGACGAGTCCGGCCACCAGCGCCCAGAACGCCGCGCTCACGCCGAACACCGCGATCCCGGATGCCGCGACCAGGAACGTCACGACGGCCGGCACCCGCTCGCCCGGATCGTCGATGGCCTGCTGCACCGCCGATCCGAACGCCCCGAACAGCGCCACACCCGCCACCGCCGGGATCACACCGGCCGGCGCCAGCAGCACGATCGTCGCGAATGCCGCCGACAGCGCGCCGAGCACGAGGTAGGTCGAGCCCGCCGAGATCCCCGCGACCCAACGCCTCTTCGGGTCGGGGTGCGCGTCCGGCCCCGCCGCGATGGCGGCGCTGATCGCGCCGAGGTTCATCGCGTGCCCGCCGAACCCGGCGGCGGCCGCCGAGCCGAGGCCGGTGACGAGCATCGCGGGTCGCCACGGGATCGTGTAGCCGAGGCTGCGCATCACGGCGACACCGGGCACGTTCTGCGACGCCGTCGTCACCACGAACAACGGCAGTGCCACGCCCACCACCGCACCGACGGTGAGCGTCGGTGCGGTGAACTCGAGCCTCGGCAGGAGGGTCGCGGCATCCGCGTCCACCCCCGTCTGCGCCAGCGACACGGCCACCACGGCGATCGCGGCCACGAAGGCCAGCGGCACCGCCCAGCGGGGAAGGAGCCGGGATGCCACGAGCCACACGATCAGCACGGGAGCCACGCCCCACGGGTCGTCGACCAGACCGAGGAACGGCGCCACGCACAGCGGGAGCAGCACCCCCGCGAGCATCGCCTGCGCGATCGAGGGGGGAATGCGCGCGATGAGCGCGCCGAGCGGCGGGAAGAGCGCCGTGCACAGGATGAGGGCCGCCGAGACCAGGAATCCGCCCACCACGGCCGACCATCCGCCATCGACGGCCCCCGTCGCGGCCAGGAGCGCGACGCCCGGGGTGGACCACGCGACGGTGATCGGGATGCGGTACCTGCCGGCCAGCACGATGCAGCCGATCCCCACGACGAGCGTGATGGCGAGCAGCCCGCTCGCCGCCTGCTCGGGGGTGGCCCCGACGGCGCGCAGGCCGGTGAGCACGACGGCGAACGTGCTGGTGAAGCCGACGAGGGCGGTCACCACCCCGGCGATGAGAGGGCGGGTGAGGGAGGCGGCGGGAGTCTCGGTCATGAGAATGCCGACGCTAGCGGAACGTCGCCCGCCCATCCCGCCACTGCGCTCTGCGGCCGATCCCGGCGCGCCGCGTCACGCGGCTACGGCGCACGGCCGTCGGTCGCGACCGGCGGCTCGGGCGTCGTCAGGCCGTGATGACCTGGGCGGTGCCGGGTGTCGCGTCGGGACCCATCTCGTCGGCGAGGCGGTTCGCCTCGGCGATGAGCGTCTGCACGATCTCCGACTCGGGCACGGTCTTGACGACCTCGCCCTTGACGAAGATCTGACCCTTGCCGTTGCCGGAGGCGACCCCGAGGTCGGCGTCGCGCGCCTCTCCCGGTCCGTTCACGACGCAGCCCATGACGGCCACGCGCAGCGGCACGGTCATGTCTTTGAGGCCCTCGGTGACGCTGTCGGCGAGGGAGTAGACGTCGACCTGGGCGCGGCCGCACGAGGGGCACGAGACGATCTCGAGCTTGCGCTCGCGCAGGTTGAGCGACTGCAGGATCTGGTGGCCGACCTTCACCTCTTCGGCGGGTGGCGCCGACAGCGACACGCGGATGGTGTCGCCGATCCCCTCCGACAGCAGGATGCCGAACGCGGTGGCGCTCTTGATCGTGCCCTGGAAGGCGGGCCCGGCCTCGGTCACGCCCAGGTGCAGGGGCCAGTCGCCGCGTTCGGCGAGCAGGCGGTAGGCCTTGACCATGACGATGGGGTCGTTGTGCTTGACCGAGATCTTGAAGTCGTGGAAGTCGTGCTCCTCGAACAGCGAGGCCTCCCAGACGGCACTCTCCATGAGGGCTTCGGGCGTGGCCTTGCCGTACTTCTCCAGCAGGCGGCGGTCGAGCGACCCGGCGTTCACGCCGATGCGCAGCGACACCCCCGCAGCCTTGGCCGCCGCGGCGATGGCGCCGACCTGGTCGTCGAACTTGCGGATGTTGCCGGGGTTGACCCGCACCGCACCGCACCCGGCGTCGATCGCCTGGAAGACGTACTTCGGCTGGAAGTGGATGTCGGCGATGACCGGGATCTGGCTCTTCTTCGCGATGATGTGCAGCACGTCGGCGTCGTCCTGCGACGGCACGGCGACACGCACGATCTCGCAGCCGGATGCCGTGAGCTCGGCGATCTGCTGAAGGGTGGCGTTGATGTTGGTCGTGGGCGTCGTGGTCATCGACTGGACGCTCACGGGGGCGTCGCCGCCCACCAGGACCTTGCCGACCTTGATCTGACGCGTCTTGCGACGAGGCGCGAGGACCTCCGGCACGCGGGGCATCCCGATGTTCACTGCAGGCACGGGCTCAGCCTACGCCGCCCGTGCTGGACGGAGCCCGAACCGTGCCCGAATGAGCGCTGTGGTAGGTTCGGCGCCATGCGCGCGTTCTCCAGTTGGTGGCCCACCGTCTAGGCGGTGAGCATGCGTGCGACAGACCGCCCTCCCTCGGGATCCGGGCGGTCTTCGTGTTTTCGGCGGCCGCGTAGGACCCTCGCTCACAGACGGAAGTACTTCGATGACCGGGCCCGACCCCTCCTCCCTGATCCACGAGCTCCTGGCCGGTGACGCGCCGTTCGCCCTCATCGCGCGCGACGATGCGACGGTGGAAGTGCTCACCGGCGACGTCGTCGACGTCGATCTGCTCGCCGACATCCCGCTGACGGACGCCGCGGGCGTCTCGCGGGAGGTCCTCGCCCTGGTCCCGTTCCGGCAGGTGCGCGAGCGCGGCTTCGTCTGTCACGACGACGGCGCCCCGCTGCGCTGCCTGGTCATCGGCGAGCGCGTCGCCCTCCCCCGCGCCGAGGTTCTGGCATCCCTCCCCTCCGCCCCGGTCGCGCTGCAGGACGCCGGTTTCGACATCGCCGACGAGGAGTACGCCGACATCGTGCGCCGCGTGATCGCGGAGGAGATCGGCCGCGGCGAGGGGGCCAACTTCGTCATCCGTCGCGACTTCGTCGCCGGGGTCGACACCGACCCGCGGGTGGCCGCGCTGACGTGGTTCCGCGCGCTCCTCGAGCACGAGAAGGGCGCCTACTGGACCTTCGCCGTGGTGACGCCCGGTCACATCGCGGTGGGTGCGAGCCCCGAAGCGCACGTCAGCGCCCGCGACGGCGTCGTCACCATGAACCCGATCTCCGGAACCTTCCGCCACCCCGCCGGCGGGGCGACCGCCGAGACGCTCGCGGAGTTCCTGCGCTCGACGAAGGAGACCGAAGAGCTCTTCATGGTCGTCGACGAGGAGCTGAAGATGATGAGCGCCGTCTGCAGCGACGGCGGCCGCATCACGGGCCCGCACCTCAAGGAGATGTCGCGGCTCACCCACACCGAGTACATGCTGCGCGGGCGCAGCGACCTCGACCCCCGCGACATCCTGCGCGAGACGATGTTCGCCCCCACCGTGACCGGCTCGCCCATGCAGAACGCGTGCACCGTGATCGCGCGTCACGAGACCGCGCCGCGCGGCTACTACTCCGGTGTCGCCGCCCTCTTCACGCCGAACGGCGCCACCGAGGGACCCTCGCACGACCTCGACGCCCCGATCCTCATCCGCACGGCCTACCTCGTCGACGGACGCCTGCGCGTGCCCGTCGGCGCCACCCTCGTGCGCCACTCCGACCCCTACGGCGAGGTGGGTGAGACGCACGGCAAGGCCGCGGGCGTGCTCGGTGCCATCGGGGCCATCCCGCGAGACGTCCCGACCGCTGCAGCGGCCGCCGATCCCGACGCTCCCGTCGCGCCACGCCGGCCGCTCGCCGAGGATCCCGCCATCGCCGAGTTGCTGGCATCGCGCAACGACCGTCTCGCGCCGTTCTGGATGAACCCGCAGGACCCCGACGGCTCCGGCCCCTTCGCGGGACGAACGGCCCTGGTCGTGGACGCGGAGGACCGCTTCACCACCATGCTCGCGCACCAGCTGCGCCACCTGGGCCTCGACGCCCGCATCGTGCACTGGTCGCGGGCGACGGATGCCGACGTCGACGACGCCGACCTGGTGGTCGCGGGCCCGGGTCCGGGCGACCCGCGCGACGACGCGAGTGACCGCATCTCCGCGATGCGCCGGGTGGTGTCACGCCGACTGGTGCGCCATGCGCCCCTGCTCGCGGTGTGCCTGAGCCATCAGATCCTGGCCGACCAGCTGGGCCTCGATCTCGCGCCCCTCGCGCAGCCGCACCAGGGTCTGCAGAAGAGCGTCGACGTGTTCGGCGAAGCCGCCTCGATCGGCTTCTACAACACGTTCACGGCGCGCGTGGCCCCGGGCGCGGTCCAGCGGGGCCTGACGATCGGCGCCGGATCCGTCGCGACCGAGACCGTGGCGGAAGTCGCCGCCGACGAGACCGGCGACGTCTACGCGCTGCGCGGCCCCGGCTTCGCGAGCGTGCAGGGGCACCTCGAGTCGATCCTGTCGCGCGACGGCATGCGCACGCTGGAGCGCCTGATCGCCCACGCCCTCTGACGTCGTTCCTGGCCCCTGCGGCGGGCCGAGCCCGACGGCTGCGGTGCGACACAACGCAGGTGATCCGTCACCGCAACGGCCGATCCACACCCCGCGGGCGCCGAGAAGCCGACGTCCTCCTGCGTTGTGTCCGCCGGACGGCCCGCCCCCCGCTGCCGCGCGCGGGCCGGGAGCGGATGCTCCGGATCAGAGCAACTGCACCGGGTTGAACACGTCGGCGAGGAACAGGATGCCACCCATCCCCACCAGCAACACGACCACCACGAACGTGAGCGGCACCAGCCGTGTCGCATCCACGGGCTTGGCGACACGGCCGCGAGCGCGGGCGATCGTGCGCTTCAGGCCGTCCCACAGCGCCACCACGACGTGCCCGCCGTCCAGCGGCAGCAACGGGATGAGGTTGAAGACGAACAGCGCGATGTTCAGCGCGGCCAGCAGCCCGATGATCGACTGCACGCGGGCGAGGATCGGCGCGTCGACCGCCGCGAACTCCCCCGCAAGACGGCCGGCACCCACGACGCTGAGCGGACCGTTCGGGTCGCGCGGCTGACCGGTGAAGAGGTCGACGGCGGTGTCGTAGACGCGCACGGGCAGCTGGGTCATGATCTGCGCGACCGCGCCGACCTGCTGCACCGTCGCCTCCGGTCCCGCCCAGATGGGCTGGGGCACGAGAGCCTCCTGCGCGCGGAGGCCGGCGAATCCGACGGTCTCGTATTGCGGCTGCCCCGATGCGTCCTCCACGGGTCGGCCCTGCGCGTCGGTCACGGCGCGGTCGGTGCTCTGCGGTGTGACCGTCACGGTCTGCTGTGCGCCGTCGCGCTCGATCACGACCGACAGGGCACGGCCAGGGGCCTCCTGGATGCGGGCCGCCGCCTCGGCGAACGTCGACACCGGCGTGCCGTCGACCGACACGACCACGTCACCGGGACGGATGCCGGCGGCGGCGGCAGGGGCGACCGGGTCGCTCGAGGCGCAGTCCGTGCGGTTCTCGCTCGCCGGGATCACGCACTGCGACACCGCGGCCACCGTGGTGGTGGCGGTCGCCACGCCGATGCCGCTCACCGCGACCGCCGACAGCAGGAACGCCAGCAGGAGGTTCATCACCGGCCCGCCGAGCATGACGATGACGCGCTTGTAGACCGGCAGCTTGTAGAAGACGCGGTCGTCGGCCGCGATGAGCGTCTCGGCGTTGGCGTCGCGGGCGTCCTGCACCATGGTGGCGAAGAACCGCGAGCGTTTCGTGCCCGGGCCCGCGTCGTCGGGCGCGGGCGGATACATCCCCGACATCGAGATGAAGCCGCCCAGCGGCAGGATCTTGAAGCCGTACTCGGTCTCGCCGATCCGCCGCGACCACAGCGTCGGGCCGAAGCCGATCATGTACTGGCCGACGCGCACGCCGAAGAGCTTCGCGGGCACGAGATGCCCGATCTCGTGCAACGCGATCGAGACGGCGAGGCCGATCACGAGCACGAGGACGCCAATGAGGAAGGCGAGCGCGGTCACCCGCCGACGATACCGCCGCGCGCCTTTGAACCGCCCGTGCGGCCGCGATGCGGTGTCTGTGGGACGACGGATGAGACAATGGAGGCGATGTCGACCGACGCCCCCTCGAACCTTCCGCCCGTGCTCCGGCCGGAGCGTCCGCCCCACCGTGATCTCGCCGAGCTCGCCCGACGCTTCGGCGCGCGCAGCATCGGCGACGTCGACGGGACGACCCTCACCGGCATCACGCTGGCCACCGCCGACCTGCGCGCCGGCGAGGCGTTCGTCGCGATCCGGGGCGTCAACCGCCACGGCGCCGAGTTCGCCGCGACCGCCGCGGAGCGCGGGGCGGTGGCCGTGATCACCGACGAGGCGGGCGCCGCGATCGCGGCATCCACGGGTCTTCCGATCGTGGTCGTCCACGACCCCCGGGCGCTGCTGGGCGACCTGTCGGCGTGGGTGTACGGCACCGGGCCCGACGACGAGCTGCCCCGACTGCTCGCGACGACGGGCACGAACGGCAAGACCAGCGTGTCGCACCTGCTCGAGGGCATCCTCGGCCAGCTCGGCGTCGTCACGGGCCTGTCGTCGACCGCCGAGCGCCACATCGCCGGCGAGGTCATCGTCTCGCGGCTCACGACGCCCGAGGCCAGCGAATTCCACGCCCTGCTCGCCCTCATGCGCGAGCGCGGCGTCGAGGCCGTCGCCGTCGAGGTCAGCGCCCAGGCCCTTACGCGTCACCGCGTCGACGGACTCGTCTTCGACGTGGCGGGCTTCACCAACCTCACGCACGACCACCTCGACGACTACGCCGACATGCGCGAGTACTTCGAGGCGAAGCTGCCGCTGTTCCGCCCCGACCGTGCGCGCCGCGGCGTCGTCTGCCTCGACACGGCCTCGGGCGTCGAGATCGCCGCGCGCGCCGAGATCCCCGTCGTGACCATCGCCACGCCGGCGATCGCCGAGGACGCCGCGGCTGCGGCATCCGCCGACTGGACCGTCGAGATCGTCGACGAGCGCAAGGAAGGCACCACGTTCACGCTGAGCGACGGACACGGACGCTCCCTCACCACCGTCGTGCCCGTGATCGGCCGTCACATGGCCGCGAACGCGGGCCTCGCGATCGTCATGCTGCTCGAGACCGGCTACACGTGGGAGCACCTGTTCAGCACCCTCGACGGCGAGCGCATCGACGCCTCGCTGCCCGGGCGCACCCAGCTCGTGTCCGGCTCCGAGGGTCCGGCGGTGTACGTCGACTTCGGGCACTCCCCCGACGCGTTCGAGAAGACGCTCGCCGCCGTGCGCCGCGTGACCCCCGGCAAGGTGGTCATGGTCTTCGGCGCCGACGGCGACCGCGACGCCACCAAACGCCACGACATGGGACGCACCGCCGTCGAGGGCAGCGACATCCTGGTCGTCACCGACCACCACCCCCGCCACGAAGACCCGGATGCCGTCCGCGCGGTGCTCGTCGAGGGTGCGCGTCGCGCACGGCCCGACGCCGAGATCCACGAGTTCACACCCCCCGAGCGCGCGATCCTGGAGGCCGTGCAGCTCGTCGGCGAGGGCGACGCGATCCTGTGGGCCGGCCCCGGCCACCAGGACTACCGCGACATCCGTGGCGTGCGCACGCCCTACTCGGCGCGCGAGCTGTCGCGTCGCGCGCTGCGCGCGGCCGGCTGGCCGGTGCCCGATCCGCAGTGGCCCGTGCCCTACCCGACCGACAGCACGCCGTCGTCCGACCCGGAGCGCCCGGTCGACTTCCCGGCCTGACATCCGCCCCGCGCGAGCGGGTCGAGCCACGATGCCGGAGATCCCGCCGCTTCGGCCGCGCGCGGGCCGTCGGCCGGCTTCCGCACGACGGAGGTTCCTGCATCGTGTCCGGCCCCGCGTCGCCGGACGACCTCCCGCCGCGGAATCGCCGACTCAGGACGCTCGACGGGCACGCACCCCGACGGCGCGGCACGCCGCAGGAGACCTCCCGCGGAAGCGGCCCCCGGGCCCTGCGGCGGGCCCCCGGGCCCCTACGGCCGGCCCCCGGCGGCGGCAGACATGCGCCAGGCCGCACGCGCGCCGCACGCCCCGCCGCCGGGTGTCAGCGCCGAGCTCAGCGCGCGGCGATGATCTCGTCGGCGGTCCGGCGCGCCCACGCCTCGGCCTCGGCGAGCGATTCGCGGGTGAGGGCCGCGGGCGGCTCGTGCCGGTCCACCACCCGCTCGATGAGCTCGACGATCCCGAGGAAGCCGAGGCGTCCCTCGTGGAACGCGTCGACGGCCTGCTCGTTGGCGGCGTTGAAGACGGCGGGGTAGGTCGCCCCGGCCCGGCCCACGCGCTTGGCCAAAGCGACGGATCCGAAAGCCTCCTCGTCGAGCGGCTCGAACGTCCACTGCGAGGCCGTCGTCCAGTCCAGCGGCGCGCCCACCCCGCCGACGCGGTGCGGCCAGTCCAGGCCGAGCGAGATCGGCAGGCGCATGTCGGGCGGCGAGGCCTGGGCGATCGTCGACCCGTCGACGAACTCGACCATCGAGTGCACGATCGACTGCGGGTGCACGGTGACGGCGATGCGGTCGTAGGCGACGTCGAAGAGCAGGTGCGCCTCGATCACCTCGAGACCCTTGTTCACCAGGGTCGCCGAGTTGGTGGTGACCACGCGCCCCATGTCCCAGGTCGGATGCGCGAGCGCCTCGCCGGGCGTGACGTCGACGAGTCGGTCGCGCGAGCGTCCGCGGAACGGACCACCGGATGCCGTCAGCACGAGCCGACGCACCTCGTGCTCCGCGCCTGCTCGCAGCGCCTGGGCGATCGCGGAGTGCTCGGAGTCGACGGGGACGATCTGCCCGGGGGCGGCGAGCGCGGTGACGAGGTCTCCCCCGACGATCAGCGACTCCTTGTTGGCGAGTGCCAGCGTGCGGCCCTCTTCCAGCGCGGCGATCGTGGGGCCGAGCCCCACCGAGCCGGTGATGCCGTTGAGCACCACGTCGGCGTCGACGTCGCGCACCAGCTGCTCGGCGTCGACCGCGCCGAGCGCGATGTGCTCGACGCCGAACGCGGCGGCCTGCGCCTCGACGCCCGCGCGGTCGGTGCCGGCCGCGAGGCCGACGACGTCGAAGCGGTCGGCGTTGGCACGGATGACGTCGAGCGCCTGCGTGCCGATCGAACCGGTGGAACCGAGGATGAGGACGCGGCGCATCCCGCCAGCCTACTGAGCGGCGGGAGCGGCGTGCTGGACGCCGAGGATGTCGACGACGAAGACGAGGGTGGAGTTCGCGGGGATCTCGCCCTGGGCCTGGTCGCCGTATCCGGAGGCCGGCGGGATGACGACGACGACCTGCGAGCCGACCTTCTGCCCCTCGAGCGCCTGGCGGAAGCCGTCGACCACCTGGTTCGTGACGAACTCGGCGGGGGCGCCCCGCTCCCAACTCGAGTCGAACACCGTGCCGCCGTCGTACAGGGCACCGGTGTACTGCACGATGACCTGGTCGCCCGCGTTCACGACGTCACCGTCGCCCTGACGGAGGTTCTCGATGCGCACCTCGGTCGGCGCCGGGGCGTCGGGCATGGTGATCGTCGGGGCGCCGTCGTCGGCGAACGTCACGGTGGGCATGCCCTCCACGGGCGCGACCTCGCTGCCGTCGGCGCGGGTGGGGAGCTGCGCGATGGCATCGGCGACCAGCACGAAGGCGGGCGAGCCTTCGCCCAGCGTGCCGGCCGGGAACGACGACACGGTGCGAGAGCCGATGGTGGCGCACTCGAGCGAGGCGCCGAAGATCTGCTGCGAGGCGACGAGGGTGTCCATGCCGTCGGGGGCGGTGTCGAGCGACTGCAGCTGCACGGCGCCGGAGGCTGCGTCGATGAGGGTGTAGTTCGCCTTCAGCACGTCGCCGGAGCGCACCTGCTCGCCCGAGCCCTCGATGAGGGTCGTGCGCTGCAGGTCGGTCGGGGCGTAGCCCGACGGCAGGGTCACGTCGACCGGGGACTGGAAGTCGCCCGTGACCTCGAGTCCGTCGGGCGCGGGGGCGTCGGCGAGCGCGCTCTGGCACTGCCCGGCGTCGGGGGTCGCGCTGGCGTCGGGGGTCTGCGCGTCGCTCGAGGAGCCGGTGCACCCGGCCAGCAGCAGCGCCGCGGCGGCGGCGACGGACAGGGAAGCGATCGGGCGGAAGCGCACGGAGGACCTCTCGGGAGGAGACGGGGAGGTTCCATCTTCGCGCATGCGGCTTTGCCGCGGCTGGGAGTCCCCATGCACACCCGGGCATGCGGCGGCTAGTAACCTCGTCTGGTGAGTTCCGACCTGCCCGCCGAGACCCCCGCCGCCGCGCCGCAGCAGATGGGTGCGGCCTACGGCCTCGGACGGTTCCTCATCGCCCCGCTCGCCCGAGCGGTCTACCGCCCCCGCGTGGAGGGCCGTGAGAACGTGCCCCGAACGGGCCCGGTGATCTTCGCGAGCAACCACCTGTCGTTCATCGACTCGATCGCCATCCCGGTCGCCGCTCCGCGTCCCGTGCACTTCCTGGCGAAGTCGGCGTACTTCGAGAAGTGGGCGTCGCGGCAGTTCTTCACCGCCATCGGCGCGATCCCCGTGGAGCGGGGCGCGGGCCAGAAGGCGCTCGACGCGCTCGACCAGCAGCGGGTGCTCCTGGAAGACGGTCGGGCCGTTGCGCTCTACCCCGAGGGCACGCGCTCCCTCGACGGCCGCCTCTACAAAGGCCGCACGGGTGTGGCGTTCCTCGCGCTGCAGACCGGCGCTCCGGTGGTGCCGGTGGGTCTCATCGGCACCGACAGAGCCATGCCCGTCGGTGCGAAGTTCCCCAGCACCTCCGAGCGCATCACCGTGCGCTTCGGCGAGCCGCTCGACCTCTCCCCGCACGGCCCGGCGTCCTCGGGGCGTGCTCGGCGCGGCGCGACCGACGAGATCATGGCGGCCATCCACGCCCTGAGCGGTCAAGAGCTCGCCAACGCCTACAACGAAGCGCCGGCGCAGAACCCGATCGAGCGCATCAAGCAGGTCCTGCCGCACGAGCGTCTCTGACGCCCGCCGCCCCGGTGCGACTCCGCGGGCGGCCCCGGTGGGCGCCCCGGTGGGCGCCCCGGCGACGCCGTGCCGCGCACGCGGTCCCGCGCCCGACTTGCCCGTCGCTGAGTCCCGGCATCCCGCGCCCCGCCCGCCCGACACCTCCGGCACCCGGACACCCCGGACACCCTTGACGTGGCGACGCGCGGCGAGCATGGTCGGGGTGACGGCCCGAACCGTCGACGCCACAACGAGGAGGCAGCGTGAAGAAGTTTCTCAACGACCCGGCCGACGTTCTCGCGGAGGCCCTGCGCGGCATCCAGGCCGCGCATCCCGAGCTGCGGGTGGATGCCGAGAACCGGGTGATCTCGCGAGCGGAACCCACGCGCGCCGGCAAGGTCGCCCTCGTCTCGGGCGGGGGCTCCGGACACGAGCCGATGCACGGCGGGTTCGTGGGTCGGGGCATGCTCGACGCCGCCGCCGCGGGCGAGGTGTTCACCTCCCCCACCCCCGACCAGGTGCTCGCCGCGACTCAGGCCGTCGACTCCGGCGCCGGCGTGCTGCACATCGTGAAGAACTACACCGGCGACGTGTTGAACTTCGAGATGGCCGCCGAGCTCGCCGAGGCCGCGGGCGTGCGGGTCGAGTCGGTCGTGGTGGCCGACGACGTCGCCGTCCAGGACTCCACGTGGACCGCCGGGCGCCGCGGGACCGGCACCACCGTCATCCTCGAGAAGATCGTCGGCGCCGCGGCGGAGGAGGGCACCGACCTCGCCGGTGTCGCCGAGCTCGCGCGCCGGGTGTCCGCCGCCGGCCGCTCGATGGGTGTGGCACTGACCAGCTGCACCGTGCCCGCCGCCGGCCGCCCCACCTTCGACCTCCCAGACGACGAGATGGAGGTGGGTGTCGGCATCCACGGCGAACCGGGTCGCTCGCGCGTGAAGCGGGGCTCGGCGCGCGAGATCGCCGCGCTCATGGTGGACCCGATCGTGCACGACTTCGGCGAGCCCGTGGGACCGGCCATCGTGCTGTTGTCGGGGCTGGGCGGCACGCCGCTGATCGAGCAGTACCTGCTCTACAGCGAGATCGCGCCGCTGCTCGCCGCCGCGGGCGTCGACGTACAGCGCGTGCTGATCGGCGACTACATCACGAGCCTCGACATGGCCGGCGCCTCGCTCACCGTGGTGAAGGCCGACGACGAGATGATCCGCCTGTGGGACGCACCCGTGGTCACCCCCGGTCTGCGGTGGGGCGCATGAGCGGGACCGTCTCCACCGACGACCTCGTCTCCTGGATCCGCGCGTTCCGCGACGCGGTGCACGGCCACAAAGACGAGTTGACGCGCCTCGATTCCGAGATCGGCGACGCCGACCACGGCTCGAACATGGCGCGCGGCCTCGACGCCGTGGTCGCCAGGCTCGAACCCGCCCCCGCGAGCGCGCCCGAGTTGTTCAAGACGGTGGGCATGACGCTCGTGTCGTCGGTGGGAGGGGCGAGCGGCCCGCTCTACGGCACGCTCTTCCTCCGCATGGGGCCCGCCCTCGCCGGCGACGCTGGGGTGGATGCCGCGGCCCTCGGCGCGGCTCTCCGCGCCGGCGTCGAGGGGGTCGTCGCCCGTGGCAAGGCCGAGCTCGGCGACAAGACGATGATCGACGCCCTCTCCCCCGCGATCGACGCGTGGGATGCCGCGGTCTCGAGCGGATCGGACGCCGCCGCGGCCGCGGGTGCCGCCGCCGAAGCCGCCGCGCGCGGTCGCGACGCGACGAAGCCGCTGGTGGCGCGCAAGGGCCGCGCGAGCTACCTCGGCGAGCGAAGCGCCGGTCACCTCGACCCGGGTGCCACCTCGTCGACCCTGTTGCTCGAGGCGCTGCGCGACATCCTGGCGGCGGCCGCGTGATCGGTCTCGTCGCCGTCTCGCACAGCTCCGCCCTCGCGGAGGCCGCCGTCGAACTCGCGCTGCAGATGGGCGGCGAGCATCCGCCCGCGGTGCGCGTGGCCGCGGGCGGCCCCGACGGCGATCTCGGAACGGATGCCGTGGCCATCGCCGCCGCGATCGATGACGCCGACTCCGGTGACGGCGTGCTCGTGCTCATGGACCTCGGCTCGGCGATCCTCAGCGCCGAGACGGCCCTGGAGTTCGTCGCCGCCCCCGATCGCGTGCGGCTCAGCGCCGCGCCCTTCGTCGAGGGTCTCGTCGCCGCGGTGGTCACGGCCGCCGGCGGCGCCGACCTCGCGGCGGTCGCCGCCGAGGTGCGCGGAGCGGGAGCGGCGAAGCAGCGGCAGCTCGGCGACACCGGGGAGCCGGCATCCGCAGGGATAGCACCGGGCGGGCACGCCCCCGACGGCTCGGCATCCGAGAAGCAGGCGTCCGGGCAAGCGGGCGCAGCGGGCGACGCGGACGCCCTCTCCTTCGAAGCCGTCGTCAGCAACCCCTCCGGGCTCCACGCCCGCCCTGCCGCCCTCTTCGTCAAGACCGCGTCGCGCTACGACGCCGACGTGCGCATCGTCGACCTCGACGCGGGGTCCGACGAGGTGTCGGGTCGCAGTCTCCTCGCGCTCATGGCCCTCGGCGTGCGTCAGGGGTCGCGGGTGCGGGTGAGCGCGTCGGGTCCCGAGGCGCGACCGGTGCTCGAGGAGCTGCGCGCCGCGATCGACGACGCATTCGGCGAGCGCTGAACACGACGCCCGCCCGCGGGGCGTGTCGGCGGGGGCGGGCGAGGCCCCTCAGCGGGTGACGCTCAGCAGACGACGGGCGAGGGCCTCCTCCACGACGAGCTCGGTGATGAGACCGGCGGCGAGCGCGCCGCGCAGCCCGTCGAGCTTCGACAGGCTCGACACCACGCAGAAGCGCCGCGGGATCCGCCGGACCGTGTCGAGGTCGGGTCCGCTCGAACGCGCGTTCAACTCGGGGATGTCGCTCGATCCGTCGGCGCGGTAGAACACCGTCGCGCAGTCGCCGACCACCCCCTCGCGCTCGATCACGGCGCGGTCGCGCTCGTCGAAGTAGTCGCCGCTGTAGACGTGCGAGGGCACCTCGGCGTGGGGGGAGCCGAGGCCGAAGACGAACAGCCCCACGCGCTGCTGGATCTCCAGCACGGAGCGCACCGAGCGCTCGCGCCACATCGCCTGCTTGGTCCGGGGATCGTCGAACAGCGCGGGCACCGGGAATTGGTGCACCGACGACGACCACGCGGCGCCGAACTTCGAGAGGATCTCTCCCGCGTACGGGATGCCGGAGGTGCGCACGTTCGCAGCGCCGTTCATCTGCACGATGTGGGTGTCGTGCACGTCTTTCAGCGGCACGTGCCGCGCCATCGCCGACAGCGTCGAGCCCCAGGCCACGCCGACGGTCATCGACGACTCCACCCGCTCCGCCAGGATGCGCGCCGCCGTCAACGCCGTGCGCTCGAGCCGCTCGGCCTCGGAGGTGCGGGCGGGTGTGGGCACGATGTGGGCGGTGATGCCGAACCGGTCGGCGAGGCGCTGCGCCATCTGCCCGCGCGCGTCGTCGGGCGGACTGATCGAGATCGTCACGAGACCCACGTCGCGCGCATGCTGCAGCAGCCGCGACACGGACGAGCGCGAGACGCGCATCTCGTGCGCGATGGCGTCCATCGTCAGGTCCTGCATGTAGTACAGCTGAGCCGCGCGCAGGGCGTCGCGAGAGCGCTCCTCGGCCGCCGTGGTCACCGTCGGATCACCTTCATGAACACCATTCTGCACGTTTGTTCAAGGGGCTTGCAACAACGTGCACACAGGCGCACCATGATCGTCGTACCAACAACGAAAGGTCGCAGTCGACATGTCGTCCCCCACTTCTCCGCTCCGCGCCGACGTCCAGGCGCTTCGCGACGCCGAAGACCTCGACGTCCTCATCATCGGTGGGGGCATCAACGGCCTCGCCACCCTCCGCGACCTGGCCCTCCAGGGCGTCAGCGTCGCGCTCGTCGAGCGCGGGGACTTCGTCTCCGGCGCGTCGTCGGCCTCCAGCCACATGGTGCACGGCGGCATCCGGTACCTCGAGAACGGCGAGTTCCGCCTCGTGAAGGAAGCGGTCACCGAGCGCAACGACCTGCTCAAGACCGCGCCCCACTACGTCAAGCCGCTCGAGACCACGATCCCGATCTACAAGACGTTCTCCGGCATCCTGTCGGCGCCCTTCCGTCTGCTCGTCACGCACGGTCGCGGCAAGCCGAACGAGCGCGGCGCGCTGCTGATCAAGGTCGGCCTCATCATGTACGACACCTTCTCGCGCGACGGCGGCTCGGTCCCCCGGCACAAGTTCCTCGGCAAGAAGAAGTCGCTCGCGGAGCTGCCGAAGCTCAACAACGACCTCGCCTACACGGCCACGTACTTCGACGCGTCCATGCACGACCCCGAGCGCATCGCCCTCGACGTGCTGCGCGACGGCATCGAGGCCGGCGGCGGCCGCACGCAGGCCGTCAACTACGTGTCGGCCGTGGGCGCCGACGCGGACGGCGTCCGCGTACGCGACGAGGTCTCCGGTGAGGAGTTCTCGGTCAAGGCCAAGGTCATCCTGAACACCGCCGGACCGTGGACGGACCTCGCCAACCAGGCCATGGGACTGACGACGCAGTTCATGGGCGGCACGAAGGGCTCGCACATCGTGCTCGACAACCCCGAGCTGCTGGCGGCCACCGGCGGACGCGAGATCTTCTTCGAGCACTCCGACGGGCGCATCGTGCTGATCTACCCGCTCAAGGACCGCGTCCTGGTGGGCACCACCGACATCGACGCCGACCCCGCGAAGCCGGTCGTGTGCACCGACGACGAGATCGCGTACTTCTTCGACCTCATCGGGCACGTGTTCCCCACGGTGGGCGTCGACCGCTCGCAGATCGTCTACACCTTCTCCGGCATCCGGCCCCTCCCCCGCCACGACGACACCGCCCCCGGCTTCGTCTCGCGCGACTACCGCATCGTCGAGGACGAGATCGCCGGCGTTCCGACCATGAGCCTCGTCGGCGGCAAGTGGACCACGTTCCGGGCGCTGGCCGAGCACCTCAGCATGAAGACGCTGCAGAAGCTGCGCCGCCCCCACCGCGTCAGCACCCAGGGCCTGTCGATCGGCGGCGGGGCGGGCTTCCCCGCCACCCCCGAGCAGCGTCGCCGCTGGGTCTCCGCGCGCACGAATGCCCACTCCGCCGAGCTCGTGGATGCCATGCTCGAGCGCTACGGCACGCGCGCCGACGCGGTGCTCGCCGCGCTGCCGAACGAGCCGACCCCGGTGCCCGACGCCCACGGCTACTACCGCGAGGAGCTGGAGTGGATCGCGCAGAACGAGCAGGTCGTGCACCTCATCGACGTGCTGCTGCGCCGCACCCACCTCGCCTTCGTCGGCGGCATGACCGAGCGCACGCTGCGTGAGGTCGCCGAGGCCGTCGCCGGCCCGCTGGGCTGGGACTCCGACCGCGTCGACGACGAGGTCGCCCGTTCCACCGAGATCCTGCGCTCCGCGCACCGGGTCGATCTGGCACAGGCCGGCGTCGCGCGAATCTGAGAGAACGTGCGGGCGTGCCGACTGTCGCACGCCCGCACGTCGCGCATAGGTTCGGAACACCGAGCCGCATCACCACCCGAGCCGAAGGTGTCCGGGTGATAGAAGAAAGGTCGATGACGACATGCAAGAAGTGAACCTGGGGCTGTACTTCCTCTCGGAGGTGGTCGGCACCGCGATGCTCATCCTGTTGGGCTGCGGCGTGGTCGCCAATGTGGCCCTGGCCAAGACCAAGGGCAACGCCGGCGGCACCCTGATGGTCAACTGGGGATGGGGCCTGGCGGTCTTCGCCGGTGTCATCGTCTCCGCCTACTCGGGCGCGCAGCTGAACCCGGCCGTCTCCATCGGCCTCCTCGTGCACGGCGACATCTCGTTCGCCCAGTTCTTCGTGGCCATCGCCGCGCAGCTGATCGGTGCGATCATCGGCGCCGTGCTGGCGTGGGCCTCCTACAAGCAGCACTTCGACGACGAGCCCGACCCCGCCGCCAAGCTGGGCGTGTTCTCCACCGGCCCCGCGATCCGTTCGTACGGCTTCAACTTCGTGACCGAGGTCATCGCGACCTTCGTCCTCGTCTTCGTCATCTTCGGCTTCCGCGACTACGGCGTGGCCGACATCGGCGTCCCGGGCGGCATCGGCGGGCTCGCGGCCGTCCCGGTCGCCCTCCTCGTGGTCGGCATCGGCGCGTCGCTCGGCGGCCCCACCGGCTACGCGATCAACCCGGCCCGTGACCTGGGCCCGCGCATCGCCCACGCGATCCTGCCCATCAAGGGCAAGGGTTCGAGCGACTGGGGCTACGCCTGGGTGCCGGTCGCCGGTCCGCTCGTGGGTGGCGTGCTGGCGGGTCTCCTCGCCCCCGTGCTGCTCGGCCTCGCCAACTGACCCTCCGCGGGGGCGTCACCCGGCGCCCCCGCTCTCCCCGCTTCACCCCTCACAGAATCAGACAAAGGAGTCCATCCATGGCCGACTACGTCCTCGCCATCGACCAGGGCACGACCTCGACGCGCGCGATGATCTTCGATACGTCCGGGAGCGTCGTCTCCGTCGGGCAGAAGGAGCACGAGCAGATCTTCCCCCGCGCGGGGTGGGTCGAGCACGATCCCCTCGAGATCTGGCGCAACACCCAGGAGGTCATCGGCCTCGCCCTGAGCCGCGCCGACATCACGCGGCACGACATCGCCGCCGTCGGCATCACCAACCAGCGCGAGACCGCGGTGGTCTGGGACAAGAACACGGGCAAGCCCGTCTACAACGCCATCGTGTGGCAGGACACCCGCACGCAGTCGATCGTGGACCGTCTCGCCGACGGCGACCCCGAGCGCTACAAGAGCGTCGTCGGCCTGCCGCTGGCGACCTACTTCTCGGGCACGAAGATCGTCTGGATCCTCGAGAACGTCGACGGCGCCCGCGAGAAGGCCGACTCCGGCGACCTCATCTTCGGCACCACCGACAGCTGGGTCCTGTGGAACCTCACCGGCGGCATCGACGGCGGCGTGCACGCCACCGACGTCACCAACGCCAGCCGCACGCTGTTCATGGACCTCGAGACCCTCGAGTGGCGCGACGACATCCTCGCCGACTTCGGCGTGCCGCGCTCGATGATGCCCGAGATCCGCTCCTCCTCCGAGGTCTACGGCACCGTCGAGTCGTCGTCGCTGCTGCGTGAGACCCCGATCGCCGGCATCCTGGGCGACCAGCAGGCCGCGACCTTCGGTCAGGCCGCCTTCGACCCGGGTGAGAGCAAGAACACCTACGGCACGGGCAACTTCCTCATCTTCCAGACGGGCGAAGAGATCGTCCGCTCGAAGAACGGCCTGCTCACCACCCTCGGCTACAAGCTCGGCGACCAGCCCGCCCGCTACGCGCTCGAGGGATCGATCGCCGTCACCGGCTCGCTCATCCAGTGGCTGCGCGACCAGCTCGGCATCATCTCCTCGGCCCCCGAGGTCGAGGCCCTGGCCCGCACCGTCGACGACAACGGCGGGGTGTACTTCGTGCCGGCGTTCTCGGGTCTGTTCGCGCCGTACTGGCGTCCCGACGCGCGTGGCGCGATCGTCGGCATGACGCGCTTCGTCAACAAGGGCCACATCGCCCGCGCGGCGCTGGAGGCCACGGCCTTCCAGACCCGCGAGGTGCTCGAGGCCGTCAACGCCGACTCCGGCGTCGACCTCACCGAGCTCAAGGTCGACGGCGGCATGACCGCCAACGACGAGCTCATGCAGTTCCAGGCCGACATCCTCGGTGTGCCCGTCGTGCGCCCGGTCGTCGCCGAGACCACCGCCCTCGGCGCGGCCTACGCCGCGGGTCTCGCGGTGGGCTTCTGGGGCAGCCTCGACGACCTCCGCGCCAACTGGCAGGAGGACAAGCGCTGGGAGCCCGACATGGACTCCGACGAGCGCGACCGCGAGCTGCGCCTGTGGAAGAAGGCCGTCACCAAGTCGATGGACTGGGTCGACGAAGACGTGCGCTGAGCACCCCTTCGACAGAGGAACCCCGTCGGCCGTGCGCCGGCGGGGTTTCCTCGTTCGAACGGAGTCTCCACCGCCGCGGCGGTCCCTGCGCTCCTCGAAGGGACCGGTCGGCGCCCGGTCGACCTCCGCGGCGTCCGGATGCCGCGCCTCAGCGCCGTGGCTTCGGGTACGCCGCCCGCACGGCGTCGGACTGCAGGTAGTCGGAGACGCCGATGAGCAGGATCGCGAAGAGGATCTGCTCGGTGACCACCCAGAACGGGTACAGCCCCGGGATGGCCGCGAGCACGAGGGCGACCACCGGGAAGATGCGGCTGAACAGCTGCAGCCGCCGGAACGCCCAGTACCAGCCCGCGCGTGCCCGCCACAGGAAGTAGAACAGCGTCGTGGTGATGGCGAGCACGACGAGGCACCGCATCCACACCGCGAAGCCGACGTCGTCGCCGTTGACGGTCATGACGAGGGCGATGACCACCGTCGCCGCCCCGAGCACGAGGCCGAGGGCGAGCAGCACGGTGATCGCCCGGAACGCACGACGGACTCTGGGATCGTCGGACGCCTCGACGCGGTGATCGGCTTGGCGTCCGCCGGCGAGCCGGTCGAGGCGGCGGAGGGCCGGTTCGAGCTGCATGCGCTCATCGTAAGGCGCACGGCGGAGCGACACCGATCACCGCGGCACGGCCCGGGCGCGGACGCCGGGCTGCGTCAGCCGACGGAGACCTCGGGCTCGTGCCGCACCGGGAAGTTGACGGAGTTCGCGATGAAGCACCACTCCCGCGCCTGCCGGTGCGCCGCGATCGCGGGCTCGACCATCGACTCCTCCGCCACGCGCACGCGCGGCCGCAGCACGACCTCCGTGAACGCGCCCCCGCTGTTGCCGTCCTCCTGCAGGGTGCCCGAGGCGTCGTCCTCGTAGGCCGTGACGACCACCCCGGTGGTCACGCACGCGTGCAGGTACGACAGCAGGTGGCACTCGCTGAGGGCGGCGAGCAGCAGCTCCTCGGGATTCCACTTGGCGGGATCGCCCCGAAAGGGCTTGTCGGCGGATGCCGCGATCGCGGGCTTGCCGTCGACCTCGAGGGTCACGGCGCGGTCGTAGTCGCGATACCCGCTCGTCCCGGTGCCACGGTCGCCGGTCCAGGTCGAGTGCAGGCGGTAGTGGTGCTCTCCGTTCATCCCCCCAGTCTGCCCCCTCCCCTCGCGCGCGGCGCCGGACTCCCGCCCGTGGGCGAGGCACCCCGTCCTCGCGCGAGGGCGCGGATAGGATGAAGGGATGCCCGCAACGCCCCCCGCTTCCGTCGAACTCGCCGTCGTCGATCGCAGCGGTTTCGTCGAATCCCGTCACTTCGGTGTCGCCGTGGTCCTCGATGCCGACGGCTCCGAGAAGCTCTCCCTGGGCGACGTCACGGCGCCTTTCCTCCCCCGCTCGAGCATGAAGCCCCTGCAGGCGCTGGCGTGCCTCTCGGCCGGAGCCGACCTCGCCGACGAGCGGCTCGCCATCGCGATGGCCAGCCATGCTGGAACGGAGCGTCATGTCGCCGTGGCCCGCGGCATCCTGCAGTCCGCCGGGCTGACCGAAGACGACCTCGGCTGCCCCGCCGCGTGGCCCACCGACGCCGCCTCACGCGACGAACTGGTGCGCGACCACGGCGCCCCCTCCCCCCTGCGCATGAACTGCTCGGGCAAGCACGCCGCGATGCTGCTGACGTGCGTGGCCAACGGCTGGCCGACCGAGGGCTACCTCGACACGCAGCACCCCCTGCAGGTGCACATCCGCGAGGTGCTCGAGCGCCTCGTCGGCGAGCGGATGACGACCACGGCGATCGACGGCTGCGGGGCGCCTGTGTACGCGATGAGCCTCGTGGGCCTCGCCCGCGCCATCCAACGGATCGCGACCTCGTCGGAGCGCTCCCCGTTCGCCCTTCACCGCAGCGCCGGCACGCTCGTGCGCGCGGTGCGCGAGAACCCCTGGACCATCGACGGCCCGGGCCGGCCCGACACCATCGTCATCGAGCGTCTCGGCGTCTTCTCCAAGATGGGCGCCGAGGGCGTGCAGGTCATGACGACCCCCGACGGCACCACGGTGGCGCTCAAGATGCTCGACGGGTCGAACCGCGCCGGCCACGCCGTCGCCCTGCGCCTGCTCGAGCGCGTCGGGGCGCTCACGCCCGACGCCGTGGCCGACACCCTCGCCCTGCTGCCGCTGTCGATCTCCGGCGGCGGCGCCGTGGTCGGCGCCATCCGTCCGACGGTCTGACGCGCTCCGACCTCGCCGCGAAGGGGTGCCGCGCGGTAAGGTACCCCGCGCGAGGGCGCCGGCGCGGTCGTGCCCGCCCCCGGCTCCGGCGTGGGCTCAGATCCCCCCGTCGACCGAACGGGGGTAGGTGATCGGCTCGTCGGGCACGAGCACCTCTGTCTCCCGGTTCAGACTCTCGCCCCGGAAGAACGGCTTCGATCCCGGGAACGCGAACCACAGCAGCATCAGCACCACGCCGATGGCGAGGGCCCCGATGCCGACGACGAACGTCCCGCCCACGCCGAGCAGTACGGTGTTGCCGTACTCGGGGTCGTACATGTCGATCGCCGACTGCACGAACGCGTAGGTCAGCATGAGCGCACCGAGCAGGGGCAGGATGCCGCGGTACACGAGGTTCTTCCCCGAGGAGAAGAGCTCGCGCCGGTAGTACCAGACGCAGGCGTAGCCGGTCATCGCGTAGTAGAAGGCGATGGCGAGCCCGAGCGACAGGATCGAGTCCTGCAGGATGTTGTCGCTGATCAGGGTCATGCCCACGTAGTAGACGGATGCCACGATGCCCATCACCAGCGTCGAGAACGACGGCGTCTTGTAGCGCGGGTGCACCGAGCGGAAGCGCGGCGGCAGGGCCTTGTACGCCGCCATGGCGAGCGTGCCCCGAGCCGTCGGGAGGATCGTGGTCTGCGTCGACGACACCGCCGAGATGAGCACGGCGACGATGAGCACCCACCCGAACGGACCGAACAGGCCGTCCTTCAGCGCGAGGAACACGTCGTCGGCGTTCTCCGGGTTGGCCAACCCCGCGCCCTCCTCGCCCACCCCGGCGTACATCATCGCCGCGACCGTCACCGTGACGTAGGTGCCCAGCAGGATCACCGTGGTCAGCAACGCCGCCCGCCCCGGAATGCGCTTGGGGTCCTTCGTCTCCTCGTTGAGCGCGAGGCACGTGTCCCACCCCCAGTAGATGAACAGGGCGAGCAGGACCGCCTCGGTGAACCCGCTCCAGTCGGTGAAGCCGAGCGGGTTGAACCACTCCAGGTCGAACGGCGTCGGGTTCGGGGCGGTGCCGTCGAAGAACTTCCACAGCGCCAGGACCACGAACAGCGCCAGCACGAGGTACTGCACCGCGAGCAGCACGTTCTGGATCCGCTCACCGATCTCGACGCCCCGGTAGCTGATGAAGGTCATGGCCGCGATGAAGGCGACGCCCGTGGCGGTGACCAGCGGCACGTTCTCGGCGAGCGAGCCGTCGCCCACGAGGGACCACAGGTAGATGCCGGCGATCTGCGAGAGGTTGGCCAGCACGACCATGCCGGCCACCGCGACGCCCCAGCCGCCCATCCACCCGATCCAGGGGCCGAACGCCTTGGTCCCCCACGTGAACGTCGTCCCGCAGTCCGGGATCTCGTTGTTCAGCTCGCGATAGGCGAAGGCGATGAACAGCATCGGGATGAAGGCCACGACGAAGGCGATGGGCGCCTGCGCACCGACGGCCAGCACGACGAAGCCCAGCGTGGCGACGAGCGAATACACGGGGGCGGTGGATGCCAGACCGATGACGGTCGAGCCCCACAGGCCGAGCGTGCCGGTGGCCAGGCCCTTGCCGGCCGTCCGTTCGGGTGCGGAAGTCATATGCCGAACGTAGAATCCGCGGATACCGCGGTCAAGAGGGGATTCTCAGGAGGGGCGACGGGCGACGTCGAGGACGACGATCGTGATGTTGTCGCGTCCGCCGTTCTCCAGCGCTGCGGCCATCATCGCCTCGACGGCGGCGGCCGGATCGGCGTTGGCCTCCAGGAAGTGACGGATGCCGAAGTCGGTCAATTCCTTCGTCAGCCCGTCCGAGCAGATGACGAAGCGGTCGCCGTCGAGCACGTCGAGGCGCAGGTAATCGGGTTTGACGCTGTCGCTGGGGCCGACGGCGCGTGTGATGACGTTGCCGTAGGGGTGGTTCTCGGCCTCCTCGGGGCTGAGGCGACCCGCGGCGATGAGCTCCTGGACGACCGAGTGGTCCGTCGTCACCTGCACGATCTCACCGTCGCGCAGGAGGTACACACGAGAGTCGCCGATGTTCAGCGTCACCCAGTGCGGCTCGTCGGTGTGGGTCTCCAAGTAGAGCCCCGTCAGGGTCGTGCCCGTGCCCTCGTCGGTCGTCTCGGGGTGGGCGATGATGTCCTTCACCGCGCGCGAGAGCGCCTTCTCGATGTTCTTGGTCGACACCGACCCGGCCGACACGACGGCACGCAGACGGTCGACGGTGCTGGCGCTGGCGATCTCGCCGCCCAAGTGGCCGCCCATGCCGTCGGCGACGACGAAGAGGGGGTAGTCGGCCAGGACGGCATCCTGGTTGACCTCGCGGCGGCGCCCGGTGTCGGTGCTCGCCGCCCACCGCAGATCGAGAGACGCCTCGCCGAGCGGGACGGTACGCGTGTGGGTGGTCACCTCGGGCACGAAAGATCCTCCGGTTGGCCGACAGCTGCGCCGGCGGAAGCGCGCGGCCCTGTCATCCTAGTCGACACGAGCCCGCGAGCCGCGGACGCGCCGGGTCTCCGCCTCGCCGCGAAGACGATCATCCCGCGGCCGGATCGGCGGGCAGAGCCAGGATGCCGTCCAGTTCCCGCAGATCGGCGGCGCTCGGTGACCACGCGGTGGCGGCGGCGGCGTTCGTCCGAACCTGCTCGGCGCTGGTCGCCCCCGCGATCACGCTGGAGACGACGGGATTCGCGAGGAACCACCCGAACGTCGCCTCGAGCATCGTGATCCCCCGCTCGTCGCAGAACCCCTGATAACGCTCGAGCGCATCCCACGGCGCCTCGCGCCAGAGGTGCGGCCGTTGGCGCATGATGCGGCTGTCCTCCGGGCCGCCGTCGCGTGTGAACTTGCCGGTCAGCAGACCGTTGTGCAGCGGGAAGAACGGGAAGAAGCCGAGGCCGAAGTGGCGGGCCGCGGGGAGCACCTCGCGCTCGGCCGCACGGGCCAGCAGACTGTACTGGTTCTGGGCCGAGACGAACCGCACACCGGAGGCAGCAGCCTCCGCTTCGGCGATCTGCCAGCCCGAGAAGTTCGAGTGCCCGACGTAGCGCACCTTCCCCTCCCGCACGAGATCGGCGAGGGCGTCGAGCGTCTCGTCGATCGGCGTCGAGGGGTCGGGCGTGTGCAGCTGGTAGAGATCGATCCAGTCCGTGCGCAGACGACGGAGCGAATCCTCCACGGCCCGCCGCACGTGCGCGCGGGATCCCTTCGCCCCGCCGGGGACCGACGGCGCGAAATCGGCGTGGCCGAACTTCGTCGCCAGCACCACACGATCGCGTCGACCCTCGAGCGCCTCCCCCATGAGCGTCTCCGAGAGACCGAACCGGCGTCCGTAGATGTCGGCCGTGTCGAGGAAGGTCACTCCCGCGTCGATCGCGGCGTCGAGCACCTCGCGCGTCCCCTCCGGCGTCTCGGTCGTGGTGCCCGCCCGGCCGAAGTTGTTGCATCCGAGGCCGACGGCCGACACCCGCAGCCCGGAACGACCGACGGGGCGAAGGGGGAGATCGGAGGATGTCATTCCTCCACGCTAGCCCCGGAATGCACGATGAGCTCCCCGCCGCGGCGGGGAGCTCATCGGTGCAGGTCTGTCCGTGTCTCTCAGCGGCATCGACTCGGTGCGCGTGCGAGGACCCGGGGCGGAACGGGCGCGAATGCGCGGCCGCCCGCCCCGGCGGACCGGCGGTCGTCAGGCCCG
>NZ_JBKBNC010000029.1:0-35339 GCF_046295495.1 Microbacterium sp.
GGTCCGGTCCGACGATCTCGATCGTCGCACCGACGCGCGAGGGGGCGTTCGGATGCCTATGTTCGGTCGTGAACGAGAGAAGCTGATCGCGAGAACCGCCATCGGGGCGGGTGGCGGGTCGGCGTGCCTGTTCCTCGGCGAGCCCGGGATCGGCAAGTCCGCTCTGGCGCGCGAGATCGCGCGCGAAGAGGGGACGACGGTCGTCGCGGTCAACCCGGGTGAGCGCATGTGGTCCTACTCCGGTCTTTTGGCCGTCGCCGCGGGCCTCGGTGGCCCCCGCGGCGCGGCCATCGACGGAGTCCTCGAGCGTGGTCGGGACTGGCCGGAGCACCTCCTCGCCGAAGAGCTGAGTCGGATGCTGCATCTCGTCCGCGATGAGCCGGGCGTGCTCGTCATCGACGACCTCGATCAGATGGACAGTTCGAGTCTCACGGTGCTGTCCTTCGTGTTCGGGCGCTTGCGCGGCACCGGCGTCAGCGTCATCGCGATGGTCTCGGCCCTCGAGGATCGCCGCCATTTCGCGGGCCTCACGCGCGTGGTCGTCGAGCGTCTGTCGTTCGAGGAGTCCGTCGAGCTCGCACGGTCGGTCGTGGGGCCGGGTGCCGTTCCCGCCGTACTGCACATGGTCGCTCTGTTCACCGGGGGCGATCCGGGGGTGCTCTGCCGCGTGCGCCTGACGCCGGAGGAGGCCTCGGGTGATGCTCCCCTCCCCCTGCCCCTGCGCGTGAGCGAAGACGTGAACGGACGGCGTCGACGCCACGTTCGGCCCTCTCGCGTCCCCCTGGCCGGCGCCGTGCTCGACCTGCTGTCGGTGGGGCCGGTCTTCGCTGCCGACCGCCTCGAACAGGCGGCCGCCGAGGTCGGTGTCGAGCTCGACCAACTCGTCGATGACGGCGTGGTCACGGTCCACGGCGATCTCGCGCGCCTGACGGATCCGGCGCTGCGATCGGGCCACCACGCGACGCTCCTCCCCGACGAACGCCGCCGGCTGCACGCGCAGGCCGCCGCGGCGCACGCGGGCCGGTACCCGGGCGCACACCAGTGGCACTCGAGTTTCCTCGACCCCACCGCGGACCGGGGGCGGCTGCTCCAGGCCGCGGTCGACCTCGCGCTCATCGGCGAGACGATCGCCGCGATCGAGTTCGCCGAGCGGGCCCTCGCGGGCGAGCTGGCCCCCGCGGAACGTACGCGAGGTCTCGTCGACCTCGGCGATGCCCTCGTGATGCGCGGCTTCGACCTGCTCGGCCAGCACTACCTGCGACGCGCCGGCGACACCACCGACCCCGCGCTGCGGCTGCGCGCGGCCGTCGCGGCGATGCGCGCCGGTGCGGTGGTCGATCACGTCGTGGATGACGCCGTCATCGCTCACGCGGCGGATATCGTCTGCCCGGCCGGGGTGGAACGCCTGCTGTGCGAGAACGCGCGCATCCACCTCGCGCGCGGGGAGGTCCTCCTCGCCGTCGACCGCCTCGCGGCGATCGCTCAGGGCGGGTCGGGGACGGCCGAGGCGTCGCTCCTGGCGCTGGTCGTCCGCGAACTCGGCGTCGAGACGCCGGGCGGAGCCGAGATCGACCCGCCGCCGATTGACGCCTCGACGCCGATCGAGACCGCCTCCCTGGCCGCGACCGTTCGCGTCCTCCGCGAGCAGTACGCGGTCGCCCGTCGGGAGGTGGGCGCGCTCCTCGAGTGCACACCGCGCCTGGCCCCGCTGTGGCGCGAGCGGCTGCTGCGCCTGCGGGTGCTGACGGAACTGCGGGCCGGTGATCCGGCCGCCGCGCGAGACGCCGTCGTCGCCTGGCGCAGCGAGTGGCTGCCGGGGCGCGCGCCCGACGCCGCGAGCACGCTCCTGCTCGCGGCCGTGGCCGCGACGGATCCCACCGACACCTCGGTCGACGACCTCGTGGCACGCGGCCGCGCGCTGTGCCGCCGCGAGGGCAGTACGGCGGTGCTGGCCGGGCTGTCAGCGGTCGAGGGGACCCGCGCCCTCGACGACGGCCGCGCCGACGAGGCGGCCGAACTCCTGAGCGCCTCCCGCTCGGGCTTTCCCGGCGACGACCCGGCGACGCTGCGCGTCGACGCCGATCTCATCGAAGCCCTGTGGCTGAGCGGCCGGACGGCCGAGGCGCGCCACGAGCTGATGCGTCTCGAGGCGGCGGCGGTGCGGCATCCTCGTCGATGGACGACGCTGGCGCTGGCGCGTTCCCGCGCCGTCTGCCGCTCCGACCGCGACGGTGTCGCCGCCTTCCGCGAGGCGGAGACGGAGTTCCGCCCCGACGACTCCCCCCTCGAGCACCTGCGCCTCGCGGCTGCCCGGGAACGCTGCCTACCGGGTGTCGAACCCGTCGTTCCGGCGCCGGCCTCGATCGCCGCGGCGCGCAGCCGCGCACTCTCCCCGCAGGAGCAGGAGGTCGTCGCCCTCGTCGGGCAGGGGCTGCGCAACCGCGAAATCGCCGCCGCGCTGTTCATCTCGCTGCGGACGGTCGAACTGCGGTTGACACGGGTCTACCGCAAGCTCGGCGTCACCTCACGCGTGCATCTGCTGTCGATCCTGCACGGCGCCGCCGTGTCGCGGCCGGGGGCCGCCCCCCGGGGGACACCGCGTCCGCCGCCCCCGCGGTCGGTGTCGGCGGGCCCGGGGCCCCGCGCATGACCCCGTCCGCGGGGCCATCCGCCGGCCGCCGGTCGGGGCTGCGCCATCGGCCATCCGACGGCCGCCCGAGCGAGGCGGCCAGCGCGCGAAGGCAGAGCACGGCGTCCCAGACACGCAGCAGCGGATATCCCAGCATCCACCACCGGGGAGGAACCCGCGAGATCGCGCACGCGAAGACGGTCAGAGCCGCGTCGAAGAGGACGAAGGCGAGCGCCAACGGACCCACCGGCAGCGCGGCCGCGACCGCCGCCGCGACTCCGCCCGCGGCACCCGGCAGCAGGACGCCCCCGGCTGCCGCGAGGGCGGCGATCACGAACAGGGGGAGGATCGCGGCGAGGACGACGCTGGAGACGACCGTCTCGAGGGCGAAGACGCCGACCGAGGCCCAGAAGAACCCGCGGCGCAGGCCGTGGCGGCGGACGGTCTGCCAGAAGCCGAGGCTCCAGCGGCGCACCTGCGCCGAGTAGTCCCGCAGCGTCGCCGGATCCTGCGTCTCGGCGATCGCGCACTCGGGGTGGAACGCGACGCGGCCCAGTCCCTTCGCGTGCACCTCGAAGGTCATGTTGAAGTCCTCGATCGACAGGCCGGGGGCGTCGATGTCGATCCGGTCGAGGATGTCGGTGCGGTACAGGCTCGCGAAGCCCGGCACGATCGCGACCGCATCCGCTCCGCGCGCCGCCTGACCGAACTTGTGCAGGTACTGCGTGCAGACGTACGTGCGTTCGCGGTACGCGGTCAGGAGCCGCCCCGTGCGCGTCGCGGGGGCGTCGGACGCGGTCGTCGCGCGCCCGGCGACCGCCGCGATCCCGTCGTCGGTGAAGAGCGGCAGGCCCGTGCGCAGATAATCCGGCCGGGGGCGCGAGTCGGCATCCAGCAGGAGCAGAAGGGGGAAGCGCTCGGGGATGCGGAAGTGCTCCAACCCCGCGCGGATCGCCCCGGCCTTGCCGCGGTTGGGCACGAGAGCGAACGCACGGGCGCCCGCGACACTCGCGCGGGCGACCGTGTCGTCGGTCGAGCCGTCGGAGACGACGAAGACGTTGTGCGCGGGGACGAGGCGACGGGCCGCGGCCACGGTCTCCGCGATGACCAGACCCTCGTTGTGGGCGGCGATGAGCACCGCAACGTCGTCGGCGCGGTAGAACATCGACGGTTGCAGGAGACCGTGAGCGGGGCGCTGCTCGGCGATCAGCCGCACCACGGCGATGAAACCCCAGACGAGCGTCGACACCCCCACGGTGGCGACGGCGACGAGGACGACGAGGCTCGCTGTCACGACGGGTTCCTCCTCCGGGGTCGAGGCGTGCCCCGAACGCTACGCGCGTCCGCGCCGTCTCGAACCGCAGCGGAACCGCACACCGGTCTGCGGTTTTCCGCACGGACGGTTGCGGTCGGCGGGATCCCGCACGATCCGGTCCGAGAGCTTGACCGCCCGGCGGGGTCGCATCAGTGTGAGCGGCGGATCAGCGCCGGCACCCGATCGGACGCCCCACCCGCAGCACTCGAAACGTCCGAGGGGCGCGCCTCCCCCACCGCCCTCTCGGACCCCGCAGTTGGAGGATGAGCATGTCCACACTCGATGTCCAGGCCGACGTCGTCACCGGCCCGATCCCGCCCGCATCCCTCGCCTCTCCGCGACCCGACACCCCGCTCAGCGACGCGCCGCGCACCGACGCGCCGCACACCGACGCGCCGCGAACCGACACCCCGCACTTCGATTTCGACGTCGCCATCGTGGGACTCGGATACGTCGGTCTGCCCACGGCCCTCGCCTACCACGCGAGTGGGGCGCGCGTGCTCGCCCTCGACGTCTCGTCGCGGCGGCTGCGCACGATCGCCGCGCGCGGCGCCGACCTCATCGACTCCGATCGCGAGCGGCTCGACACCGCCCTGCGCGCCCCGGCGGGTTTCCGCCTGACCGGCGACGTCACCGAGCTCGGCCGCGCCGCGGCCGTCGTCGTGTGCGTTCCGACCCCCGTCGACCATCAGCAGGTCCCCGATCTCTCTCCGCTGCGGGCCGCGTGCGCCACCGTCGTCGCCGCGGCCCGCCCGAGGCAGCTGATCATGCTGACCTCGACGACGTACGTCGGCTGCACGCACGACCTCGTCGAGGAGCCCCTGCGTGAGCGCGGCTTCGAGGTCGGGCGCGACGTCTTCGCCACCTTCAGCGCCGAGCGCATCGACCCCGGCAACGTCGGCTTCGCCCAGGAGGCCGTGCCCCGCGTCGTCGGCGGCGCCACCCCGCGCTGCGAGGAGGAGGGCGCGCGGCTCCTCTCCCGCTACGCCGCGCGCGTGCACCGGGTGTCGAGTCTCGCGACCGCCGAGATGACGAAGCTCCTGGAGAACACCTTCCGCGCCGTCAACATCGCCCTCGCGAACGAGTTCGCCGACATCTGCGGTGCCCTCGACGTCCCCGTCACCGAGGTCATCGAAGCGGCGAGCACGAAGCCCTACGGTTTCATGGCGTTCTACCCCGGTCCGGGCGTCGGGGGGCACTGCATCCCGTGCGACCCGCACTACCTGCTGTGGCAGTTGAAGGCCCTGCACATCGACGCCGGGGTGATCACCGAGGCCATGACCCGCATCGCCGCCCGCCCGCGCCGCGTGGTCGATCGCATCCGAGACCTGCTCGGGCGGGCCGGCAAGGGGACGCTCGGCGCGCGGGTGCTCGTCGTGGGTGTCACCTACAAGCCCGACGTCGCCGACCTGCGCGAGTCGCCCGCCCTCGAGATCATCGATCACCTCATCGACGCCGGCGCCGAGGTGCAGTACATCGACACGCACGCCCCGCACATCCGCCTCGACTCCGGTCGCGAGCGCGACTCCCTCGCCGACCCGGCCGCGTTCCACCCCGACGTCGTGCTCGTGCACACCCGCCACCACGACAGCGACCTGGCGTGGCTCGACGGCGAGGCCGTCGTGGTCGACGGCACCTACCGCAGCGCCGACATCGCGGGACGGGTGCTGCTGTGAACGGCCTCTCGATCGTGCCCGACGGAACGGGCCCGCGCCTGCGGACGCTCGTGACCGGCGGAGCAGGCTTTGTCGGCAGCCACCTCGTCGAGCACCTCCTCGACGCCGGCGACGAGGTCGTCGTGCTCGACGACCTCTCCACGGGCTCGGCGCGCAACCTCGCCGCGGTGGCCGACAACCCGCGCCTCGAGATGATCCACGGCTCGATCCTCAACACCAAGACCGTCGGTCAGGCGATGCGCTCGTGCGACCGCGTCTTCCACCTCGCGGCGGCCGTGGGGGTCAAGCTCATCGTCGAGCAGCCCCTGCGGGGCCTGCGCATAAACATCCACGGCACCGAGAACGTGCTCACCGCCGCGATCGAGCACCAGGCCGCGGTCCTCCTGGTGTCGACGAGCGAGGTGTACGGCAAGAACACCGCCGACCGCCTGCGCGAGGACTCCGACCGCGTCCTGGGCGACCCGCTGCTCTCGCGCTGGACCTACGCGGGGGCGAAGGGCATCGACGAGGCATTCGCCAAGGCCTATTGCGATCAAGAGGGTCTCGACGTCTCGATCGTGCGGCTGTTCAACACCGTCGGACCGCGCCAGACGGGCCGCTACGGCATGGTCCTGCCCAACCTCGTCGGTCAGGCGCTGCGCGGTCGTCCCCTCACCGTGTTCGGCGACGGCCTGCAGACGCGGTGCTTCTCGGCCGTCGAGGACGTCGTCCCGGCGATGGTGCGCATCGAACGCGACCCCCGCGCCCGCGGGCAGGCGTACAACCTCGGCGGAGCACGCGAGATCTCGATCCTCGACCTCGCCCGCGAGATCATCCGCACCCTCGACAGTTCCAGCGGGATCGAATTCATCCCGTACGAGCAGGCCTACGCCCCGGGATTCGAGGACATGCGCCGCCGCGTGCCCGACAACACCAAGGCGCACGAACTCGTCGGGTACGAGCCCACCACACCGCTGACCACCACCATCATGCGCGTGGCGGCCGGCCTGCTCGCCCGCGAGAAGCTCGGATCGGATGCCATGCCCCTGGCCGCCACGGGATCGTTCCGGGGAGTGGTCTGATGTGCGGCATCACGGCTTACCGCGGCACCACGGCGGCGGCGACCCGCGCCCGGGCCGCCCTCGAACGCCTCGAGTACCGCGGCTACGACTCGGCGGGTGTCGCAGCTCGACGTCCCGACGGCACGACGGTGCACCTGCGCACCCTGGGCGGGGTCGCCGCCCTCGCCTCGGGCCTGGGCGAGGAGGAGACGGATGCCACCACCGCGGCCATCGGCCACACCCGCTGGGCCACCCACGGTGAGGTGAGCGAAGTGAACGCCCACCCGCTCGAGGACTGCAGCGGTCGCTTCTTCGTGGTGCACAACGGCATCATCGACAATGCCGAGCAGCAGCGCGCCCAGCTCGTCGCCGCGGGTCATCGTTTCGCGACCGAGGTCGACAGCGAGGTGATCGTGCACCTCGTCGAGCAGGCGCACCGGCCGGGGATCGGCCTGGGCGACGCCCTCGCCGAAGCCGTCTCGCACCTGTCCGGCTCGTGGGCCGTCGTCGCCCTCGACACGCGGACCGGGGCACTCGCCGGCGCCGCGCACGAGTCCCCCCTGATCCTCGCCGAGGGCGCGGGCGGGACGTACCTCGCGAGCGACGTGGGCGCCGTGTCGCCGATCGTGTCCGAGTTCCGCGTCCTCGAAGACGACGACGTCGTCGACATCGACGACCAGGGCGTGCGCTGGCACCGCGCGGACGGCAGCTGTCGCCCCCGCGGCCTCTGGCCCGTACCGCGCACGGCGCTCCTGGCCAGCACCGGCCGTCACCGCGATCACATGGGGAACGAGATCGACGAGCAGCCCCTCGTCGCGCGCCGCGTCATCGAGGCCCTCGCCCCCGGTATCGACACGGGCTGGCTGTGGCAGGGGCTCGGGCTCCCCCCGCTCGAGGGGATCGAGCGCCTCACCGTGCTCGGCTGCGGCACGTCGCTGCACGCCGGTCGCGCCGCCGCCGGCGTCTTCGAGCGCCTCGGCGGGCTCCCGACCCGAGCGCTCGTCGCGAGCGAGGCCGGGCACGAGGTGTGGGAGCCGCGCACCCTCGTCCTGGCGATCAGCCAGTCCGGTGAGACCGCCGACGTGCTCCGCGCGCTCGACACCGTTCCGCCCGGTCATGCCACCGTGCTGGCCCTGACGAACAACACCTCCTCCACGCTCGCACGCCGCTCCGACGCGGTGGTCGACTGCCTGGCCGGTCCCGAGATCGGGGTCGCCGCGACCAAGACCTTCGTCGCCCAGGTACTCACCGGTGTCTGCGTCGCCCTGTCCGGCCTGTCCGGTCTCAACCGCGTCGATTCGTCGCGCTTCGACGCCGACATGCGGGCGCTGGTGGCGACGCCCGACGCCCTCGCCGCCGCGCTCGATGAATGGCGCGGACCCGCCGCCGACCTCGCGACGGAGTTCGCGGCGGCATCCGGCTTCCTGTTCCTCGGCCGAGGCTCCGGCCTCGTGTACGCGGCCGAGGGAGCCCTCAAGCTCAAGGAACTGTCGTACCGGTGGGCGGAGCATCAGCCCGCCGGCGAGCTCAAACACGGTCCCCTGGCCCTGGTGGACACCGGCACCCCGGTCTTCGTCGTCGACAGCGGCGACCCGCGACTCGACGTCGACATCGCCGAGGTGCGGGCACGCGGCGGTCGCGTGGTGCGGCTCGGCGAACGCGTGCTGCAGGTCGGCGGCCTGCCGCTGCACCTGCCGCGGACGGGTCCCTCGTGGGGTCCGCTGGAGACGGTCGTGCCCCTGCAGATGTTCGCCCGCGAGCTCGCCCTCCGGCTTCGTCGCGACGTCGACAAGCCTCGCAATCTCGCGAAGTCGGTGACGGTCTCGTGACCGCCCGGCGCCCGACGCGGACGGCCCGGCCGGACGCAGAAGAAAGGACCCCACCCATGATGAGACAGCGGGCCCGCACGGTGGCCCTCCCCCGGAAGATCCTCGCCTCGGTCGTGGCCGCGGCCGCCCTCGTCGGGACAGGCATCGGCCTTGCGCCCGCCCCCGCCGCCGAGGCCGCGACGCGCACGGTCGTGAGCCTGACCTTCGACGACGCCAACGCGAACCAGCTCGGCGTCCTCCCGGTGCTGAGGGCGAGCGCGATGAAGGCCACCTTCTACGTCCCCTCGGGCTTCATCGGCGCGAGCGGGTACATGACCCGCGCCGACCTCACCACTCTGAAGAACGCGGGGCACGAGATCGGCGGACACACCGTCAACCACCCCGACCTCCCTCAGATCAGCATCGACGAGGCGAAACGACAGATCTGCACCGACCGCAAGAACCTCGCCTCCTGGGGGTTCTCGGTGCGGAGCTTCGCCTACCCCTTCGCCTCGAGTACCCCCGAGGTCGAGGCCGCCGTCGCGACCTGCGGCTACAACAGCGCCCGTCTGCTCGGCGACATCCGCAGCCGGTTCGGGTGCCCCGAGTGCTCGTACGCGGAGTCCACGCGCCCCGCCGATCCGTACGCGTTGAAGGCGCTCGACCAGGTCGACGCGACATGGACCCTGGACGATCTCAAGGCGGGCGTCACCAACGCCGAGAAGAACGGCGGCGGATGGGTGCAATACACCTTCCATGACGTCTGCGACGGCGGCTGCAGCGACCTCGCGATCACCCCGTCGCTGTTCTCGCAGTTCGTCACGTGGTTGGCGACGCGACGCGCCGCGGGCACGGTGGTCAAGACGATCGGCGACGTCGTCGGCGGGACCGTCAAGCCGCTCGTCGACGGGCCCGCCGTCCCCGCCCCCACCGGATCGGCCAACGGCATCGTCAACCCCAGCATGGAGGAGGGGGCGCCGACCTGCTGGATGCGCGGCGGCTACGGCACCAACTCCCCCGCGTTCGAGACCGGCTCGCCCGCGCACTCCGGGGTGATCGCCAGCGGGATCACGATGACCGGGTACGTGGACGGCGACGCCAAGCTGCTCCCCCAGTTCGACCTCGGGCAGTGCGCCCCGACGGTCACCGCCGGAACGGCGTACACCCTGCGGGAGTGGTACCTCTCGAGCGGTGTGACGCAGTTCGCCGTGTATCTGCGCTCGACCACGGGCGCGTGGTCGTACTGGACCTCGAGCCCGTGGTTCGCCCCGGCGACCGAGTGGGCACAGGCGGACTGGACCACCCCGGCGATCCCGTCGGGCTACACCGGCATCAGCTTCGCGCTGACGATCTTCGGCGACGGCACGCTCCGCACCGACGACCTGCAGCTCTACGACAGCGCCGGCGCACCGCCCGTCGCCGCACAGGTGACCCGCTCGCAGTCCCCGCCGCCGACGGCGGTGACCGCACCCGAGGGACCGATCGAGGTGTTCCAGCCCACGGAGAGCGACATCACCGGATGACGCGACGCCCGACGCCCACGGCGGCGATCACCCTCGCGGTGCTCGTCGCCGTCGGCGTCTCGGGGTGCACCCCCCTCGGGGCATCCCGACCCGAGACCGGCTACCCGTGGCACACCGGGATCGTCGCGACCACCTTCTGGGTGGGCGAGATCTTCGATCCCGGCGCCGCCGACGGCAGCCAGCGTTTCTCGACCTACGATTCGCGGTGGCTGGATTCGTACGGCGGGTGCGACGGCATCCTCGATGACGGCGGGTGCCGGACCGAGGCCCGCACCCCCACGAACGACTACTTCCCCACGAGCATGACCCCGCGAGAGAACCCTTTCTATCTCGACCTGCCGTTCGACGACGTCAACGACCCCGAGGGCTTCGCCACCCGCGGCGACGTCGTGCCGTGGGCGGACCGGGCGCCCTACGCCACCGTCGTCGACGACCGTTCGCAGAGCCTCATGAAGAACCGCTGGGTCGTCCTGCACCGGGACGGCCGCCTCTGCTACGGGCAGATCCAGGACGCCGGCCCCGGTGAGTACCGAGACGCCGCGTACGTCTTCGGCGACGACGACCGCCGCCCGGCCAACACGCGCTACGGCGGCGCGGGCCTGGACGTGTCCCCCGCCCTGAACGGCTGCCTGGGGTTCACCGACCTCGACGGCGACGACGACCGCGTCGACTGGGCGTTCGTCGACGACGCCGACGTCCCCGCCGGCCCGTGGACGCGGATCGTCACCGACTCGCCCGTGCGGTGAGACCCAGGTCCGGGGGTCGCGCGTCGCGACGTGCGACACGGGACGGGGCCGTGCCGGCCGCGGTCGCCCGCCACGCCGTCATCCGCGGGTACGGCCCGTGCGCGAGACCTGCGGCAGGGCGCGGGAACGGCGGAAGGCCGGATGCCATGGCATCCGGCCTTCCGTGAAGCTCACTGTCCGCGACGCTCGCGGAGCTGCTGCAGCGCGTCGTCGAGGAGCGACGCGGCTTCCTCGTCGGTGCGGCGCTCCTTCACGTACGCGAGGTGCGTCTTGTAGGGCTCGGCCTTCGCCAGGGCCGGCGGGTTGGCCTTGTCGCGCCCGGCCGGCAATCCCGAATGCGGGGAGTCGATGGTCTCGGGGATCTCGTCGTCGGGGATGCCGGCGGCGAAGTAGCGCACCGTCTCGTTGCCGAGCGCGTCCCAGTACGACACGGCCACGCGATCCGCGTGGAAGCCGTGATCCTGCTCGCCCATCGGGCCCGCGCCCACGCGCGAACCACGGATGGCGTTGCCCCCAGTGGCCATGTCAGATCTCCGCGAACTTGGTGAGGAGACCGAGACCGACGATGGTGACGAACCACACCAGCGCCAGCACGATCGTGAATCGGTTGAGGTTGCGTTCGGCGAGGCCCGACGACCCGAGAGCGGAGCTCATACCGCCGCCGAACATGTCGGACAGACCGCCGCCGCGACCCTTGTGAAGCAGGATGAGCAGGGTCAGCAGGAGGCTGGTGATGCCCAGGACCACCTGCAGGACGAACTCGAGAATCTGCACTGTCGAAGCCTTTCGCGAGCGGACTGGTCGACCGCACAAGCGTCAAGTATACGGGGAGGCGTCGCGGACGCACGGATGCCCGCGGCGACGTGCCGCGGGCATCCGGAGAGGCGTCAGACGCCGACGTGCTTCTGGAAGCGGATGATCGCCGCGAACTCGTCGACGACGAGGCTCGCACCGCCCACCAGGGCTCCGTCCACGTCGGGCTCGCGCATGAAGCCGGCGATGTTGCCCGACTTCACCGAACCGCCGTAGAGCACGCGCGTGCGCGCGGCGGCGTCGGCACCGAGCTTGTCGGCCACGACGGCGCGGAGCTTGGCGCAGACCTCCTGTGCCCGATCGGGCGTCGCCGCCTGGCCCGAGCCGATGGCCCAGACGGGTTCGTACGCCACGACGATGTCGGCGTCGGCCGACACGCCCTCGAGCGCGACCTCGAGCTGACCCACGGGAACGGCGCTCGCGCCGAACTTCTCGAGGTCTTCCGAGGTCTCTCCCACGCAGATGACGGGAACGAGACCGTGGCGCAGGGCCGCCTGGGTCTTCGCCGCGATGACCTCATCGGTCTCGTGGTGGAACTGGCGACGTTCCGAGTGCCCGATGATGACGTACGTGGCGTCGAGCTTGGCCAGGAACTGGCCGGAGATCTCACCGGTGTACGCACCCGAGTCGTGCGCCGAGAGGTCCTGACCGCCGAGGGCGAACTCGATCTTGTCGGCATCGAGCAGCGTCTGCACGGTCCGCAGGTCGGTGTACGGCGGGAAGACCGCCACCTCGACGTCGGTGCTCTCGTGCTTGGCCTCCTTCAGCGTCCAGTGCAGCTTTTGCACGAACGCGACCGCCTGAAGGTGATCGAGGTTCATCTTCCAGTTGCCGGCGATGAGGGGGATGCGCCTGTTCTGCGTCGCAGACGAATCCGTGTTGTTCACTGCCATCCGAGGACCTCCAGTCCGGGGAGCTTCTTGCCTTCGAGGAATTCGAGGCTCGCGCCGCCACCGGTGGAGATGTGGCCGAACGCGTCGTCCGCGAAGCCGAGCTGACGCACGGCCGCGGCGGAGTCGCCGCCGCCGACCACACTGAGGCCGTCGACCTCGGTGAGCGCCTGGGCGACGGTCTTGGTGCCGGCCTCGAACGCCTTCATTTCGAACACGCCCATGGGGCCGTTCCAGAAGACGGTGCGCGAAGCGCGGATGGCATCGGCGAAGATCTCCGCCGTGCGCGGTCCGATGTCCAGCCCGAGGCCGGAGGCGCCGAAGGCGGTGTCCTCCAGGGCCTCGGCGTCGGCGATCACGTGCTCGGCCTCGGCCGAGAACGACGCCGCCACCACGGCGTCAACGGGGAGCACGATCTCGACGCCGCGCTCCTTCGCCGAGGCGATGTAGCCCTTCACGGTGTCGATCTGATCCTGCTCGAGCAGGCTCGAGCCGACCTTGTGGCCCTCGGCGACGAGGAAGGTGAACATCATGCCGCCGCCGACGAGGAGCTTGTCCACCCGCGGGAGCAGGTGCTCGATGACGCCGAGCTTGTCGCTGACCTTGGAACCACCGAGCACGACCGTGTAGGGCCGCTCCGGGTTCTCCGTCAGGCGATCGAGGACCTCGAGCTCCTTCTGGATGAGCAGGCCCGCGGCCGAGGGCACCAGCTGGGCGAGGTCGTAGACGCTCGCCTGCTTGCGGTGCACGACGCCGAAGCCGTCCGACACGAGCGCGTCGCCGAGTTCGGCGAGCTCTCGCGCGAAGGCCTGACGCTCGGACTCGTCCTTCGAGGTCTCTCCGGGGTTGAAGCGGAGGTTCTCGATGACCGCGACCTCGCCGTCCTCCAGGGAGGCCGCGGCGTCGCGAGCCGACTCGCCCACCGTGTCGCGCGCGAACGCGACCGGCTGGCCGAGGAGCTCGGAGAGGCGCTGCGCGACCGGCTCGAGGGAGTACTTCGGGTCGGGCGCCCCATCGGGGCGGCCCAGGTGAGAGCACACGATCACACGCGCGCCGGCGTCGATCAGGGCATTGAGGGTCGGCAGCGACGCGCGCACGCGGCCATCGTCCGTGATGACGCCGTCCTTGAGGGGGACGTTCAGGTCACAACGGACGATGACGCGCGTGCCGGCGAGCGACCCCAGCGAATCGAGGGTGCGCAGAGCCATGAAGGGTTACAGGCGCTCGGCGACGTACTCGGTCAGGTCGACGAGGCGGTTGGAGTAGCCCCACTCGTTGTCGTACCACGACGAGACCTTGACGAGGTTGCCGCTGACGTTGGTCAGCTCCGCGTCGAAGATCGAGGAGTGCGGGTTGCCCTGGATGTCGCTCGAGACGATCGGGTCTTCCGTGTACTGGAGGATGCCGTTGAGGCGACCCTCGGCGGCGGCCTTCTTGTACACCTCGTTGACCTGGTCGACGGTCAGCCCCTCGGTGGGTGTGACGATCGTGAGGTCGACGATCGAGCCGGTGGGAACCGGAACGCGGTACGACGAGCCGCTGAGCTTGCCGTTCAGTTCGGGCAGGACCAGGCCGATGGCCTTGGCGGCACCGGTCGAGGCGGGCACGATGTTGATGGCCGCACCGCGCGCACGACGGAGGTCGCTGTGCGGGCCGTCCTGCAGGTTCTGGTCGGCCGTGTAGGCGTGAGCCGTCATCATGAAGCCGCGCTCGATACCGAAGGCCTCGTTGAACACCTGGGCGAGGGGCGCCAGGCAGTTCGTGGTGCACGACGCGTTCGAGATGATGACGTCGGTCTCGGGGTTGTACGTCTCTTCGTTGACGCCCATCACGATGGTCGCGTCGTCGCCCGTGGCGGGAGCCGAGATGAGGACCTTCTTGGCACCACCGGTGATGTGCTTCTTGGCGTCGTCGGCCTTGGTGAAGCGACCGGTCGACTCGATGACGATGTCGACGCCGAGCTCGCCCCAGGGGAGGTTGGCCGGGTCGCGCTCTTCGAAGACCTTGATGGTCTTGTCGCCCACGGTGATGGAGTCTGCGGTGTACGAGACGTCCTCGGTCAGCACGCCGCCGACGGAGTCGTACTTGAGGAGGTGCGCCAGCGACTTGTTGTCGGTGAGGTCGTTCACCGCCACGATTTCGAGGTCGGCACCCTGCGCGAGAGCCGCGCGGAGGTAGTTGCGTCCGATACGGCCGAAGCCGTTGATTCCGATCTTGACGGTCACGGAATTTCTCCTGAATCAGTTGTGCGCGATGAGCGCGTGATTGCGGTTTCGCTGGCGGACAACGGCGTCCCGGTGGGTGTCCCACCGGGACGCCGCACCGTTTACGACAGTACCAGCAGACCCGCGGTCTTCTCGCGGGCGGCCGAGAAGCGCTCCTGCGCATCGGCCCAGTTGGCGATGTTCCAGAACGCCTTCACGTAGTCGGCGCGGACGTTCTTGTAGTCGAGGTAGTACGCGTGCTCCCAGACGTCGAGGAGCAGCAGCGGAACGGTGCCGGCGACGATCTGACCCTGCTGGTCGAAGAACTGCTGGATCACGAGGTTCTCACCGATCGAGTCCCAGAACAGACCCGCCCAGCCCGAGCCCTGCACGCCGAGGGCGGCGGCGGTGAACTGCGCGCGGAAGGCGTCGAACGAACCGAACTGGTCGTCGATCGCGGACTCGAGGTCGCCGGTGGGCTTGTCTCCGCCGTTGGGCGATAGGTTCGTCCAGAAGATCGAGTGGTTCGTGTGACCGCCGAGGTTGAACGCGAGGTCTTTCTGCAGGCGGTTGATGTTGGCGAAATCGCCCTTCTCGCGCGCGTCGGCGAGGAGGTCGAGGGTGGTGTTGGCGCCGTTGACGTAGGTCTGGTGGTGCTTGCTGTGGTGCAGCTCCATGATGGTCGCACTGATGTGCGGCTCCAGCGCCGAGTAGTCGTAGGGCAGTTCGGGCAGCGTGTACTTCGCCATGTTCTCTACTTCCGAATCGGGCGCCGCCGTGACCTCTGCGCCGGGGATGGCGTGCCGAGGATCGAGCAGCGAGGGTGACGTCTTCATCCTATTGAGGGGTAACGCCCGACCTACAGGGTTGCTTCCCCGCATGACGGGGAGTATCCGCCCGGGCGCGTCGCGGCCCGCGGCGGAACGGATGCCGGGCGAGTCGGCATCCGGGACACCGCCGATCGACGGCCCCGCCGCGGTGCGGGCGCCCGCCGGTGGGGGCGTACGCCGGTGGGACCGTCCGCCGTGCTCAGTCCTCGGCGCCGACCGGAACCGCGGCCTCGGTGCCCGGGATGCCGTCGATCTCGGCCTTCTTGTCGGCCATGGCCAGCAGGCGGCGGATGCGGCCGGCGACGGCGTCCTTCGTGAGGGGCGGGTCGGCGTGGTGACCGAGCTCGTCGAGGCTCGCGTCGCGGTGGGAGAGGCGCAGCTCGCCGGCCTGCTGCAGGTGGGCGGGGACCTCGTCGCCGAGGATCTCGAGCGCCCGCTCGACCCGCGCGCACGCGGCGACGGCGGCCTGGGCGGAGCGGCGGAGGTTGGCGTCGTCGAAGTTGACCAGGCGGTTGACGCCGGCGCGCACCTCGCGGCGCTGGCGCATCTGATCCCACTCGCCCGCGGTGCGACGGGCGCCCATCTCGTACAGGGCGCCGCGGATGGCCTCGCCGTCGCGCACGACGACACGCGGCACACCGCGCACCTCGCGGGCCTTGGCGGGGATGCCGATGCGGTGTCCGGCACCGACGAGGGCCATCGCCGCCTCCGACGAGGGGCAGGAGATCTCGAGCGCGGCAGAGCGGCCCGGGTCGCTGAGCGTGCCGCTGGCGAGGAAGGCCCCGCGCCAGATCGCACTGAGGTCGGGGCGCGAGCCCGTGGTGAGCTTGTTCGGCAGTCCGCGCACGGGACGACGGCGCTGGTCGAGCAGACCCGTCTGGCGGGCCAGGGTCTCGCCGGCCTCGATGACGCGCACCGCGAAGTGGCCGCCGGTGCGTCCCCCCGAACCCTGCACGTGGTGAAGTTCGGGGCGAACGCCGTAGAGCTCCATGAGGTCGCGTGCGACGCGGCGGGCCAGGATGTCGGAGTCCAGTTCGGCCTCGACGGCGACGCGGTTGGCGATGGAGTGCAGACCACCGGAGAAGCGCAGGAGGGCCGTGAGCTCGGCGACGCGCGCGGTCGGGCGCGGGTCGCGGACGGTGATGAGCTCGGCCTTCACGTCGGCGGTCAGGGGCACGGTTCTCCTCGGGTGGGGGCGGCGGGGACGACGGTACAGCCTACTCGCGACCGAGGTCGCGGTGAGCCACGCGGACGGCCACCCCGGGAACATCGGCCAGACGTGCAGCGAGCTCGCGCGCCATCGCCACCGACCTGTGCTTTCCGCCCGTGCACCCCACGGCGACCACGGAATGCCGCTTGTTCTCGCGCTGGTACCCCTCCAGAACCGGGCGCAGCGCCGCCGAATAGGCGTCGAGGAACTCCGCCGCGCCCTGCTGGCCCAGCACGTATTCCCGGACACGGGGGTCCTCCCCCGTCAGCGGGCGGAGCTCGTCGTCCCAGAAGGGGTTGGGCAGGAACCTCATGTCGGCCACGAGGTCGACGTCGGGCGGCAGACCGTACTTGAAACCGAAGCTCATGAGGGTGACCGTGTGGCGCGCGGCCCCCTCCTCGCCGAAGAGCGAGACCGTGCGCAGAGAGAGCTGGTGCACGTTGAGCGTCGTGGTGTCGATCACGACGTCGGCGGCCTCCCGGACGGGGGTCAGACGCTCCCGTTCGCGGCGGATGCCGTCGAGGATCGTGCCGTCGCCCTGCAGGGGATGGGGCCGGCGCACCGCCTCGAACCGCCGCACGAGCACCGCGTCGGAGGCGTCGAGGAACACCGTGCGCACCTGGCGACCCGCCTGGAGCGTTCGCATCGCCTCGGGGAGGTCGCCGAAGAGCGTGCGCCCGCGCACGTCGACCACGACCGCCACCCGCGGCACGGCGCCGCCGGCGAGCTCGGTGAGCTCGAGGAGCGGACGCAGCATCCGGGGCGGGAGGTTGTCGACCACGTACCAGTCGAGGTCTTCGAGGGCGTTGGCGACAGTGGACCTGCCGGCCCCCGACATGCCCGTGACGATCAGCACCTCGCCTGGCGCGTCGCGTGCCGGTTCCATGGCGATCGTCTCCCGTCGTCGTGCCCAGCCTACCGAGACAGATGCGTGTGGATGGCCGCGGCGAGGGTCGGACCGATGCCGGGCAGCACCGTCATCTCCTCGGGCGCGGCGTTCTTCAACGCCGCGACGGAACCGAAGTGGCGCAGCAGGGCCTTGATGCGGGCGTCGCCCAGCCCGGGGACCTCCGCGAGCACGCTCGTGATGTCGCGCTTGCGCCGCTTGCGCTGATGCACGATCGCGAAGCGGTGGGCCTCGTCGCGCAGTCGCTGCAGCAGGTACAGCGCCTCCGAGGTGCGCGGCAGGATCACCGGGTACTCCTCCCCCGGCAGCCAGACCTCCTCGAGGCGCTTGGCGATCCCGCACAGCGCGATCTCCTCGTGCCCCGCGTCGGCGAGGGCGCGGGCCGCAGCGGCGACCTGCGGCTGACCACCGTCGACGACGAGCAGCTGCGGACGGTACGCGAAGCGCGGACGCTTGCGGGCGGTCACGACGTCGCCGTCGGCGGTCGCCTCGGCGGAGTCCGGATCGGCGATGAGGGCGCCGTCGATCGTTTCGGGCTCGACCTCCTCGGGGCGGTCGAGATAGGCGAGCCGACGCGTGAGCACCTGGTACATCGAGTCGGTGTCATCCGTGGTCTCGGCGACCCCGAACGAGCGGTACTGGTCTTTGCGCGGCAGCCCGTCTTCGAAGACGACCATGGATGCCACGACATTGGTGCCCGCGAGGTGCGAGATGTCGTAGCACTCGATGCGCAGCGGCGCCTCGGTCATGCCGAGGGCGTCCTGCAGGTCGGTGAGCGCCTGCGAGCGCGCGACGTAGTCGCTCGTGCGGCGCGTCTTGTGCAGCATGAGGGCCTGCTGCGCGTTCAGCGTCGCCGTCTTCAGAAGGTCGGCCTTGCGCCCGCGCTGGGCCACCTGCAGGGTCACCGGCCGGCCACGCCGTTCGCGCAGCCAGGCCTCGAGCTGTTCGGCGTCGTCGGGCAGCTCGGGCACGAGCACCTGGCGCGGGATGTCGCCCGCGTCGGCGTCGCCGTACGTGCGCTGCAGCACCTGGTCGACCAGCTCGGCGCCGGAGATGTCGATCTCCTTCTCGATCGTCGTGGCGCGCACACCGCGCACGCGTCCGCCGCGCACGACGAAGTGCTGCACGGTCGCGGCGAGTTCGTCCTCCGCGATGCCGAACAGGTCGGCATCCGTGTCGGATGCCAGCACGAGCGCGCTCTTGCCGAGCACGGCGTCGATGGCCTGCAGGCGGTCGCGGTAGTGCGCGGCCGACTCGTAGTCCATCGCGGCCGAGGCCTCTTTCATGCGGGCCGTGAGCTCGCGCGTGAAACGCTGGTCGCCGCCCGACATGAACGCGACGAAGTCATCGACGACCGCGCGGTGCTCCTCGATCGTCACCTTCATCGAGCAGGGTCCCCCGCAGCGACCGATCTGCCCCGGGAAGCAGGGGCGTCCGGAGGCCATCGCCTTCTTGTACGAGGAGTCGCTGCACGTGCGGATCGGGAAGACCTTGATCATCAGGTCGATCGTGTCGTGCACGGCCCACACCTTCGGGTACGGCCCGAAGTACTTCGCCCCGCGGATCTTGGGGTTGCGGGTGACGATGACGCGCGGCGCCTCGTCGGCGAGCGTGATCGCCAGGAAGGGGTACGACTTGTCGTCGCGGTAGCGCACGTTGAAGGGCGGATCGAACTCCTTGATCCACATGTACTCCAGCTGCAGCGAGTCGACGTCGCTGGGCACGACCGTCCACTCCACGCTCGCCGCGGTCGTGACCATACGGCGGGTGCGTTCGTGCAGCGAGTGCAACGGCGCGAAGTAGTTCGACAGCCGGGCGCGCAGGTTCTTCGCCTTGCCGACGTACAGCACCCGCCCCTCGGCATCCCGGAAGCGGTAGACCCCCGGGTTGGTGGGGATCTCGCCGGCCTTCGGGCGATAGGGCAGCTGCGACATCCGTTCTCGGGATGCCACGGCTCAGCCCGCCGCGCTCACGAGTTCCCGCTCGGCGCTGTCGGCGTCGAGAGCGGCGGCGTTGCGCTGCGTCCCCGTTCGTCCGGTCTCGAGCAGCTCGGCGAGGAAGGCACCGGTGTGGCTCTCCGCCACCTTCGCCACCTGCTCGGGCGTGCCCGTCGCAACGATCGTGCCGCCGCCCGCGCCGCCCTCGGGACCGAGGTCGATGACCCAGTCGCTGCTCTTGATGACGTCGAGGTTGTGCTCGATCACGATCACGGTGTTGCCCTTGTCGACGAGGCCGTTCAGCACCTTGAGCAGCAGCGACACGTCTTCGAAGTGCAAACCCGTGGTGGGCTCGTCGAGGACGTAGATCGACCGCCCGTTGCTGCGGCGCTGGAGCTCGGTCGCGAGCTTGACGCGCTGCGCCTCGCCCCCCGAGAGGGTCGTGGCCGACTGCCCCAGGCGCACGTAGCCGAGACCCACGTCGACGAGGGTCTTGAGGTACCGGTGGATCGCCTGGATCGGCTCGAAGAACTCCGCGGCCTCCGAGATCGGCATTTCGAGCACCTCGGCGATGTTCTTGCCCTTGTAGTGCACCGAGAGGGTGTCGCGGTTGTACCTCTTGCCGTGGCACACCTCGCAGTCGACGTAGACGTCGGGGAGGAAGTTCATCTCGATCTTCAGCGTGCCGTCTCCCGAGCACGCCTCGCAGCGGCCGCCCTTGACGTTGAAGCTGAAACGCCCGGCCTGGTAGCCGCGCACCTTGGCCTCGGGCGTCTCGCTGAACAGCGTACGGATGCGGTCGAAGACGCCCGTGTAGGTGGCCGGGTTCGAGCGCGGAGTGCGGCCGATCGGCGCCTGGTCGACGTGCACGACCTTGTCGAGGTTGTCGAGGCCCGTCACGCGCGTGTGCTTGCCCGGCACGCGACGCGCGCCGTTCAGCTTCGAGGCCAGCACCTCGTACAGGATGCCGTTCACCAGCGTCGACTTGCCCGAGCCGCTCACGCCGGTCACCGAGGTGAGCACGCCGAGCGGGAAGTCGACCGTGACGTTCTGGAGGTTGTTCTCGCGCGCACCGACGACGCTGACCTGTCGCTTCTTGTCGATCTTGCGGCGCTTCTTCGGCGCCTCGATCGCGCGCCGACCCGACAGGTAGGCGCCGGTGAGCGAGGTCTCGTCGTCGAGCAGCTCGGCCAGGGGGCCCGAGTGCACGACGTTGCCGCCGTCGACGCCCGCGCGGGGCCCGATGTCGACGACCCAGTCGGCCGCGTGGATGGTCTCTTCGTCGTGCTCGACCACGATGAGGGTGTTGCCGAGGTCGCGGAGGGTCTCGAGCGTCTGGATGAGACGGCGGTTGTCGCGCTGGTGCAGACCGATCGACGGTTCGTCGAGCACGTAGAGCACGCCCGTGAGCCCCGATCCGATCTGCGTGGCGAGGCGGATGCGCTGTGCCTCGCCGCCCGACAGCGTTCCGGCGGCGCGACCGAGGCTGAGGTAGTTCAGACCGACCTGCAGCAGGAAGTCGAGGCGCGCGCGGATCTCGCGCAGCACCGCGGCGGCGATCGTGGCCTCGCGGTCGGTGAGCGTGAGATCGGCGAAGAACTCGCGGGCGTCGGCGAGGCTCATGCGCGAGGCGGCGGCGATCGAGGTGCCGTCGACCAGCACCGCGAGCACCTCGGGCTTCAGACGGTCGCCGTCGCAGACGGCACAGGGCACCTCACGGAGGTACTCCGACCAGCGCTGACGCTGCGTGTCGGACTCGGCCTGCAGGTACTGCCGCTCGATGTAGGGCACGACACCTTCGAACCCGGAGGAGTAGCGCATCTCACGGCCGTAGCGGTTCTTCCACTTCACCGTGACCTTGTAGTTCTCGCCGCGCAGCACGGCCTGCTGCACGTCTTTCGACAGCTTCTTCCAGGGGGTGTCGAGCGAGAAGTCGAGGTCGCGGGCGAGACCTTCGAGGAGCCGCTCGTAGTACTGGAACAGGCCCTTGCCCTGGGTGGTCCACGGCAGGATCGCACCGTCGCGGATCGACAGCTCCTCGTCGCCGAGCATGAGGTCGACGTCGACCGACATGCGGGTACCGAGTCCGGAGCACACCGGGCATGCGCCGAACGGCGCGTTGAACGAGAAGGTGCGCGGCTCGATCTCGGTCAGCTGCAGCGGGTGGCCGTTGGGGCACGCCAGCTTCTCGGAGAACGACTGCCAGGCGTCGTCTCCCTCTTCGTCGACGTAGTTGACCTGCATGATGCCGCCGGCCAGGCCCATTGCCGTCTCGACCGAGTCGGTGACACGACTGAGGATGTCCCCGGATGCCACGAGACGGTCGACCACGACGGCGATGTCGTGCTTGTAGCTCTTCTTCAGCGCGGGCGGCTCCGCCAGCTGCACCAGCTCGCCGTCGACGACGGCGCGCGCGTAACCCTTCGCGCTGAGCTCCTTGAAGAGGTCGACGAACTCGCCCTTCTTCTGCGTGACCACGGGCGCGACGATCTGGTACCGCGTGCGCTCGGGGAGCTCCATGAGCTGGTCGGCGATCTGCTGCACGGTCTGGCGCTGGATTCGGGCCCCGCAGTCGGGGCAGTGCGGCACACCGATGCGCGCCCAGAGCAGACGCATGTAGTCGTGGATCTCGGTGATCGTGCCGACCGTCGAGCGCGGGTTGCGGTTGGTCGACTTCTGGTCGATCGAGACCGCGGGGCTCAGGCCCTCGATGAAATCGACGTCGGGTCGGTCGACCTGGCCGAGGAACTGACGCGCGTACGCGCTCAGGGACTCCACGTAGCGACGCTGACCCTCGGCGAAGATCGTGTCGAACGCCAGGCTCGACTTGCCCGAACCCGACAAGCCGGTGAAGACGACGAGGGAGTCGCGCGGGATGTCGAGGTCGACGTTCTTCAGATTGTGGACGCGGGCCCCCCTGACGCTCAGCTTCCCACTGTTGGCGGAATTCGCAGACGAAGAGGGCTGGGTGACGGGAACGATGGGCACTCGTTAAGTTTAGGTCGGACCTCCGACATCGGTCCCGGGTTCGCCCCGAGCGCACGGATGTGCGAAGGTGCGAACCCGGATGCCCCCACGCGGACGGCGGGTCGACGCGGTCTCCGTGTCACCCCGCTCCCCACACCCGACGATGTCGACGCGGCGCGGCAGTCGGCCCGGACGCGCCGGTCAATCCGTGACCTGCGCCGCGAACGGTGCCAACCCGTCGCGAAGGGCGATCAGCGCGCGCTCGTCGATGCCGACGCGTGCCATGATCTCCGCGGGCACGGCCACAGCGCGATCGCGCAGAGCCCGGCCGTCGTCGGTCAGTGAGATGTCGAGCACCCGCTCGTCGTCGGCGCGGCGGCTCCGCGTGATACGCCCCTGGGCCTCGAGGCGCTTGACCAGCGGAGACAGCGTCGCCGGCTCCATGGCCAGCGCGGTGGCGAGGGCGCCGAGCGAGCGGGGCGCCTCCTCCCACAGCGCGAGCATCACCAGGTACTGAGGGTGCGTCAGCCCGAGCGGCTCCAGCACCGGACGATAGATCGACACGACGTTGCGCGCCGCGGTGACCAGCGCGAAACACACCTGGTTCTCCAGCTTCAGCGGATCGTCCACGCCGGCCCCTCCATTAGTTAGTACACTAATGATCATGACACGAAAGGATGCCGACCGCCCGCCTCTGCGCGAGCGCGTCCGCGAAGCCGGCGGGTGGTACCAGTACCTGAACTCCCGTCTGATCCGCGTCGCCGGCCCCGCGTCGGTGGGCCCCTACGAGACGACCCCCGAGCCCGTGCGCACCGGAAGACCCTGTCCGCTCTGCGGACACGCCATGTCGGAGCACTCCGTCGACCGGACCGGCCCCAAACCGCTCCTGCACTGCCCCTGAGGCCCGTCCCCGGCGGTCGATGCGATCGAGACGGCCGCCGGCGAGGCGGCGAACCGTCGAGCCGGCCGGGGCTCATCCCAGGCGCGGGCGTCCCCCGTCGTCGAGCGGCCATTCCGGGTTGACGGCGATCTCCCAGGGGTGCCCGTCGGGATCGATGAAGGCACCGGAGTAACCGCCCCACGCGGTCGGCGCCCCGGCCCGGGCGAGCACGGCCCCCGCCGCGACGGCCTGGGCGAGCAGTTCGTCGACGTGGGCGGGCTCCTCCACGTTGTGCGCGAGCACGACTCCACCCCATCCCCCGGAGTCCGCGACACCGGAGTCGGCAGCCAGCTTCGCGCGATCCCACAGCGCGACGACCATGCCGCCCACGTCGAAGAACGCCACCTCGCCGTCGACCGACGACGGGTGCGGTTCCCACCCCAGAGCGCCGTAGAAGCCGAGGGCACGATCGAGGTCGTGCACACCGAGCGTGATGAGAGTGACGCGCTGCTGCATGGCTGCTCCCCCGCTCAGGCGTGCCCGGCGCGCTCCATGGCGCGAAGCTCCTTCTTCATGTCCTGGACCTCGTCGCGCAGTCGGCCGGCGAGCTCGAACTTCAGTTCCGCTGCCGCGGCGAGCATCTGCTGCGTGAGATCCGCGATGGTCGACTCGAGCTGGTCCGCGCCCTCGGCGGCAATCCCGGACCGGCGCAGCTGCGGGGTCGGCGACTTGCCCTTGCCCGCTTTGTCGTTGCGGGCGAGGAGCTTCCGGGTGTCCGTCGCCTCACGGGCGAGGACTTCGGTGATGTCGGCGATCTTCTTGCGGAGGGGCTGAGGATCGATGCCGTGTTCGGTGTTGTAGGCGATCTGCTTCTCTCGACGCCGCTCGGTCTCCTCGATCGCGTTGCGCATCGAATCGGTCATCTTGTCGGCGTACATGTGCACCTCGCCCGACACGTTTCGCGCCGCGCGGCCGATCGTCTGGATGAGCGAGGTGCCGCTGCGCAGGAATCCCTCCTTGTCGGCATCCAGGATCGCCACGAGCGACACCTCGGGCAGGTCGAGACCCTCGCGCAGGAGGTTGATGCCGACGAGCACGTCGTACACGCCCGCACGCAGTTCGGTGAGCAGCTCGACGCGTCGCAGGGTGTCGACGTCGGAGTGCAGGTACCGCACGCGCACGCCGTGCTCGCCGAGGAAGTCGGTGAGCTCCTCCGCCATCTTCTTGGTGAGGGTGGTCACGAGCACGCGCTCGTCCCGCTCGACGCGGACGCGGATCTCTTCGAGCAGGTCGTCGATCTGCCCCTTGGAGGGCTTCACGATGATCTCGGGGTCGACCAGACCCGTCGGGCGGATGATCTGCTCGACCACGCCGTCGGCGATCCCCATCTCGTAGCGTCCCGGGGTGGCCGAGAGGTAGACGGTCTGGCCCACACGCTCTTTGAACTCGTCCCACCGCAGCGGTCGGTTGTCCATGGCACTCGGCAGGCGGAAGCCGTGCTCGACGAGGGTGCGCTTGCGCGAGGCGTCTCCCTCGTACATCGCACCGATCTGGGGCACGGTGACGTGCGACTCGTCGATCACGAGGAGGAAGTCGTCGGGGAAGAAGTCGAGGAGCGTGTGCGGCGGGTCGCCCGCCATGCGGCCGTCCATGTGCCGCGAGTAGTTCTCGATGCCCGAGCAGAAACCGAGCTGCTGCAGCATCTCGAGGTCGAAGGTCGTGCGCATGCGCAGACGCTGGGCCTCGAGGAGCTTGCCCTGGCTCTCGAACTCCTTGAGGCGCTGCTCGAGTTCGTGCTCGATTGTGCCGATCGCGCGATGCACGGTGTCGGTACCGGCCACATAGTGCGACGCGGGGAAGATCGGCACCGACGCCATCTTCTGGATGACGTCACCGGTGAGCGGATGCAGCGTGTACAGCGCCTCGATCTCGTCGCCGAACATCTCGATGCGGATCGCGTACTCCTCGTACACCGGGATGATCTCGATCGTGTCGCCGCGCACACGGAAGTTGCCGCGCGAGAAGTCGACGTCGTTGCGGTTGTACTGCATCGAGATGAACTTGCGGATCAGCGCGTCGCGGTCGTAGCGCTCCCCCACCTGCAACGCGACCATCGCGCGCAGATACTCCTCCGGCGCACCGAGGCCGTAGATGCACGACACCGTCGAGACCACCACCACGTCGCGCCGCGAGAGCAGCGAGTTGGTCGTGGAGTGACGCAGGCGCTCGACCTCCGCGTTGACCGAGCTGTCCTTCTCGATGAAGGTGTCGGTCTGGGGCACGTAGGCCTCGGGCTGGTAGTAGTCGTAGTACGAGACGAAGTATTCGACCGCGTTGTTCGGCATGAGCTCGCGGAACTCGTTCGCGAGCTGGGCGGCCAGGGTCTTGTTGTGTGCGAGCACGAGCGTCGGCCGCTGCACCTGCTCCACGAGCCACGCGGTGGTCGCCGACTTGCCGGTACCGGTGGCACCCAGGAGCACCACGTCGGTCTCACCGGCGTTGATGCGCCCCGCGAGGTCGGCGATCGCCTTGGGCTGATCGCCGGACGGGGTGTATTCGCTGATGACCTCGAAGGGGCGGACGGATCGCGTGGCCTGCATGATTCCAGCGTAGGCGGGGCCTCCGACATCGGGGGCGGCTTGTGTTCGCCGTGCGCGAGCAGACCACGCCGGCGACGGGCCCCGCGTCGCCCGGCGGCCCGGACGCCGGGCACCGTCACCCGGTCGTGGGCCCCGTCTTCACGGCGACCGCGTCACGCGCTCCCAGAGGTCGACGACCTGGCGCCGAGTGTCATCCAGGGTGTCCGAGGTGTCGATGACCACGTCGGCCAGGGCGAGGCGCTCCTCGTCGGTGGCCTGCGATCCGATCCGTCGACGGGCGTCGGCGTCGTCGAGGCCGCGCTGCTCGACCAGGCGACGCACGCGCTCCTCGGCCGGCGCGTGCGCGACCACCACGAGATCCCAGGCATCGCCCGACCGCGCCTCGGCCAGCAGCGGCACGTCGTACACGACGACGGCATCCGGTTCGCGCGACAGCGCCTCGTCGAAGCGCCGCGCCGACTCCGCACGCACCGCCGGGTGCACGATCGCGTTCAGCGCCGCCAGGCGCTCGGGATGCCCGAACACCCGGGCACCGAGGCCGGTTCGGTCGAGCGAGCCGTCGGCACGCAGCACGTCGGGGCCGAACTCGCGAGCGATGGCGTCGAGCACGGGGGAACCGGGCGCCTGCACCTCGCGCACGATCGCATCGGCGTCGACGATCACCGCTCCGAGGTCGGCGAGCTGGGCGGCGATGGTGGACTTGCCCGAGGCGATCCCACCCGTCAGCGCGAGAAGAGGCACCCGAAGAGGATGCCATACCCCCGCTTTCCGGGCGAGGGCCAGCGACGGGTGTCCGCGTCGTCTACGATTCGACCAGGTGGGACCGCTCCCGACCTGCCCGACGAAAGCCCGAACATGACCGACCCCCGCACCACGGTGGTGATCGAGGATGATCTCGACATCCGCAGCCTGGTGTCCGCCGTGCTCGAAAGCGCGGGCTTCGTCGTGCACGCCGCCAGCACCGGACTCGACGGCATCGAGCTCGTACGCCGCCACGATCCGGTCGTCACGACGTTGGACGTGAGCATGCCGGGTATCGACGGGTTCGAGACCGCACGCCGCATCCGGGCGTTCAGCGCCACGCGCATCCTGATGGTGAGCGCGCGGGCAGACGAGGCCGAGCAGCGCGCCGGTCACGAGGCCGGCGCCGACGACTACCTCACCAAACCCTTCCGGCCCAGAGAACTGCGCCAGCGTGTCGAGGAACTCGCTGCGGCGGCGAGCTGACCCCGGCCGTCAGCCCATCCGGAACGACTGCTCCCCGGTCGCCGCCGCTCGGGCGGCCGCTTCGTCGGCTCGGACGGTGAGGGCGAGCGAGTCGTATCCGTGATCGGCGCTCAGGGCCACCCCCACCCCCACGACGGGAACGAGCGACGACCCCACACGCGAGAGGTCGCCGACCACCCGTTCGTGCAGCACGCGCGCCGCGCGCCCGACGTCGGTCGTCGGCCCGGTGGTGAAGGCGACCGCGAGGCCGGTCGTGTCCGCTTCGCCGACGAGCGCCATGGTCGGCGCGTGCCGTCGCACCGACGCTCTCATCTCGCTCGCGATGGCCTCGGCATCCTCCGGGCCGAAGGCCACGGCGACGCGCTTGAGATCGTCGATGCGGATGCCGATCACGCAGAGGCCCTCGCCCGCCCGCTCGGCTCGCGCGCAGATGATCGCGAGCGCCGCCCGGAACGACTCCCGGTAGAGCACGCCGTTGCCGTCCACCGACAGTCGCTGCACGTTGGGGGCACCGCGCAGGGTCGATTCGTTCGCGCGGAGCACCGAGGTCACCGTGACCGCGGCGATCACCAGCGTCATCGTGAGGAAAGCCGACACGCGCGTGTCGAACCAGGAGCGGAAGAGCTCGCTGTCCGGACCGAGCACCACGAAGACCGCCGCGCGGCTCAGGAACCACAGCGCTTCGACGGCCAGGATCGCCGTCAGGCCGCTCGCGCTCCAACGCCTCCCGATCGCCCCCCGCCGCGTCTCGACCGTTCCGAGGATCGCGAACAGGGCGTTGCCGAGGAAGAGGGGGAGGGCGCCGGCCCAGTCGCCTCCGCCGGGGCCGGCGGCGAGCGCCGAGGCGACGACGAGCAGCACCGTCGCTGCCATCGTGATCGACGGGATCCGCATCGCGCGCCCGTTGAACGCCACAGATCCCAGCCAGATGAATCCCGTTGCGGCGACGAAGGCGCCGTTTCCCACCGCCACCGCGACGAACGCGTCGGGCAGCAGGAGCCAGGCGAGATAGCACACCGCCGAGAACGTTCCGGAGAGGTACGCGCTCGCCCACAGCCGGCCGGGGAGGCCGTCCTTGAGCATGAGGGTGTCGAGCAGATACATCACGGTCGACACGACGATGACGAGGGCAGCGGCGATCTGCAGCGTCAGAACATCGATGTTCACTCACCCTCCCGGGGGTTTCGGGGGAGGCGCACGGTGAAGGTCGCCCCCTCGCCGGGAGCGGTGCGCACGCTGACCTCCCCGCCGTGGGCGCGCGCCAGGTCGCGACTGATCGCCAGGCCCAGACCGCTTCCGTGCGCCGAGGATTTGCGGACGGCATCACCGCGGAAGAACCGTTCGAACAGACGCCCCTGTTCCGTCGTCGAGATACCGGGGCCGTCGTCGGAGACGACGATCGACACCGAGTGCACGTCCTGCTGCACGGCCACCGCGACCGATCCGCCGCGCGGGATGTACTTGATCGCGTTCGACAGCAGATTGTCGACGATCTGCCGCACGCGCCGGGCGTCGACGACGGCGCGCACCTGGACCACCTCGGACGAATCGATCTGCACGCCATGGTCGGCCGCACGCGGGGCGATGGATTCGATGGCGGCGCGCACGACCGCGGAGATGTCGGTCGAGCGCAGTTCGAGTTCGACGCCCACTCCCTCCCGCGATGTCGCCGACATCGCCAGGATGTCGGCCACGAGCTCCAGCAGGCGAGAGGCGTTGCGCTCGGCGACCGACAGACGCTCGCGCGTACCGGGGGCGATCGACGGGTCGTCGAGAGCCAACTCGAGGTAGCCGATGATCGAGGTCAGCGGTGTGCGCAGCTCGTGCGAGACGCTCGCCACGAGGTCCTCGCGTGCTCGACGTGCCTGCTCCTCGACGGTGACGTCGCGTGACACCACCACACCGTTCTCCTCGCCGTTCTCCGCGGCGGGCAATCGGCGGGCGGTCACACTGAGCGCGCGGCGGTCCTCACCCGGGGCGCCGTACCAGACCAGCTCGCCCTCGAAGACCTCGCCCGCCCGCGCGCGGGCGAGCGGCGTGGCCTCGGCCGCGATCGAGGTCGCACCGTCGGCGGCGAACACCTCGATCTCGCGCCCCAGCGCATCGGTGGTGTTCAACAGGCGCGCGTGCGCGGTGTTGGTCACGGCGAATTCGCCGGCGGCGGTGATGCGCGTGACGCCGAAGTCCACGGCATCCAGAACCTCGGTGACGAGGTCCTCCTGCCGGCGTGCGCGATCGACGGCGCGCCGGAGTTCGGCGGACTGCTTCTCGAGCAGCTCCCGCTGCGCCTTCGCGCGCCGAGCGGTGAAGTGGGCGATCGACGACAGCGCCGCCACGACGAACGGCAGCACCAGGGTCGAGGCGGTGAAACGGTGCAGTTCCACGGAGATCGACTGGTGGATCATCACCACCGTCACGGCTGCCGACATCGCGATCACTCCGCGCAGCCCGAACACCGTGCCGATCCACAACGCCGGGAACGTCCACAGCAGGCCGAGACCCGCGAGCGGCGCGCTCTCGCGCATGCACGCGACCGCAAGGACGTCGATGATCGGCAACAGCGCCGCCCACCACCGCGGCAGACGCTCCCACGGCAGGAGGACGGCGAAGATCGCGCACGCGAAGAGCAACGCCGCGCCGGCGAAGAACAGCGGCGGGTCCGTGACCTGGTCGACCAGCATCGAGACGATGACGCCGAGGAGCGTCGCCGCGGCGAGCAGCATCTGATTCGCGACGAGGCTGCGGCTCAGTCCGAGGCGCGCACTCGGAACGGGGGGCGCCATGGCCTCGACCCTAGCGCCTGACGCGCCACCCGAGGCGTCGCGCCCCCGCGGCACGCCGACGCGTCCGCCGGTGGACGCCTCGCGCGGTTCAGAAGCCGAAGTCGCCGCCGCCGAAGTCCCCACCTCCGAAGTCCCCACCGCCGAAATCCCCACCGCCGACGTCGGCCGCGGCGCCGCCACCGGCATCCGTCGCCCCCGCATCCGCCCATCCGTCGGAGCCGGAGGCCTCGGGGGTGTCCGCGGCCACGCCGTCGGCGTACCCGGCGTCGTATCCCGGATCGAACATCGCCCCGACCAGCGCCGAGCCCACGACGTACCCGCCGATCGTGCCGAGCATGGACGCGCCGAGCATCGACCCGAAGCCCGATCCGCCCCCGCCGCCGAACGAACGTCCGCCGAAGGTGCGCTCCATGAACCCGGGCTGCATGTACTCGGCGCGCGTCGCCGCTCGAGCCAGCGCGCCGGGATCGTCGTTCGCGGGACGGTCGGCGGGTGCGAGTCCCGCCGACATCTCGTGCAGCACCTGCCGACGCTGCGACGGGGTGAGCCTGCCGAAGGCCTCGGCGTGCACCTGCTCCACCGTCTCGGGAGGGGCCGTGCGCAGCAGGTAGCGGTACCGTTCGATCGCCCGCCGGTCCTCGTCGGATGCGGATGCCATGGGCTCGGCCGGCGCGACGGACGCCGAGCTCGGCGGCGGCGGCGCGTAACGGCCCTCGGCGTCGCGCTGCTCACTGGCCGTCTCGCGGCGGGAGGTGGTCTCGGCGCGGTCCGGCGTGCGATCACCGGCGCCGAACAGTCGGTCGAACAGGCCCATGTCGTGGTCTCCTTCTTTCTGCGGCCCAGGCTAGAGCAGGCCCTCGGCGTACGCGGGGGCTTGTCCCGCGGTCCGCGAGCCTCCCCTGCGCTTCGCAATGCCCGCCGTGGCATCCCCGGTCGTCCCGGTCACCCCCGTCGGGCGAGCGCTTCGCTCGTCCACCGCGCATAGCGGTCCCAGGGATCGTCGACGCCCGCAGACAGGGCCCCGATGTGCGCGTCCAGCGCCGGGCTGCGGCGGAACCACTCGGTCCCTCCGAACCGCTCCGCGGCGAACTGGGCGTGGCGTCTTCGCTCGACGAGGCGGTCGCCCGGCTCGAACGCGAGCAGCTCCTGGTGCCAGATGGCCGCCAACCTCAGTCGAGGTCGCGCGCTCGTGCCGATCTTGACGCGGTCGTCGTACCGGAGGTAATACACGACGTCGACACGCGGCGGCGGCAATTCGTCGTCGATCGGCTCCCCGTGCCGCCACTCGCACACGGCGCACAACCAGCCGCTGGGCCACCGCACCCCCAGGCGGGATCCGCACAGGCGGCACGGCGTCGGCAGCAGGTCGGTCACCCCGTCGCGCGCGGTCGTCCACTCGCTCCCCACGGCGAGATGCCACGCGCACAGGGCGATCGGCGCGTCGGAGTCGACCACCGCTCGGCAGGCGGGGACCAGACAGGCGGGGGCGGGCATGGCTTCACGCTACGCCCGGCCCCCGACATCGTCCCCGTCCGACCTCAGTCGTCGCTCTCGGGCACCTCCAGCACGAGGAAGAGCCCGGCGTAGGGCCCGAGCTCGAGCGAGAAGCTCTGCAGTTCGTCGACGCGGCCGACCACGTCTCCGCTCGCCGCGTCCACCGCTGTGCTGCGCGGCACGAGCCACTCCGAACGCACCGTGCCCTCGATGGTCTCGCCCGAGAAGTTGAGCACCGTGATCTGCAGGGGCGCATCGTCGGCGCGACGGTCTCCCCCGTCGAGCCGGTGCACCATCACCAGCATGCTGGGGTGGCCCACCTGCGGGATGTCCACCTGCGACGCGATGGCGATCCCGTGCTCCCCACGGATGCGCAGCACATCGCGAAGCCCCGAGAGGAACGACTGCGGATCCGCCTGCTGGTCTCCGAGGGAGCCGTACAGCGAACGCGCACGCGGCATCCCCGACACGCTCGAGGCGGCGTCCGGGGCCACGTCGAGCAGATCGTGCGCGCCGCGCTCGATCCATCGCGTGTCGCCCGACGAGATCAGGTGCCGCACGTCGTCGGCGGGGAGGGTGAGCGACCCCGTGAGGTCCCACCCGGAGAGGGCGAACACGCCCGGCTGCCACGAGTTGTACTTCGCCAGCAGCAGGTGCGCATCGCGGATGGCGGGGACGTCGGCCTCGGTGATCTCGTCGAGTGTGGCCTTGCCCTGCGTGGCCGCGATGAGGGATGCCGACGTGCAGGCGATGCCGTTCTGGGTGAACACGAGGTTGTAGTCCGCGTCGACGGTGAGCTTCTCGGTCAGCTCCGCGCGCACCGTCTCGGCGATCTCCGCGCCGGTCCGCTCCTCGTGGCGGAACGGGTAGAGCGTCTCGCGGTGGGTCGTCGCCCAGTGCACCAGTTCGTAGGTCAGCTCGTCGTGGTTCTGCATCCCGTGCACGAGCTGCACCGGCTCGACGCCCGTCTCCAGGGCCGTCGTCAACGCGAGTCGAAGGAACTCGGTGTTCGCCGTGGCCAGCGCGTGGTGGTACCCCGGCCGCGTCACGAAGTCGTACGACAGGTCGGCGCCCACGGCCCCCGTATCGCGGATGTCCTCCATCGTGAGGTTCAGCTCCTGGAACGTGAACCCGCCGACTTTTCGCACCATACCGGCGATGATGTGGTTCGCCGCGTGCGAGAGCGGGTGGCCCTCGGACCACGCGGGCAGGCCCTCCGCGCTCTTCTCCACGCCGAGGAAGCCGTTGGCGTCCAGGCGCAGGGCGCTCGTCCCGAGGTCGCCGAGGGAGTGAAGGGCGTCGCCGATCACGAGCCGCATCCCGGCGAAGGTGGGGTCGAGCCAGTTGATCGAGGGCTGTCCCTCCTTGAAGTAGTGCAGGTACACCCAGCGACGCTCGAGCCCGTCGGTTCCCACCACGGGGGCCGTCGCGCTCCAGTTCGTCTCCTTCACACCGGGGGTGTAGAAGATCACGCGCTGCAGCTCGCCGATGATGTAACCCCGCGCGCTCAGCTCGCGCTCGGCCTCGGCATCGAGATTGACCGAGTCGCGACCGGCGGGCACCTCGGGGAGCATTCCCCAGTCCTCCCGGGGGATCTCGACCATGTGGTAGATCCCGGGGTAGTCCTTGTACGCCATCTCGGCGAGACGGAAATCCGCCCCCTTGCCCGTGTGACCCGGAACGATGTCGTCGATCACGCTGCCGCCGTGCGATTCCGCGACGTCGGCGACGCGACGGAACGCGTTCTCATCCCCGAACTCGGGATCGATCTGCGTGCTGATGCGGTCGAAGTGGCCGTCGACGCTGGGCGTCTCCTGCCATCCGGTGATCCCGCCCGCGCGCTTGACCGGACCCGTGTGGATGCCGTTGATCCCCACCCACTCGAAGGCCTCCCACAACGCCTCGTCGCCGAGCGCTTCGAGGAACGACTCCCCCGGCCGCGTGATCAGCGAGATCGGATAGGCGGTGAACCAGACGTCCGTCGACTCGATCGCGCGACGCGCGTCGGGCCGCGCGTACGGATTGCGCCACATCGAGGGCTGCCCCGACAGCTGACGGCTCAGCACGTCGGCGTCCTTGAGCATCGATTGACGCACCAGCCACTCGACGTAGGAGGGGTTGCCGCCGTTCGCGTTACGCGGGTCGGTCAGAAAGCGCCGCAGCGTCCCGCCCCGGAACTGATCTCGCGGGCGCAGCCGTCGGGGCCGCGCCGGGTAGCGCTGTTCGTCATAGCTGATCTCGCTCACGGTTTCGACCGCGTCGTCCGTCATGGCCTGCTCGTCGGCGTCGTCCACTCCCGACCTCCCTCACGTCACCATCGACGCTAGTCGCTCCCACACAAGAGCACCGTGGGCATTGACCTCGACACGCGCCGTGTCGACACATCCCGGACGCGTCAGCGTCGCGACCACCCCGCGCTCGGACGCGCTCCCCGCAGAGCGACCACCGCCACGACGAGGGCCACAGTGCACAGCATCATCACCACGCCGAGGAAACCCGCCCACCCCGCGGCGCCGAACACCACGCCCAGCACCCAGCCGAACACGCTCGACCCGGCGTAGTACCCGAGGTAGTAGAGCGACGAGGCTTGCGCTCGGACGTCCGGCTCGGCAGCCACCGGCGTCCAGCCGGATGCCACGGCGTGCGCGCCGAAGAAGCCCGCGGTGAAGGCGATCAGCCCCACGAGAACCGCGGCGACGAACGGGACGAGCATGAGCGCGGCACCGCCGACCATCACCCCCGTACTGACGAGCAGCACCGGCAGCCGGCCGTGTCGCACCGCGAGTGCCCCCGCTCGCGGCGACGACACGGTCCCCGCGAGGTAGGCCAGGAAGAGCAGGGTCACCAGCGTCGGCGGTATCGACAGCGGCGGCGCCGTGACGTGGAACCCCAGGTAGTTGTACACCGCGACGAAGGCGCCCATCAGAAGGAACCCCTGCGCATAGAGCGCGAGCTGCACGGGCGACCGCAGATTCACGGCGAGTCTCCGGAGGATCGAGGGACCGCGCACCGACCGCGACCGCCCGGGCACGAACCCACGCGCTCTCGGCACCAGCCACAGGAACAGCACCGCGGCGACCACGCACACCAGAACCACGGATGCCACGCCCCACCGCCACCCGGCCGCCTCACCGACCCAGCCGGAGACGACGCGCCCCGACAGCCCGCCGACAGTGGTCCCGGCGATGTAGGAGCCCGCCGCTGCCGCGACGTGGCGTCGGTCGACTTCCTCGCTGAGGTAGGCGAGAGCGACCGCCGGCACGGCACCGAGAGCCGCCCCCTCCAGCAGCCGGATGCCGAGGAGGAGAACGATGTCGTGCGCCAACGGCGTCAGCGCACCGAGCGCCGTGGCCGCTATCAGGCCGATCGCCATCGCCGGCACGCGTCCGATCCGGTCGGCCACGACCGACCACGGAAGGACCGCGACCGCCAGCCCCAGCGTCGATGCCGAGACGGTGAGGGCGGTGGCAGCGGGGCCCGCGCCCGTGTCGGTCGCGATCGCCGGAAGCAGCGCCTGCGTCGCGTACAGCTGGGCGAACGTCGCGACGCCCCCGAAGAAGAGTCCGATCAGCAGCCGACGGTATTCACGGCTCCCCGGTACATGTCCCGAGAAGTCGCCCACCCGCTCGACATTAGTGCGCCGGGCATGTGGAAGCGCCGGTGCGTTCGCACCCGGGACGGGGTGTGGAACGTACCGGCGCTGCCACCCCGCGACACGGGGTGGCGTCGCGGGGGATTCTTTGTGCCCGTAAATGCGAAATGGCCACCCAGCGTTGGGTGGCCATTTCGGTAAAGGAAGTCCGGCGGTGTCCTACTCTCCCACAGGGTCCCCCCTGCAGTACCATCGGCGCTGAGAGGCT
>NZ_JBKBNC010000030.1:0-34015 GCF_046295495.1 Microbacterium sp.
GCCGCGAGCCGCGAGCCGCGAGCCGCGAGCCGCGAGCCGCGAGCCGCGAGCCGCGAGCCGCGAGCCGCGAGCCGCGACCCGAGCACACGCTCGGCTCACCCGGAGCCGCGCAGGCGGAAGACGGCCGCGTCACACCGCGCGAGCCGCGTATCGCCCCGCCTCGCGCGTCAGCGTGATCTCGAGACCGAACGTCGCCGACAGGTTCTCGGCCGTCAGCGCCTCGTCGAGCGGACCGGATGCCACGACCTCGCCGTCGCGCAGCAGCAGCACGTGGGTGAACCCGACGGGGATCTCCTCGACGTGGTGCGTGACCATCACCATCGCCGGCGTCGTGGGCGCCTGCGCGTAACCCGACAGCAGCGTGAGCAGTTCCTCACGCGCGCCGAGGTCGAGGCTGGCCGTCGGCTCGTCCAACAGGAGCAGTTCGGGATCGGTCATGACCGCCCGCGCGATCTGGACGCGCTTCTGTTCGCCGTCGCTGAGCGTGCCGAACGTGCGGTCGGCGAGGTGGTCGAGACGCCACTCGGCGAGCACGCGCAGCGCTCGACGCTCGTCGATGTCGTCGTAGTCCTCGCGCCAGCGCCCCACCACCGAGTACGCGGCGGTGAGCACGACGTCGAGCACGGTCTCTTCCGGCGGCACGCGACGCGCCATCGCCGACGACGCGAAACCGATCCGCGGACGCAACTCGAACACGTCGGTGCGACCGAGACGCTCGCCGAGGATCGTCACCGTCCCCGACGTGGGGTGCAAGAGCGTGTCGGCGAGCTGCAGGACGGTGGTCTTGCCGGCGCCGTTGGGACCGAGCACGACCCAGCGCTGGTCGTCCGACACCGTCCAGTCGAGGTGGGACACGATGTCCCGGGCATTCCGGCGGACGACGACGTCGGAGAACTCGAGCACCTGGGGCATGCCCCCAGCCTAACGGCCGCGCGCGCCCGATCCCGGCGAAACGCGGCCCCGCGGGCACGAGCCGGAACAGCATCGACGACGACCCCGCTCCGCCGCCTCGCGGACCGCGGGCCGAAGCCGGAAGCGCGCCGCCGAGACCTACTTCCCCGCGACCTCCGCGTACAGCGCCGCCGTCGTCTCGGCGATCGCGGCCCAGCTGAAGTCGTCGATCGCGCGCCGACGTCCGGCCTCACCGTAGGCGCGGGCCCTTCCGGCATCCGTCACGACCTCCGTGAGCACACGGGCGAGGTCGTCGACGAAACGATCGGGGTCGACGGGCGTCCCCGTGCCGTCCTGCACCTGCTCGATCGGCACGAGCCGTCCGGTCACGCCGTCGACGACGACCTCGGGGATACCACCGGTCGCGGTGCCCACGACCGCGGCGCCGCACGCCATCGCCTCGAGGTTCACGATGCCCAGCGGCTCGTACACCGACGGACACACGAACGTGGTCGCCGAGGTGAGGATCGCGCACAGTTCGTTGCGCGGCAGAAGGCGGTCGATCCACACGACGCCGTCGCGCGTGGCCTGCAGCCCGCGCACGAGCTCCTGCACCTCCGCCATGATGGCCGGTGTGTCGGGTGCGCCCGCGCACAGGATCAGCTGCACCTCGGGCGGGAGCTGCTCGGCCGCGCGCAGCAGGTAGGGCAGGCCCTTCTGCCGGGTGATGCGCCCCACGAAAACGACCGACGGCCGCGACGGGTCGATCCCCTGCTCGGCGAGGAACGCGTCGTCCGGCACCGGATGCCAGGCCTCGGTGTCGATGCCGTTGTAGATGACCCGCACCTTGGCCGGATCGAGCGACGGGTAGCTGCGCAGGATGTCGGCGCGCATGCCCTCGCTCACGGCGACCACCGCGGCGGCGCCCTCGTAGGCCGTCTTCTCGATGTAGCTCGACACCGCGTACCCGCCGCCGAGCTGCTCGGCCTTCCACGGCCGCAGCGGCTCGAGGCTGTGCGCGGTCACCACGTGCGGGATGCCGTGCAGGAGCGATGCCAGGTGCCCGGCGAAGTTGGCGTACCAGGTGTGGGAGTGCACGACGTCGGCGCCCGCCACGTCGGAGACGATCTCGAGGTCGGTGCCGAGCGTCTGGATCGCACCGTTGGCGCTCGACAGCTCCGCCGGCACGGAGTACGAGGTGGTGTCGGCCTCGTCGCGGGCGGCGCCGAACGCGCGCACCTGCACCTCGACACCCTCGGCGCGCAGCGCCTTGACGAGCTCGGTGGCGTGGACCCCGGCGCCCCCGTAGATCTCCGGCGGGTACTCCTTGGTCACGATGTCGACGCGCATGGAACGAACCGTAGTACAGCGCAAGGCGCGCCGCAGACGTATATCCGCATCCCCGTCCGCGCCCCTAGGGTGGTGCCATGCCTGCAGCGCCGAAGGTCTTCGGAATCATCCTCGCCGGCGGCGAGGGAAAGCGACTCATGCCCCTGACGGCTGACCGCGCCAAACCCGCCGTCCCCTTCGGCGGCCAGTACCGCCTGATCGACTTCGCGATCTCGAATCTCATCAATTCGGGCCTGCGTCAGCTCGTCGTGCTGACGCAGTACAAGTCGCACAGCCTCGACCGCCACATCTCCCAGACGTGGCGCATGTCGCCGATGCTCGGGTCGTACGTGGCATCCGTCCCGGCCCAGCAGCGCCTGGGCAAGCGGTGGTTCTCGGGGTCGGCCGACGCGATCCTGCAGTCGATGAACCTCATCCGCGACGAGAAGCCCGACATCGTCGTGGTCATCGGCGCCGATCACGTGTACCGCATGGACTTCGGGCAGATGCTCGACGCCCACATCGCCTCCGACGCGCGCGCCACCGTGGCCGGCATCCGCCAGCCCATCTCGCTCGCGAACCAGTTCGGCGTGATCGACACCGACCCCACCGACCCGACGAAGATCCGGGCGTTCCTCGAGAAGCCCCAGGACCCCGAGGGCCTGGCGGATTCGCCGCACGAGGTGCTCGCCTCGATGGGCAACTACATCTTCGACGCCGACGCGCTCGTCGAAGCGGTCACCCACGACGGTGAACTTCCCACGTCGGCCCACGACATGGGCGGCGACATCGTTCCCTACTTCGTCAATCGCGGCGAGGCGGCGGTCTACGACTTCCAGCGCAACGACGTACCCGGCTCCACCCCGCGCGATCAGTCGTACTGGCGCGACGTGGGCACGATCGAGTCGTTCTACGACGCCCACATGGATCTGATCTCGACCCTGCCCATCTTCAACCTCTACAACACCGACTGGCCGATCTTCTCGCAGACCTTCAATGCCCCGCCGGCGAAGTTCGTGCGCGACTCGGTGGGTCGCATCGGCAACGCGATCGACTCGATCGTGTCGCTCGGCTCGGTGCTGTCGGGAACGCACCTCGAGCGCAGCGTCGTGGGCCCGTGGGCCCTCGCGGGCGGCGGGTCGACGATCACCGACTCGGTGCTCTTCGACAGCGTGCAGGTGGGCGCGGGAGCCCGCATCCACCGCGCGATCCTCGACAAGAACGTCGTGCTCGAACCCGGCGCCACCATCGGCGTCGACCGCGAACGCGACCTCGCCCGCGGCTTCACCGTCACCGAGACGGGCATCACCGTCGTCGGTAAAGACGTGCACGTCCACGCGTGAGCCAGATGCCGGCACGATCCGGATGCCAGGACGGGGCGGTGACCGAGATGGTCACCGCCCCGTCGGCGTAACGCTGCGAGAACGACAGTCAGACGCCGACGCGCTGGAACGCGTCGCGCGAGATGCCCTTCTCGAGAACAGCCTTCGACCACTCGCGGGCGCTGTGCAGGCTGTGGTCGCGGTAGTTGCCGCAGCTGAACGCGTCGGTGCCCGGGACGTCGTCCCACTCCACGTCCTCCGCGATCGCGCGCAGGGAGTCGGAGATCGCGTCGACGAGGGCGCCGACCTCGGGCTCGCCCCACATGATCACGTGGAACCCCGTGCGGCAGCCGAAGGGCGAGATGTCGATCAGGCCGTCGATGCGGTCACGAACGAGGCTCGCGAGCAGGTGCTCGATCGTGTGCAGACCGGCGGTGGGGATCTCGCCCTCGTTCGGCTGCACCAGACGCAGGTCGAAGTTCGAGATCACGTCGCCGCGCGGGCCCGACTCGGTGCCGATCAGGCGAACGTACGGCGCGAGGACGGCGGTGTGGTCGAGGGTGAAGCTTTCGACGTCGGCCATGGGGAGGTCCCTTCTCAGGAAGCGGCGGAAACGTCCAGCCTACGGGCGGCCTCCGCGTGGGGCCGCGCCCGTGACGCCGTGCGACGCACCCCGCCCCGCGGCGACGGCCTCGCCGGATCCCACGCGCTAGGGTCGAGCGCGTGACTTCGACCGCTCGCTTCCTCGTCGTGCTCGACGCCGACTCGACCCTGATCCGCAACGAGGTCATCGAACTCCTCGCCGACGAGGCGGGCCGCGGGGCCGAGGTCGCTGCCGCCACCGAAGCGGCGATGCGCGGCGAGGTCGACTTCGCCACCAGCCTGCGCTCGCGCGTGTCGGCGCTGGCGGGCGTCTCGACCGACGCCTTCGCGAGAGCCATCGCCCGCATCGAGCCCACCCCGGGCGTCCACGACCTCATCGCCGCGGTGCACGAGCGCGGCGGCGTCGTCGGCGTCGTCTCGGGCGGCTTCCACGAGGTGCTCGACACCGTCGCCCCCGACCTCGGCGTCGACGTCTGGCGCGCGAACCGCCTGGTCGCGGCCGACGGCGTGCTCACGGGCGAGGTCGACGGCGAGATCGTGGATGCCGCGGCCAAGGCCGAGACGCTGCGGCGGTGGGCCGGCGAGTACGGGGTCCCGGTCCGTCTGACGTTCGCGATCGGCGACGGGGCGAACGACCTCGAGATGATGAAGACCGCGAGCCTCGGGCTCGCGTTCAACGCCAAGCCGGCCGTGCGCGAGCGCGCCGACCTCGTCGTCGGCGCGGTCGATCTCGCACAGGTCATCGCGCTGCTGCCGCGCTGACGAAGGATCGCCCCGGCGCGAGCCCGAGCGCGCGGTCCCGGAGCCCCTCGAGGGGGCTTCCCTCGAGGCACCCGCGCTCCACCGACCCGGCCTTCCCGATGTCGGACCCCCGTTCTACGCTCGCGGCATGGACGTTCTCCTGATACCCGGTCTCTGGCTCGACGCGTCGTCGTGGCGCCACGTCGTCCCCTCGCTCGAGGCGGCGGGGTATCGCGTCCACCCCCTGTCGATGCCCGGCCTCGGAGTGCCAGCAGCCGAATCCGCCCACCTCGGCATCGCCGACTGGGTCGACGCGGTCGTGCGCGAGATCGACCGGGGCGACGAGCCGGTCGTGCTCGTCGGCCATTCCGGCGGCGGCAACGTCGTGTGGGGCGCCGCCGACGCCCGGCCCGCACGCGTGTCTCGGGTGATCCTCGTCGACACGATCGCCCCCACCGACGGTTCGGGCATCTGGGAGTTCCCGATCGTCGACGGTGTCGTGCCGTTCCCCGGCTGGGAGACGTTCGACGAGGCGGAGGTGGCCGACCTCGACGCCGACACGCGTGCGCGGCGCGGCCGCGAGGTGATCGCGATTCCGGCGCGCATCCCCACCGATCCGCTCCCGTTGTCGAACGACGCCCGGCATGGCATCCCGACCACCATAATCACGAGCACCGTGACCGCTGCCGAGCTTCGCGAGACGCTCGCCGGTGAGCCCGGCTGGGCTCGCGAGATGAACGCGATCGACGAGCTCGAGATCGTCGACCTCCCGGGCGGCCACTGGCCGCAGTTCGCTCAGCCCGAGGCTCTCGCGGAGGTGATCGTCACCGCGATCCGGCGACAGCCCGTGGCGCCCTAGCGGCAGCCGCGGCGGGAAGAGACGGGCGTGCCGTCAGTGCCCCATGCCGAGGCCGCCATCGACGGGGATGACCGCCCCCGAGATGTAGGCGGCGTCGTCGCCGGCGAGCCACGTGACGACACCGGCGACCTCGTCAGGCGACGCGAAACGTCCGGCGGGGATGTTCTTCTTGTACTCCGCCTGGGTGTCGGCGGGCAGCTCGGCCGTCATGTCGGTCTCGATGAAGCCCGGAGCCACGACGTTCGCGGTGATCCCGCGACCCCCCAGCTCACGCGTGAGCGAGCGCGCGAAGCCGACCAGCGCGCTCTTCGAGGCGGCGTAGTTGATCTGCCCCGCCGATCCGTACAGCCCGACCACGCTGGAGATCAGGATGACGCGACCCCAGCGCGCCTTGAGCATGCCCTTCGACGCCCGCTTGACGACCCGGAAGGCTCCGCCGAGGTTCGTGTTCACGACGCTGTCGAAGTCGTCCTCGCTCATGCGCAGCAGAAGCGTGTCCTTGGTCACGCCGGCGTTGGCGACCACGACGGCGATGGGGCCGAGCTCGGCTTCGACCTGCGAGAACGCGGCGTCGACCGCCGCGGCATCGGTCACGTCGGCCCGCACCGTCAACGTCCCCTCGGGGCCCTCACCCGAGCGGGCGGTGACGGCGACCTTCCAGCCCTCGGCGACGAAGCGCTCGGCGATCGCCCGACCGATGCCCCGGTTTCCTCCGGTGACGACGACGACGCGGTCCGGAGAGATGCGGTCCTGAGACATGAAGGGAACTCCTGGGCTTGCGGAAGACGGAACCGGCCCAGCCTACCGACCCGGCCCCGCGCCCCGGCCTCCCGACCGCCCCTCGCATCGGCCCGCGTCGACCTTCGATGGCCGCGCGAACTCCGGCGCGGGCCCCCGACCCCTCCGACGGCGGCACGCAGACCCGCGCAGCCCCGGGCCGACACGTCCGACACGTCCGACACAGTGATCCACGGGCAGGTCGCGCCGCGCAAACCCGCGCGGGAGGTTTGACACGGGCCGAGCGGCGCTGAAACGCTGGGGCGGAGCGCGACGAAAGGGACCACCGTGAGCGACGACCGCCCCACCGATCCGAACAAGGCCGACCAGGCGGGACCGTACGACACCCCGTCTGCGGGAATCCCCGCCGCACCGTACGCCCCGCCCACCGACGCGCCGTACAGCGACGCCCCGCCGGTCGACGCGCACGACGCCTCCGCCGCTCCCGTGGAGGACGCCTCCCACGCCGACGCCCCGCGCACCGACGCGCCGTCCGACGTCGAGTCCCCCGCGGCGCCGTCCTCCGACACCGGCGCACCGACGAGCGACTCGCACACCCCCTCGTACGACGCGCCGAGCGCCGCGGCGACCTACGCCGCTCCCCCCGCCCCTCCCGCCCCCGGCGCTGCGGCCGCCCCCACCGTCCCCGCGTACGGACAGGACGCGTCCGGCTCCCCGGCCCCCGCCGCGGCGGGATACGGTGCGCCGGGATACGGTGCGCCGGGATACGGTTCGTCGGAGTACGGCGCCGTCGGGTACGCGACCCCGGGATACGGCGCGGCCGGATACACCGCGCCGGGTTACGGCTACGGCGCCCCGGTGCGCACGAACACGCTGTCGATCGTGTCTCTCGTGGCATCGCTCGTCGGACTCTTCATCTTCCCGGTCGTCGGACAGATCGTTGGGGTGATCACGGGGCACATCTCGCTCAAGCAGATCAAGACGAACGGCGAGGGCGGCCGCGGTATGGCCGTGGCGGGACTGCTGATCGGCTACATCAGCCTCGCTCTCGGGGTGCTCGCCATCATCGCCTTCGCGATCTTCATCGCCGGTGTGGCCGGCTCGAGCGGTTCGCGCTACGGCGTCTGAGGCCGCGGGCGAGCCGCCCCGCGGCATCCACCCCGCGGCATCCCCCCGTGAGCGGGAACGACGCGCCGACGACCTTACCGGCGGCGGTCGTTCTCCGTGTTCCCCGCTTGTCATGACGTCGAGACGACGGGCCGGGGAACGCGCCGGCCCCCGCCCCGACGGGCGTACCCTGAGACCACTGTGAAGACAAACCGCGCCCAGTCCGCGACGTCGCTCCCGAAGGCTCCCCGGGAGGACGCCGACACCCGTTTCACCAAATACATGGTGATGATGGGCATCCGCATCGCCTGTTTCATCGCGATGGCCGTCGTCACGCCCTACGGCTGGTACACGTTCGTCTTCGCGGCCGGAGCGATCTTCCTCCCCTACCTCGCGGTGATCGTCGCCAACGTCGGTCAAGACGCGGCCGACACCACCGCCATCAGCCCCGAGCGCGCGATCGAGGCGCCCCGCCCCGCGCCCGCCGCGGCGGCCGCCGCCGCCCCCGACGCTCCTCTCGTCATCCGCATCGCCGAGACACCCCGCCTCGACGCGCCGCGCGACGACCGGTCGTGACCGACGCGCCCGCCGAGTGCTCCCGGGCCGGATGCCGTGACACGGCGGTCTGGGCCATCCGGTGGCGCAACCCCCGCATCCACACCGCGGACCGGCGCAAGACGTGGGTCGCGTGCGACGAGCACGTCGCCTACCTGCGCGAGTTCCTGAGCGCACGCGACTTCCCGGTCGAGGTGGCGGGCCTCGCCGAAGAACCGGCGTGAGCACATGCCCGGCGCCACCCGACGTACCCTGGATGACGTGGCTGGAAGACGTGACCCGAGCACACGTGACGCGTGCGCCGTCGGCGGCGCCCGCGTGATCTGCTCCCGGGCCCGCGCGGCGAGACATGGCCGGGTCGACTCGTGAGCTCTCGCGAGACCCCCGCCGCCGCCCGCTGGGCGATGTACGTCGGCGTCGCGATCCTCTTCGCGATCGCCTGCGGCTTCCTCTCGAACTGGCAGTTCTCGCGCAACGCCGAGCGCAGCGAACAGCTTCAGCTCGTCGACGCCAATTACGACGCCGCCCCCGTGCCCCTCGGCGACCTGCTCGCCCCCGGTGCCCAGCTGACGCCGTCCGACGAGTGGCGCCCGGTTCGACTCGAGGGGCGCTACCTCCCCGAGGAGCAACTCCTGGTTCGCAATCGCGCGCACGGCGGCTCGGCCGCGTACGAGCAGCTCGTGCCGTTCCGCCTCGACGACGGACGCACGTTCCTCGTCGATCGCGGGTGGCTTCCCCCCGGCAACCGTCAGTCCGAACCCGACGAGATCCCCGCTCCGCCCTCCGGCACCGTGGTCGTCGAGGTGCGGCTGCGCCCCGGCGAGGCCGCCCCCACCTCGGGGCGCACCGCCGAAGCGGGTCAGGTCCCCACGATCAACCTCGGCCTGGTCGCCGAGCAGACCGGCCCGCTCGAACAGGGCGCGTACGGACTGCTCATGTCCGAGTCCCCCGCGCCCGCGACCGCACCGATGACCGTCGACCCGCCGAGCGACGACCCCGGGCCCTACCTGTCGTACGCCATCCAGTGGATCCTCTTCGCGATCATGGGCTTTGGCTTCATCACGTACGTCATCGTGAGCGAGCGACGCCTGCGGCGGGAGGATGCCGACGACGACGACGAGCACGACGTCCCCGCCACGCCGTCTGCCGAGCCGGCGCCGACCGAGCGACGCCGCGTCGACCCGGTCGCCCTTCACCGCTCGCGCAAGCGCCCCCGCGATCGCGACGCCGACGACGAGGACGCCCTGCTCGACGCGCGCTAGTCCCGGCGCACGCGCTGGGCCCGGCACGCGGGGAGCGACGCTCCCGGCATCCGATCCCGCCGCTGTCCGGAACCCCCGACCCGGTTTCGCCGGACCGGGCCCGGCCTCACGCCAGCGTGATCAGGTCCGCGTAGTCGCGACCCCAGATGTCCTCGACGCCGTCGGGGAGGATGAGCACGCGCTCGGGGTTCAGCGCCTCGACGGCGCCCTCGTCGTGCGAGACGAGCACGACCGCGCCCTCGTAGTGCGCCAGTGCGCCGAGGATCTCCTCGCGCGAGGCGGGGTCGAGGTTGTTCGTGGGCTCGTCGAGCAGCAGCATGTTGGCCGACGACACCACGAGCGTCGCGAGCGACAGACGCGTCTTCTCGCCACCCGAGAGCACACCCGCGGGCTTGAGCACGTCGTCGCCGACGAACAGGAACGAACCCAGCACCTTGCGCGCCTCGGTCGCCGTGATGTGGGGCGCCGCCGACATCATGTTCTCCAGCACCGAGCGCCCCACGTCGAGGTTCTCGTGCTCCTGGGCGTAGTAGCCGATCTTGAGGCCGTGACCCGGCTCGAGCTGACCGGTGTCGGGCTGGTCGACGCCGGCGAGGATGCGCAGCAGCGTCGTCTTCCCGGCACCGTTCAGACCCAGGATCACCACGCGCGAACCGCGGTCGATCGCCAGATCGACGTCGGTGAAGATCTCCAGCGACCCGTACGACTTCGACAGGCCGGATGCCATGAGCGGGGTCTTGCCGCACGGCGCGGGCTTGGGGAACCGCAGCTTCGCGACCCGCTCGTCCTGACGCACGTCGTCGAGACCCGACAGCATCTTCTCGGCGCGCGCGACCATCTGGTGCGCGGCCGCGGCCTTGGATGCCTTCGCGCCGAAACGCGCCGCCTGCAGCTGCAGCGCGGTCGCCTTCTTCTCGACGTTGGCGCGCTCCTTCTTGCGGCGCTCCTCGTCGGCCACCCGCTGGCGCAGGTAGTTCTTCCAGTTCATGTTGTAGACGTCGATCACCTGGCGGTTCGCGTCGAGGTAGAACACGCGGTTCACCGTCTCGCCCACCAGCTCCACGTCGTGCGAGATCACGATGAGCCCGCCCTTGTACCCCTTGAGGAACTCGCGCAGCCACACGACGCTGTCGGCATCGAGGTGGTTGGTCGGTTCGTCGAGGATCATCGTCTGCGCGTCCGAGAACAGGATGCGCGCGAGCTCGATGCGACGACGCTGACCACCCGACAGTGTCTTCAACGGCTGATCGAGGATGCGGTCCGGCAGCGACAGGTTGTGCGCGATGGATGCCGCCTCGGCCTCGGCCGCGTAGCCGCCCGCCGCCTCGAAGCGCTCGGTGAAGTTCGCGTACTTCTTCATCGCCTTGGCCGCGACCGCGGGGTCGTCGTCGGCCATCGCCAGCGACGCCTCGTACATGCCGAGGGACAGGGAGCCCAGGCCGCGGGCGTCGAGGATGCGCGTGCGCGCGAGCATCTCGGGGTCGCCCGAACGAGGGTCCTGGGGCAGATAGCCCAGCTCGCCCGAGCGGTCGACGCCGCCGTTCGCGGGGAGCAGATCTCCGGCGAGCACCTTGGTGAGCGTCGTCTTGCCGGCGCCGTTGCGCCCGACGAGGCCGATCTTGTCGCCGTCGGAGACGCGGAACGCCACGTCGGACATGAGCACGCGGGCACCCACGCGGATCTCGAGGTCGTGCACGGCGAGCACAGCGGACGTCCGTTCAATCGGGGAAGGGGAACCGGCCGAGAAGGCCAGCCACCCAGTATAAGGCGCGGCCCCTGCGAGCCCGCCGACAGCCCGCCCTCCCCCGGTATTCCGCCGTCACGCCCGGGTCGGGGCGACGGCGACGCCGTACCGGATGCCGGCCCGTCGGCGATGCCGGCACCGGATGCCGGCCCGACGGCACGACGCGAACCGCGACCGGTCGGTGTCTCGGCATCGAGACGATCCCGCGGGTTCTCGCCGTCCCGGTTTGCGTTCCGCCCCGGCGACTGACCTAAACTAAGCCTATCCTTACCTAACACGCAGGAGGCTCTTCGTGTCCCGATACCGCGCTCTGGCGGCTCTCGCCGTCGGTTCCGCCCTCGTCCTGACCGGCTGCGCCGGCACCTCTGCCGCTCCCGGAGGCGAGGCCGCGCAAAGCTCCGACGGCGTCTTCCCCGTGACCGTCGACAGCGCCCTGGGCCAGGCCGTCATCGAGAAGAAGCCCGAGCGCGTGGCGACGGTCGCGTGGTCGAACCAGGAGGTCCCCCTCGCGCTCGGCGTCGTGCCCGTCGGCATGGCCAAGGCCACCTGGGGCGACGACGACGGCGACGGCGTCCTCCCGTGGGTCGAAGACAAGCTGAACGAGCTCGGCGCCGAGACTCCGGTGCTCTTCGACGAGACCGACGGCATCGACTTCGAGGCCGTGGCCGACACGCAGCCCGACGTCATCCTCGCCGCCTACTCCGGGCTGACGCAGGAGGACTACGACACCCTGTCGAAGATCGCCCCCGTCGTCGCCTACCCCGACGCCGCGTGGGGCACGACGATGGACCAGATGATCCAGCTCAACTCGAAGGCCCTCGGCCTCGAGAGCGAGGGCGACGCCCTCATCGAGCAGATCAAGACCGAGTCGCAGGAGGCGTTCGACGCGCACCCGACCCTGGCCGAGGCGGCTCCCCTCTTCGCCTTCACCGACCCCACCGATCTGAGCAAGATCACCTACTACACCTCGCACGACCCGCGCGCGGGCTACCTGCACGCGTTCGGCATGCCCGAGCCCGAGCAGGTGACGAAGACCTCCGCCGAGATCGACGCCTTCTACAGCGACATCAGCTCCGAGAACGCCGACGTCTTCAACGACGTGGGCCTGTGGATCACCTACGGCGCGACCGACGGCTCGACCGTCGCACAGCTGCAGGCCGACCCGCTGCTGTCGAAGATCCCCGCCGTGGCCGCCGGCCACATCGCCGTGCTCGAAGACGGCACGCCGCTCGCGGCCTCGGCCAACCCCTCGCCGCTGTCGGTGGGCTGGGGCCTGTCGAAGTACCTCGACGTGCTGACCGCAGCCCTCGGCTGATCCCTCGGAACGCGCCCACCGTGACCTCCCGCTCCGCCGTCGCCGACGTGCTTGCCGACACCGCCTCCATGCGGCGCTCGGTCGGCCGCCGTCTGTGGTGGCTGCTGGCGCTCGCGGTGGGCGCGATCGTCGTGTCGGCGGCATCCGTCGCCTTCGGCACGCGCGACGTCTCGCTCCCCGAGATCGTGTCCGCCTTCACGGGCGGCTCCGGCGTCGGCGAGGCGGCGGTGACCACGCGCATCCCCCGCACCGTGCTCGGACTGCTCGTGGGCGCCGCTCTCGCGATGGCCGGCCTCACGATGCAGGCCGTCACCCGCAACCCCCTGGCCGACCCCGGCATCCTGGGCGTGTCGGCCGGCGCCGCCCTCGCGGTGGTCGCGGGCATCGCGTTCTTCGGCCTCACGAGCGCGACCGGGTACATGGGCTTCGCGATCGTCGGCGCCGCGGTCGCGGCGGTCTTCGTCTACACCGTCGGCTCGCTGGGCCGCGGGGGCGCGACGCCGCTGAAGCTCGCGCTCGCGGGCGCGGCCACCACGGCCGCCTTCAGCTCGCTGTCCAGCGCCATCCTGCTCCCCCGCGTCGATCTGCTCGAGGTGTTCCGCTTCTGGCAGATCGGCGGCATCGGCGGGGCGGGTTGGGACCGCGTGCAGATCCTGCTCCCCGTGCTCGCCGCCGGGGCCCTGGTGTGCGTCCTGTGCTCGCGGGGGATGAACTCCCTCGCCCTGGGCGATGACGTGGCCACCGGCCTCGGCGAGCACGTCGGCCGCACGCGCGTGATCGCGTCCGTCGGCGCCGTCGTGCTGGTGGGAGCGGCCACCGCGGTCGCGGGCCCGATCGCCTTCGTCGGCCTCGTCGTACCGCACGTCTGCCGCCTCCTGATCGGCACCGACCACCGATGGCTCGTGCCGTTCTCGGCCCTGGGAGGCGCGATCCTGCTCGTCGGCGCCGACGTCGTGGGACGCCTGATCGCCCGCCCGACCGAGGTCGAGGTCGGCATCCTCACCGCCCTCATCGGGGCGCCCTTCTTCATCTGGATCGTCCGTCGGCAGAAGGTACGCGAGCTGTGAGCACCGTCCGTGAGCACTCCCCCGACGTCGCCGCCCTGGCGCGGGGACGCCGTACCCGCGCCAGGCGCCGGTCCGTGGTGACCCTCGTGCTGCTCGCCGCCGTGGCCGCGGTGTTCCTGGCCACCCTCATGGTGGGCAACACGTTCTACTCCCTGGACCAGGTCTGGCGGGTCGTGCTCGGGCAGACCGTACCCGGCGCGTCGTTCACGATCGGCGAGTTGCGCCTGCCGCGTGCGAGCCTGGGGCTGCTGTCCGGTCTGGCGTTCGGCATGGCCGGGGTGACGTTCCAGACGATGCTGCGCAACCCGCTCGCCTCGCCCGACATCATCGGCATCTCCTCGGGCGCGAGCGCGGCCGCCGTCGTGGCGATCATCGGCTTCTCCCTGTCCGACACCCTCGTCTCGGTGTTCGCGCTCGTGGGCGCCCTCGCCACCGCGGCGGCCATCTATCTCCTCTCGCGCAAGGGCGCCTTCACCGGCACGCGCCTGGTTCTCATCGGCATCGGCGTGGCCGCCATGCTCGACAGCGTCACCACGTGGATGCTGACCCGCGCGGCGAACTGGGACCTGCAGACCGCCATGCAGTGGCTCACCGGCAGCCTGAACAACGCCTCGTGGGGGCGCCTGCTGCCCCTCGCCGTCGCGGTCGCGGTCATCGTGCCGCTGATGGCCGGCAACACCCGCGGACTGGCCGTGCTGCGCCTCGGCGATGACAGCGCCGCCGGTCTCGGGGTACGCGTCGAGCGGACGCGCCTGCTCCTCATCGTCGGGGCGGTGGTGCTGCTGGCCGTCGCCACGGCGGCATCCGGACCCATCGCCTTCGTGGCGTTCATGGCGGGGCCCATCGCCGCGCGTCTCATCGGCCCGGGCGGCTCGCTGCTGCTGCCCGCGGGGCTCGTGGGTGCGCTGCTGGTGATGCTGTCCGACCTGCTCGGGCAGTTCGCCTTCGACAACCGCTACCCCGTCGGCGTCGTCACCGGCGTGCTGGGTGCCCCCTACCTCATCTACCTGCTCATCAGGACGAACCGCTCCGGAGGCTCGCTATGACCGGAACACCATCGCCCGCCGCGGGCGTCACCACCGCGAGCCGTGTCGGGTGGCCCGCGGGGTGCACCGCCCCGGATCGCGCCCGCACCCCGGAGGGACGCTCATGACCGCGAACCGCACCCTCTCCGCCGAGAACGTCACCCTCGCCTACGGCGACCGCACGATCGTCGACCACCTCGATCTCGAGCTCCCCGCCGGGCGCATCACCGCGATCGTCGGGGCCAACGGCTGCGGCAAGTCGACGCTGCTGCGCGCCCTCGCGCGCCTGCTGCCACCCAAGACCGGGCGCATCGTGCTCGACGGCAAAGCGCTGCACGAACGCCCGTCGAAGGAGGTCGCCCGCATCCTCGGGCTCCTCCCCCAGAGCCCGATCGCTCCCGAGGGCATCGCCGTCGCCGATCTCGTGGGCCGCGGACGGCACCCGCATCAGCGCGCGCTGGCGCGCTGGAGCACCCGCGACTACGAGGTCGTGGCCGAAGCCCTCGCCGCGACGGGCATCAGCGACCTCGCGGACCGCTCGATCGACGAGCTCTCCGGCGGTCAGCGACAGCGCGTGTGGATCGCGATGGCCCTCGCGCAGGAGACCGACATCCTGCTGCTCGACGAGCCCACCACCTTCCTCGACGTCGCCCACCAGGTCGAGGTGCTCGACCTCCTCACCGACCTCAACCGCGACCGCGGGACCACCACGGTCATGGTGCTGCACGACATGAACATGGCCGCGCGCTACGCGGATCACCTCGTCGCCCTGCGCGAGGGCCGCATCGTCGCTGCCGGTGACCCCACCGACGTCATGACGAGCGACCTCATCGCCGAGGTCTTCGGTCTCGATGCGCTCGTCGTCCCCGATCCCGTGTCGGGAACCCCTCTCGTCCTGCCGCGCGGCCGCCACCACGTCAGCGCCCGCGTTCCGTCCGTCGACTCCACCCGGGAGCCCCACGATGCCCTCCAGTCTTGAGACGTCGCGGTTCTTCCGCGCGCGCGTCGCCCGTATCACCGACCTGACGCCCAGCTTCCGCCGGTTCACCTTCACCGGCGACGACCTACACGAGTACGGCGACCCCGGCTTCGACCAGCGCATCAAGGTCGTCTTCCCCACCGACGCCATCCCCCTGGATGCCATGCCCACCGGCGCGGACTGGTGGACGCGGTGGCGCGAGCTGCCCGACGCCTCCCGCCCTCCGTTCCGCACGTACACGACCCGCGCCGTGCGGCGAGCCGAGCGCGAGGTCGACATCGACATGGTCGCCCACGAGGTCCTCGGACCCGCCTCCGCGTGGATCCAGAACGCCCGCCCCGGCGATGAGGTGCTCGTCTTCGCGCCCACCGTCGCCCTGCGGGAGGTCAGCTTGGGCGTCGACTTCGTCCCGCCCGCCCAGACGGGCGGTTACCTGCTCGCCGGCGACGAGACCGCCGCCCCGGCGATCGCCGTCATCCTGGAGCAGCTCCCGCCCGAGGCCACGGGCACCGTCGTGCTCGAGGTGCCCACGCCCGAGGACTGCGCCTACCTGCCGCGGCATCCGGGCTTCTCCTTCCACGTCGCCGCGCGCACCGGCGGCGAGCGTCACGGCCACCTGGTCACCGCCACCCGGGAGGCCGCCTACGCGCTGACTCCCGAGGGCCACGGCGAGGAGGTCGAGGAGGTCGACATCGACGAGGGGATGCTGTGGGAGGTGCCCCGCACCGCGAAGGGCGGCGCCGCCCTGAAGAAGGCCCCGCTCTACGCCTGGCTCGCGGGAGAGGCCTCGGCGATCAAGACGCTCCGCCGCCACCTCGTCACGGAGCGCGGAGTCGACCGTCGCGCGGTGGCCTTCATGGGCTACTGGCGCACGGGCCGGGCGGAGTGCTGACGAAACCCCGGATGCCGTGACCCCGGCCGGGCAGCGTGCCCGAGCCGCGTGGGGCGAGCCCGGTGTGCCGGGCCCTGTGGGGCGAGGCCGGCGAGAAGAGCTGGGGGCGCCGAGACCGCGGCCCAACCGTCACGCCCGTGCGTGACCTCATCTGCTCCGCTGGGCATCGCCCCCGACCGTCTCGTCGAGCTCGCCCGCCGGATCCGAATGGGTATCGGTGCGATTGCCGCTGACTTCGGCGGACACGTCCTCGTCCGGTGTGCCGAGCCGGGGGCGCCCGGGCGCGCTCAGGCCGCGGGCACCAGCTTCCCGATGCGTTCGATGGCGTCGCGGAGCACCTCGGGCGCGCACCCGACGTTGATGCGAACGTGTCCGACGCCCTGCTCGCCGAACAACGGGCCGTGGTGCAGCGCCACCTTCGCCTCGCGGCGGATGAACGGTGCGGGGTTCTCGCCCCAACCGTAGGCCGACACGTCGACCCACGCGAGGAAACCGGCGTCGGGGAGGCGGTAGCGCGCGAGCGGCAGGTGCTCGGCGAGCAGTTCGGCGAGCAGGCGGCGGTTCTCATCGAGCGCGGCGAGCAGCGCCTCGAGCCACTCGTCGCTGTCGACAGAGAACGCGGCCCGGTTGGCGAGCACTCCGAACAGTCCCGCGCGCCACTCGACCTCCCACGGCAGTGCCCGCACGACCGCCGCGGTGCTCTCCGACCCGGTCACGATCACCGCGCACTTCAGGCCGGCGAGGTTGTACGTCTTGCTCGCACTCGTCACCGTGTAGCCGACCGCCGCCGCCTCGGGCGCGGCATCCAGGAACGGGGTGAACACCGCCGGCGCGTGCGTGAGCGGCGCGTGGATCTCGTCGCTGACGACGCTTGCGCCGTACCGCGCGGCCAACCGGGCCAGGGCGGCCAGGCTCTCGCGCTCGTGCACGGTACCGGTGGGATTGTGCGGGTTGCACAGCAGCACCGCCCGCGCTCCCTCGGCCAGGGCCCGCTCGATACCGGCGAGGTCGAGACTCCACCGCTCACCGTCGTCGATCAGCGGGACGCGCTCGACCACCGCGCCCGCCTCCTCCACGGTGTCGTAGAACGGGGGGTAGACCGGGGGTGTCACGATCACGCGGTCTCCCGGTGAGGTCACCGCGCGCAGAACCTCGACGACGCCCATCATCACATCGCCGGTCCATCGGATGCGCGACGGGTCGATCCGCCACCCCCAGTGCCGGTCGGCGTACGCCGCGAAGTCGAGGTCGATCCCCGGTCGCGGCGGCGTGTAGCCGGTGTCGCCGATCTCGACGGCGCGGTGCAGGGCGGCCGTGATGACGGGGGCGAGGGGGAAATCGGTCTCGGCCACGAACATGGGGATGACGTCGTCGCCGTAGGAGCGCCACTTCGTGCTGCTGCGCTGGCGCAGGAGCTCGAGCGGCAGGGCCTGCAACGGGGGAACGCTCATTCCGAAAGCCTAAGTCGGCGCTCGGGTGCCACGGAATCCGCGTGTCAGACGGGGACACACGATCGCGGCGCGACACGGTCGGCGCCTGCAGTCGCAGCGCGCGGTCGCGGCGCGCGGTCGCGGCGCGCGGTCGTCGGCCCGCCTCGGAACGACCGAACGCCCACCCCGGGTGAGGTGGGCGTTCGGTCTGGCAGAGTCAGATCGCGAAGCCGAGGGCGCGCATCATGTCGCGGCCGTCGTCGGTGATCCGCTCGGGGCCCCACGGCGGCATCCACACCCAATTGATGCGGAAGCGGTCCACCACGTTGTCGAGGGCCTGAGCGGTCTGCTCTTCGAGCACGTCGGTGAGCGGGCAGCCCGCCGAGGTGAGGGTCATGTGGATGACGAGCGCGTCGTTCTCGTCGTCCCACGCGAGGTCGTAGATGAGACCGAGGTCGACGACGTTGATCCCCAGTTCTGGGTCCATGACGTCTTTCAAGGCCTCGGTGACCTCGTCGTACTTCTCGGGAGCGAGCGTTGCGGTCATGTAACGATCCTACGCGTCGATCGGGGTACCGGCCTCGAGGAAGCGGTCGTAGCCCTCTTCCTCGAGTCGGTCGGCGAGCTCGGGCCCGCCCTCTTCGACGATGCGTCCCTTGACCACGACGTGCACGTAATCGGGACGGATGTAGCGCAGGATGCGCGTGTAGTGGGTGATGAGGAGCACGCCGAGGTCGGTCTGCTCCTTGGCGCGGTTCACACCCTCCGACACGATCTTCAGCGCGTCGACGTCGAGGCCGGAGTCGGTCTCGTCGAGCACCGCGATCTTGGGCTTGAGCAGCTCGAGCTGAAGGATCTCGTGACGCTTCTTCTCGCCGCCCGAGAAGCCCTCGTTCACGTTGCGGGCGGCGAACTTCGCATCCATGCGCAGGTTCTCCATCGCGCCCTTGACGTCCTTGGTCCAGGAGCGGATCGCCGGCGCCTCGCCGTCGATCGCCGTCTTGGCCGTGCGGAGGAAGTTGGTCACCGTGACGCCGGGGATCTCGACCGGGTACTGCATCGCCAGGAAGAGACCGGCGCGAGCGCGCTCGTCGACGCTCATCTCGAGCACGTCTTCCCCGTCGAGGGTGATGGAGCCGCTCGTGACGGTGTATTTGGGGTGACCGGCGATCGTGTAGGCCAGGGTCGACTTGCCCGAGCCGTTGGGGCCCATGATGGCGTGGGTCTCACCGGTGCGCATGGCCAGCGTCACGCCGTTGAGGATCGGGGTCGTACCGTTCTCCGTCTCGACCGTCACGTGGAGGTCGCGGATCTCGAGGACAGACATGGTGTTCCTTACTCGTAAGTCTGGGGGTCGTGGGCGCGGCTCAGGCCGTCGCCTTGGTGACGGAAGGATCGATGAGCACGTCGTCTCCGTCGATCACGACCTCGTACACGGGCACCGGCTCGTAGGCCGGGAGGTTCAACGGGCGACCGGTCTTCAGCGAGAACGCCGAGCCGTGCGCCCAGCACTCCAGCGTCTCTCCCTCGACGAAGCCGTCCGAGAGCGAGATGTCGCCGTGCGTGCAGACGTCGCCGATCGCGTGCACATCGCCGTTGCCGTCGAGCACGACGGCGATCGCGACCCCGTCGATCTCGACGCGACGGGCCTCGTCCTGCACGAGTTCGCTCAGCGCGCACGCGCGCGAAGCGCTCACGCGGCCGCTCCCTCGGCGAGCTCGCGCTCGATGGCCTGGATGAGCTCGGTCTCGAGCTCGGGGATGCCGATGCGCTGCACGATCTCGCTCAGGAACCCGAGCACGACGAGGCGCCGCGCCTCGCCCTCGTCGATGCCGCGCGCCTGCAGGTAGAACAACTGCTCGTCGTCGAAGCGACCGGTGGCGCTGGCGTGGCCGGCCCCCTGGATGTCACCGGTCTCGATCTCGAGGTTCGGGATCGAGTCGGCGCGCGCACCGTCGGTGAGCACGAGGTTGCGGTTGGCCTCATAGGAGTCGGTGCCGGTGGCATCCGGTCCGATGAGCACGTCGCCGATCCACACGCTGCGGGCGCTCTGCCCCTGCAGCGCGCCCTTGTAGAGCACGTCGCCGACGGTGTGGGGGCCCTTGTGGTGCAGGTACACCTGCGACTCGAGGTGCTGCCCGGCGTCGGAGAACGACAGACCGTACAGACGCCCCTCCGCGCCGGCGCCCGAGAGCTCCACCGACGGGTTCACGCGCACGACGCCGCCGCCGAAGCTCACCACGACGTGGGTGAGCTTGGCGTCGCGGTCGACGCGGGCCTGGTGCGAGGACGCGTGGACGGCCTCGTCGGCCCAGTTCTGCACCGACACCACGGTCAGGTCGGCGCCGTCGCGCACGATGATCTCGACGTTCTGCGCGTGCTGCGCCGTACCCTCGTGACGCAGCACCACGGTGCCGCGCGAGTTCGGCTGCGCCTCGATCACGACGTGAGCGTGCGCGAGGCCGCCGGTGCCGGTCAGGCGCACGACGACGGGCGCGTCGAGCTCGACGTTCGCGGGGATGCGCAGCAGCGGCGCCTCGGCCTCGTGCGTCCATGCCAGGGCGGCGAGCAGGTCTTCCGGGCGGAAGTGCTCGCCACGCGGGGCCTCACCCGCGGCCAGTCGACTCTGCTCGAGGCCCGTGGGCGCTTCCACGTCGACGATCATGACACCGGTGGGACCGGCCTCGTCGACGAAGAGCGGCGCGAGCCGGTCGAGCGGGCTGAGCTTCCAGTTGACCTCGCGCCCCGTGGGGACGCCGAAATCGGCCGGGTCGAACGAGGTGAGTCGCTCCGACCGGGTCTGCACCGGAACGACGGATGCCACCAGGGCGGCCGGGTCGATGTGACCCCCGGCGGAGGCAGGTGCCTGCTCCGCGGGGGTCTGTGTCGCAGTCGTCATTTAACCGACGGATCCTTCCATGCCCATCTCGATGAGCTTGTTGAGCTCGAGCGCGTACTCCATGGGCAGCTCGCGCGCGATGGGCTCGATGAACCCGCGCACGATCATGGCCATGGCCTCGTCCTCGGGCAGGCCGCGCGACTGCAGGTAGAACAGCTGCTCCTCGCTGACCTTCGAGACGGTGGCCTCGTGCCCGAGCTGCACGTCGTCGACGCGGATGTCGATCGCGGGGTACGTGTCGGAGCGCGAGATCGTGTCGACCAACAGCGCGTCGCAGCGCACGGTGTTCGCGGAGTGGTGCGCGTTGGCATCCACCCGCACCTCACCGCGGTAGCCGGCGCGACCGCCGCCGCGGGCGATGGACTTCGACACGATCGAGGACTGCGTGTACGGGGCCATGTGGACCATCTTCGCGCCGGCGTCCTGGTGCTGACCGGGACCGGCGAAGGCGACCGAGAGCGTCTCGCCCTTGGCGTGCTCGCCCATCAGATAGATGGAGGGGTACTTCATCGTCACCTTGGAGCCGATGTTGCCGTCGACCCACTCCATGGTCGCGCCCTCGTGGGCGACGGCGCGCTTGGTGACGAGGTTGTAGACATTGTTCGACCAATTCTGGATCGTCGTGTAGCGAACGCGCGCGTTCTTCTTGACGATGATCTCGACCACGGCCGAGTGCAGGGAGTCGCTCTTGTAGATCGGCGCCGTGCACCCCTCGATGTAGTGCACGTAGCTGTCTTCGTCGGCGATGATCAGCGTCCGCTCGAACTGACCCATGTTCTCGGTGTTGATGCGGAAGTACGCCTGCAGCGGGATCTCGACGTGCACGCCCTTGGGGACGTAGACGAAGGAACCGCCCGACCACACGGCCGTGTTCAGCGCGGCGAACTTGTTGTCGCCGGCGGGGATGACGGTGCCGAAGTACTCCTCGAAGAACTCGGGGTGCTCGCGCAGCGCCGTGTCGGTGTCCATGAAGATGACACCCTGCTGCTCGAGGTCCTCGCGGATCTGGTGGTAGACCACCTCGGACTCGTACTGCGCGGCGACGCCGGCGACGAGGCGCTGACGCTCCGCCTCGGGGATGCCGAGCTTCTCGTACGTGTTGCGGATCTCTTCCGGAAGGTCTTCCCAGGTCTGCGCCTGCTTCTCGGTCGAGCGCACGAAGTACTTGATGTTGTCGAAGTCGATCTCGCTCAGATCGGCACCCCAGGTGGGCATCGGCTTGCGGCCGAAGAGCTGGTAGCCCTTCAGGCGCGTCTTGAGCATCCACTCGGGCTCCGACTTGAGCGCGGAGATGCCACGCACGACGTCTTCGTTGATTCCGCGCTGCGCGAGCGCGCCGGCGGCATCTGTGTCGTGCCAGCCGAACTCGTATTGCCCCAGGCTTTCGAGCTCTGGTCGGTCGATGAGTACATCGGACATGGTGATCACTCTCCTTCTCGGGCTTCAACGGTGTCATCCGCCCCGACATTCCGGACTCCGGTCGAAGTCCCAGGAATGTCGCTGGTGAGCCCGCTCGAAGGCGCTGGCTGCGCGCCTAGACTGTCTCTGGTGCGGATCGCGTGAGCGCTGCACCCGGACCCTTCGATTCTACAGGCAACACCCGCTCCCGGCATGGCAGGCCCGGTCTCCCGAACGCCCGGAGCACCTCGACGCCAGGAAGCCGTACGCATGCCCTCCGCCCCGTCCCCCGCCCTCTCTCCGCGCGTTCCCGCCGCCGTGCGCCGCGTCGTCGCGTGGCTGCCCACCGACGTCGACCGCCGGGTGCGGGTCTTCGCGTGGCTGTCGTTCGTGGCGGAGGTGCTGATCATCGGCACCGGCGGAGCGGTGCGGTTGACCGGGTCCGGCCTCGGCTGTCCGACCTGGCCCCGCTGCACCCCCGACTCTCTCGTGAACACTCCCGAGATGGGCATCCACGGCATCATCGAGTTCGGCAACCGCACGCTCACGGGCCTCGTCGGCATCCTGGCCCTCGCCGTCGTCGTCCTCCTGTGGCGCATGCGTCGCGAGCGCCGCACCCTGTTCGTCCTCTCGCTCGTGGTGCTCGCGGGCATCGTCGCGCAGGCGGTCGTGGGCGGGATCACGGTGCTCACCGGACTGAACCCCTTCATCGTCGGCTTCCACTACGTCGCCTCGGTCTCGCTGGTGGCGGTGTGCGCGGCCTTCCTCGTGCTCATGTATCAGCCGGCCGGGCCCCGCACCCTCGCCGCCCCCCGCTGGTTCGCCGGGCTCGTCCACGCCACCACCGGTGTGCTCGCCCTGACGATCGTCTTCGGCGTCCTCACCACCGGCGCCGGGCCCCACTCGGGAGACGAGGCCGCGGGCCGCAACGGATTCGACGCGGAAGTCCTCGAGCACGTGCACGCGTGGCCCGGGTACGCGCTGTTCGCCCTCACGGTCGTGGTCGTCGTCATCGCCTGGCGCCTGCGGCTGCCCGCGCGCCGCTGGGCCACCGCCCTGCTGGCGGTCGAGCTCGTGCAGATCGCCGTCGGCCTCTACCAGGCGCGCAACGGGCTGCCCGAGCTCGCCGTGGGCACGCACATGGTGCTCGCGGCCCTGGCCGCCGCGACCATGACCGTCGTGGTGCTGCGCCTGAAGCTCCCGGCTGCGCGCACGGCTCCCGAAACGTCTCGCGAGACGCTCTCCGCCCGCGGCTGAGCCTCGCCCGGCCGCGCCCTCTCCCGCCCTGAGGCGGAAGCCTCGGCACCGCCCCCGGCGCCTCGGACGGGCAGCGGATGCCGCCTCGAGAGAGCCGACCCGGCCCCCTGCCGACCGGACGCGGCCCTTATACGCTCATAGGGCATTCATCGGCGACCCCTACGTCGCGCACCGTCCGGTGAGGGATGGTGGATCTTCCGGGCGCCACCGCGCCCGGACCGTCCCGTCGTCCCCCGCTTCGGGACCCGCATTCCGGCGTCCCCCGCCGGAGCCACAAGGAGTACATGCCATGCAGACCCGTCCCCGCCTGGTGACCAGCATCCCGTTCTGGGTGCTCGTCGCCGGATCCCTGGCCGCCCTCGCCGGCGGACTCGCGATCGTCCTCAACGGGATCGACGCGATGGAGCAGGTGCTCAACGACCCCAACGCCACCGTCGTCCAGGTCTACGTCGGCCAGTCGTGGGTCGTCGTGGGTGCCGCGGTGCTCGGAGCCGGCGCCGTCGGTCTCGTCGCAGCCCTCGCCCTCGCCGCGGCGACCGCCCTGGTGCGCCGCCCCGACGCATCCATCGAGGCCATCGACTGGACCAGCGACGACAACACGACGGTCGAGGCCGTCCCCGCCGCTCCCTTCGCCCCGGCCACCACCGCGACTCCGCTCGCGGTCGAGGATGCCGACATCGAGACCCCCTCGACGGCGACGGCGCCCCCGCAGGCCGCGGCCGCGGCGCAGCACGACGCCCCGAAGCTCGACGCCGGCGACGACACCACGCGTCGCTGACCCCGCGAGATCGAAGCGCCCGCTCCCTTTCGGGGGCGGGCGCTTCCGCGTGTACGGGGCCGGTACCGCGTGGGCAGGGCCGTGCCGCGTGCACGGGGCCGTGCCGCGTGCGCGGGACCGGTGTCACGTGGGCGGGACCGGTGTCACGTGGGCGGGACCGGTGTCACGTGGGCGGGGCCGGTGTCACGTGCGCGGGGCCGGTGTCACGTGGGCGGGGCCGGTGTCACGTGGGCGGGGCCGGTGGCGCGTGTACGGGGCCGGTGCCGGGCCGGTGCCGCGTGTACGGAGCCGTGGGGTCGGCCGTCGGGCGCGAGACGTCACGATCCTCGGGAACGCGAAGACGCCCGCCCCGCTGAGGGACGGGCGTCGTCGAGAGCGCTCAGAAGGGCAGGAGCGGGTCGACCGCGATGGCCACGAAGAGCAGCGTGAGGTACGTGATCGACGCGTGGAAGACCCGCATCGGGCGAGGCTCCCCGCCGCGCACGGCGCGGGAGTAGAGCCGGTGCGACTCGTAGATGAACCACCCGCCGAAGACGAGTGCCGAAACGGTGTAGACGAGGCCCATCGAGGCGACGGGGATGAGCAGCAGCGAGCAGGCGACCGTCGCCCAGGCGTACAGGATGACCTGCAGACCCACCTGCGATCCGCTGCGCGTGGCGCCCAGCATCGGCACGTCGACCTCGTCGTATTGCGCGGCGTACTTCATCGACAGCGGCCAGTAGTGCGGCGGCGTCCACAGGAACACGAGCAGGAACAGGATGAACGGCGCCCACGACAGCGACCCCGTCACGGCCGACCAGCCGATGAGCACGGGGAAGCAGCCGGCGATCCCGCCCCAGACGATGTTCTGCTCGGTGCGCCGCTTGAGGATGATCGTGTAGATCACGACGTAGAAGAAGATCGCGACGGCCGACAGACCCGCGGCGAGCGGATTGGTGAACACGAGCAACCAGACCGTCGACACCATCGCCAGCGTCCAGGCGAAGGTGAGGGCGCCCCGGGGCGACACCTCCCCCGTCACGAGGGGACGGTTCTCGGTGCGCTGCATGTGGGCGTCGATGTCGCGGTCGAGGTACATGTTGAACGCGGCAGCGGAGCCGGCGCTCAACGAACCGCCGATGACCGTGGCGAAGATGAGCCACAGGTTCGGGAGGCCGCCCTGCGCCAGGATCATCACCGGCACGGTGGTCACCAGCAGCAGCTCGAGCACACGGGGCTTCGTCAGGGCGACATAGGCCCGGAGGGTTCGTCCGACGGAGCGGCGATCGTTCGTCGCAATGACGTGCGACGTCGTCGAGATGTCCATCGTCCCCCGGGGTAGCGCGTGTAGAGATCCCTTCGATTCTAGGCCATCCCCACCACACGACCGGCCGCCTGTCGACCCCCGTCACGAACGGCAACGGTGTCGGCCGTTCTCGCTATGCTGGCGAAGAACGCGCGCCCCGCGCCGACACCCCACCCCCCTCCCACTCCTACGGTGGTGAGCGCGGACGTCGACCGTGAACCGGGCGCTGTATCGAGAAAGGCACCGTGTTGTCGGACTTCGAATGGGACGAGATCGATCGGCGCGCGGTGGACACCGCTCGCATCCTCGCGGCGGACGCCGTCGAGAAGGTGGGCAACGGCCACCCCGGAACCGCGATGTCGCTGGCCCCCGCCGCGTACCTGCTGTATCAGCGCGTCCTGCGCCATGACCCGGCAGACACGCACTGGCCCGGCCGCGACCGCTTCATCCTCTCGGCGGGACACTCCTCGCTGACGCAGTACGTGCAGCTCTACCTCGGCGGGTTCGGCCTCGAGCTCTCCGACCTCCAGGCACTGCGCACCTGGGGCTCGCTCACCCCCGGCCACCCCGAGTTCGGCCACACCGACGGCGTCGAGATCACCACCGGCCCGCTCGGCCAGGGCCTCGCCTCCTCCGTCGGCTTCGCCTACGCCGCCCGCTACGAGCGCGGCCTGTTCGATCCCGAGACCCCGGCCGGCGAGAGCCCCTTCGACCACTTCGTGTACGTCATCGCCGGCGACGGCGACCTGCAGGAGGGCGTCACCAGCGAGGCCTCCTCGCTCGCCGGCCACCAGGAGCTCGGCAACCTCATCGCGATCTACGACTCCAACCAGATCTCGATCGAAGACGACACCAACGTCGCCTTCACCGAAGACGTCCAGAAGCGCTACGAGGCGTACGGCTGGCACGTGCAGACCGTCGACTGGAAGAAGACCGGCCAGTACGTCGAAGACGTCGCCGAGCTGCACGCCGCCCTCGAGGCGGCCAAGGGCGAGACGAGCAAGCCCTCGCTCATCATCCTCAAGACGATCATCGGCTGGCCGTCGCCCGGAAAGCAGAACTCCGGCAAGATCCACGGCTCCGCCCTCGGCGCCGACGAGTTGCGTGCCACGAAGGAGGTGCTCGGCTTCGACCCCGAGCAGCACTTCGCCGTGGCCGACGACGTGCTCGCCCACACGCGTGAGCTGGCCACGCGCGGCGAGGCCGAGAAGGCCGCCTGGCAGTCGGCGTTCGACGCCTGGGCTGCCGCGCACCCGGAGCGCAAGCAGCTGTGGGACCGCCTCCAGGCCCGCGAGCTCCCCGCCGACATCGCCGACGCCCTCCCGGCGTTCGAAGCCGGCAAAGACGTGTCGACCCGAGCCGCCAGCGGAACGGTCATCAACGCCCTCGCGGCCGAGCTCCCCGAGCTGTGGGGCGGTTCGGCCGACCTCGCCGAGTCCAACCTGACGACGATCAAGGATGCCAAGTCCTTCATCCCCTCGTCGTGGTCCACGCACGAGTGGTCCGGCGACCCCTACGGCCGCGTGCTGCACTTCGGCATCCGCGAGCACGCCATGGGCGCGATCCTCAACGGCATCGTGCTTCACGGCCCGACGCGTCCGTTCGGCGGCACCTTCCTCATCTTCAGCGACTACATGCGCCCCCCGGTGCGCCTGGCCGCCCTGATGAACATCCCGACCATCTTCGTCTGGACCCACGACTCCGTCGCCCTCGGCGAGGACGGCCCGACGCACCAGCCGATCGAGCAGCTCGCCACCCTCCGCGCCATCCCGAACTTCGCCCTCGTGCGACCCGCGGATGCCAACGAGACCTCTGTCGTCTGGCTCGAGATGCTGCGGCGCACCGCCGGTCCCTCCGGCATCGCGCTGACCCGCCAGAACATCCCCGTCTTCGCCCGCGGCGACGGCGAGGCCTCGGGCGACGAGTTCGCTTCGGCCGCCGGCGCCGTGAAGGGTGCGTACGTGCTCGCGGAGGCCAAGAACGGCCAGCCCGACGTGATCCTCATCGCGACGGGCTCCGAGGTCCAGCTCGCCGTCGAAGCGCGCGAGACGCTCGCCGCCGAGGGCGTGCACGCCCGCGTCGTGTCGGCCCCGTCGCTCGAGTGGTTCGCCGAGCAGGACGAGGCGTACCGCGAATCCGTGCTGCCGGCCGCGGTGAAGGCGCGCGTGTCGGTCGAGGCCGGCTCGGCCCTCAGCTGGCACAGCATCGTCGGCGACGCCGGCCGCTCCGTCGCGATCGAGCACTTCGGTGCCTCGGCCGACTACAAGACCCTTTTCCAGAAGTTCGGCATCACGGCCGAGGCCGTCGTCGAGGCCGCCCGCGACTCGCTCGCCGCGGCGAAGAAGTAACAGAGGAGAACCACGACCATGAGCACTCCCACCGCAGACCTCGCCGCTCAGGGCGTCAGCATCTGGCTCGACGACCTGTCGCGTCAGCGCATCCAGTCCGGCAACCTGGCCGAGCTGATCGAGAAGCGCAACGTGTCGGGCGTCACGACCAACCCCACGATCTTCGCCGGTGCCCTCTCCAAGGGTGAGGCGTACGAGGGCCAGGTCCAGGAGCTCGCCGCTCAGGACGCGAGCGTCGACGAGGCGATCTTCTCGATCACCACCGATGACGTCCGCGACGCGTGCGACATCTTCCTCCCCGTGTTCGAGGCGACGAACGGCGTCGACGGCCGCGTGTCGATCGAGGTCTCCCCCGACCTCGCGCACGACACCGAGGGCACCGTCGCGCAGGCGAAAGACCTGTCGGCCCGCGTCGACCGCAAGAACGTGCTGATCAAGATCCCCGCGACCAAGGCGGGCCTGCCCGCCATCACCGAAGTCATCAGTGCCGGAATCTCGGTGAACGTCACGCTCATCTTCAGCCTCGAGCGCTACGAGGAGGTCATCGACGCCTACCTCGCCGGAGTCGAGAAGGCGCAGGCGGCCGGTCACGACATCTCGACCCTGCAGTCGGTGGCGTCCTTCTTCGTCTCGCGCGTCGACACGGAGATCGACAAGCGTCTCGCCGCGATCGGCACCGACGAGGCCGCCTCGCTCAAGGGCAAGGCCGGCATCGCGAACGCGCGCCTCGCGTACGAGCTCTACGAGAAGAAGTTCGCCGAGCCGCGCGCGACCGCCCTGCTCGACGCCGGCGCGACCGTGCAGCGCCCGCTGTGGGCGTCGACCGGCGTCAAGGACCCCGCCCTTCCCGACACGCTCTACGTGACCGAGCTCGTCGCTCCCGGCACCGTCAACACGATGCCCGAGAAGACCCTCGAGGCCACGTTCGACCACGGTGAGATCGCGGGAGACACGGTCACCGGCGCCTACGCCGAGGCCCACGAGGTGTTCGACCGTCTCGCGGCGGCCGGCGTCGACGTCACCGATGCGACGCAGGTGCTCGAAGACGAGGGTGTCGAGAAGTTCATCGCCTCGTGGCACGAGCTGCAGGACACCGTGAAGACCGCTCTGCAGGCCGGAAGCGCCCAGGCCGCGAAGTGAGCTTCGCCGTCAAGGTCACGGGCCACGTCAAGTCGGTCGTCGACGCCGAGCTGCCGGTTCTGACCGGTTCGCTCATCGCGTCGGGGATCACCGCGGGCGACGCGAGCCTGTGGGGCGCGGCCGCTGAAGACGAGGCATCCCGTCGGCTCGGGTGGGTGCGGGCGGTCTCCGTCTCGCGCCCGCTCGTGCCCGAGATCACGGCCCTGCGCGACGAGCTCGTCGCGCAGGGCGTGACCCGGGTCGTGCTGGCCGGTATGGGCGGCTCCTCCCTCGCCCCGGAGGTCATCGCGCAGACGGCCGGCGTGCCCCTGGTCATCCTCGATTCGACGGCCCCCGGACAGGTGCTGGCCGCCCTCGACGGCGACGCCGAATCGGGTGGTCTCGACAAGACCGTGCTCGTGGTGTCGAGCAAGTCCGGTGCGACGATCGAAACGGACTCCGCCAAGCGCGCCTTCGAGGCGGCGTATCGCGACCTGGGCATCGACCCGGCTGACCGCATCGTCGTCGTGACCGACCCGGGTTCACCGCTCGAGGAGTCTGCCCGCGCCGACGGCTACCGCGTCTTCACGGCAGATCCCACGGTCGGCGGGCGCTACTCGGCCCTCACCGCTTTCGGACTCGTGCCGGCCGGTCTCGCCGGCGTCGACATCGACGACCTCCTCGACGAGGCGGATGCCACGCTCCTCGAGGTCGCGATCGATTCGCCCGAGAACCCCGCCCTGGTGCTGGCCGCGGCCATCGCGGGCGGCGGACCGAACCGCCGCGACAAGCTCGGCCTCGTCACCGACGGCAGCCATATCCGGGGCCTGCCCGATTGGATCGAGCAGCTCGTCGCCGAGTCGACGGGCAAGAACGGCACCGGCATCCTGCCCGTCGTCCTCCTGCCCGTCTCCCCCGAGCTCGAGACGAAGCCCGACGACCTGCAGGTCGTGCGCTTCGTCGACGACGCCGACGCCTTCCACCTGTTCGAGCGGCACACCGGCGAGGTGCTGGTGAGCGGCTCGCTCGGTGCGCAGTTCGTCGTGTGGGAGTACGCGACGGCGATCGCCGGTCGCCTCCTCGGCATCGATCCCTTCGATCAGCCCGACGTCGAGTCGGCGAAGGCGGCGACGCGCGGACTGCTCGAGGCGCAGCCCGCCCCGACTGCTCCGGCCTTCGTGGCCGACGGTGTCGAGGTGCGCGTGTCCGACCCCGCCCTCGCAGCGGACGGAACCGTCGCGGGCGTGCTCGCGGCCCTCTGGGCGCGCGTCCCCGCAGACGGCTACGTCGGCATCCAGGCGTACGTGAACCGGCTCGAGATCGCTCAGCTGGCCGGGCTCCGCGAGCTGGTGGCGGCCGACTCCGGTCGTCCGACCACCTTCGGGTGGGGTCCGCGCTTCTTGCACTCCACCGGTCAGTACCACAAGGGCGGGCCCGCCACCGGCGTCTTCCTCCAGATCACCGAACGCACCGACGTCGACCTCGAGATCCCCGGTCGGCCGTTCACCTTCGGACAACTCATCCAGGCACAGGCCGCGGGAGACGCGAGCGTGTTGGCGGAGGCCCATGGCCGTCCCGTCGTCACGCTGACGCTGACCGACCCGCAGGTCGAAGTGCTCTCACTCTTCGAGGCGGCACAGTAAGCATGGTCGTAGAGATCACACCGGGTCACAATCCCCTGCGCGACCCCGAGGATCGCCGCTTGAGTCGGATCGCCGGGCCCAGCGCCCTGGTGATCTTCGGCGTCACCGGCGACCTCTCCCGTAAGAAGCTCATGCCGGCGGTCTACGACCTCGCCAATCGCGGGCTCCTTCCCCCCGGATTCGCGCTCGTCGGCTTCGCGCGTCGTGACTGGGAGGACCAGGACTTCGCCGAGGTCGTCTACGAGTCGGTCAAGAAGTACGCGCGCACCGAGTTCCGCGAGGAGACGTGGAAGGAACTGCTCGAGGGCATCCGCTTCGTGCAGGGCGAGTTCGACGACCCCGAGGCGTTCCGGCGTCTGCGCGACACCGTCGACAAGCTCGACACCGAGCGGGGCACGATGGGCAACCACGCGTATTACCTGTCGATCCCGCCCAAGGCGTTCCCCGTGGTGACCGCGCAGCTGAAGGAATCGGGGCTCGTCGGAGACGAGGCCGACGGCGTCACCGGGTGGCGCCGCGTGGTCATCGAGAAGCCGTTCGGTCACGACCTGGCCTCGGCGCGCGAGCTCAACCAGTCGGTGGAGAGCGCTTTCCCCGCCGACTCGATCTTCCGCATCGACCACTACCTCGGCAAGGAGACGGTCCAGAACATCCTGGCGCTGCGCTTCGCCAACGAGCTGTACGAGCCGATCTGGAACCGCAACTACGTCGATCACGTGCAGATCACCATGGCCGAGGACATCGGCGTGGGCGGGCGGGCCGGCTACTACGACGGCATCGGCGCGGCGCGCGACGTCATCCAGAACCACCTCCTGCAGCTGCTCGCCCTGACGGCGATGGAGGAGCCCATCAGCTTCAACGCCGCCGACCTGCGCGCCGAGAAGGAGAAGGTGCTGGCCGCGGTGCGTCTGCCCGAGAATCTCGCGGAGGCCACGGCACGCGGGCAATACGCCGGCGGCTGGCAGGGCGGCGAAGAGGTGCACGGCTTCCTCGACGAGGACGGCATGAACCCCGACTCCGTCACCGAGACCTACGCCGCCATCAAGCTCGAGATCAACACGCGCCGCTGGTCGGGTGTGCCGTTCTACGTGCGCAGCGGGAAGCGTCTCGGGCGCCGCGTGACCGAGGTCGCGGTGGTGTTCAAGCGCGCTCCGCAGCAGCTGTTCTCGCGCAGCCAGACGCAGGAGCTCGGACAGAACGCGCTCGTCATCCGTGTGCAGCCCGACGAGGGCGTCACGATCCGCTTCGGCTCGAAGGTCCCCGGTGACGGCACGCAGGTGCGCGACGTCACGATGGACTTCGGCTACGGGCACGCCTTCACCGAGGCAAGCCCCGAAGCCTACGAGCGCCTCATCCTCGACGTGCTGCTCGGCGACCCGCCGCTGTTCCCGCGTCACGAGGAGGTCGAGCTCAGCTGGAAGATCCTCGACCCGATCGAGGAGTTCTGGGCCGCTCAGGGCGGTCCGCTCGAACAGTATTCGCCCGGTTCGTGGGGTCCGGCATCCGCCGATGAACTCCTCGCCCGCGACGGCCGCACCTGGAGGCGCCCGTGATCATCGATCTGCCCGACACCACCGTCAGCGCCATCTCGAAGAAGCTCGTCAGCGTGCGCGAGGAGGGCGGCGCCGTCGCCCTCGGCCGCGTGCTGACGCTCATCATCGTGACCAACCACGGAGCCGAGGAGGAGGTCATCGAGGCCGCCAACGACGCCTCGCGCGAGCACCCGATGCGGGTGATCGCCGTGCTGTTCGGCGACGATGACGAGGAGCCGCGTCTCGACGCGCAGATCCGCGTGGGCGGCGACGCCGGCGCGAGCGAGGTCGTCGTGCTGCGCGCCCACGGCGCGGCCGGCTCGAACGCCGAAAGCCTCGTCACCGGGCTGCTGCTCCCCGACGCACCCGTGGTCGCGTGGTGGCCCGCCGACGCTCCGGAGTTCCCCTCCCGCTCGGCGATCGGCCGCATCGCGCAGCGCCGCATCACCGACGCGTCGTCGCAGGCGGATCCCGCCGCGTGGGTCGCCCAGTTGGGCGAGCACTACGCGCCCGGTGACACCGACTTCGCCTGGACGCGCGTCACGCGATGGCGTGAGCAACTCGCCGCCGTGCTCGACCAGCCGCCGTTCGAGCCCGTCACCGCGATCGAAGTGCGCGGCGCCGCCGACTCCCCCTCCACGGCTCTGCTCGCCGCATGGCTCGGGATGAAGCTCGAAGCTCCCGTCGACTACGCGTACCTGCCCGCCGAGGAGTGGGCCAGCGGCATCAAGTCGGTGCGGCTGACGCGTCCGAGCGGCGACACGCTGCTCGAGCGTCCGGAGGCGGGCGTCGCTGTGCTGACCCAGCCCGGCCAGCCCACTCACGACCTGGCGTTCCCGCGGCGCACGCTGCGCGAGTGCCTCGCCGAAGAACTGCGCCGCCTCGACCCCGACCTCCTCTACGGACGTGTGATCACCCAGGGTCATGACCTGCTGCTCGCCGCGAGCCGGAGAGACGCCTCATGACCGACAGCGGGTGGGCGAAGCGCGTCATCATCAAGCGCGACGCCGACGCCCTCGCCGAGTACGTGGCCACGCGCCTCATGAATCGCATCGTCAAGCGCGTCGCCGAGGGCAAGCGCATGCACGTGTGCCTCACGGGTGGGACGATGGGCGGCGCCGTCCTGCGCACCGCGGCGCGCGACGAGCGGGTGAACGACATCGACTGGTCGCTCGTGCACTTCTGGTTCGGCGACGAGCGCTTCGTCCCGCGCGACTCCGACGACCGCAACGAGAAGCAGGCGCGCGAGGCGTTCCTCGACCACCTCGACATCCCGGCCGAGAACATCCACGCGGTGGCCTCGAGCGATGACGGTCTCGATCTGGATGCCGCAGCCATCGCGTACGCAGACGAGCTGGCTCAGTTCGCCCCCTCGGACCGCAGCGAGACAGGCCCCTGGCCCTCGTTCGACATCTGCTTCCTGGGCGTGGGCCCCGACGCGCACATCGCCTCGCTCTTCCCGGACCGGCCCGAGATCTCCGTCACCGATCGGGCGACCGTCCCCGTGCGCGAATCCCCCAAGCCGCCGAGCGAGCGCGTCTCGCTCACGCGACCGGTGATCAACTCCTCCAAGCGGGTGTGGATGGTCATCGCGGGAGCCGACAAGGCGGCCGCCCTGGGTCTGGCTCTCGCGGGCGCGAGCTACCAGAGCGTGCCCGCCGCGGGCGCGAAAGGACGCCGCCGTACGGCGTTCTTCGTCGACGAGGTCGCGGCCGACCAGGTGCCGCCGCAGCTCATCGACCGCGATTACTGAAGAATCCTCGTCGAGGAAGGCCCGGGTGCACGGCATCCGGGCCTTCCTCGTCGGTGGGGGAGGAAATCTTCCGGCTCTTGCGCCCGCCGCGGCGCGGACCTACTCTTCGAACAGGGGGGCATCCCGGTCCGGTCCGACGATCTC
>NZ_JBKBNC010000031.1:0-30692 GCF_046295495.1 Microbacterium sp.
CCGGGGTCCGCGGGGCGGCCCCGCGGCGCATCCGGGGTCCGGCCCTCGTGGGGGGCGGCGGCTTGGTGGGGGCGGGGCTCTACCCCCCGTACGAACCCGGCGAGCTCGTCGCGGTGCTCGGGCCCAGCGGCTCGGGCAAGACCACCCTGTTGCGGGCCATCCTGGGCCTCGAGCGGCTCAGCGCCGGTTCCATCGAGGCGCTCGGCGCCCCGGTGCGCCGGGCCGGCAACCGCCGCATCGGCTACATCCCGCAGCAACGCCCCCTCCCGCGGGAGACCCCGCTGCGCGGGCGCGACATCGTCGGTCTGGGAGTCGACGGTCATCGGCTCGGACTCCCGCTGTCGCGCACGAAGGACCGCGCGCGCATCGACGAACTGCTCGAGGCGGTGGGCGCCACCGCCTTCGCCGATCGCCCGGTGGGGCTTCTCTCCGGCGGCGAGCAGCAGCGTCTGCGCGTGGGCCAGGCCCTCGCCGACGACCCGGCCCTGCTGCTGTGCGACGAGCCGCTGACGAGCCTCGACCTCGCCAACCAGCAGGCCGTCGTGCGACTGATCGATCGGCATCGCCGCGAACGCGACGCCGCCGTGCTCCTGGTCACGCACGACATCAACCCCGTGCTCTCGCGCGTCGACCGCATCCTGTACATCGCGCACGGCCGGTTCACCCTCGGCACGCCCGACGAGGTGCTCACCACCGAGACCCTCTCGGCGCTGTACGGCGCCCCCGTCTACGTCGTGCGGGCGGGCGGTCAGCTCATCGTCGTCGGAGCTCCGGATGCCGACGAGGCCCACCACCATCACCACGACGAGGACGACGTATGAACTGGTCCGACGTCGGCGACGCCCTGTTCGGCGGGGTGAGCCAGTACGGCGCGATCCTCGAACTGGTGCAGAACTCCGTCTACGCGGGCGCCGTCCTCGGCCTCGTGGGCGGGCTGATCGGCGTGTTCGTCATGCAGCGCGACATGGCCTTCGCGGTGCACGGCATCAGCGAACTGTCGTTCGCCGGGGCGGCGGTGGCCCTGCTGATCGGCGTCGACGTCGTGTCGGGCTCGATCGTCGGCTCCCTCATCGCCGCGGCGCTCATCGGCCTGCTGGGCGCCCGGGCCCGCGACCGCAACTCGATCATCGGCGTGCTCATGCCGTTCGGCCTGGGTGTCGGCATCCTGTGCCTTTCGCTCTACAACGGGCGCAGTGCCACCCGTTTCAGCCTGCTGACCGGGCAGATCGTGTCGGTGCAGAGCGGCCAGCTCGGCTGGCTGGTCGTCATCGGCGTGGCCGTGCTCGTTGCGCTGCTGCTCATCTGGCGCCCCCTGCGCTTCGATTCGCTCGATCCGCAGTCGGCCGCCGCGCGCGGGGTGCCCACCACGGCGGTGTCGCTCGTGTTCATGCTGCTGCTGGGGCTCATCGTGGCTGTCGCGGTGCACATCATCGGCGCCCTCCTCGTGATGGCGCTGCTGGTCACCCCGGCCGCCGCGGCGATGCGGGTGGTGTCCGGGCCCCTCTCGGTGCCCGTGCTCGCGGCGCTGTTCGGCTTCGTCTCCGCGGTCGGCGGCGTGCTGCTCGCGGTCGCCGGCACACTGCCGGTGAGCCCCTACATCACGACCATCTCGTTCGCGATCTACCTCGTGTGCCGCGTGGTCGGTGCCCGCCGCGACCGCACCACCCGGGCCCTGTAACGCCCAGCCGTTTCACCGAACCCCTCGCTAGACTCGCCCGCATGGTCCAGCGCAACACGTGGCAGCGCGAGCGCGTGCGCGAAGCCCTGTCCGGAGCAGGCGGGTTCGTCAGCGCGCAGGCGCTTCACGCGACCCTGCGCGACGAGAACACGGGCATCGGCCTGGCCACCGTCTACCGCACCCTCGCCGGACTCGCCGCTCGCGGCGACGCCGACTCGCTGCAGAGCCCGGACGGCGAGAACCTCTTCCGCGCGTGCGCGACCCGTGGGCACCACCATCACCTGATCTGCCGCTCGTGCGGTGTCGCCGTCGAGATCGCCGCGACCGACGTCGAGGAGTGGGCGCAGCGCACCGCCGCCCAGCACGGCTTCACCGAGGCCGAGCACGTCGTCGACATCTTCGGCGTGTGCGCCGACTGCGCCCGCGATCGGGCTCGTGAGCGTGGCGACGAGTAGTCGCACCGCGGCCCCCGTACGCCGCCGTCCGGACGCCCCCCGCACGGGCTCCTCCCGCACCCTCGTCGCTCTCGGCCTGGGTGTCGTCGTGATCACCGCGCTGTTCCTCGTCGACGCGCTCGCCCCGACGTTCTTCTCGCAACCGCTGCCCACCCGCGCGCAGGACGGGCTCACCCTCGCCCTCAGCGTCCTCATCGAGTCGCTGCCGTTCGTGGTGCTCGGCGTGGTGCTGTCGATCATCGTGCAGGTGTGGGTGCCGCCGGGGGCGATCGAGAGATGGATGCCACGGGCCCCCTGGGCGCGCCGGGCGGTGCTGTCGCTGCTGGGCATGTTCATCCCGGTGTGCGAGTGCGGCAACGTGCCCTTCGCCCGCGGTCTGCTCATGCGCGGGTTCGGCGTGTCCGACACCCTGACGTTCCTGGTCGCGGCCCCCATCGTGAACCCCATCGTCATCATCAGCACGCACGCCGCGTTCGGCTTCAGCGACGGCATCCTGGTGGCACGCCTGATCGGCGGGTACCTCGTGGCCAACCTCATCGGTTGGCTGTACAGCCGGCATCCCGATCCCGACAAGCTGCTCACCGAGCGCTTCCTCGAGACGTGCGAGATCGTCGTGCAGGAGCGCGGCGATCGCGGTCGACGCACCCTCGCGCAGTTCGTCGTCGAGCTGCGGTCGGTCATGCCGGCGCTCATCATCGGCTCGCTCCTCGCCGGTGCCGTGCAGGTGCTCGTGCCGCGCAGCGCGCTGCTCGCGATCGGGTCCGACCCGGCCCTGTCGATCGCGGCGATGATGGTGCTCGCGCTCGTGGTGTCGCTGTGCTCCAACGTCGACGCGTTCTTCGCGCTGTCGTTCGCCTCGACCTTCACGCCCGGCTCGATCGTGGCGTTCCTCGTCGTGGGCCCGATCATCGACCTCAAGATGATGGCGCTGCTGCGCACCACCTTCACCACCCGCGTGCTCGCGGGGATGACCGTGGTGGTCGTGCTGTTCGCCTTCGCTCTCGGAACGGTGGTGAACCTCCTTGTCTAGATCCGCCGCCCTCGCCACGCGCTGGCTCGGTGTGGGACTCACGACGTGTCTGTCGATCACGACGATCGTGCTGTGGGTCACCGGCCGCATGTCGCTGTACATCAACCCCGATTCGGCCTGGTTCGCGGTGGGCATGGCGATGGTCGCGCTCGTCGGCGCCGTGGCGTCGTTCGCGCTCCCGCTGGGGGCCGAGGCCGACCACGGACACGACCACGAGCACGGGCACGCCCCCGCCGCAGCGACCGCGCGGCGGGAGGCGTTCGCGCACGCCGATCACGAGCACACCGATCCCCTCGACGCGCACGACCGCTCCGCGCACGAGCACCTCGCCGCCCGGCCGCGGCTCACCCCCGGCGGCATCGCCGCCTTCAGCGGCGGGGTCCTCGCCTCGGGGGCCGTGATCGCCGTGCTGCTGACCCCGGCGGCGTCGTTGTCGACCGAGCTCGCCGTCTCGCGCGACGTGGGGGCGCCGCCGCTGTTCGCCGGGTCCGACGTCGTGACGCTCGCGGCCTCCGGCGACACCTCGGAGTTCGGCATCGGCGACTGGTCGGCGGTCTTCGCCCACGCGACGAACCCCGAGACGTTCGACGGCAAGCCCGTGACGCTCACCGGCTTCATCACCCCCGGCGGCGACGGGGCCAGCTTCGACCTCACGCGCCTGGTGATCACGCACTGCGTCATCGACGCGCAGACGGCCCGGCTGCCGATCGCCGCCGCGGGGGCGGCGCCCTCGACCGGCCAGTGGGTGACCGTCACCGGCACGGTGCGCTCCAGCGGCGACGGCGCGCTGGAGGTGCGCGCCGACGAGGTGGCGGCGATCGACGAGCCTGCGGACCCGTATGAGTACTGACGCCCGCCGCGGGGGCGACTCCCGTCGGTCGCGCGCGCGCCGACGCCGGGGTCGCGGCTTCGCCGTCGCCTTCGCCGCCGTGCTCGTGGGCCTCGTCGTCGTCGGCGGCCTCGGCGGGGTCGTCTCCGTCGCACAGGGGCCGCGGGTCACGGACGTGCAGGTCGATCCGGCCGCCTCGGTGGCGGCATCCGGATCGCGTGTCATCCTCACCACGACGCAGTCGCTCGAGACGGTCGACCCCTCGCAGGTCGAGATCGAGCCCGCCGCGCCGTTCACCGTCGACACCTCGGGACGCAGCGTCGGCGTGCGCTTCGGGCTCCCTCTCCGCGACGACACCGACTATCGGATCACCGTCCGGGACGTGAACGGGTTGGGCGCGGGGTCATCGTCGACGCTCACCGAGACCTTCCGCACCCCGCCGCTGCAGGCGTACCTGATGCAGCGCGGAACGCCCGAGGGCGACACGATCTTCCGCACCGACCTGAAGGGCGAGGCGGGTCTCCCCGTCTTCGTGCACCCGCACATCGAGGACTTCCGCGCCACCGCCAACCACCTCGTCATCTCGGTGCGCGACGGCGACGACGCGCGCGTGATCGTGACCGACCCCGACGGGCAGAACCCGCGCGACATCCCTCTGCCCGGGCCGGGATTCGTCACGAACCTGCAATCCGCCGACCGCGGCGAGCGGATCGGCTTCACCTTCTCGGATGCCGACCTGAGCGCCGCCGGGGGTCGCGAGAGCCGTCTGTACACGGCGTCGGCCGCCGACGACGCGCCCCCGACCGAGGTCGGACTGAACGGTGGCGACGTGCGCATCGCCGACTGGCGCTTCGTGCCGGACACCGACAGCATGCTCGTGCTCACCTTCGACTCCCGCCTGCTGCTGACCGACGCGCAGGGTGGGAACGCCGCCCCGCTGGGCAGCGCGGTGTCGATCGACGGCATCGCCCGCGGATCGTCGGTCGCGATCGTCGAGCGCCTCGAGGGCATCCGCGAGATCAACCTCACCGACGGATCGGAGCAGCCGCTCGTCGACCCGGTCGACCCGCCCGGTCTCGCCGGTCGCGCCACCCCCGTTCCCGGTGCGGGTGCGGGGACGATCCGCTCGTTCGCCGACATCAGCACGGACGGCGTCTCGCGCTCCACGACCGTCGCGCACGTCGACACCGCGGGCGCCGTGCGCCCGCTGCTGGAGGTGCCCGGCTCCGACACGGTGCTGCAGTCGTGCGTCTCGGCGAGCGGCCGCTACGCGGCGGTCCTCGTCGCCCCGCGCGCGGTCGACAACCCCTTCGACCGGTACCAGCTGCCCTTGCCCGAGCGCCTGCTGACGCACCTCGTCGAGGTCGACACGGGTCAGGAGCTCGTGGCCCTGCAGGGCTTCGACCTGTCGTGGTGCCAGGTGCCGCCGCAGTGACGCGTCCCGTCACGCGCGACGAACTGTCGGGTCTGCCCGCCGAGGTGGCGCCGCGCCTGCTCGGTGCGCTGCTGGAGACGGTGGTCGCGGGGGAGCGCGTGGTGATCCGCCTCACCGAGGTCGAGGCGTACCACGGCCGTGGAACGGGCGAGGTCCCCGACCCGGGGTCGCACGCGCGCATGGGTCCCACCGCGCGCAACGCCACGATGTGGGGCGAACCCGGTCACCTGTACGTGTACCTGAGTCACGGCATCCACTCGTGCGTCAACGTCGTGTGCGGTCCCGACGGCGTCGCCGGGGGTGTCCTCCTGCGCGGGGCCGAGGTGGTCGACGGCGTCGAGATCGCCGAGCGCAGGCGCCTCGAGCGTCGCGGAGCGGTGCGTTCGGCGCGCGATCTCGCGCGCGGCCCCGGTCGCCTCGGCGATGCGGTGGGGCTGCGGCATCCGGTGCACGACGGGCTCGACGCGGTGACGGGCGCGGAGAAGGCCGGGGCACGGGCGCGGTTGCTCCTGGCCGACGAGCCCGTGGTCGGCGTTGCGACGGGGCCGCGCGTCGGGGTCGCGGGGGTGGCGGGGACGGCGGTGTTCCCCTGGCGGTTCTGGATCGAGGGGGATGCCACGGTTTCGGCGTTCCGGTGGGGACGCGGTGCCGCGGAGGCGGCGGCGGGCGAGGCGACGGTCGGGTGAGGCGACGCCGGGTGACGCCTGTCGAAGCACCCGGTGGCCGCGGTGTCGGCGATGTCTCGGCGGGCTCGGGGGCGTCGGCGCGGTGACCGGATCGGGTCAAGCCGACACGCCGTGCTAGACTGACTCCTCGTCTGCGCGCACTCCAGCACGCAGTTCGCACCCCTCCTTGTGATCCCGGCCCCGTGCCGCGTTCACGCCGGGTGCAGACAAGGGATCTTGGGTGGCACCGTCCGGTGCCACGGTACAGAGGGAGACATCACCATGGCAGCAGTGTGCCAGGTGACCGGAGCAGTTCCCGGCTTCGGTCACAACATCTCGCACTCGCACCGCCGGACGAAGCGCCGCTTCGACCCGAACGTGCAGAAGAAGACCTACTTCGTTCCGTCGTTGGGTCGCAACATCAAGCTCAACGTTTCGGCGAAGGGCATCAAGGTCATCGACGCCCGCGGCATCGAGTCCGTCGTCCGTGACCTGCAGGCGAAGGGCGTGAAGCTGTAATGGCGAAGAAGGCTCAGGACGTCCGTCCGATCATCAAGCTGCGTTCGACCGCCGGCACGGGGTACACCTACGTGACGCGCAAGAACCGCCGCAACAACCCCGACCGCATCGTGCTCAAGAAGTACGACCCCGTGGTCCGCAAGCACGTCGACTTCCGAGAGGAGCGCTAAGCACATGGCCAAGAAGAGCAAGATCGCGCGCAACGAGCAGCGCAAGGTCGTCGTCGAGCGCTGGGCCGCGAAGCGCGCCGAGCTGAAGAAGACCCTGGTCGACCCCAACGCGACCGACGAGGCCCGCGAGGCCGCCCGCGTGGGCCTGCAGAAGCTGCCCCGCAACGCGTCGCCGGCCCGCGTCCGCAGCCGCGACGTCATCGACGGCCGCCCCCGTGGCGTGCTGACGAAGTTCGGCGTCTCGCGCGTCCGCTTCCGCGACATGGCCCACCGTGGCGAGCTGCCCGGTGTGACCAAGTCGTCCTGGTAAGCACCAGACACCGCACGAAGGGCGGGGGCTCCGAAAGGAGTCCTCGCCCTTCGTCGTCGATCAGCCGGCGTTGAGGGCGAGCTTCGACACGGCGGCGGCGCGGCCTCCGACGTCGAGCTTGGCGTAGATCGATCGCACCTGGCTCTTCACGGTGTTGGGGGATACTCCGCGCCGGCGGGCGATCTCGGCGAGACTCAGCGGTGTCTCCAGGAGCTCGACGAGCGCCCGCTCGGCGGGGGTGAAGGCGACGAGTCCCTCCCGGGCGGGCGGTGTCGACGGGGCGCCGACGAGGGCGAGGATGTCGCGGATGCACGGCAGGTTGACGCCGAGCCCGGGTTGATCGGCCACGCACATCTCCATCAGGTGCAGCGCCTCGGCTCCCGGGAGCATGACGAACGGCGTCGCGGACTTCCCGTTGCGCTTGATCAGGAGCAGGGCGGACTCCATGCTCTGGCGAGCCCGCGCGACGCTGCCGAGGCGATGGAAGGCGATGGCGCGCCGGAGCAGGATCGGAGTCAGCGTCCGCAGGCAGTGATCGGTGCCGGGCGCGACGCAGGCCTCGGTCTCGGCGATGAGCTCCCGCTCACGACCGAGTAGGAGCAGGCAGCTCGCACGATTCGTCGAGAAGCAGACGCCGTGGCCCTCGGGGTTCGACGTCTGCGCCACCACCGCCATCGCGCCGGCGTAATCGCTCTGCGCCAGGAGGACGTCGGATCGCACCCCCGTGAGGAAGTCGCGGGCCAGTCGCTGGCTGTGCTGACGCCGACTGCTGTGCATGATCTGCCAACTCGCCGCCGTCGCCTCGGCGTGATCGCGACGCAGCAGGTGCGAGAGCACCCGGAACGTCTGCGCCCAGTAGTCCACGTAGGGATCGTCGCGCTGTGCGGCGGTCATCTCGTCGGCGATCGCGTCCAACCGCGCATGGTCCATCCGTGATTCGGCGACGAGGGCGTCCGCGGTCAGCAGCATCTGCGCCTTCTCGCGGGGGTCCCACCTGTGCTCCGCGAAGAGCGCGTGCGCGGCGGTCGCCTCGTCCTCCGCGATGAGGTACTCGCCGTTGAGAGCGTGGCTCGCGGCCGACACCGAGAGCGCCCGGTAGCGCAGAGCGGCCGTGTCGGCGAAGAGAAGCGCCTCGGCGCCGAAGTGGGCGCCGATCTGAGGTTTGCCGATCAGGGAGCAGTACTCGCTCACGCTGGAGTAGAGCTGCGATCGCGCACCCGGGGAGAGGGTGGCGGGTCGGATGAGATGGACGCCGTCGAAGTACCGGGCGACCAGGGCGGAACCGGCGGTCAGGGCGTCGCGACGTGCGCGGGCGGCCACGATCGCGGCGAGGGTCGCGGCATTATCATCGGTCCACACTCGGGGGACGGGAGGGGGTTCCACTTCCGCCAGGAGGGCGAGGTGGCGGGCCTCCGGCGCGCCGTGACCCGGCACGAGGCGCGCCGCCGTCGTCTTGGCGGCTGCACGCAGAGCAGCGCGCGCGTCGATGGAAGGCTGTGTCGTCGGCACCGTGGCCCACCCCCTCGGAATGCGGCGCCCGGAACCCCTCCGCCCCGCGGGAGGGTCGACGCCGACGCAACGATTTGTGATGATTCTGCAGCATCATTCCCTCTCGTTTTCAACTGCAGGGGACGGGGCCTTCACCCTGACGAAGAAGGGCGCGCTGAATTCACTCGTCCTCGTCCTGCGTTTCACCCATGACGTAGGACGCGAGAGGCGCCGCGGCCGGCCGGGGCCCGGCCCCTCCCGAGCGACACGCCGAGGGGGATGACGGGGAAATCCGTCGAGATCCGCGTAATTCCGCGGTTCGGTTGATACTGTCGAGGCGGTCGCTCGACCACCGAGGAGAATCCCTCCTCGTCCGCGTAACGAGAGGCGACGTCCATCGCCGCCTGGAGGACAAACCACATGGCCGACAAGTCCATCACCAAGACCGAGCTCGTCGCGAGCATCGCCAGCGCGACCGGGCAGAGCCAGTCCGCCGTGTCGGGCGTGCTCGACTCCCTCTTCTCCACCGTCTCCGAGGCGGTCGCCAAGGGCAGCAAGGTCTCGATCCCCGGCTGGATCGCCTTCGAGCAGGTCGCGACGTCGGCTCGCACGGGCCGCAACCCGCAGACGGGCGAGGAGATCTCGATCCCCGCCGGCAAGCGCGTCAAGGTCACCGCGGGCTCCAAGCTCAAGGCCGCCGTCAAGTAAGACGACAGCGAACCATCGAGGGGGGATGCCAGGCGGCATCCCCCCTTCGTCGTTCGCGCGCGACGTAGGCTGGACGGGTGAATCCCCGACTTCTCCGCGTCGCGGGACCCGTCATCCTGACCGTGGTCTCGGTGGTCGCCGTCGTCGTCGGACTCGCCTACGGCGGAGGCGCCGCCGAGGTGCAACTGGCCGATCCCGGCCCGGTCGTCCGGTGGGGACTGCCGATCGCGACGGTCGTGGTGAACCTCGCGGCGGCGACGATGGTCGGCTCGCTCGTGCTGGCGCTGTTCGCCCTGCCCTCGGGGGAGCGACCGTTCGAGATCGCGCTGGACACGGCATCCATCGGTGCGGCGGCGTTCACGGTCGCGGCGGCCGTGACGGGCTTCCTCACCTTCCTCAACGTCATCCCCGCCTCTCCCACGCTCGACGCGGTCTTCGGGCAGCAGCTCGGACGGTTCCTCGTCGAGAACGCCGTGGGTCAGGCGTGGCTCATCACCACGATCGCCGGGGCCGTGCTGACGGTGCTCACCTTCGCGGTGCGCTCGTGGATCCCCACGATGATCGTCGCGATCCTCGCGGTGGCCGCCCTCATCCCGATGGGTACGCAGGGCCACGCCGGCGATGAGGCCAGCCACGACGCCGCCGTGACCTCCCTGGTGCTGCACATCATCGCCGCGGCGGTGTGGCTCGGCGGGCTGATCCTCATCGTGATCGTGCGCCCCGCCCTGTCGCGTGAGCAGGTGCGGACGACCCTGTTGCGGTACTCGTCGATCGCGCTGGTCGCCTTCATCGTCGTCGCCGTCTCGGGCACCGTGCGCGCCTCGATCGGGCTGCTGGGGCTGCAGAACCTCGGATCGGCGTACGGCGTGCTCGTGCTGGTCAAGGTCGTCGCCCTCATCGCCATGGGCGTTCTCGGCGCCTGGTACCGCCGCCGGCTCATCGCGCGGATGGCCGACGAGGCCGGCTCGCGCCGGTTCTGGAGCGTCATCGCGCTGGAGTTGGTGTTCATGGGCATCGCGAGCGGAGTGGCCGCCGCCCTCGCGCGCACACCCCCGCCCGTCGAGGCGCCGCTGGTGGGACGCACGCCCGCCGAGGTGCTGACCGGAGCGCCGCTCCCGCCCGACCTCACCCTCGAGCGCTGGTTCACCGCCTACGACGTCGACCTGCTGTGGACGCTCGTCGTCGCCTTCGGCCTGTTCTTCTACCTGGCCGGGGTGTGGCGCCTGTTGCGCCGCGGCGACTCGTGGCCGATCTACCGCACGGTGCTGTGGTGCCTGGGCCTGTTCGGGGTCTTCTGGGTGACGTCCGGCCCCATCAACGTCTACCAGGACTACCTGTTCAGCATGCACATGATCGGGCACATGCTGCTGTCGATGGCGATCCCGCTGCTGCTGGTCTCGGGCGCGCCGATCTCGCTCGCGGCGCGCGCGATCCGCAAGCGCGACGACGGGACGCGGGGCGGCCGCGAGTGGATCCTGTGGGCGGTGCACAACCCGGTCGCCAAGGTGCTGACGAACCCCTACGTCGCGGCGGGACTGTTCATCGGCTCGCTGTGGGCGTTCTACTACACCGACCTCTTCCGCTGGTCGCTCTACGACCACGTGGGCCACATCTGGATGGTCGCGCACTTCCTCGTGACCGGGTACCTGTTCGTGCTGAGCCTCATCGGCATCGACCCGGTGCCCTACCGCCTGCCGTACCCGATGCGGCTGCTCGTGCTTATCGCGATCATGGCGATGCACGCGTTCTTCGGCATCGCGATCATGATGAACTCCGGGCTGATGGTGGCCGAATGGTTCGGTGCGATGGGCCGGACCTGGGGCGCCACCCCCCTGCAGGACCAGTACGTCGGCGGCGGTGTGGCGTGGTCGGTGGGCGAGATCCCGACGCTGATCCTCGCCATCACCGTCGCGATCCAGTGGAGCCGCAGCGACGAGCGGCACCAGCGTCGCCGCGACCGGCACGTCGACCGGGTGGGCGACCTCGAACTCGACGCCTACAACGAGGAGCTCGCGCGTCTCGCGGCCCGCGACGCGAGGGTCGCCGCGCGCGCCGGCGACTGACCCGTCTCCGCCGCCGGCCGGCTGCGCCTGCGAGGTCGGTCGGTCGCGCCTGAGTCGCAGGTAGGCCGCGCCCGCGCCGCGGTCGGCGGCGTGCCCCGTCGGTCGGCTGCGGGCCCCGTCAGTCGGCCGCGCCGCCGACGAGGATGGATGCCGTCCCGTCGGGCAGCACGCTGATCTGCCCGTCGACGCGGAAGGGCACGTCTTCTTCGACCTCGCGCAGGCTGCCGTCGAAGATCGAGCGGATCTCGACGTCGATGTGCGCGACGGCGGGGGTCGACGGGATGCGCCATCCCGCTCCGTCGGGGACGACGGTCACGACCGGTTGCTGCACGATCGACCAGGTGGGGGCGCCGTCGATGCGGTTGCGCACCGTGTAGCCGAACGGGCATCCGGTGGGCTGCAGCACCTTCTGCTCGGCGCAGGTGGAGAGGAAGTCCTCGACGCGGTCCTGCACGACCCCGATGAACTGCTCGGTGGGTTCGGCCTGCACGTCGACCGGGATGCCGGCCAGCGGCGCATCGGCCAGCACGGCGACGCCGGGGGTGGCGGAGATCGCCGTGTCGACGGCGACCGAGTAGAGACCGGGGGAGAAGACGAGCAGGGGCACGGCGGCAGCGGGGTCGGCTTCGGCCTCGTCGACGGACACCTGGCGCTTGTCGACCTCGAAGCCGTTGACGGAGAAACTCATCGACCCCTTCACCGACAGGTTCATGACCGAGAGCGGACTGCGCGCGAACCGCCAGCGGGGCAGGAGGCCCTCCCCCGGGTCGTGCTCGATCGCGAACGTGGTCGTCCCCGCGTAGCCGCCGGCGGTGTACGAGACGGAGACGCGCGTCTGGTCGCCCTCGACGCTCTCGCCGGTCACCTCGGCATCCGTCAGCGGCGTGAGCGCCTCGGGCCGGAGCAGGGCCTGCGACGAGCTGACCGGGAGGCCGACCGCCTCGAGCTCGGTGGAGTCGACCGCCACGCCCGGCACGGCGAGGGCCTCGGCGGTGCGCCGCTCCTGCAACAGGGAGAGGTACTGCAGCACGAAGGCGCGGGGACTGTAGAACTCGCGGTACAGCGAGGCGGCTCCCGCACCCAGGGCGGCGACGAGCAGCACGCCGATCAGCACCATCGCCGGGATCTCGAGCCGTGAGCGTCGGTGTGCAGCGCCGACGCCCTCGGGCGTCGCGGGGCCCCCGCCTGCGTTGTCCACGCCTCCAGTGTAGGAAGCGCGCCTGAGCGGGGGCCGCGCGCCTCACGATGCGGCGAGCGAATGCACCACCGCGACGGCGGCGAGCTGGCCGCCGAGAATCGCGGCCGCGAGCGAGAACATCGGTCCCGGGAGGTGGTCGGGGTGCGCGATGTCGCCCACGGCGTAGACGCCCTCGACGCTCGTGCGACCGGACGGGTCGGTGCGCACGGCCCCGGTCTCCTGGAATTCGACCCCGATCCGCCCGAGCAGATCGCCCCGCGGCCGCCAGGTCGGTGCGACGAAAGCGCCGGCGACATCGAGCGGGTCGCCCGCGGTGCGCACCAGGCGCAGGCCGGTCGGTGCGTCGACCACCTCGCGCACGTCGGCGGGGTCGACGACGTGCACCGCGGATGCCACGGGCTCCAGCATCCGCACGAGCACCGCCGCGTGCGGGGAGGCGTTGACCACCGCGACCGGGCGGCCGGCGAACTCGTGGCCGTGGCAGAACGGGCAGTTCGCGACCGTGTCGCCCCAGCGCTCCGCGAGCCCGGGGATCGGTGGCAGCTCGTCGGCCATGCCCGTCGCGAGGATCACGGCGTGGGTCCGGAGCCGCTCGTCGTCGACCGTGACGGTCACGGCGTCGCCGTCCCGCTCGACCGCCGAGGCCAGGGCATCCCGGATCTGCACGGTGTCGTAGGCGGCGATCTCGGTGCGGGCGATGCGGCGCAACTCGGCGGGGTCGCGCCCGTCGTTGGTGAGCAGGTTGTGCGCGTGGCGCACGGTGGCGTTGCGGTAGGCGCCGGAGTCCAGCAGCAGGGTGCGGCGGTGCATCCGCCCGAGGGTGAGGGCGGCCTGCAGGCCCGCGGGGCCCCCTCCGATGATGATCGCGTCGTACACGATGAGCTCCTTCCGGTTGCGTTCCGCTCCATCCTGTGACTTCATGTCGACATGAAGTCAAGCGCCCGCGACGGCGGGGAATCCATCGGGGATACGGCCGCGCGGTTCGGGCTCGAGACGCACGTGCTGCGCCACTGGGAGGACGAGGGTCTGCTGCGCCCGTTCCGGGACGCGGCGGGCCGGCGCCGCTTCCACGACGACGACAGCGTGCGCATCGCGGTGATCCTGCGCAACAAGGCCGCGGGGCTCTCGCTCGAGCAGATCCGCGTGCTGCTGGATGAGGGGGCGCCCGACCGGCACCGCGTGCTCGAGGCGCACGTCGCCGAGCTCGACCGGCGCGCGGCCGACATCGCCCAGGCGCGGGCGATGACCGAGCACGCCCTGCGGTGCCGGTCGCACGACATCACGCAGTGCCCGCGGTTCCGCAGTCACGTCGACGACGTGCTGTCGGGGGAGGCGCGCTGGTTGCTCGTCCACACCGAACCGCCCGCCCAGACGTGCGCGAACTAGCATGAACCGGTGACCACGCCGCCCCTCTCCGCCGAACAGCAGGCGCTGTACCGGCTGATCGAGGACACCCGCGAGCACGTCTTCGTCACCGGTCGCGCGGGCACGGGCAAGTCGACGCTGCTGCAGCACCTGGCGTGGAACACGAAGAAGCAGATCGCCGTGTGCGCGCCCACGGGGGTCGCGGCGCTCAACGTCGAGGGGCAGACGATCCACTCGCTGTTCCGCCTGCCGATCGGGCTCATCGCGAACGGCGACATCGACCAGAACGACGCCACCCGCAAGATCCTCAACGCGATCGACACCCTCGTGATCGACGAGATCTCGATGGTCAACGCCGACCTCATGGATGCCATCGACCGATCGCTCCGCCAGGCCCGCGGCCGCCGCGCCGAGCCGTTCGGGGGGACGCAGATCGTCATGTTCGGCGATCCCTACCAGCTGGCGCCGGTGCCCCCGCGCGGAGACGAGGCGCGCTACATCCGCGACCACTACCGCTCGTTCTGGTTCTTCGACGCGAAGGTGTGGTCGGGCGAGGCCGCGAGCGACGGGCTCATCGACATCGGCCGGCACGGCGCCGACCTGCACGTGAACGAGCTCGTCGAGATCCACCGGCAGTCCGATCCCGGGTTCAAGTCCCTGCTCAACGCGGTGCGGTACGGCCGGGTGACGGCCGACATGGCGGGGGTGCTCAACACCGCGGGCGCGCGGACGCCCCCCGACCCCGCCGACGGCGAGCACCCGATCATCACGTTGGCCACGCGCAACGACCGCGTGAACACGATCAACCGGCGCCATCTCGACGAGCTGATCGGGCGCACGCAGACCGCGAGCGCCGAGATCAGCGGCGACTTCGGACGCGGCGAGGCGAACTACCCCGCCGAGATGGAGCTGACCCTCAAGGTCGGGGCGCAGGTGATGTTCCTGCGCAACGACGGCGCGCAGTTCGGGGAGGCGCCGCGCTGGGTCAACGGCACGATCGGCACGGTCACGCGCATCGCGGGCGACAGCGTGCGTGTGGAGGTCGACGGGATCGAGCACGACGTCGAGCCGGCGGTCTGGGAAAGGTACCGCTACGCCTACGACCCGGGCACCAAGAACCTGTCGCGCGAGATCGTCGCCGAGTTCACCCAGTTCCCGCTGCGCCTGGCGTGGGCGGTCACGATCCACAAGTCGCAGGGCAAGACCTACGACCGCGCCGTGGTCGATCTCGGCGCCGGGGCGTTCGCGCCGGGGCAGACGTACGTCGCGCTGAGTCGGCTCACCTCTCTCGAGGGGCTCTACCTCTCGCGGCCCCTGCGCCCGAGCGACATCCGGGTCGACGAAGACGTGCGCCGCTTCATGAAGCAGGCGTGGCTCGCCCGCCAGGACCTCCCCGCCCGCCAGGACGTGCCTGCCCGCCAGGCATAGAACCGGCCGCTCAGGCCACCTGATGCGCCTTGGCCCGGGTGAGGTCGGCGAACAACTCGGTGGTGAAGCGGTAGGCGACGAGCACCTCCGCGATCACGCGCTCCTTCTCGGCCTCGTCCCAGGGGGCGGCGTCGAGCTGCTCGCGGTAGACGGTCTTGAACGCCTTGGGGTCGGCGATGTCGCCGAACAGCAGGAAGCCGATGCCGTTCGTCTCGAAACCGAAGCGTCGCTGCATCAGACGCCCGATCGAGGGACCCCCCGAGAGGTCGCCGAGGAAGCGCGTGTAGTGGTGCGCGACGAACCCGCCCGGCCAGGTCGCGGCGACGCGCCGGATCCGCGACACGTACGCCTGCGTCGTGGGGAGGGGGTGGATGCCCTCCCGCCAGTCCGGCCCGATGAGGTACGCCAGATCGGCTTCGAGGGCGGGCAGGCGCGAGTGCTTGTCGCGCAGGAACACGGATGCCACGGGGTCGGTGCGCAGACGCATGGCGGCCTCTTCGAGGGCGGCGTACAGGAACCAGTGCTGGGCGAGCAGGGCGATGTAGTCGTCGCGCGTGCCCGCGCCGGTGAGCAGGTCGGTCATGAAGCCGTCGCACTCGCTCGGCGAGTGCGCGCTGCTGGAGCGTTCGCGCAGGGCGAGGGAGAACGGGACGACGGCGTTCATGCGGCCATCATACGCGGGAGGTTAGGATCACCTAACACTGATTTCGGAACTCGCGTCCCGGCGGGGGTGCGAGTCGTGATGCAGACGTGACGGGCGGCGGGGGCAAGCGGCGGTTTCCGTCAGGTGCCGTGTGTTTGAATCTTCAGAGCGCGCGCGTGTCCGCGCGCGGAAGTGCTGGGGGTACCACATGCGGGGATGGCGTCGTTCCGCGGCCATCGCGATGGCGGGCGCGGGCGTGCTCGCCCTCGCGCTGAGCGGCTGCACGCCGCAGGGGAGCGTGTCGATCGACGTCCCCGCGCAGGTCGACGCCCCCCTTCCCGAGGCCACGGCGACCCAGCTGCAAGACGCCGTGACGGCCGCGATGACCGCCACCGGATCGACGGGCGCGATCGTCGGCGTCTGGGCGCCCTGGAGCGGCACGTGGGTCACGGGACTGGGAACCCAGGGACCCGGTGGGTCCGAGGTCACCCCCGACCTGGAGTTCCGTGCGGGGGAGATCACGGGGGCGATGACGTGCGATGCGCTCTACGGCCTCGCCGCCGACGGCACCCTCTCGCTCGATGACCCCATCGCGAAGTGGGTGAGCGGCCTCCCCGGCTACGACGACATCACGCTGCGCCAGCTTTGCGACGGGACGTCCGGGCTGTCTTCGTACACCTCGGTTCTCGAGGGCACGGTGCTCAGCAACCCCGACCGCGTGTGGAACCCCCGCGAGCTCATGGCCTACGGTGTCGCCGGGCCGCGGCTCAATTCTCCCGGCGACGCTTACGGAACCTCCGCGACCAATTACGTCGTCGCCGGTCTCGCTGTCGAACGGGCGACGGGCGAGTCCCTGAGTGCCGCGTTGGCGGAGCGGGTGTGGCAACCGCTGGGCTTGACCGCGACATCCCTTCCGGCACCCGCGCCCGCGGCAGCCGGGGCGGCGTCGTTGCCGGGCTACTGGTCGCAGCCGAGCGCGGAGGGCGTGTGGAACTGCACGGACCCCGCCGACTTCACCGTGATGTCCTCGAGCTACGGCGGCGCCGCATCGGGCGCCGTGACGAACATCACCGACCTCGGGCGCTACGCGCAGGCGCTCGCCTCGAACGCTCTGCTGCCCGACGACAGCGACCGTTTCGCGAACCCCGCCCCGGTCGGCGCCGATCAGCCGACCTGGTTCACCGCGGCGGGCGGCGCGTACCAGGCCGGATCGCTCATCGGGCAGTTCGGATGGACGCCCGGCTACATGGCGGCCGCGTTCGCCGACCCCGCGACCGGGCTGTCGGTCGCCGTCGTCCTGAACAACTCCGGTGGCAACAAGAACACCGGCGCCTGGCTCGCCTGGCAGCTCGCTGCGATCGCATCCAAGGCTCCGGCGGCCCAGGGGCAGACCACGCCCGAAGCGGGCCTGCCGTGGACCGCCGAGCAGATGCGCGACAGCATCGCCGCCAACGCGATCTGCGCCGCACCCGCCGGATGATCCGGCGATGACGGCTCGCGGCGGCCAGGGGTCGGCCGCGGCGCTCGTGCTGGTGGGCCTGGCCTGCCAAGAGGTCGGGGCCTCGTTCGCGGTCATGCTCTTCCCGCAGACGGGGCCGCTCGGCATCGTCATGCTCCGCCTGCTCTTCTCGGCCGTCCTGCTGCTGCTCATCGCGCGCCCCTCCCTCCGCGGACACACCGCATTCGCGTGGCGGTCCGTGATCGGGTTCGGTGTGGTGCTGGCATCCATGAACGGGTTGTTCTACCTCGCGCTGGAACGGCTTCCGCTCGGCGTCACCGTGACCATCGAGGTGCTCGGACCGCTGACGCTGTCGATCCTGACGGCGACGGGTGTCGCCCGCTGGGTGTGGGCGGGCCTCGCGCTGACCGGGGTGGTGGCGCTGGGCGCCGGCGGATGGGATCGGCTCGACGTCGTCGGCGTGCTGTTCGCGCTCGGGGCGGCGGTGAGCTGGGCGCTCTACATCCTCGCCTCGGCCCGCGTGGGGAGGGAGTTCCCGCGTCTCGACGGCCTCGCCCTCGCCATGGCGGTCGGCGCGGTGATCGCCCTGCCGTTCGGGGTCTGGCAGGCGGGCGGGGCGCTGTTGCGGGTCGACCTCCTCGCCCTCGGCGCGGCCGTGGCCCTGCTGTCGTCGACGATCCCCTACGCCCTCGAGCTGGTGGCCCTTCGCCGTCTGCCGGCCTCGGCGTTCGCGATCCTGATGAGCCTGGGCCCGGCGACGGCATCGATCGCGGGCTTCCTGCTGCTCGGTCAGCACCTGGCGTGGCTCGAGATCGCGGGCATCGGCCTGGTCATCTCGGCCAGCATCGGCGCGGTGCTCGCGGCATCCCGCCGCAGCGCGGCCGTGCGGCATCCGGGACGCGACGCCGGCGAGCCGCTGAGCGAGCCGCTCGGCTGACGAGCCCGGGGGCCGAGGCGATGCCACGGCGGCGGCGACGGCGCAAGGGGGCGTCGGGTGATCGGCGCGCTGGCGAGGATGGCGGCATGAGCACGGACGACGATCAGACCCGCGCGGACTTCGACGACGCGGTGAACATGACCGCGAGCGAGTTGAAGAAATGGCTCGACACCGACGAGTCGAAGGCGGTGGGTCAGAAGAAGAACGGCGGGGAGTCGACCGGGCACGAGAGCGGGCGGCACATCGTGCGCATCCTCGAGAAGAAGAAGGCCGATGTCACCGATGACGACCTCGCGCACATGCGCAAGGTCGTCGGCTACGTCAAGCGGCACAGCGCGCAGAAGCCCACGGGCGACATCACCGACACCGACTGGCGCTTCTCGCTGATGAACTGGGGCCACGACCCGAAGAAGTGACGCCCCGTCGACAGTCCGCGCGGCGGTAGCGCACGGGCGGCCCCGGGGGCAGTGGCATCCGCCGTCCATCCGGGAGGGGTACAACGGAACAATGCCCATCATCGACAGCGCCGTGTACGTCGACGGTCACCGCATCGAGAACCCGTCGAGCCTCGACCAGACCTTCGAGTACATGGAGGCGCACGGCGGAATGGCGTGGATCGGTCTGCTGCGTCCCTCGACCGACGAGCTGGAGCGCGTGGCCGCGGAGTTCTCGCTCCACCCCCTCGCCGTCGAAGACGCGCTCGCGGGCCACCAGCGGGCCAAGCTCGAGCGCTACGGCGACAACCTCTTCGCGGTCCTGCGCCCGGCGCGCTACATCGACGAGACCGAAACGGTGGAGTTCGGCGAGCTGCACGTGTTCATCGGCGCCGACTACGTCGTCACCGTGCGTCACGCCGAGGTCCCCGACCTCTCGCGCGTCCGCCACCGTCTCGAGAAGAACCCCGAGCTGCTCGCGCGGGGTCCCGAGGCGGTGCTCTACGCGATCCTCGACGAGGTGGTCGACCAGTACGACCCGGTCGCGCGGGGGCTGCAGAACGACGTCGACGAGATCGAGGACCAGCTCTTCGGCGCGGACGGCGCGGAGCTGTCGCAGCGCATCTACCAGTTGGCGCGCGAGGTCATCCACTTCCAGCGTGCGGTGGAACCGCTGCGCGACATGCTGGAGGCCCTGCTGCGCGGGGCCGACAAATACGGCGTCGACATCGAGCTACAGCGGTCGTTGCGCGACGTCCTCGACCACGCCCTCCGCCAGAGCGACAAGCTCGCAGCCCAGCGGGCGATCCTCGACAACGCCCTGACCGTCAACGCGACCCTTGTCACCCGACGACAGACCGAGACCTCGCTCGAACAGAACGAGCAGGTCAAGAAGATCTCGGGGTGGGCCGCGATCCTGTTCGGACCCTCGCTGATCGGGGCGATCTACGGCATGAACTTCCGCAACATGCCCGAGCTGGACTGGACGTTCGGCTACCCGATGGCGCTGGGTCTGATGGCGGCGACCTCGTTCGGACTGTGGCTCACGTTCAAACGCAAGCACTGGCTCTGAGCCCTCGCTCGGGCTCGTGCGTCGGCCCTCCGGGCGGATCGTAGATGCCGCGCTTCGCGGCGCGCTTGCTGGACACCCGCCGCGCGAATCGCACGATGGGGAGGTGAACGACTCCACCCCCGGTCCCGGCGACGCCGCCCCGCCGATCCACACCTCGACCGTCGCGCTCGAGGACAGCGGCTACCACAAGCGACTGTCGTCGCGGCAGGTGCAGATGATCGCCATCGGGGGTGCGATCGGCACGGGCCTGTTCCTGGGCGCGGGCGGACGACTCGCCCAGGCCGGCCCCGCGATCGTGATCTCGTACGCCGTGTGCGGGCTGTTCGCGTTCTTCATCCTCCGCGCCCTCGGAGAGCTCGTGCTCCACCGCCCCACTTCGGGGTCGTTCGTCTCGTACGCCCGGGAGTTCTTCGGCGAGAAGGCCGCGTTCGTGTCGGGCTGGTTCTACTGGCTCAACTGGGCCACCACGACGATGGTCGACATCACCGCGGCCGCGCTGTACATGAACTTCTTCGGCACATACGTACCGTGGATCGCGGCCGTGCCGCAGTGGGTGTGGGCGCTGGCCGCGTTGGTCACCGTGCTCGCCGTGAACCTCGTGTCGGTGAAGGTGTTCGGCGAGCTGGAGTTCTGGTTCGCGCTCATCAAGGTCGCCGCCCTCGTGGCGTTCCTGCTCGTGGGCGTGTACTTCGTCGTCTTCGGCACCCCGACGGGCGCGCCCGCCGGGTTCTCCCTCATCGCCGACAACGGCGGGTTCTTCCCCAACGGCATCCTGCCCGCGATCATCCTCATGCAGGGCGTGGTGTTCGCGTACGCGTCCATCGAGCTCATCGGCACCGCCGCGGGCGAGACCAAGCACCCCGAGAAGGTCATGCCGCGCGCGATCAACTCGGTGATCTTCCGCGTCGCGGTGTTCTACGTGGGGTCGGTGCTGCTGCTCTCGCTCCTGCTGCCCTTCACCGCGTACTCCAAGGACGAGAGCCCGTTCGTGACGTTCTTCGCCTCGATCGGGGTGCCCGGGGTCGACGTCATCATGAACCTCGTCGTGCTGACCGCGGCCCTGTCGTCGTTGAACGCGGGGCTCTACTCCACCGGTCGTATCCTGCGCTCCATGGCGGTCGCGGGATCGGCGCCGCGGTTCGCCGCGCGGATGAACAAGGCCGGTGTTCCGTACGGCGGCATCGCGATCACGGCCGTGGTGGCTCTGCTCGGGGTCGTCATCAACTACGTCGACCCGTCGGATGCCTTCGAGACCGTGCTGAACGTGGCGGCGGTCGGCATCCTCGTCACGTGGGCCACCATCATCGTCTGCCAGATGCGCCTGAAGCAGCTCGCCGACCGGGGCGAACTGCTGCGCCCGTCGTTCCGTCTGTTCGGGGCGCCCTACACGGGCTATCTCACGCTCGTGTTCCTCGCCGTGGTGCTCGTGCTGGTGTTCGTCGACTCGCCGGCCACCCTCGTGGTGGCGATCGTCGCGAGCCTCGCGATCGTGGCGGGGTGGTTCGCGTGTCGCACCCGCATCGCGGCGCTCGCCGCCGAACGCGAGGGCCACACGGGCACCGTTCCGGTGGTGCCGAGCCCGTTCACGAAGGACTGAGCGGGCGGGTCGAGCCCGCGGAGAAGACCCGCGAGGCGCACCCGCGCCCGGCGATCGCCGCACCCGTGCCCGCGGTGCACACGGGCTTCGGCGGCACGACGGAGGGCTCCGCGGATCCGAGCGACGCGTCGCGCCGAGGCGCCGTCAGCCCCGGGCGCCGCGGTGGAACGGGCACCCCGACGGTGCGTCCGCGCGGCGCACCAGGCCGCCGGAGCGCGGCTTGGTCGGCATCCGTCGCCGGTTCACGTCGAGCCCCCGACCCGAGATGCGGATGCGCGGGTCGCTGAGGGCGGCGACGGCGGCGGCGAGGCCCGCGATCGCGAGCTTCTCCCCCGGGCAGCGGTGTCCGGTGCGCACGTCGGCGCCGCCGTGCGGCACGAACGCGGCGAGCGCCTCGTAGTCGTCGACGCCCCGGAAGCGCTCCGGATCGAAGGCCGACGGGCGCTCCCATTCGCGCGTGTCGGTGTCGGTGCCGAGGATGTCGAGCACCACTCGGCCGCCCTTGCGGACGCGCTCGCCGTCGAGTTCGACGTCGGTCTCGGCCCAGGCGGGCAGCATGGGCACGAAGGGCGCGGTGCGGCGGATTTCCTGGGCGAACATCGTCGCGAGTTCCCCGCCCACGAGCGACCCGCGCTCGGCGGTCTCGGCCGCGATGCGTTCGCGCCACTCCGGCCGGTCGTGCAGTTCCTTCGCCGCGAAGGCGACGAAACGCGAGACGGCGATCATCGGGCGGAAGCTGTTCTGCAGCTCGACCCCGGCCGCGTGGGCGCTCAACAACTGCCCGTCGCCGTCGCGATGGTGCGCCCACGCGTGCAGGGCGGTGCCCTCGGCGGGGTCCAGAGTCCCCGAGCGGACCGCGTCGATGAGTTCTCCCGCGTGCCGATCGGACCAGCGGCGGTTCGCCAGCGCGAGCAGGAACTCGGGGGAGTAGGGCACCCCGAAGCCGTCGACGATCTGGGCCTGACGCTTCGCCCATCGGGTCTGAGCCGCCGCGGTGCCCGGGATGCCGGCCCACCGCATGATCGCGCGGCCGAGCGCCCCCACCGACGCCTCGTACGCCGAGCGCTCGCCGCCGGCGACCCACTCGTCGAGTTCACCCCGCCACTGCCGGTCGAGTTCGGGGAGCAGGCGCTGGACCTCCGCGTCGTCGTAGAGCACGTCGACGAACGTCGCCTTGCGGTGGCGATGCGCGGCCCCGTCGAGGCTGTGCACCGAGTCGTGGCCGAACAGCGACTCCTGGATGAAAGCGGGCATCGCGCCGTGGCGTTTCACGAGCGACTCGTCGTAGAAGAGGCGCACGCCCTCCTCGCCGCGGACGAACAGCGCCTCACGGCCCAGGAGTCGGAACGGCACCGCGCGTGCCCCGCGGTCGGCGCGGCGCCAGAGGTGGGCGCCGAAGCCGTAGCCGCGGACCAGGAGCGAGAGGGAGTCGTCACGGAGGAGGGCGAGGGGGGATGCCATGCCCGCCACGGTTCCACGACGTGGCCGGGCCGCCGAGGGGGCGGCGCAGCGACAGGCGGTGTGATAGCGGTCGGCGTCCGGCCCCGGGCGGCGCGGCGACGGGCTGACCCCGGCCCGTGCCCGCGGGGGCGTCGATAATGGGACGGTGGAGCCCTGGGAGATGCGCGAGTGGTTCGCCGACTTCCTCGAGGCGCTGAACCGGCACGATTCGGATGCCGTCCGCGCTTTCCTGCACCCGGCGGTGCGCCGCGCGCACCTGCCCGCCGGGGCCGACGCCTGGATCGCCGACTACGAGGACCTCCTGCACGGCTTCCCGGACTGGCAGTGGAAGCGCATCCAGCTGCTCGTCGAGGACGACCGCGTCGCCGCGCACCTGCGCGGCGGCGGAGCGCACACCGGAACCTTCGCGCACCGACCGGCGACGCGGACGAGGGTGAGCATCGCGACGTTCGGGATGTACCGGATCGAGCGGGGGCTCATCGTCGAGGCCAGCGGTACCGACGATGCCGCGCAGATCCGTGCGGCCATCGCCTGAGGGCCCGAACGGCCGTGCGGGACGGCGTGGCGGTCTGTCAAGGGCGGACGACTGTCGCAGGGCCCGGGTACGGTCGCTCGTGCCCGTCGAGAACACGGGCGGAAAGAGCAGTGAGCATGGTGTCTTCCGACCGACCCGGCGCCGGAGTCGTCTGGGCCCGCGTCGAGGAGGGCTTTCACGTCGGCAGCAGGATGGGTGTGTTCCTCGGATACATCGACCGTCAGCCCGACGGTGTCTTCCTCGCCTACGACGGTGCGAGCCGCGTGGTCGGTCGCTTCCGGGCGCTGACCGCGGCGATGGCGGCCGTCACCAACGGCCAGCCTCCGCACGACGAGGTCATCACGCTGGAACAGGTGCGGGTCCCCGCGCCGCGTCCGATCACGGGAGGGGACCGGTGAGCGCACCCGTCACGTCCATCGCCTACGTCAGCACGGCGACCGAGCCCTTCGACGACGAACAACTCGCGGGACTACTGACCCGCAGTCGTCGATCCAACGACGACCGCGACCTCACCGGCATGCTGCTCCACCGCCGCGGTCGCTTCTTCCAGGTGCTCGAGGGTCCGGCGGATGCCGTCGACGCCCTGATGGCGAGGATTCGTCGCGACCCGCGGCACGGCGACGTGCGCGTGCTGCTGTCGGAGCAGATCGACGAACGACGCTTCTCGGAATGGACGATGGGTTACGAACCCATCGGCGTCCCGGCCGCCCCCGCCCCCGAGGGCTTCCGCGACACCTTCGACGACCTCGAGTCCGACGACGGCGACGCGACGATCCGCGCGGTGCGCGAGCTGACCGTGTGGTTCCGCGCCCGTACCGCCTCCGACGCCTGAGCGGTCGCCGCGCGGGTCGGGACGGGATGCCGTCGCATCGGCGCCCCGGTTCGCCGGAGTCGCGATCGCGGCGGGCGGCGTGCAGGGTCGCAGCCGTCGGTGCCCGCGGCCGTCACAACGGCGGGTCGAGGGCGCGGAGCGCGGCATCCATCCGCTCCGCCATCACGGCGTATCCGGTGTCGTCGGGGTGCAGGCCGTCGCCGGCCATCCAGCTGTCGGACGAATCGGCGTGGTGTCCGTCGAGCCAGTGGCTCGCGCCCTCGACGTGGTCGGCCCCGATCCGGTCGGCGGCATCCTCGACCCATCCGGCGATGACGTCGACGGATGCCGGCCGCTCGGCGGTGTACCAGAAGGGTTCCACCACCACGATGCGCGCCGCCGGGAGTCCCTCCCGCAGGCGCCGGAGGTCGCTGTCGATCGTGGCCCGGATCCGATCGGCGGCGTGGTCGTAGCTGAAGGCGTCGTTCAGGCCCATCGTGACGAACACGATGTCGGGCTGGTCGTCGATCACGAGGGCCGGGATGTCATCGAGGCCGCCGAGCATGGAGGAGCGGCGGTTGACGAAACCGAGACCGTTCTCGCTGCGGTTGATCTCCTGCCAGCCGCGGGCGGTCGAGACGATCGTCGACCAGCGCTTCTCCGACGAGCTCGCGCCCGTGCCACGCGTGTACGAGTCGCCGTAGAACGACACCACCGGCCCATCGGCGGTCGGCGCGGCCGGCGGGGCGGGCGTCGGCGCCGTCGCGGGCGTCGGCGCGCACGCGACGAGGGCGAGAGCGAGGGATGCCGCGAGCGCCAGGCGCGCGGGTCGTCGGACACGCGGGAGGACTCGGGCACGCATGAGGCAATTGTCGCCCGTGCCGAGTCACTCGGGGCCGGGGTGCTTCAGCCCCGGGGGCGATCGCGCCAGGGAGGCCGCCCGCGGCGCGGCGCGGCGCGTGGCCCGAGTCGTACGCGCCCGAGCACTCACGTGTCGTCCCCGCCGCCTCCCGCGTCGAGTCGCGCCACCTGGCGCGCGATGCGGGCGGCGCGGAGCGTCTCGTTCGTCGCCGTGACGACGGGATGCAGCACGGAGTACCGCTCCGTGCGCGTGAGGGCGGCGAACGCGCGGGCCGCCGCGGGCGCGGCTTCCAGGGCCGCTCGCAGGTCGGGGGGAACCTCGATCGTCGCGGAGCCGGCGTAGGCCCGCTCCCACCGGCCATCGGCCCGAGCGCGCGCGATCTCGGCGGCGCCGCGCGGACGCATGCGCCCTTCGTCGACGAGCCGGGCGACGATGTCCACGTTGCGCGTGGACCACATCGACCGCGCGCGGCGCGGGGTGAAGTGCTGGCGGAAGGTCGCGGCGTCCCGGGACTGCTTGCGTCCGTCGATCCAGCCGCTGCACAGGGCCTCGTCGAGAGCCTGCGCGTAGGTGAGCGTGGTCGGCGAGGTCGTGCCCTTCTTGGCGAGCACGAGCCACACGCCGTCGCTGTCTTCTTCGTGCGCGTCGAGCCACGCCCTCCACCGCGCGGCGTCGGCCACGATGACCTCGGGCGGATCGGCCATCACGACTCCTTCTTCCGGTTCCTCGTCGGAACGCTAGCGCGCCCCACCGACATCGGTGGAGCGCCGTCCTCCGTATCGGACGGGGGCCGCCGAGGCAAGCGGGGCCCTCTGCCACGACCCGCGCCCCACGATGAGGGGATGCGATGTGTGACCTATGCCGGCGAGACCGTGACCACGACCGATGACGTGGCGGAGGCGCTCGTGAAGCTCACCGCCTCCATCGCCGCCGACGGACAGGCCGAGGCCGTCAGCATCCCCATCGTGCTCGACGACGGCGACACCGAGCAGGCCGAGCTCGTGATCGGTGTCGGAAACGACGTGCTGAGCGCGCCCGCCGACTGGGAGGGCGACGAGCCCGACTTCGCGTGGGCCGCCGAGGAGCTGCGCAAGCACCGTCGCTTCCCGCAAGCGCCCGCCATCGCCCATGAGCAGACGATCGACTCCGACAACCCCGACGCGTTCTGGGACCCCGACCTCGACGGTTTCACGCGCGCCTGATCGCAGAGCCCCCGCACCCGCGGGGGGAGCTCGTCAAGCCCGCCCTCGCGCGCTGCGCCAGACGTAGCGTGACAGATCCACGTCGGATGCGACCGGTTCATCGCCCTGACGTGCGAGCCCCGGACAGTCCGGGCGGCCCCGCCGTTTCGCGGTCGTCGCCCGGACGCTCGGAGTGCTCCCCGGCGCGAGGCGTTCTCGACGGGACCGATGTGCGCGGCGTCGAGCCGAAGCGGCGTTCGTTCGCGAGGATGGGACGATGTTCACCTCCCTCGTCACCGGCGCCTCGCGCGGTATCGGTCGGGCCATCGCCGTCGCACTGAGCGAACGCGGTGACCGCGTCGCCGTCCATTACGGTTCCGATCGCGCCGCGGCCGAAGAGACCCTCGCCCTCCTGCACGGTGAGGGCCATGTGCTCGTCGGCGGCGATCTGTCCGACCCGGCCGTCGCCGAGCGGATCGTCGACGAGGTCCTGACCGCGCTCGGACGCATCGACGTGCTCGTGAACAACGCCGCCATCGCCCCGAGCCCCGCAACCTCGCATCCGATCGACACCGCCGACTACGAGACGTGGCACCGCACCTGGGAGCGGATGGTCGATGTCGACCTGCTCGCACCGGCGAACGTCACCTTCCTCGTCGCGCGGTCGATGATCGACCGGGGCATCGCGGGGGCGATCGTCAACGTCGGCTCGCGCGGCGCGTTCCGCGGCGAGCCCGAGTTCCCGGCCTACGGTGCCGCGAAGGCGGGTCTGCACGCCATGGGTCAGTCCCTCGCGGTGGCGCTCGCACCGCACGGCATCGCGGTCACCAGCGTCGCCCCGGGCTTCGTGGGCACCGACCGGCAGCAGGGGAAACTCTCCGGCGCCGCGGGCGACGGCATCCGCGATCAGAGTCCGTTCGGGCGCGTCGCCACGCCCGAGGAGGTCGCGGATGCCGTGGTCTACCTCAGTGCGCCGGGATCGCAGTGGGCGTCGGGTGCGATCCTCGACCTGAACGGGGCGTCGCACCTGCGCAGCTGATCCCGGGACGCCGCGCGGCATAGCGGTCGAACCCGGCTCGCGGGGCCGATTGACGACGCCACCACCGGATGATGCACTGGGCCGCATGCAACCCGTGCTCGTCATCATCGACATCCAACGCGACTACTTCCCGGGCGGTCGCCACCCGCTCGTCGGCCCGGACGCCGCGGCCCACGTGGCAGCCGACGTCCTGACGTGGCAGCGGGCGCGGGGCGGTGCGGTCCTCCACGTGCGTCACGAGAGCGAGGGCGGGTTCCTCGAGGCCGGCACAGCGGGCGCCGAGATCGATTCGCGCGTGGCCCCGTCGGCGCAGGAACCCGTGATCGTCAAGCACGCGCCGAACGCCTTCGTCGGAACCGACCTGCAGGAGCGCCTCGAGGGTCTCGGCGCGTCCGCGCTGATCGTCGCCGGCATGATGACGAGCATGTGCGTGGATGCCACCGTGCGCGCGGCGATCGACCTCGGCTACGACGTGACGGTCGTCGAAGACGCCTGCGCGGCACCCGATCTGGAGTTCGGCGGGGTCGAGGTGGACGGCGCGCACGTGCACGCGGCGTTCCTCGCCGCCCTGCGTGGCGCCGGGGCGCACGTCGGGAAGGCCGCGGCGGTGGTCGGCGACCGCTCCTGAGGGACGACCTCGGCACGACCCGGGCGATGCCCTTCCCGACGGCGGTGGCCGGACCGTGGGCGGGGCTGACCCGCCTCCACGTGCCCGGCGACGCCTGCCCGCGGAGCCGGCGGCGGCGTGAATACGACCGCCGCGGCTCCGGTTCTTCCGGCGCCCGCGAGAAAGGCCCGCCCCACCGCCTGCGGCGGTGAGTCGGGCCTCTGGAGGGGCTGACGGGAATCGAACCCGCGCTATCTGCTTGGGAAGCAGAAGTTCTGCCATTGAACTACAGCCCCGTGCGCCGAGCGGCGACCCGGCCAGCATAACAGCGTCCGAGCGGCATCCTCCGGCATCCGTCTCTGAAGGGCACCCGTCCGACGTGTCTGAGGACGGGTGAATGCGGCGTAACCGGGGGGCGTGCGCGGGGCGCTCGCCCTAGGCTGAACGCGTGCTGCTCTCCGACCGCGACATCCGAGCCGAACTCGCCGACGGACGCCTGGGGCTCGACCCCTTCGATCCGGCCATGGTGCAGCCGTCGAGCGTCGACGTGCGCCTCGACCGCTACTTCCGGCTGTTCGACAACCACAAGTACCCCTTCATCGATCCGGCCGAAGATCAGCCCGAGCTCACGCGCCTCATCGAGGTCGCGCCCGACGAGCCGTTCATCCTGCACCCCGGCGAATTCGCCCTCGGGTCCACGTTCGAACGCGTCACGCTGCCCGACGACGTCGCGGCGCGCCTGGAGGGCAAGTCGTCGCTGGGTCGCCTCGGTCTGCTCACGCACTCGACCGCCGGTTTCATCGACCCCGGCTTCTCGGGTCACGTCACCCTCGAGCTCTCCAACGTGGCGACGCTGCCCATCACACTCTGGCCCGGCATGAAGATCGGTCAGGTCTGCTACTTCCGCCTGTCGTCGCCCGCCGAGAACCCCTACGGCTCGGGCCCGTACGGCAACCGCTACCAGGGCCAGCGCGGACCGACGGCCTCGCGCTCGGCGCTCAACTTCCACCGCACCGACGTCGGGTCGACCGACGCCGGGTCGGCGGGTCGCTGACCGGACGACGAAGCGGCGAGGCCCCCGGGGGAATCCTCGCCACCTCGCGTGCCCCGGAGGTCACTCGGGTGCCGACGACTCACGGCCGCGGCTGAAGCCGGCGTCGAAGCCGCGCTCGAAGGCGCGCTGAGCCGCGCGGTGTGCGCGGTGCGGTCCGTGTCCGCTCTGGCGGTGGCCGAAGCCGCGGTGTCCCGCGCCCGGTTCGGCGTCATCGTGCGCGGAGTGCTCGGGTGAGAAGCGGCCGTGGTGGCCGTGCGCGTGCTCCGCGTGCTCGCCATGCTTGCCGTCGGAGCGAGACCCGTGGTGCTCGCAGGGGTGTCCGCCGAGGCCGTGGCCGTGGCCGCCGCGCATGCCCGGGGCGAAGCCCGGACGCCGGCCGGGCCCGAACCCGGGCCCGAACCCGCGCCCGAATCCGCGCGGTCCGGAGCCGGAGCGGCGAGGGTCGGCGTCGTCGTCCGCCGCATCCGCGCCGAGGGCGGTGGCCAGGGCGTCGAGCGACGCTCCGAGGCGCTGGAGGTCGTCGGCGGGGATGCCGTCGAGCAGCGCCGAGCGGTCGGCATCCATCCGGTCGAGGATCGCCCGACCCTCGTCGGTGAGCGACCATCCGTCGTCGCCGCGGACGATCCAGCCGCGCTCGGCGAGATCGTCGATCCGTCCGCCGCCCCGCGAGAGGCGGTCGGCGACCCAGGGGGCGTCGATGCGGCCATCGACCGCGTTGAGGATCAGCAGGGACTTCGGAGGGATGCCGCTGTCGCGCAGCTGCGCGAAGAGGCGGTGGTGCAGCGCGTCGCCGACCCTCGTGAGGCGGTGGGCGAGGGTGCGGGGGTCGAGAGGTGTGGAGGTGTTCATGGGTGTCCTTTCGTGGGCGGAGGGTCCGCCGATGCATGTCATATGACAACGAATGTACTGTGACATGCATTCCTGATGCTTGTCAAGCGACATGTAAAATCGCCCCGTGACCATCGACCCGGCCGACGAGATCGCCGCCGCCCTGGCGCGCCTGCGCGGCCGTCGCCCGCGCCCCCCGTTCCCCGCCGAGGGGCACCATCACCCGCACGGCGGGTACGGCGGGCACGGCGGCCCGTGGGGCCGGGGTGCTCCCCCCTGGGCGGATCCTTCGCACGGACGCTTCGGCGGCCCCGCGCGTCTGCGCGTGCTCGACGCCCTCGTGGCGGCCTCCGGGTCGCTCTCTGTGAGCGAGATCGCGGAGGCGGTGGGCGTCGACCAGCCGCGCGCCTCGCGTCTCGTTCAGCAGGCGGTGCAGATGGGCCTCGTCGCCCGCGAGCCCGACCCCGACGACGCGCGCCGCGCCCGCGTGCGCCTCACCGCGGAGGGCGAGGGCCTCGTCTCGGGTTTCCGGGGGCGGCGTCGGGATGCCGTGCGCTCCGCGCTCGAGACGTTCACCGACGCCGAGCGTGCCGAGTTCGCGCGGCTGCTCGCGAAATTCGCCGACGCCTGGCCCGCGGGGGAGCCCCGCGACTGAGTCGGCGGCATCCGGGCTCCGGTCGTCCGCGGGTGAGCGTGCCGGGCTCCGGAGAATTCGAGGCATCGCGCGGCTTCGGCCGCACGATGAGGCCTCGGCCTAGCGGAACCGGGTGAACACTCCGGAGCCCGGCCCGCCTCCGGCCCGGCCGGCCCGCCCCAGCCGGCCCGCCGCCC
>NZ_JBKBNC010000032.1:0-29717 GCF_046295495.1 Microbacterium sp.
CGGCGCTGCGGCAGCGGAGGCGACGGCTCGCCCTCGCGGTGCAGAGCGCCGACGACCTGCCGCCGCGGGCGGCGCGGGCCGTGCTCGCCGCGCTTCCGGCGCGCACCCCGGTGGTTCCCTGGGCGGGCGCCGACACCGACCGCGTCGCCGCCGGGACCGCCGTGATCGTGCTCGCGGCCCACCGCGTCGACCCGCGGCGGACGGCGATGCTCGTTCGCGACGACATCGCCCATCTGCCACTCGTCTTCGACGGACGACGCGCACGGATCGGTCCCGTCGTGCACCCCGGACGAACGGCCTGCCTGACGTGCCTCGATGCGGAGCGGCGACGCGCGGATCCGCACTGGCCGGTGATCGCGGCTCAGCTGCTGGGGCGCCGGCTCGCCGATGTCGACGTGGCGCTGGCCGCCGAGGCGGGCCGAGCGGCACGGTTCCTGCTCGAGGCGCCCGTCACGCCGACGACGAGGTCGCTGAGCGTGAGCGGCGATTCGTTCCCGCGGGTCTGGGAGCTGCATCGGCCGAGCGCAGACTGCCACTGCCGATCTCCCGGAGGAAGCGCGACGGCGACCGCTCCATCCGTCCCCGACCGCGCGCCCAGCTCACCGACAGCGTTCGCGCGGCCCGCGTGACACCCACGTAGGCCAACCGTCGCTCCTCGTCGACGGCCTCGAACGACTTCGCATACGAGATGGGCAGCAGCCCCTCGCTCACCCCGATGAGGTACACGTGATCCCATTCCAGACCCTTCGCCGCGTGCAGCGTCGCGAGGGTGACAGTGCGCGTCGTCGGCTCGTGCTGATCGCGCGCGCGGGCCTGCAGATCGTCGGTGAAGCCGCGCAGGTCCATGCCCGCGGGCGCTTCCTCCGCGAGGCGCAAGAGGGCGGCGCGCGCCTCCCACGCCTCGCGCAGCGCGCCTCCGGCCTCGGGCGGATCGTCGGTCAGCCCGACGCTGCGCAGCACGTCGCGCACCGTCGCGTGGAAGCCCGTCTCCATCGGCGCCACCGACGCCGCGCGCAGCGCCATGAGAGCTTGGCGCACCTCCGGCAGGTCGAAGAACTTGCGACCGCCGAGCACCGACGCGGCGATGCCGACGGAGGCGAGCGCGGTGAGCACCGCGGCCGACTGGGCGTGGGAGCGGTACAGCACGGCGACGTCGTGCGGATCGACGCCGCGCGCGAGCGAGTCGGCGATGGAGCGGGCCACCGCCGCCGCCTCGGCCTCGTCGTCGTCGAAGCCGCGCACGGTCGGGAGCGGGGCCTCGTCGGGGCGCGCCGCCACCAGCTCCAGCGCCCCGGCGCGACCGCGCATGAGGTCGTTGGCGACCGCGAGCACGGGGGCGGCCGAGCGGTAGTTGCGCTCGAGCCGCACGACATGCGCATCCGCGTGCGTGCGTTCGAACTCGAGCAGGTAGCGCGCGTCGGCGCCGGTGAAGGAGTAGACCGTCTGACTCGCGTCGCCGACGACGCACAGGTCGCGTCGATCGCCGAGCCACAGCTCGAGCAGCCGGTTCTGCAGGGGCGAGACGTCCTGGTACTCGTCGACGGTGAAGTGACGGTACTGCTCGCGCACGGCGGCGGCCACGCGAGGCTCCGCCTCGATCATGCCCGCGCAGGTGAGCAGGACGTCTTCGAAGTCCATCTGCCGACGTTCATCTTTCAGCTTCTCGTACGCCCGCTGCAGGGCCACGACCTGGTCGACGCCGAGGCGACCGACCCCGTCCGGTCGATCCGCGGCGTATTGCTCGATCGAGCGCAGCGTGACCTTGCGCCACTCGATCGCCGACGCCACGTCGCGCAAGGTGGCGGTGTCGGGCGACAGACCGACGCCGTCGGCGGCGTGGGCGAGCATGCGCACCTTGTTGTCGATGATCGAGGGCGCTTGATCGCCCGCGAGGGTCGGCCAGAAGAAGTTCACCTGGGCGAGAGCGGCCGCGTGGAACGTTCGCGCCGAGACACCCGAGACGCCGAGCGCGCGCAGGCGGCCCCGCATCTCCCCCGCCGCTTTGGCGGTGAAGGTCACGGCCATCACGCGCTGCGGGGAGTACGCACCGGTGTCGACGCCGTGAGCGATACGCCGCGTGATCACCCGCGTCTTGCCGGTGCCCGCGCCGGCGAGCACGCAGACCGGGCCCCGCAGCGCGCGGGCGGCTTCGAGCTGGTGCTCGTCGAGACCCTCCAGCGGGGCCGTCACGCGACGCCCCGGTACCAGTCGACGATCAGTCGGTGCGCGATGGAGGCCGCCCCCGGCAGCTGCGCCGCACCCTCGCCTCGCAGCGCCGCACCGACCTCGTCTCGGTCGAACCAGCGCACCTCGACGATCTCGTCGCCGTCGGGCCGAGCCTCGGCGTCGTCGACGACGCGCGCGCGGAACCCGAGCATGAGCGAGCGGGGGTACGGCCAGGCCTGCGACCCGCGGTACTCGATCTCGTGCAGACGCACGCCGGATTCCTCACCCACCTCGCGGCGCACGGCGTCTTCGAGCGACTCCCCCGCTTCGGCGAAACCGGCGAAGCAGGAGTACCGGCTCCCGCCCCAGGCCGCGTTCGCGCCGAGCAGGATGCGATCGTCGTCGGTCGCCGAGCGCACGAGCACGATGACCGCGGGGTCGGTGCGGGGGAAGTGCTCACGTCCGCAGACGGGGCAGTGTCGCGACCATCCGGCGTGGCGCAGCTCGGTGCGCGCCCCGCACGCGGGGCAGAACGCGGCGTCGCGGAGCCACCCCGCCAGCGCAGCGGCGGTGGTGAGCAACTCGGCCTCGCCCTCGGGCAGATCGCCACCGACCGCCCGCAGCGGCGCCCACTCGGCATCCGCGACGACCGACTCGGGTGCTCCGTCGGACAGCACCGCGAGCACGACGGCGACGCCGCGAGCATCGCGGCCGAGGAAAGCCCACTCTCCGACGGAGGGAGCGGCGGGAAGGATGACGGTGGGGTCGATGACGGGGTCGTCGGCGGCTCCCGCGGAAGCGGGGCGCGCGGGATCGGGGGATGCCGCGTGCGTGGACCCGGTGGACGCCGAAAGACCTGCGGCGTCGCTGCCGGTGTCGACAGCGCCCGAGGCATTCGCGGGACGAACGGCGTCGGTACCGACGAGGTCTCGGACGCCGACCAGCACGAGCCGGCCGTCGCGGACCGGTGCGCCGTCGCGGCGCACGGCGAGCACGCGGGTGGCGTCATCGCGGAGAAGGCGGGCGAGCAATCCCTCGTCGTCGCGCTCGGCCCCGGAACGATCGACGACCAGCGGTTCGTGACGCACGGACGACGAAGACGCGGGATGCGGCATCGAACACCTCTCTGACGGGCGGGTGCGGAACGGGCGGTCACGGCTCGACCTCGCCGCCGAAGGGCGTGGCGCGGGCGGGCGGGCGAGAGCCCGACCTACCCTGGGGGACATGGCACGCTCGCCCCTCATTTTAGCCGCGTCGGCGACGGCGGCCCTGCCGCGCACCGCCATCACGAGTGTCAGCGTGCTGACCGAGAACAGCGGTGGGAGGTTCGACACCGCCCTGGCCCGCACCGACGACGGTCGCGACGTCGTCGTTCGCATGCCCGCGAGCGAAGAGGCCTCCGCCGACCTCGCGGCCGAGTCCCGCGCCCTGCACGCGCTGACGGCCGGTGTTCGAGCGCTGCTGCCCTTCGCGGTGCCCGAGGTTCTGGGCGAGAACGGCTCGGGGACGCAGCGCGTGCTCGTCGTCGACCACATCGACGGCTACCGCATCGACCCGGCGCACCTGCCGAAGGGCCCCGGGTACGCCCCCGCCGTCGGAGCCGCGCTCGCCGCCGTCCACGCGCTTCCGGTGTCGATCGTGCGCACCGACGGGCTCCCCGTCCGCTCGCCCGAGCAGGTGCGCGACGACGTCAAGCGACTCCTCGACCGTGCCGACGCGACCGGTCGCGTGAGCGACGACCTCATGCTGCGCTGGCGCCGCGCCCTCGACGTCGACGACCTGTGGCGCTTCGAGTCGGCGGTGGTGCTGGGCGGCGCGACCAGCTCGTCGGTCATCCTCGTCGACGACGAGAACGAGATCCCCCACGTGGTCGGCATCCTCGAGTGGGCCGGACTCAGCGTGGGCGACCCCGCGGTCGACCTGCGCTGGTTGGCATCGGCACCCCTCGCCGCCGACGATGTGCACGCCGGGTACGCCGCCGCCGGCGACCGCTCGCCTGATCCCCTGCTGCGCGAGCGCGCGCGCCTGTACGCCGAGCTCGAGTTCGCCCGGTGGCTCGTCCACGGGCACGACGCCGGCGAGGCCGACGTCGTCGCCGATGCCGTCGCGCTGCTGGACGCCCTCGCCGACGGCGTGCGCGGCGACCACATCGTTCCCGATTCCCGTAGCGACATCGACGACGCGATGGCCCTCGTCGAGAGCGTCCCTCCGGTCACGCCGCCCGCCTCGGTCGACACCTCGATGCAGACCGACGCGTACGATCCCGAGGCACTCTCGCTGTACCTGTCCGCTGAGCGGGACCGCGTCGCCGCGGCCGAAGCCCTCGCCGACGCCCTCGCGGGCGCCGACGGTCAAGACGGCGAAACCGACGCGATCCACGTCGACCAGCTGCCCGTGCCCGACCGCGACGATCCCGAGGAAACCGCCCCGATCGACCTGGACGGCTGGGACGAGGAAGAGGCGAGGTCGCAAGGGCCGGCCCTCCGCGGCAAGACGACGTCGTCGATGTGGGGCGGCCAGGAGCCCGCGATTCGCGAGCCGGAGCCCGCCATCCGCGAGCACGCCGATCCCGACGAACCGCGCCGCTCGACGGTCGACGACGAAGAGGACGCCGCGCGCGCGAGCCGCGCCGCCCTCCGACGCTGGGGCGTCTCCGGTACGAACGACTGACGCGCCGATCCAGCGGAGAGTGGGCACGGCGCGCCCGGACCCGCGTCGCCTCGACCTCAGCCGCGCAGCACCAGCTCGTCACCCACGTAGAACAGCGCCACGTCGATCAGGTCGAGGTCGATACCGTGCTTGGCGTGATACGCCTCGCGGTAGAGCTCGAGCTGCAGCATCCGTGAACGTCGCTCCGCCTCGGTCGCCGGCGGTCGACCCGTCTTCCAGTCGACGATCTCGTAGCGGTCACCGCGCCGGTACACGGCATCCAGCTTGCAGATCACGACGTGGTCGCGGCCGTCGAGACGGCGGGTGACGAAGTCGATCTCGGTCTCGACCTCGAGGGGGCGCAGACCGGCCCACTCGGACCGTTCGAAGCACGCGCGCAATCGCGCGAGCTCGGCCGCGTCGGCGGCGGAGGCACCGCCCTCGTCGTCGTCCCACAGGGCGTCGTCGTCGAGGCCGACGCCCGCGCCGACGAGTCCGGAGCGCTGCTCGACCCAGGCGTGGAAGAGCGTGCCGAGACGCGTCTGCCGATAGGGGCGCTCGGGCATGGGTCGTCGCAGGTCGTCGACGGCCCGCCCGTAGTCGGACACGAAGTCCTTGAACCTCGACGCGGGGATGCGCGTGGGCGCCGGTGCGTGCTGCGGGCGCAGCCGATCGGCGCGCTCGGCGAGCAGAAGCTCGAGGTCGGGGTCGGCCGCCGCCGGAGCCTCGGCCCGCGCCGCCGAGGCCTGCGCCACGGCCGCCGACACGGCCGTGCGCCGCGCGCCGAGGGGGTCGAGCGGCCAGTGGAGGAGCCGACGCTCGCCGTCGTACGGGTCGTCGCCGGGCTCATCGACGACGAGGTCGATCCCGAGCGCCTCGACGGCCTCGTCGAGGAAGACGCTGGGCCGGCGGGGACGCTTCGTCCCCGCCCAGCTCGAACCCGACAGCAACAGGTGATCGCGGGCGCGCGTGAACGCGACGTAGGCGAGTCGGCGGTCTTCGTCGAGCTGGCGTGCCCGGTTGTCGGCGACGAAGGACTCGATCGCCGCCTTCAGGTCTTGCTGCGTCTCGGCCCCCCGCCAGCCGAACACCGGCAACCACGCGGAGTCGCCGCGGAACTCGGAGGGGAGGATGCCGAACCCCAACCACCCCTTCGTGTCGCGCGGCAGCGAGGGCAACTCGTCTGTCACCAGACGTACCACCGAGACGGCATCCCACTCGAGGCCCTTCGACCCGTGGATGGTCAACAGCTGCACCACGTCGTCTTCGGGGGGCTCGGTGCGCGGGGCGAATTCGTCGGCCTGCTCGGCGTGGTCGAGCCAGGCCAGCAAGCTGGACACCGAGCCCGACTCGTCGGCGGCGAGGAAGCCGCGGATCTCGTCGACGAAGGCGCGCAACTGCGCCGAGGCGATCCGCGCGGGACCACGTGACTCGTTGGCCGCGAGCTCGATGTCGAGCCGCAACTCGGCCTCGATCAGACGGATGAGCTCGGGGACGGGGGCGCCGACGCTGCGACGCAGCGCCGCGAAGACCGCCCCGGCCTCCCGCAGGCGCGCCCGGCCGTCGGGCGTGAGGTCGGCGAGCCACCCGTGCCCGTCGCTCTGACGGGTGATGAAGTCGAGGGCATCCACCAGCGAGGCGCGATCAGCGCCCGGAGTGGAGCGCAGCCGGTCGACGACGTCGGGGGCGAGGGGCTGCAGGGCGACGTCGTGCGTCGCCAGACGCTTGGCCAGTTGGGCGAGGGCGCGCAGGTCGGCGAGACCGACGGCCCAGCGGGGGCCGGAGAGCAGTCGGATGAGCGCCGACCCCGCCTCGGGGTCGCTGATGACGCGTAGCACCGACACGACGTCGACGACCTCGGGTGTGGTGAGCAGCCCGCCGAGCCCCAGGATGCGATGAGGGATACCCCGTCGCCCCAGCGCATCGCCGAAGCGGACCATGTGCTTCTTGCTGCGGAACAGCACCGCGCCCGTGGTGGGACGCCCCTCAGCGGCACGCGCCGCGCGGATGCCGACGAACCAGGCCGCGACACGGTCGGCCTCGGCATCCAGGTCGTTCTCGAAGACGACCTCGACGACCCCCTCGGGCGCGCCCGGTCGCGAGCGCAGTTCTTCGACCGCGACGGCCGCGCGCGGAGCGAGGGGCGCGAGCACCGCATTGGCCGCGTCGAGGACGCGCGCGCTGTTGCGCCAGCTCGTGAGCAGGGCGAAGCGGCGACACCCGCCCTCGGGTGCGAACGCGTCGGGGAAACCGCCGAGGTTGCCCGCGCTCGCACCGCGCCACGCGTAGATCGCCTGGTGCGGGTCGCCCACGGCCATGACGCCCGTTCCACCGAACAGCGTCGCCAGGAGATCGGTCTGCACCACCGACGTGTCTTGATACTCGTCGAGCAGCACGACCCGATAGCGGGTGCGCAGCTCGGCGACGACGGCGGGATGCTCGCGCGCGATGCGCAGCGCTCCAGCCACCTGGTCGGCGAAGTCCATCACCCCCAGGCGGGCCTTCTCGCGGTCGTAGTCGGCCGCGAGGGCGGCCAGCAACGACAGGGCCGAGACCTTGGCGGCCGCCTCGCCGACCTCTTTGTAAACCGTGACCCGTCCGGAGGTGGAAGGCCGCTCGACGATGCGCCCGAACTCCTCAGGAAACGCCGCGAGGCGCTCGAGGTCGACGAGGTTGTCGACGCCGTCGCGGGCGATGCGCAATGCTGCGTCGATGAGCGTGCGCGGGGACTCCTGCCGCTCCTCCAGGCGCGGGTCGTCGGAGGCGAAGACCACCCGTCGCATGAGCAGCCACGCCGCCGACTCCGACAGCACCGCCGCCTCGGCATCCCGACCGATGCGCAGACCGTGTTCGCGCACGATCGAATCGGCGAAGCTGTTGTACGTCGACACCGTGGGGCGGTGCAGCAGCTGATCGCCGTCGTGCGTCTCGGGCAGCGTCGCGCCGGTCTCGGCGACGAGCGCGTCGAGGGCCTCGCGCCGTGCCGCGTCGGCACGGGCGCCCTCGAGCGCGGCCACCTCGGCGAAGACCGCGAGGCGTCCGGCGGCGTGCAATGCCGGCAGGGCGGGCAGCAGACCCCGCGCCTCGAACTCCGACAGGCGCTGCAGGCGGCGCTGGATGCGCTCCGCCAGCTCGCCCGCCGCCTTGCGGGTGAAGGTGAGCCCGAGCACCTCGTCACGGCGGACGAGGCCGTTCGCGACGAGCCACACCACGCGCCCGGCCATCGTCTCGGTCTTGCCGCTACCCGCACCGGCCACCACGAGCGCGGGGGCGAGCGGCGCCTCGATGACGGCGGTCTGCTCCACGGTCGGGGGGAACTGCCCCAGGGCTGCGGCGATCGTGGCCGCCGACAGGGTCGCGGTCACGAGGCGCTCACCGCCGCGACCGTGTGGATGCGGCACAGGCCGTAGGAGAATTCGTCGCGGCAGTGCACCTCGTACGGTGCGGCGAAGCTCGTACCGCGCATGACGCCCACGGCATCTTGCACCCGTTCGACGAATCGGGCACGCTGCTCGTCGTCGAACGGCTTCTGCAGGGGCTCCGCGTACTCTTTCGTCGCCGCCGTGGGCCGGAGCACCAGCAGCTTCGCCCCGCCCGAGGGCAAGCCCGCGACCTGTTCGATCGCGCCCGACGAGAACGCGAGCTGGTACGCGGCGAGCTGCGGGTTGTCGGCCACCTTGGCGTCGGTCTGCGGCTCGCTCTTGCCCGTCTTGAGGTCGACGATGACGACCTCGCCCTCGGGCGTGATCTCGACGCGGTCGATGTCGCCGCTCAGAACGGCGCCGTGCTCACCGGCGTCGGCCACGGGCACCGGCACCTCGAAGTGCCGTTCCGCACCGATCAGTCGCCCGCCCGCATCGTCGAAGCGCCGCAGGTAGGTCGCGAGTCGGCGCACCAGCTCGCGCGCGCGAGTGCGCTCGGCCCGCTCGCGCCACACGGCGTCGAAGGCGAGCTCTCCCCACCGCTCGTCGACCACCGCCCAGAGGTCTTCCTCCGAGGTGGATGCCGCGGTCTCGAGCGCCGCGTGGATGATCGTGCCGATGCCGGCCGTGGTGCCCCCGCGGTCGCCGCCGAGGTCGGCGATCACCCAGTCGAGCTGGCACTGCTCGAGGGCGTGCAGACGGGAGGGCGAGACGCGCACGTCTTCTCGCTCCAGGTCGCGCAGCGGCGCCGTCGAGCTCGGGGGCGCCACGCCGTACCACTCCTCGACGGCGGCTCCCGCGACACCCGCGCCCGCGAGCAGCGCCAACTGCCGCGCCGCGTGTCGGCGGTCGGCCGTGGCGACGCGCGGAGCGGTGAGCGACCGGCGGTGCCGCGCGACGAGCCCGCGCAACGAGAGCGGGTGCTCGGGGATCGACGACGCCGGTTCCGGCGTGGGCAGCATCTCGAACAGCACGCTGGGCCCGGTGTCGTCGTCGTCGACCGCGGTGACCACGAGCAGCGCCTCCGCGCGACTCAGGGAGCGCACGAAGAGGCGGAGTTCGTCGTGCATGGCGGCGCGACGGCGGTCGAGCATGCCGGCGGCCGGGAGGTCGGGGTTCTGCACCGCATCCGCCAGGCGCCACGTCTCGAGCAGGCCTCCCCGCAGGCGCGTGTTCGGCCACACGCCCTCTTGCACCCCGGCGATGATCACCGTGTCGAACGACGTGCCGGCCGCGGCCGCGGGAGTGAGCACGCGCACGGCGTCGACGACCGCGGGTTGTTCGATGCGGTCTTCCGCGACGTCGCTGTCGAGCACCGCCCGCAGGAATACCGCCGCCTCGCCGTCGGGCTCGCGCTCGGTGAAGCGCTTCGCGGCCTGGAACAGCGCGACGACGGCGTCGAGGTCGCGATCGGCCTGTTCGGCGACCGGACCGTGGCCCCGCGCAGCCTCGCGCCACGTGCGCGCCAGACCGCTGCGGTCCCACGCGGTCCACAGCAGTTCGTGGGCGGTGGACTGCGAGAGCGCCTGCGCGCGCAACGCCGCGAGGGTCTCGCCCACCCGCACCGCGCGACGCGCCTCGCGCGAGTCGATCGTGGCGAACTCCAGCGGGAAGCGCAGGCCCGAGATCAGCAGCTCCGTCGCGGTGCGCACTCCTCCACCGGAGACCTCGTCGTGCCGCAGCGCCGTACGAAGGCGCCGCAGCTCGATCGCGTCGAGACCGCCGAACGTGCCGAGAAGGGCGTCGACGATCTCGTCGTGCGTCCACTCGTCGGGGTCTTTCGCGCCGAGCTCGACCAGCCGCACCAGATCACGCACCGGCCGCTGCGCGCCGAGCGCGACGCCGGGCCCGCTCGCCCGCGCCGGGACCTCGCGCGCGGCGAGTTCGGCCTCGAGGGTCGCGACCTGCCGCGAATCGTGCGCGATGACGGCGCAGGCTCCCCACGCGACCCCTTCGAGCACGTGGCGTTCGCGCAGCAGTCGGGCGATGGCGTCGGCCTCCTCGGCGGGCGACCGCAGCAGGTACGTGCGGACGGAGCCCTGCGGGGCCGCGCCGACCGGCGCCCGGCGATGCGCGACGACGCCGGCCGCGCCGATGCGCGAGGCCACCTGACGGACGAGGTCGACCTGCTCGGGCGTCCCGCGATGGGCGGTGCCGAGGGCGGCCGTGGCGCCGAGCTCACGGGTCAGACGGGCGAAGTTCTCCGGCGTCGCGCCGCGGAAGGCGCCCGAGCCCACGTCGGGGCCGCCGAGGGCCCCGACGCCGATGCCGAGCGCACGGCACGCGCGCAGGAGGTCGATGCCGCCCGCCGTCAGCTCCTGCGCGTCGTCGACGAGGATGACGCGCAGCGCTTCGAACCGCCCGAGCAGCTCGCGCTCACCGCGGGCCCGGCCGAGGACGGCCACCGCTTCGCGGGCGAGGTCGGCGGCGTCGCGGTGCGCCCCGCGCATGGCGGCCCGGACCGCGCGGTACTCGTCGGCGAAGGAGGCGACGGAGGCCCAGACGGGAAGCTGGTGGCGTTCGGCCAGCGCCACCAGGTCGGGCGAGGTCACGCCGAGGTCGGTGCACTCGGCGAGGAACGCGCGCAGATCGCCGCGGAAGCCGCGCGTCGCGCGGATGGCCGGGCCCAGCCACTCGGGCCAGCGCGACACCCCCTCGAGCTCGTCGAGCGCATCGCCCTCGAGCAGATCGCGGATGATCTGGTCTTCGTCGCCGCCCGTGAGCAGCTGGGGAGGCTCGGCGCCCCGGCGCACCTCGGCCCCGCGCACCAGCTGGAAGGCGAACGAGGCGATCGACCGCGCGAGAGCGCCAGACGTGGCCTGATCCACCGCGAGTGCCAACGGATCGCGGAGCGCGGTGGCCGCCGGGCGCGTCGGCGTCAGCACGAGCAGGTGATCGGGGTCGACTCCGGATGCCACGAGCGCGCGCACCCGCGCCAGCAGCGTCGTGGTCTTGCCCGAACCGGGCGCCCCCACGACCACGCCGCTCGCCTCGACCGACCAGTCGACGACGGTGCGCTGGTCGTCGTCGAGGACGCCGCGAACGGCGGAGGCGTCGGGGGCGACGGCATCCGGGATCTGCATGTGTTCCACGCTAATCGCGACCTCCGACATCGGCGGGTCGCGACGCCACCGCACCGGTGCGCCCGCGGCGTTCGCCGTCCGCGAAGCGAGCCCGTCGGCGGGCTGTCGTGTCGGATGCCTGCCTTAGAGTCGAATCACGCGCAGGGCCGACCGCGGCCCGCGGGGAAAGGACGCATCGTGGAGATCCGCATCGGCATCACCAACACCGGCCGCGAGCTCAACTTCGAGACCAGCGAGAGCTCCGACGCCGTCAAGTCGGCCGTGGCCTCCGCCCTCGACAGCTCCGCCACCCACGTCACGTTCACCGACGTGAAGGGCAACTCCTACATCGTCCCGACCGCCAACCTCGCGTTCATCGAACTCGGCACCGAAGAGTCGCGCCGCGTCGGCTTCGTCGCCTGAACCCACCGCCGTGCAGATCCTGCTCGGGCTGATCCTCGGCGCGGCCATCGGCCTCGCCGCGCACTTCTCGCTGCCGCACCGGCAACTGCGCGGAGCCGCGCTCGCGCCCCTCGCGGGCGCGGCCGCGGCGGCCGTCGTGTGGACGGCGCTGACGTGGATGGGACTGGGCGTCGACTCGCCGATCCTGTGGATCGTGGCGGTCCTGGCGCCCGCCGCGACGGCGTTCGCCCTCGTGCCCCTCGTCTCTCGCTCGAGGGTGACGCGCGACGCGGCCGATCGAGACCGCCTCGGCGTCTGACCCCCACTCATCACCCCGCCCGTCGTGCCCGTTCAGGGCCGTGCGATGCGGCGAGCGCCCCGGGCGGAAACCCGATCACGACGCCCTTTCGGCGGGCGGAGGGTGCAGCGGCTCTCTCAGGCCGCGAGCCCCATGGCATCCATCCGACGGGCGTGCGCGCCCATCAGCCCGCTGAAGACCGGTTCGACCTTGGCCTCCTCGTCGCGGTCGAGGTGGCCGTGGCGCAGAGCCGCCCGCGCGACCAGCAGCGTGTCGCCCACCAGACGGCGGCCCCACAGGGCCAGGAGCCAGCGCCACTCCTCGTCGCTGCGGATCGTCGCCCCGAGGATGTCGACGATGGCCTCGCGGTCGTCGTCGGCCTGCAAGATGCGTGCGACCCGACGGCCCGTGTCGCCGTAGCTCGACGACAGCGCCAGGTAGAAGTCGTCGAGCATCCCCGCCGTGATGTGCACGGTGAGCATGGTCTCCTGGGGCCGCGTGCCGTGGGTGTTGCGGCGAAACGCGTCGAGCGACTCGCGGAAGGGCAGCATGAGCTGGGTCGGATCGGCCCCGCGCTCGCGGATCAGCGCGACGAGTTCCTGGTGCTTGATCAGCGCCGCTCCGGCCGCGCGCGAGAGCGACTCCTTCTCGACGAGCTCGGGGGTCAGCGCGATCAGTTCGCTCAGCGTCTCGAAGAAACCGAGCTGCAGGTAGGCGGCCTGCCCGAGGAACGTCTCGATGTCGGGGGCGAGCTCGGCGAAGTCGACGCGGAGCGCCTCACCGAGGTCTCCGCGCGAGCGCAACTGCAGCGTGCGGCCCACCGGGCGCTGACGACGACGTAACCACGCGAACACGTACGACAGCCTAGGCGTCGGGGCCCTCCGAGACACGCCGGGTAGAGTGGTCGGGTCCCGGCGACGGATCGGGACCCCGCGCCTGTGGACGAGTGACGGCGTGGATACGACTCCCCCAGGCGGTCTCTCGCCGCCGGAACAGGCACGACTATGACGACATTCGCCGATCTCGGCGTCGACCAGGACATCGTCGACGCCCTGGCATCCAAGGGCATCGTGGATGCCTTCCCGATCCAGGAGCAGACCATTCCCCTGGGCCTTCCCGGCCAGGACATCATCGGTCAGGCCAAGACCGGTACCGGCAAGACCTTCGGCTTCGGCATCCCGGTCGTCCAGCGTCTCGGCCTGAACCCCGAGCCGGGCGTGAAGGCCCTCATCGTGGTCCCCACGCGCGAGCTCGCGGTGCAGGTCTACGAAGACATGGACATGCTGACGTCCAACCGACCCACGAGCGTCGTCGCGATCTACGGCGGTAAGGCGTACGAGGGCCAGATCGACCAGCTCAAGGCCGGCGCGCAGATCGTCGTCGGCACCCCCGGTCGCCTCATCGACCTCGCCAACCAGCGCCTGCTCGACCTGTCGAACGCGACCGAGGTCGTGCTCGACGAGGCCGACAAGATGCTCGACCTCGGCTTCCTCGCCGACATCGAGAAGATCTTCTCCAAGGTCCCGCCCGTGCGTCACACGCAGCTGTTCTCGGCCACCATGCCCGGGCCGATCGTCGCCCTCGCGCGCCGGTTCATGTCGAACCCCATCCACATGCGCGCCAACGACCCCGACGAGGGCCTCACGCAGGCGAACATCAAGCACCTCGTCTACCGCGCGCACTCGCTCGACAAGGACGAGGTCATCGCCCGCATCCTGCAGGCGGAGGGTCGCGAGAAGGCGGTCATCTTCACGCGCACCAAGCGCGCCGCCCAGAAGCTCGTCGACGAGCTCGGCGACCGCGGCTTCAACGCCGCCGCCGTCCACGGCGACATGAGCCAGGAGGCCCGCGAGCGCTCGATGGCGGCCTTCAAGGCCGGCAAGCGCGACGTGCTCATCGCCACCGACGTCGCCGCCCGCGGCATCGACGTCAACGACGTCACGCACGTGATCAACCACACCATCCCCGACGACGAGAAGACCTACCTGCACCGGGCCGGTCGCACCGGCCGCGCCGGCAAGACCGGCATCGCGGTGACCTTCGTCGACTGGGACGACCTGCACAAGTGGGCGCTCATCAACCGCGCCCTCGAGTTCGGCCAGCCCGAGCCGATCGAGACCTACTCTTCGAGCCCGCACCTCTACACCGACCTCGACATCGCCGAGGGCACCAAGGGCCGCCTCGTGACCGCCCCCAAGGCGGTCGTGCCGAAGACCGAGAAGAAGCCCGAGCAGTCGACGGATGCCGAGGGCGAGCGCGGACCGCGTCGTCGTCGTCGTCGCGGCGGCTCCGAGGCGGCGGCTCCCGCCGAGGGCACCCCGCGCAGCGAGGACGGCGCGGGCACGCACGACGGAAGCGGCAAGGAGCACCACGACGGCAATGCGGCCCCGCGTCGCCGTCGTCGTCGCCGCAGCGGCGGCAGCTCGGGCGCCCCGACGGCCCCCGTCGCCTGAGACGACCTGACGGCGCCGGTCCCCTTCGGGGGGCCGGCGCCGTTCGCGTACCCGGACGGGGGCGCGCCACGCAGCCCCCGGCGCCCGCGCTACGGGAAGACCGGCGCCGACCCGCGGCCGAGGGCGAAGATGCGCGCGACCATGTCGTCGGCCGTCGTGTTCTCGCCCGGCACGTTGGGCTTGCCGAGGCCGTGGTAGTCGCTCGAGCCGGTGACGATCAGCCCGCGTTCCGCGGCGAGGGTCGCCAGCAGCGCGGTCGGCTCGGGCAGGTTCTCGCGGTGCGCGAGCTCGAAGCCGGCGAGCCCGACCGCCAGCATCGCCTGCAGCACGCTGTCGGGCAGCAGCGCCCGTCCCGCGGGGTGGGCGATGACGGGCACGCCGCCGGCCCCGACCACCAGCTCCACGGCGGTCACCGGATCGGGGGCGTAGAGCGCCACGTAGTAGTCGCCCGCGGGATGCAGGATGCCGGCGAAGGCCTCGGTGCGATCGGCGACGATCCCCCGCGCCACCAGGGCATCCGCGATGTGCGGTCGCCCGACCGTGGCTCCGTCGCTGGTCTGGGCGACGATGTCGTCCCACGCGATGTCGTAGTCGTGCGAGATGCGCTCGGCCATGATCTGCGCGCGGTCCAGGCGCGAGGAGCGGATGCGATCGGTCATCGCCCGCAGGCCCGCGTCGTCGGGGTCGACGAGGTAGGCCAGCAGGTGCACGCTGCGCCAGCGGTGGCGGGCCGAAAACTCCATGCCCGGCACGAACGTCATGCCGAGAGACGTGGCCGCGTCGGCCGCTTCGGCCCAGCCCGACGTGGTGTCGTGGTCGGTCAGGGCGGCGGTGCGGATGCCGTGCCGGTGCGCCGCGGCCATCACCTGGGCGGGCGGCTCGGTGCCGTCGGAGTGCGAGGAGTGCAGGTGCAGATCGCTCGGTCCTTCGAAACGACGATCACGCGGCACCCGTCGAGCGTAGCGCCCCGCGTCGCGACGACGCGGGCGGCGCACAGGGTGCCGGCGGGCTCGAGCGCCGCGCCCGACCCGGGACCGGAGGTCGCGCGCACCCCGGCGCCGCGTTACGCGCACGACGCACGGCCGCCACCCGGCCGGCATCCGTGGATCTCTCAGACGGCTCGCTTAGGGTCGGGTGCGTGCGTCGACTGCTCGGACTCCTGGTCGCGCTCGCCGTCGCGGCGGGCGCCGCGGTGCTCACGTGGCCGTCGGCCTTCGGCCTCGAGCGCACGTTCCCGCTCGCGCAGATCATCTCGTTCCGCGCGCCGCTGGCCGGAGCCCTCGTCGCCGCGACCCTGTTGATGCTGCTGTTCGCGCTCATCCGCCCGATCCGCGCGCTGGCGCTCGTGCTGGCGCTGATCCTCGGCGTCTCGGCCGGCGTGAACGTCGCCCTCCTCACGCAGCGGGGGCTGGGCACCGAAGCGCTCCCGGCGAAGACCGAGACCAGCCTGCGCGTCATGACGTGGAACACTGCCGGCTCCGCCACCTCGGCCGAGTCGATCGCGCAGTTCGCCGTGGGCATGCAGGCCGACGTCGTGACCCTGCCCGAGACGACGATCGACACGGGCGCCCAGGTGGCCGAGATGATGCGCGACATGGGCCAGCCGATGTGGGCGCACCACGCGGAGTACGGCGAGTACGGCATCACCGGGTGGGATGCCACCTCCACCACCGTGCTGATCCGGCCCGAGCTCGGCGACTACTCCGTGATCCAATCCTCTCTCGACGGCTCCAGCAACACCTCGACCGTGCCGAGCGCCGTGGCGATGCCGACCTCGGGCGACGGCCCGATCATCGTGGCCGCTCACGCCGTCGCCCCGCGCGAGGAGTACATGCCGCAGTGGCGCAGCGACCTGCAGTGGCTCGCCGACCAGTGCGCGACCGACAACGTCATCCTCGCGGGCGACTTCAACGCGACCCTCGACCACATGACGGGCATGGGCGTCGACGGCGGCACCCTCGGCCGCTGTCATGACGCGGCGTCGGAGAGCGGCAACGGCGGGGTGGGCACCTGGCCCACCGATGCTCCGGCGCTGCTGGGTGCACCGATCGACCACGTCATGGCGACGCCCGACTGGACGGTGTCGGGCTCGGTCGTGATGCGATCGCTCGACGGCTCGGGCAGCGACCACCGACCGATCGTCGTGCAGCTCGAGCGCACCGGCGGCTGACCCGCACCGCCCCCTCCCCGCCCCCGGTCCCCGCCCCGCGGAAAGGACCGGACCACCGCGACGACGAGCCCGTCTTCCCCACGCGATCCCACACGCGCGCGGCATCCGTGCACCGTCCGCCGACCGGTGCGAGACTGGAGGGATGGACGCCCCCTCGACCAGTGACACGACCGCGCAGACCGCCGAAGCCCCCACCGCCGAGTCCCCCACCGCGGAACCGCAGGCGGGCGAGGCCCAGCCGCTCGACGCCCCCAGCAACCGCAAGGCGCCGTTCCCCCGCGGCTTCCTCGACACGATCTCCACGGGCTGGGCCGAGCGCCCCGCCGTGCTGCCCGAGGCCCGCGAGCAGGCCGCGTGGGCCGCGCGCCGTCGCGCGCGCGTCTCGCAGGCCTTCCCCGGCCAGCGCGTCGTGATCCCCGCCGGCGGCCTCAAGCAGCGCAGCAACGACACCGACTATCCCTTCCGCGCCCACTCCGCGTTCTCGCACCTCACCGGCTGGGGCAGCGACGCCGAACCCGACGCCGTGCTCGTCTTCGAGCCGCGCGACGACGGACACGAAGCCGTGCTCTACTTCCGCGAGCGCGCCGACCGCACCACGGCGGAGTTCTACTCGGATGCCACGATCGGCGAGTTCTGGATCGGTCCCCGCCCCGCCCTCGACGGCGTGGCCGCCGACCTGGGTCTCGCGACCGCGCATCTCGACGACTTCGCCGAGGGCGACGACGACCGCACGGTCGGCGTCGACGACGCGGTCACGCGCTTCGTCTCGGAACTGCGCCTGGTCAAAGACGAGTACGAACTGGCACAGCTCGCCCTCGCGGTCGAGGTGACCGGGCGCGGCTTCGACGACATCGTCGCCGAACTCCCCCGCATCATCGAGCACCCCCGCGGCGAGCGCGTGGTCGAGGGCGTGTTCCACCAGCGCGCGCGTTCCGACGGCAACAGCGTCGGCTACGACACGATCGCCGCCTCCGGCCCGCACGCCTGCTACCTGCACTGGACGCGCAACGACGGCCAGGTCACCCCCGGCGACCTCATCCTCGTCGACGCCGGCGTCGAGGTCGACAGCCTCTACACCGCCGACATCACGCGCACCCTGCCCGTGTCGGGCACCTTCACCGACATCCAGCGACGCATCTACGAAACCGTGCGCGAGGCCGCCGACGCCTCGTTCGCCGCGGCCGAGGTGGGCGTTCCGTTCCGGCGCCTGCACGAGGCCGCCATGGAGGTCATCGCGGCCCGCGTCGCCGAGTGGGGCCTCGTTCCGGTGACGGCCGAAGAGGCCCTGGATGCCGATGCGGGCGGCCAGCACCGTCGCTACATGGTGCACGGCACGAGCCACCACCTCGGTATCGACGTGCACGACTGCGCCCAGGCGCGACGCGACATGTACTACGACGGTCTGCTCGAGCCCGGGATGGTGTTCACGATCGAACCCGGCCTGTACTTCCAGATCGACGACCTTACCGTCCCCGAGGAGTACCGCGGAATCGGCGCGCGCATCGAGGACGACATCGTCATGACGGCCGACGGCCCGGTCAACCTGTCGGCGGGCATCCCCCGCACGGCCGACGAGGTCGAGGAGTGGATCGCCCGGTTGTCGCGGTGACGTTCACGCCGGCGGCATCCTTCACCACCCGACCGACCCTCCGGGGAACGTTCGGCATGTCGGCGTCGACGCACTGGACGGCCACGGCGACCGCCCAGGCGGTGCTCGAGCGCGGCGGCACCGCGTTCGACGCCGCCGCGGCCGCAGCCTTCGTGCTGCACATCGTCGAGCCGCACCTGAACGGCCCCGGGGGCGATCTCGTCGCCCTCGTCCGCCCCGGGGGCGCGACCGAGCCCACGGTGCTGATGGGGCAGGGCCCCGCCCCCGCCGGGGCGAGCATCGCGCACTTCCGCGCCCGCGGGCTCGACCTCGTCCCGGGCGCCGGGGGCCTGGCCGCCACCGTCCCCGGCGGGATCGATGCGTGGCTCCTGCTGTTGCGCGACCACGGCACGTGGGAGCTCGCCGACGTGCTCGCCTTCGCCGTGGGCTACGCCCGCGACGGCCATCCGCTGGTCGCCGGTGCCGCCGCAACGATCGCGCGCGTCGCCGACCTCTTCCGCGAGCACTGGCCGTCTTCCGCGCAGCAGTGGATGCCGGCCGGCTCGCCGCCCGCGCCCGACACCCTCGTACGCAACCCGGCGTGGGCCGACGTGCTCGACTCCCTCGTCGAGGCCGGCACCGGCGCGCCCGATCGAGCGTCGCGCATCGAGGCCGCGCGCGAGCGGTGGATGACCGAGGTGCTGCCCGAGGCGGCGGCGTTCGCACGACGACCGCACCGGCACTCCGACGGCGCGGAGCATCCCGGCATCCTGGATACCGCCGACCTCTCGTGGCGGGCGGGGTACGAGGCTGCGGTGTCGACGTCGTTCCGCGGATGGCGCGTGTTCAAGGCCGGCGCGTGGTCGCAGGGCCCCGCCATGCTGCACACGCTGCGGCTGCTCGACGACGCCGACGACGATCGCCTGGATCCCGCGTCGCCCGAGGGCGCGCACCGGCTGCTCGAGGCGCAGAAGCTGGCCTACGCCGACCGCGACGCGTGGTTCGGCGACGGGTGGGCCGCCGACACCGGCGAGGCGTTCGACGTGGAGACCCTGCTCGCCGACGCCTACGTCGCCGCCCGTCGGGAGCTGATCGGGCCCGCCGCCTCGGCCGACCTGCGCCCCGGATCCCCCGACGGCCGGGAACCCGTGATCCCGCCCCTGCGCACCGAGGGGCGCGCCGCAGAGGGGTCCACCGGCGAGCCCACGGTCGACCGCTCGGGACGCACCCGCGGCGACACATGCCACCTCGACGTCATCGACCGCTGGGGCAACGTCGTCTCGGCGACGCCGTCGGGCGGATGGCTGCAGTCGTCGCCGACGGTGCCCTCGCTCGGCTTCTGCCTGGGCACGCGTCTGCAGATGACCTGGCTGGTGCCGGGGCATCCGGCATCCCTCGTTCCGGGACGTCGACCGCGCACCACCCTCACGCCCACGATGCTCACGCGCGGCGACGAGGTCACGGCGATCGGCTCCCCCGGCGGTGATCAGCAGGATCAGTGGCAGGTGCCCGTGCTGCTGCGCATACTCGTCGGCGGGTACTCGCCCCAGCAGGCCATCGACGCGCCGACGCTGCACACCACGGCCCTGGCCGACTCGTTCTGGCCGCGCACGTGGTCGCCCGCGGGGGCGGTGGTGGAAGACCGCCTCGGCGACGACGTGATCTCGGCCCTCGAGGCACGCGGGCACCGCGTGCGCCGGGCCGGCGACTGGACTCTCGGGAGGGTCAGCGCCGTGGGTCGCGACGCCGACGGACTGCTGTGGGCTGCCGCCAATCCCCGCGGCGCGCAGGGCTACGCCGCCGGGCGCTGACCCGCGCGGCCGGTGCCGTCACCGCGGTCGCACGGGCGACGCGCATCAGCACGGCGCATCAGCACGGCACGTCAGCGCCGCACGTCAGGACGACGTCCCGGCACGGCGTGGCACCCCGTAACAGCGGCGGTGCGGGCGCCTCGCGCGCCGTCACGAACCGCGGACGAACCCCGCGACCACCGGCGCCAGCCCCGCACCGATCTCTTCTGCCGGACGTTTCGCACCCTTGACCTCGAACGAGTGGTTGCCGTCGGCGACCCACTGCACGCGCGCGTCCCGGCACGACGCGATCACCTCGTCGAACTGCGACCGCGGGTCGATGAAGGGGTCGTTCTCACCCTCCACGAACAGCTGCGACACGGCGATCGCGGGCAGGTGCGCAGCGCGCGGCTTGTCGGGCCGGCCCGGCGGGTGCAGCGGGTAGCCGAGGTACACGAGCCGGCCCGGTGCGATCCTCCCCTCGGCGGCGGCGACGGATGCCATGCGCCCGCCGTACGACTTGCCCACCGCGGCGTACGCCCCCGGAGCCGCCGCGGCCAGCCACGCCTGCACGCCGCTCCACGTCGCCACGGCGTGGGCGGCGGGGCCCGGCATCCGTCGTCCGGCCTCGACGTAGGGGAAGACGAAACGCAGCACCGACACACCCTCTCCGTGCAACGCCTCGGCGAGACCGGCGAGGAACGGGTGCTCCATGCCGGCACCGGCACCGTGCGCGAGCGCGACCGTCGCCGCGGGCTTCGGGGCGGGCGACCAGAGTCCCGACACCCCCGTGGGCCCGGCGGGGAGGGCGACCGGGATGCGGACCGGCTCGGCGCTCACCGCTCGGTCGGGGCCGAGCCATCGGTCGAGCCCGAACTGTCGCGGGAGCCGTCGCCCGCGCTCGAGCCGTCGTGCGGAGCGGGTTCGTCTCGCGGCGGCGTCTCGGGCAGCGGCGGCCGGGGCGCGATGCGCTCCCCGTAGCGGGGCGGCTCGTCGTCGATCCCGCCGGGGGCGGGTGCCGCCGTCGGTCCGGCCGGACGAGCGGGAGCGGACGGGGCGTGCGACCCGGGGGTCACGCGCTCGCCGTACTGCGGCGGGGCGGTGTCGTCGGGTGCGGGGCGCGAGACGACGGTGCGCGCGGCACCCCCGGCGGGACCCACGATCCCCCGGGCCTTCTGCACGCTGGAGGGCGCGACGCAGACGTCGTAGTGATCGGCCGCGACCTGCATGACCGAGGCGAAATCGCGACGGCGACGCACGATCGAGTAGGTGCCGAGGCTCAGGATCATGCCGAGGGCCATACCGACCAGCAGCACGCCGATGAAGGCCGAGATCTGTACGGTCGGCATCCCGAGCACGAAGATGAACGCGAACAGCAGGCCGAGCATCAGGCCGTTCAGCGCCCCCGAGCGGGCGGCCGTGGCGTAGCCGAGCCGGCCGGTGATGCGTTCGATCGAGCGCAGACCCGAACCGACGATCGCGATGTCGCGCGCGGGCACCTCACCGGCGATCAGAGACGAGACGGCCTTCTGCGCCTGCTCGTACGTCGGAAACGAGGCGATCTTCTCGCCGACCTCGTCGCGCCCGGCACCCGGGCGCTGCGCGAACATACTCATTTCACCATCCTGTCACGCGCGCCTGACCGTTCCCGAGGCGTTGCCGAGGAGGGGCGGACTACGCTGGACCGGTGAGCACGCAGAGGGTTTTCGTCGCCCGCTTGGCGGGCTGCACGGTGTTCGACCCGGCGGGAGACCGTCTGGGCAAGGTGCGCGACGTCGTGGTGATCTACCGCGCGTCGGCCGCGCCGCGCGTCGTGGGCCTCGTCGTCGAGATCCCCGGGCGCCGACATGTGTTCGTGTCCATCGGGCGCGTCACCTCCATCCAGGCCGGTCAGGTCATCACGACCGGTCTCATCAACGTGCGCCGCTTCCAGCAGCGCGGCGGTGAGGTTCGCGTCATGGCCGAGATGCTCGGTCGTCGCGTGCGTCTCGTCGACGGTTCCGGCAGCGCCGTGATCGAAGACGTCGCTATCGAGCGCAACCGGCTCGGCGAGTGGGACGTGGGGCAGCTGTTCCTGCGCCGCCCCCGCACGAGCGCCTCCCCGTTCGCGAAGGGCGCGACGACGTTCGCCGCCTGGGGCGAGGTGCGCGAGAACCAGACGCCGGGCGAGGCGCAGTCCGCCGAGCAGCTCGTCGCCACCTACTCCGAGCTCAAGCCCGCCGACCTCGCCAACACGCTGCTCGACCTGCCCGAGGAACGCCTGATCGAGGTCGCCGAGGAGCTGAGCGACGACCGCCTGGCCGACGCCCTCGAGGAGATGCCCGAAGACGAGCAGGTGCACATCCTCGAGCAGCTCGGCGACGAGCGCGCCGCCGACATCCTGGATGCCATGGAGCCCGACGACGCGGCCGACCTGCTGGGTCAGTTGCCCGAGTCGCGCTCCGAGCAGCTGCTCGAACTCATGGAGCCGGAGGAGGCAGACGACGTCCGCGCCCTCCTGCAGTACGGCCCCGACACCGCCGGCGGTCTCATGACCCCCGAACCCATCGTGCTGTCGGCGGATGCCACGGTGGCCGAGGCCCTGGCCCTCATCCGCCGCCACGAGCTGCACCCCGCCCTCGCGGCATCCGTGTTCATCACGCTGCCCCCGTACGAGACGCCCACCGGACGCCTGCTCGGCACCGTGCACTTCCAGCGCATGCTGCGCTACCCGCCGCACGAGCGCCTCGGCGCGATCATCGACGACACGCTCGAGCCGGTGCCCGCCGACGCCACGGCCGCCGAGGTGGCACGCCTCCTCGCGAGCTACAACCTCGTCTCGCTGCCCGTCGTCGACCAGGCGCACCGCCTCGTGGGCTGCGTGAGCGTCGACGACGTGCTCGACTACCTGCTGCCCGACGACTGGCGCACGCACGACAGCGACGATCCGAAACCCCCGACCTCGGTCAGACCGCTCGCCACCCAGAGCATCCCCCAGATCCCGCAGACCCCGAGGAGGCGCTGATGGCCCGCAACAACCGGCAGCCCGCCCTCGACGCGCCCCGCGGACGCAGCGGCGTCCTCGCCCCGCGCGCCCCGCAGCCTTCGCGTGACCGCTTCGGCCGCTTCACCGAGTGGGTGGCACGCGCCATGGGGACGCCCACGTTCCTGTTGTCGCTGACGCTCTTCTGCGTGCTGTGGATGGGGTGGAATTCGCTCGCGCCCGACGAGTTGCGTTTCGACTCCGCCGCCATCGGCTTCACCGCCCTGACGCTCGTGCTCTCGCTGCAGGCGTCGTACGCCGCGCCCCTGATCCTGCTGGCGCAGAACCGACAGGACGACCGCGACCGCGTGCAGATCGAGCAGGACCGTCAGCGCGCCGAGCGCAACCTCGCCGACACCGAGTACCTCGCCCGCGAGATCGTCGCCTTGCGCATGGCCGTGCGCGACCTGACCGACGAGGTCATCACGAAGGACACCCTGCGCACCGAGCTCAAGGCGGTCCTCGAACGTCTCGACGAGAACGGCGACAGCGCGCACGGCGACTCCCCCCGCGGTGAGGTCGGCCGCGGTGACGTCGGCCGCGGTGACGTCACCCGCGCCGACGCCGGCCGCAACGACGCCCGACGCGTCGACTCCCCGCGAGCGACGCCGCGGACGACACCGCGAGCGACACCGTGACCGACGCGCTCGCCGACCGCGTGCGCACCGCCGTCGCCGCCGTCACCGATCCCGAGCTGCGGCGTCCCCTCGGCGAGCTCGACATGCTGCGTGAGATCTCGGTGCGCGGCACCGTCGCCGAGGTGGGCATCGCCCTCACGATCGTCGGCTGCCCCGCCGCCGACCGCATCGAGCGCGAGGTGAGGGAGGCCGCCGCCTCTGTCGGCGGCATCGACGCGGTCGACGTGCGCGTGGGCGTGATGTCGCCCGACGAGCGCAAGGCTTTGACCGACAAGCTCCGCGGGAGCCGCGCGAAACGAGAGATGCCCTTCGGCCCCGATTCCCTCACCCGCGTGATCGCCGTCACGAGCGGCAAGGGCGGCGTCGGCAAGTCGACCGTCACCGCGAACCTCGCCGTCGCCCTGGCGGCCCGGGGTCTGCGCGTGGGCCTGGTCGACGCCGACGTGCACGGGTTCTCCATCCCCGGTCTCCTCGGCCTCGTCGACGCCGACGGCCTTCCCCCGGCCCCGACGCGACTCGACGACCTGATCCTGCCTCCCGTCGCCTACGGCGTGAAGGTCATCTCGATCGGCATGTTCCTGCGCCGCCCCGGAGAGGATGCCGCGGGCGCGGTGGCCTGGCGCGGACCGATGCTGCACCGCACCGTGCAGCAGTTCCTCACCGACGTGTTCTTCGGCGATCTTGACGTCCTCCTGCTCGACATGCCGCCCGGGACCGGAGACGTCGCCATCTCGGTGGGGCAGCTCCTCCCCCACGCCGAGGTGCTGGTCGTCACGACCCCGCAGGCCGCGGCCGCCGACGTCGCCGTTCGTTCGGGTCTCGTCGCTCGGCAGGCGGGTCAGCGCCCCATCGGCGTGATCGAGAACATGGCGGCGATGACCCTGCCCGACGGCTCGGTGCTCGACCTGTTCGGTGCGGGCGGAGGCACAGAGGTGGCCCGCGCCCTCTCGAGCGACGGGGTCGACGTGCCGCTTCTGGCATCCGTCCCGCTCAGCACGGCGCTGCGCACCGGCGGTGACGACGGCCGCCCGGTCGTGCTCTCGAGCCCCGACGACCCCGCCGCGCAGGCGATCGACGCGGCCGCCGCGGCCCTGGCCGTGCGCCCCCGCGGGCTCGCGGGCAGGTCGCTGCCGCTGAGCGTCTGAGCCGACACCGCATCGGCCTCAGCGCGTCCGCGGCGGGCTGCACCGCGAGGTGTCTGCGCGAGGAGTGCCTCAGGTCGCTTCGTCGTCGAAGGGCGGACGCTCGCCGGCCACGAAGGGCGGCACGGTCGTCTTCTCGCGCGCGGCGAGGGCGGCCGCTCCGGCGGCGCGCATGGTGGCCGTGGGGGTGTCGTCCAGGAGCGCCTCACGGATGATGCGACGCGGGTCGTACTGCCGCGGATCCAACTTCTTCCAGTCGACGTCGTCGAACTCGGGGCCCATCTCGTCGCGCATGCGCGTCCGGGCGCCCTGCATCGTCTCTTTCGCGCGCTTGGTGAACTTGGCGAGTGCCTCCGCGTAGCGGGGCAGTCGCTCCGGGCCCACCAGGACCGCGGCGATCACGCCGATCAGCATCAGCTTCTCGATCGTGAGCCCGAAGAACATGGGTCCAGATTACCGGCCGCGCCTGGGGGTCCAGCGCCGCCGGGCCGTCTAGCCTGAGTCGAGGAGGTCCACGTGAGCGGTCAGCAAGCGAACGAGCGGTTCGTGCAGGAGTCGACGGTCGAACCCGAGCACATCGCTCGAGCCCGGGCGCACGCACTCGAGCTCGGAGCCGCGCCCGTGAGCCCCGCGGTCGGCGCGCAAGCGGCCGTCATCTCCGCGGCATCCCGTGCCCTCAACATCGTCGAGGTCGGAACGGGCGGCGGCGTCTCGGGCCTGTGGCTGCTGCACGGTTCGCCGCGCGCGACGATCACCACCATCGACAGCGAACCCGAACACCTCGGCGCCGCTCGCGCAGCCTTCGTCGACGCGCGCATCCCCGCCGCCCGCGCCCGCTTCATCACCGGGCGGGCGTCCGACGTGCTCCCCCGCATGAACGAGGCCTCGTACGACATCGTCTTCATCGATGCCGACCCCGAGGGCATCCTCGAGTACGTCGAGTACGGGCTGCGTCTGGTGCGCGCCGGCGGAACGGTGCTGATCCCCCGCGTGCTCGCGAACGGGGCGGTGGCCGACCCCGTTCGTCGCGACGCCGTCACGACCGCCTATCGCTCGCTCATCCAAGAGGTGCAGACCTCGCCCGCGGTCATCGGCGCCCTGTCGACGACCGGCGAGGGCCTGTTGCAGCTGACGACGCGCCCCACCGACTGACAGTCGCGGTCGACGCGACGACCCCGCGTGCACGAAGAAGGCCGGCCCCCGCGGGGACCGGCCTTCGTGCGTTGATGGTCGTCAGGCGGCGCCGACGACTCCACCGAGCACGTCGTAGAGTTCTTTCGCCTCGGCATCGTTCACCGAAACGACGAGACGCCCGCCACCCTCGAGCGGCACACGCACGATGATCAACCGGCCCTCCTTCACGGCCTCCATCGGTCCGTCGCCGGTACGCGGCTTCATGGCTGCCATCGCGGCCCCCTTTTCCTCGTTGGTCTGAGAAGTAGTTTAGTGTGTCGGCGCGCCCGCCCGATGAACCGTGCCACGTCAGGCGCGCCGCGCGCTCGGGAAACGATGAGCACCCGAGCGGGAATTCCCACCGTGCTCAGGGGATCTGCCAGAACGTGTTGCCCAGGGCGTACATGTTGTAGATCCACCACCACTGCCCGATCAGCGCGAACGCCAGCACGCCGAGGCGCCATACGCGCGAGCGCGGGACCGCCAGAGCGCCCCACAGGGGTGAGATCGGCAGCAGAAGCCGGAAGATGCTCGACTGCGGGAAGAACACCAGCAACAGGTAGATCAGGTAGCTCGCCGACCACAGGCGCACCTCGACGCCGAGCGAGCGCACCTGCGGCAGCGCCAGGAGCGCGGCAGCGACCGCGCCGATCAGCACCGCCAGGGCGATGTACCCCGCCACCGCGCCGAGCCCCCACTGCGCGAACCAGAACCCCGCCGCCTGCACCCAGCCCTCGACCGGCACGAACGCCCCGCTGCCGTCGGCGACCCAGTTACGACGCCAGGCGAGCTCGGTCGCCAGGTATGCACCGGGATCGCCGGTGACGAGCCCCGCGATGACCTGCCAGGCGAATCCGACGACGACCGCGAGGGCGCCGAGCGCCACGATGTGCACGACCTCCCTCGTCGGGAGCCCCTCGCTGCGCCGCAGCAGGAAGCGATGGATGCCGTAGAGCCCGAGGAACAGGGCGAACGCCAGGATGCCGGGGCGCGTGAAGCCCATCGCGGGTACGAGCAGGTAGAGCCAGCCCCACCGCCGCTTCTGCACGCACCGCAGCGCCGCGAACAGGAGGAAGAGGAACAGCGATTCGGCGTAGCCCACCTGGAACAGCGCCGCGAGCGGTCCGCTGGCGAAGAACACCACCGCCCACATCGCCGCGGATGCCCCGATGCGCTCGCGCAGCAGGGAGTACAGGAGCAGGCTCGCACCGTACCCCGCGGCCAGCGAGATCGTCACCGCCCCCGCTGCCCACGACCCCAGCACGGTGCCGAGGCCCGCGGAGAGGTACGCGTAAACCGGCATGAACGCCCAGGCGTTCTCGGCGATGTGACCCGTCGTCGTGATCGGCAGATCGGCGGGATACCCCGATACGGCTGCCAACCAGTACCACTGCGCGTCCCACCCCAGCGCCAACTCCGTCAGCGAGGGAGCGACGCCGTAGCGCGAGCCCGGGCCCGACAGCGCCGAGGCCAGGAGGAAGAACGCCGTCGTCACCAGGCGGGCGGCGACGTAGATGAGCGCGATGCGCGCCGCCACCGGCAGGCGCTCCCACCCGCGAACGGGTGAGGATGCCGGGGCCTCGGTCGTCACGACCCGCTCAGCCAGGCGCGCAGACCCCGCTCGACGGCCTCGATCTGAGCGACCGGCACGCGTTCCTCGTCGTGGTGGGCGAGGTGCGGGTCGCCGGGGCCGTAATTGACCGCGGGGATGCCGAGGGCGGAGAACCGCGCCACGTCGGTCCAGCCGTATTTGGGCTGGGGCGTGGCGCCCACGGCATCCACGAATTCCCTCGCCAGCTCGGCGTCGAGACCGGGGCGGGCGCCCTCGGCGACATCGACGATCTCGACCTCGAAGCCGGTGAACACGTCGTGCACGACGCGGGCGGCAGCGGCGGCGTCGCGGCTCGGTGCGAAGCGGTAGTTGACCTCGACCTCGCACGCGTCGGGGATGACGTTGCCCGCCACCCCGCCGACGATGCGCACGGCGTTCAGACCCTCGCGGTAGAGGAGGCCGTCGACCTCGATCTCACGCGCGCGGTACTCCGCCAGGCGCGCGAGGATGGGGGCGGCCTTGTGGATCGCGTTCTCGCCGATCCACGAACGGGCACTGTGCGCGCGCACGCCCTCGGTGCGCACGAGCGCGCGAAGGGTGCCGTTGCATCCCCCCTCGACCTCGCCGTTGCTCGGTTCGCCGAGGATGGCGAAGTCGCCCGCGAACAGGTCGGGGCGGTTGCGCGAGAGGCGGCCGAGCCCGTTCAGCGCCGAGTCGACCTCCTCGTGGTCGTACCACATCCACGTGATGTCGGCCGAGGGGGCGACGAGCTCGGCGGCGAGCTTCAGCTGCACCGCGACGCCGGCCTTCATGTCGACCGTGCCGCGGCCCCACAGGAACGCCTCGCCGTCGATCTCGCGGTCCTCGACCGGCAGGTTGCGGTTCACGGGCACGGTGTCGATGTGCCCCGCGATCACCACGCGACGCGGGCGACCGAGGTTCGTGCGGGCGACGATCGTGTCACCGTCGCGGATCACCTCGAGGTGGTCGTAGGCCGAGACGGCGGCCTCGATGGCATCGGCCAGCGCGGTCTCGTCGTCGGACTCGCTGTGGATGTCGCAGATGACCCGCGTGAGGTCGACGGAAGAGGAGGTGAGGTCGAGCGCGGCCATGCCCCGATCCTTTCACACGCGCTCTCGCCGGTAGCCTGGGCTCGTGAGCAACGAACGACGCATCAGCGCTGCCGGCCTCTCCACACGTACCACCGACGGGACCGTGCTCGACGCCTGGTTCCCGGCCCCGCAGCGGGGGTCCTCGCTCGACCCGTCCGCCGAAATCGCAGCCCTCGAAGCTTCCGCGGGGCCGGACGAGCGCCGTGACGTGGTCGTCGAGACCGTCTCGCTCGAAATCGACGCCGACGCGGCTCCGGCCTCCACGGTCGACGCCTACCTGCGCCTGCACGCGCTGTCGCACCTGCTCGTGCGCCCCAACGACATCAACCTCGACGGGATCTTCGCGCACCTCCCCAACGTCGCGTGGACCACCGCGGGCCCGATGCACCCCGAGGCCGCGGCGCGTCTGCTCCCCCAGCTGAAGCGCCACGGCATCCAGCTGCAGGGGCTCGACAAGTTCCCGCGTCTCACCGACTACGTGCTGCCCGCGGGCGTGCGCATCGCCGACGCCTCGCGCGTGCGGCTGGGCGCACACCTCTCCCCCGGCACGACGGTCATGCACGAGGGCTTCGTCAACTTCAACGCCGGAACGCTCGGCTCCTCGATGATCGAGGGGCGCGTGTCGCAGGGCGTCGTGATCGGCGACGGCACCGACATCGGCGGCGGCGCCTCGATCATGGGCACCCTGTCGGGCGGAGGCACGCACCGCGTGTCGATCGGCGCGCGCACGCTCCTGGGCGCGAACGCCGGCATCGGCATCTCCCTCGGCGACGACTGCGTCGTCGAGGCCGGCCTCTACGTCACCGCGGGCACCAAGGTGCGCGTCGGCGACGAGACGGTCAAGGCCGGCGAGCTGTCGGGCCGCAACGGCATCCTGTTCCGCCGCAATTCCCTCACGGGCGCCGTCGAGGCGTCGGCCCGCGCCGGTGTCGGCGTGACCCTGAACGAGGCCCTGCACGCCTGACCCGGGGCGACCCTCCCGCGGCGCTCGGCCGGCACGGCGGCGCGCGTCCAGCCGCGGGCCCTCCCGGCTCCGCGGCCGCCCGCGCCCGCGCCCCCCGACGCCGCGGCCCCCCCG
>NZ_JBKBNC010000033.1:0-26846 GCF_046295495.1 Microbacterium sp.
CGACGAAGCCCGCGAGGTCGGCGAGGTTCCGGCCGCCGCGCCCGTGACCCCCGGCCCCCGACCGCCGCGGCTGCGCCGGCACGACCCGCGTCGCCCGCGCCTGTCGCTGATCCGGCGCATGGCCGTGCTCGGCGGCGCCGACAACGACGTGCTCGACGAGGTGCCCGAGGAGGTTCCGCGCTTCGTGCAGATGTTCCTCGTGCTCGCCGGGACCGCACTGGTCTCGGCGCTGTCGATGATGTTCGCGCTGCTCACCGGCGTGCGCGTGAGCATCCTGCTCGCGATCCCCCTCGCGATCGTGTGGGGTCTCATCATCTTCAACCTCGACCGCTTCCTCACCTCCACGATGCGCTCGACGAAGAACGTCTTCCGGCTGCTCGGTCTCGCCTTCCCGCGCGTGATCATGGCGGCGCTGATCGGCATCGTCGTCGCCGAGCCGCTCGTGCTGCAGGTGTTCCAGAACGACATCGCCCGAGAGGTCAACGCGACCAACGTCACCCAGGCGCTGACCGATCAGGATGCCGTGACCGGCGGCCCCGAGAAGCAGGCCCTCGACGCCGCGAGCGCCCAGGTGTCGGCGCTCGAGAACCAAGCCGCGACCGGCATCGTGACGGGGACCTCGTCGACCTCGGCGGAGTCGGCCGCGGCGCAGCAGACCGTCGACCAGCTGACGCAGCAGCTCGCCGCGCAGCAGACCGTGATCGATCAGGCGCGCGCGGTGTACCAGTGCGAGCTCACCGGTCAGGGCGCCGGCACCGTCCCCGGCTGCACCGGGGTCGCCGGAGACGGCGCGAGCAGCGACGCCGCCCAGGCGCAACTCGCCCAGGCGCAGTCGGCCTACGACGCGCTCTCGACCCAGCTGCAGCAGGCGCAGTCGACCCTGGCCGCCGCGAACTCCGCCGGCGCCGAGGCCGCGGCATCCTCCGCCGACCAGAACAAGCAGCAGGCCGAAGACCAGCTGCCCGCGGCGCGCCAGCAGTACGAGTCGGCCCTGGCCGCCTATAACGCCCGGTCGTCGTCGGTGGCCGACGGCAACGCCGCCGCGGTGGGTCTGCTCAGCCAGATCACGGCCCTCGAGCGCCTGTCCGAACGCGAGCCGGCGCTGCGCTGGGCGCACTACCTCATCGCCGCGCTGTTCTTCATGATCGAGCTGCTGCCGGTGATCGTGAAGGTCCTCACCAGCTTCGGCGGTCCGTCGCTGTACGAGAAGGCCGAGAAGATGCGCGGCCAGATCGCCCTCGACCGGGTGTCGGCTCGCACGTTCCGCAAGCGCGCCGACATCATCGCCGACGAGGCGAACCGGGTGCCGGCCGCGGTGTCCTGATGGTCGCCTGGAGCGCGGGATTGCTGCTGTACCGGATCACCCCCGCGCCCCAGGTGCTCATCGCGCACATGGGTGGGCCGTTCTGGGCCAAGAAGGATGCGGCGGCATGGTCGATCCCCAAGGGGGAGTTCGACCCCGACACGGAGAGTGCTCTGGATGCCGCCCACCGCGAGTTCCGGGAAGAGCTCGGGGTCGAACCGCCCACCGTGGAGTGGGCCGAGCTCGGCACGTTCGCGTACTCGAGCGGCAAGAAGGTCGTGGTGTTCGCCGGCGACGGGGCCGGGTTCACGGCATCCGCCTTCACGTTCGGCACGTTCGAGATGCCGTGGCCGCCCCGCTCCGGCAAGACGGCTTCGTTCCCCGAGGTCGACCGCGTCGAGTGGATGAACCTGGATGCCGCGCGCGAGGCCCTCGTGAAGGGTCAGCGCCCCGCGATCGACGCGCTCGAGAAGGCGCTGCGGGAGCTACCCGGCGCCTGAAACCTGCGCCCTGTCCCGCGGGTCCCGCTGCCGCGCGCGGTTCCCGCCGTTCCCCGCGCTTCCCGCCGGTGAGTGTCCAAAACACCCGGACGTTCTGAAATTTTGTCCGGGTGTTTTGGACACTCGATGAGCCTCGCGCCAGCCCCCGGGCGCCGCGGGACCCCAAGGCCCCCGCGGCGTCACACTCTCACGGGCGCAGCAGCACCTTGCCCACGCGGGGGGAGTCGCTCGCGGCGACCGCGTCGACGATCTCGTCGAGGCCGTAGGTGGCGGCGACGGGGAGGGTCACGGTGCCGTCGGCGAGGTAGCGCGACAGCTCGCCGAAGAGGGCGCCGCGGGTGTCGGCATCCATCGTCCTGCTCACGACGCTGCCCCAGAAACCCTTGACCGTGGCCTGGCGGAAGATGATGTCACCGGCCGAGAGCTCGAGCTTGCCCGCGCCCATCGAGCCGAAGATCACGAGGGTGCCGTTCTCGCTCAGCAGCGACAGCACGTCGTTGCTGGCCGAGCCGCCGACGGAGTCGACGCCCGCGACGATCCGCGCGCCGTCGGCAAGGGCGAGAGCCTTCTCGCGCCAGTCGGCGGAGTCGGTCGACACGACGTCGTCGATGCCCTGCGCGGCGAGCTCGTCGACCGCGCTCCGGCGGCGAACGAGGCCGATCACGCGGATGCCGCGGGCCGCGGCGATCTGCGCGACCATGCGGCCGACGGCGCCGTTGGCGGTGTTCTGCACGATCCAGTCGCCGGCCTTCAGGTCGAGCGAGTGCAGCAGGCTGATGGCGCTGAAGGGCATCGACACCAGCTGCGAGGCGACCTCGTCGGACAGGCCCTCGGCGACGGGGATCAGGCCCGCGGCCTTCGTGACGACCTGCTCGGCCCACACGCCGAAGGTGCCGCCGGTGGCGACGCGCTGGCCGACGGTCAGGCCCTCGACGCCGTCGCCGAGCTCCTCGATGACGCCGACCGCCTCCGTGCCGGCGTGGGCGGGAAGGTCGGGCGTGAAGCCGTAGGTGCCGCGGATGGTCCACAGGTCGTGGTTGTGGATGGGCGACAGGAGCACGCGCAGGCGCACCTCGCCGGGGCCGGGGGTCGGGGTCTCGACCTCTTCGACGCCGAGGACGTCGGCGGGCTCGCCGAACTCGTGGTGGATGACTGCGCGCATGGAATGCCTCCTGTGGTTATTTTGTAACGACCGGTCTAATATAGACCTCGAGCCTGCGGATGCAACCCCGAAGGCCCTGGAGTCCGTCGAGGGGCCGGCCGCGCCGCGACCGGTCGCGCCGGCGGACAGCGCGTGACGCAGGAGAGGAAAGACCATGGGCAGGATGCCGAGCTTCGAGCGCTCCGTCGTCGTCGACGCCGCGCGCGACGTCTTCTGGCGCCGCGGCTATGCCGAGGCGGGCATCGTCGAACTCGAAGAGGCGACGGGCCTCACGCGCTCGAGCCTGTACAACGCCTTCGGCAGCAAGCGCGGCCTCTTCGACGCCGTGCTCTCCGCCTACCTCGACGATGTCGTGCGCACCCGCCTCCGTCCGCTCGGCGGGGGAGACCCCGGCGCGCTCGAGGCTTACGTCGACGAGATGCGCGCGGGGATCGCCACCGACACCCCGCGCGCCCGGCTCGGCTGCCTGCTGCTGAACGCCGGATCGTCGCCCCTCGCGAGCGACGACGCCGAGGTGCGAACCCTCGTCTCGGACTACGCCGCCGAGATGCGCGCGGCGATCCGTGCCGCGGTCGCCGATCGTCGCCCCGACCTGACCTCGGATGCCGTGGACGCCCTCGCCGCGGTCTGCGCCGCGCTCGTGGTGGCCGGGCTCACCCTCGCCCGCGCCGACCGCGACGCGGCGCTGAGCACCCTGGCATCCATCCCCTCGACGCTGGAGTCGTGGGGCCGAAGCTGACCGGCGATCCGCGCACCTCGCATGAGGAGTCACGTTCGTCGCCGCGGAACCTGCCCGGCGACGATCCTCGACGCCTCGAGCGGGAGGGGTGCTAGCCGAGTTTGACCGCGGTGCCGTAGGCGACGACCTCCTGGAAGTTCTGCGCCACCTCGCTCGTGTCGAACCGCATCGCGATGACGGCATCCGCCCCGAGGGCCTGGGCCTGCTCGACGAGGCGCTGCTTGGCCTCGTCGCGGCTCTCCTGCAGCTGCTGCGTGAGGCCCTGCAGCTCGCCGCCGAAGATCGACTTGAGTCCGGCGCCGAACTGCACGCCGATGTTGCGGGCGCGCACGGTCAGGCCGGTCACCTCGCCGTACACCTCGACGATCTGGCGGCCGGGGACATCGTTCATGGTCGTGACGAGCATGCGCTCAGTGTGGCAGGGTGAACGCCGCAATGCGAGAGGTGATTGCGGCGAATCTCTGTATACGCAAGGCGGTCATCCGCGTGATCACCGTGCGCCTTCTCGTCTCAGTGCATACACTGATGGGGGCGACGAGGAGGTGGGCGATGCGAGCAGGTGAGCGCGCCTACGCGACCCTTCTCGACGAGATCCAGACCGGTGTCCTCGCGCCCGGGACCGTCCTCGGCGAGGTCGAGCAGTCGACCCGCCTCGGCGTCAGCCGCACCCCGCTGCGCGAGGCGCTGCGCCGCCTCGCGACCGACGGCCTCGTGGCCCAGGCGTCGGCGCGGGTCACGGTCGTCGCCGGGATCGACGCCGACGACATCCGCGCGCTGTTCGATCTGCGCCGCGCGCTCGAAACGGAGGCGGCGCGACTGGCGGCCCGGCGCGGCGACCGGCGCCCGCTCTCGGCGCTGGCCGACGAATTGGCGCGCGTCGACACCACGGATGCCGATGCCTACTACGCCCTCATCGCCCGCTTCGACGCCGCCATCGATGCGGCGGTCGACAATCCCTACCTCTCCTCGGCGCTGCGCGGCGTGCGCACCCACCTCGTGCGGGTGCGCCGGATGGCGCGCGACAACCCCCTCCGCCTCGCCGCCTCGGCGCGAGAGCATGAACTGATCGCCCGAGCGATCGGAGACGGCGACCCCGAACTCGCCGCGCACGCCACCCACGTGCACCTGCACAACGCCCTCACCACCATCCTCGAAGCCCTCACGGAGGACCCCTCATGACGATCACCCACCACGTGCGCGTGCACCGTAGCGATGAGAACCTCGCCCGCGAGGGCCAGCTCGCCTGGGCGCTCGCGCGCGTCGCGGTCGACGCGGTCCCGGTCGACGACGACGTGGTCGACATGATCGTCAACCGCCTCATCGACAACGCCGCCGTGGCCGCGGCCTCCCTCACCCGGCAGCCGGTGAGCGCCGCGCGCCAGCAGGCCCTCGACCACGCGGTGTCGATCGGCGGATCCGGCGCCACGGTGTTCGGCTGCGCGCTCGAGCGTCGATCGAGCCCCGAGTGGGCGGCCTGGGCGAACGGCGTCGCCGTGCGCGAGCTCGACTACCACGACACCTTCCTCGCCGCCGACTACTCGCACCCGGGCGACAACATCCCGCCCGTCCTCGCGGTGGCCCAGCACACCGGCAAAGACGGCGCCGCCCTCGTGCGCGCCCTTGCGACGGCGTACGAGATCCAGATCGACCTCGTGCGGGCGATCTCGCTGCACCGGCACAAGATCGACCACGTCGCCCACCTCGGCCCGTCGGCTGCGGCCGGGATCGGCACCCTGCTCGACCTCGATCAGGAGACCATCTACCAGGCCATCGGCCAGGCCCTGCACACCACCACCGCCACCCGCCAGTCGCGCAAGGGCGAGATCTCGACGTGGAAGGCGCACGCCCCCGCCTTCGCCGGGAAGATGGCGATCGAGGCCGTGGACCGCGCGATGCGCGGCGAGACCAGCCCTTCGCCCATCTACGAGGGCGAGGACGGCGTGATCGCCTGGATGCTCGACGGCCCCGACGCCTCGTACGACGTGCCCCTGCCGGGCGAGGGCGAGAGCAAGCGCGGCATCCTCGGCTCGTACACGAAGGAGCACTCGGCCGAGTACCAGGCGCAGGCGTGGATCGACCTCGCCCGTCGCCTCGGCGCCGCGCGCCCCGAGCTGCGCGACCCGGCCCACGTGGCATCCATCGTGCTGCACACCAGCCACCACACGCACTACGTGATCGGCTCGGGGGCGAACGACCCGCAGAAGTACGACCCGACGGCCTCGCGCGAGACGCTCGACCACTCGATTCCGTACATCTTCGCCGTCGCCCTGCAGGACGGAGCCTGGCACCACGTCGACTCGTACGCGCCCGAGCGCGCGGGCCGCGCCGACACGGTCGAGCTGTGGCACAAGATCACCACGGCCGAGGATGCCGAGTGGACGCGCCGCTACCACTCCGAGGATCCGAACGAGAAGGCCTTCGGCGGCCGCGTCGTGATCACCCTGACCGACGGCTCCACCGTCGAGGACGAGATCGCCGTCGCCGACGCCCACCCCCTGGGCGCCCGGCCCTTCGCCCGCGAGGACTACGTGCGCAAGTTCCGCCTGCTGGCCGAGCCGGTGCTGCTCGCCGAGGAGATCGAGCGGTTCCTCGAACTCGTGCAGCGTCTGCCCGAACTGACCCCCGCCGAGGTCATGCAGCTCACGATCGTCGCGAAGCCCGGCGTACTCGCGCTCGCGCCGGCGCCCAAGGGGCTGTTCTGATGCTGTACGCCCAGACCACGCCGCAGCAGAAGCGTCGCGCGCTGCGCGAGAAGCTGGCATCCGGAGAACTCGTGCGGATGCCGGGGGCCTTCAACCCGCTGTCGGCCCGGCTCATCGAGCGCAAGGGATTCGACGGCGTCTACATCTCGGGAGCCGTCATCTCGGCCGACCTCGGTCTGCCCGACATCGGCCTCACGACCCTCACCGAGGTCGCGGGCCGGGGGCAGCAGATCGCGCGCATGACGGACCTACCGGCGATCATCGACGCCGACACCGGTTTCGGCGAGCCGATGAACGTCGCCCGCACGATCCAGACGCTCGAAGACGCGGGACTTTCGGGCACCCACATCGAGGACCAGGTCAACCCGAAGCGCTGCGGACACCTCGACGGCAAGAGCGTCGTGGACGCCGACACCGCGATCAAGCGCATCCGCGCCGCCGTCGACGCCCGCCGCGACCCGGACTTCCTGATCATGGCCCGCACCGACGTGCGCGCCGTCGAGGGCCTGGATGCCGCGATCGACCGCGCGAAGGCCCTGGTCGACGCGGGCGCCGACGCGATCTTCCCCGAGGCGATGCGCGACCTCGGCGAGTTCGAGGCGATGCGCACCGCGCTCGACGTGCCGATCCTGGCCAACATGACCGAGTTCGGAAAGAGCGAACTCTTCTCGACGCGTCAGCTGCAGGACGCCGGCGTGAACCTCGTCATCTGGCCGGTGTCGCTGCTGCGCCTGGCGATGGGAGCGGCCGGTCGGGGCCTGGATTCCCTGGCATCCGAGGGACACCTGCGCGACCGGCTCGGCGAGATGCAGCACCGCGCCGACCTGTACGACCTCATCGACTACGAGGGCTACACGCGCTTCGATGCCGACGTGTTCGACTTCACCGTCGAGCGCTGACGCCGCGCCGGCGCTCGCACGACACCGCACGCACGACTCAAGGGAGAGACGATGACCGACATCAAGAAGGGCCTCGCCGGCGTCACGGTCGACGAGACCGCCATCAGCAAGGTCAACCCCGAGACCAACAGCCTGCTCTACCGCGGATACCCCGTGCAGGAACTCGCCGCGACCCAGCCGTTCGAGGCGGTGGCGTCTCTGCTGTGGAACGGGGAGCTGCCGGATGCCGAGCAGCTCGCCGCCCTGCGCCGCACCGAGCGCGAGCACCGGGCGCTGACCGCCGACGTCCGCGCCGCGATCGACCTGCTGCCCACCACGGCCCACCCGATGGACGAGGTGCGCACCGCCGTGAGCCTGATCGGCGCGCGCGAGACGGCGGGGATCTCGAACGTGATGGATGCCGTGGGCACCCCCGAAGAGAACCTCGAGCGCAGCATCCGCCTGTGGGCGCAGCTGCCCGCCGTGGTCGCGTACGGCCAGCGCCGCCGCCGCGGCCAGGAGCTCATCGAGCCCCGCGACGACCTCGACTACGCGGCGAACTTCCTGTGGATGACGTTCGGCGAGGAGGCCGACCCCGTCGTCGTCGACGCGTTCAACGGCTCGATGATCCTGTACGCCGAGCACTCCTTCAACGCCTCGACCTTCACCGCGCGCGTGATCGCGTCGACCCTCAGCGACCTGTACTCCGCGGTCACGGGCGCGATCGGGGCGCTGAAGGGGCCGCTCCACGGCGGCGCGAACGAGGCCGTGCTGCACGTGTTCACCGAGATCGGCTCGGCCGAGGACGTCGGCCCGTGGCTCGACGCGGCGCTCGCCGAGAAGCGCAAGATCATGGGCTTCGGCCACCGCGTCTACAAGCGCGGCGACTCGCGCGTGCCCACGATGAAGGCCGCCCTCGACACCCTGGTCGCGCTCTACGACCGTCCCGACGTCGCCGCGCTGTACGACGCCCTCGAGGCGCAGTTCGTCGAGCGGAAGGGCATCTACCCGAACCTCGACTACCCCTCCGGTCCGGCGTACGACCTCATGGGCTTCGACACCCTCACCTTCACCCCGCTGTTCGTCGCGGCACGCGTGACCGGTTGGACGGCGCACATCCGCGAGCAGCAGGCCGCGAACGCCCTGATCCGTCCCCTCTCGGAGTACGTCGGGCCCGACGAACGGCACGTCGATGGATACGTCCCGGATGCGGCCGAGGTCGAGACGCAGGAGCGGCCCGAGGAGGCGGCGGGCTGATGTCCGAGCCGCGGATCGTCATCGTCTCGGGCGCGCGCACGCCCATCGGCTCGTTCGGCGGATCGCTCTCGGGCATCGACGCGTACGAGCTCGGCGCCGTCGCGGTCGAGGCGGCTCTGGATCGCGCCGGGGTCGAGAAGGACGCCGTCGACGAGGTCGTGATGGGCTGCATCGCCCAGAACGGCCCCGACGCCTACAACGCCCGCCGCGTCGCCCTCGCCGCGGGGCTGCCGACCCGGGTTCCGGCGTTCACGGTCAACCGCCTCTGCGGCTCCGGCCTGCAGGCGATCTGGTCGGGCGCTCAGGAGCTGCGCTGGGGCGGCGTCGACGTGGTCGTCGCGGGCGGCGACGAGAGCATGTCGCGCACGCCTTTCCTCGAGTACGGCGCCCGCGGCAACGCCCGCCTCGGCGACCGGACCCTCCTCGACGGCACTCTCGCGATCCTCACCGACCCCTTCAGCGGTCGGCACATGGGGACGACGGCCGAGGTCGTGGCATCCCGGTACTCCGTCTCGCGCGAGGAGCAGGACGCCTTCGCCGTCGAGAGCCAGCACAGGGCGGCCACGGATGCCGCGCGCGCGGCGTTCGCGGAGGAGATCGTGCCCGTGACGACCGGCGGCCGGCGCCCGGTCGAGGTGTCGGTCGACGAGCACCCGCGCCCCGGAACGACCATGCAGGCCCTGGCGGGACTGCGGCCGGCCTTCGAGAAGGACGGGTCGGTCACCGCCGGCAACTCCTCGGGGATCAACGACGGGGCCGCCGCCACCGTGCTGATGCGCGAGGACGACGTGCGCGAGCGGGGGCTCACGGGCCTGGCGACGCTCGAGGCCGTCACGACCGCGGGCGTCGACCCCGAGATCATGGGCTACGCCCCCGTGATCGCGCTGCAGCGACTGTGGGAGCAGACGGGTCTCACGCCCGCCGACGTCGACGTGGTCGAGCTGAACGAGGCGTTCGCGGCCCAGACGCTCGCGGTGATCCGCGATGCGGGCCTGGACCCGGCGAAGGTCAATCCCTACGGCGGCGCGATCGCGCTGGGTCACCCGGTGGGCGCGACCGGGGCGATCCTCACCGTGCGCGCCGCCCTCGACCTGCAGCGCCGCGACCTCGAGTACGCCGTGGTGACGATGTGCATCGGCGGCGGCCAGGCCCTCGCGGCCCTGTTGCGGCGGTACTGACCCGGCCCCGCGGCACCCTGCGCCACGGAGGTGAACGTCGGCGACACCCGCTCCCGGCGAGGTCAGGGCACCTATCCCGTATCGCCGTCGACGCCCATCAGGAAGAGCCGGCCGCCGTAGAGCCATTCGGCCACGAGCAGGCCGATGATCGACGCGACCGCGACGCTCGCCACGGCCCAGGCCCACACGGGAGCGGTGCGGCGGCGCCCGGGGAACGCCGTGAGCCCCAGGATGACGACGCCGACCACGTGCGCGAACACGAGGGGCGGGACGCCCAGACTCGCCCCGAAGCCGGCCATGGTCGTGCCCGCGGCAGTCGCTTTCGGCTGGTCGCTCATCTCCTCTTCGAACGCCATCCCGAACCACACCCAGGCCACGATCATCGCGATCACGCCGGTGACGGCGAAGACCCAGAACGTCGGCCCGGGTGAGCCGCCGCGGGCGGTCGCCGGGCCGGTGGTGCGGGACGAGGTCATGCCGCACAGGTTATCGGCCGCGAGGTCGCGCGCCCCGGGTCCCCTTATGCGTGAGCGACCGCGAGTCGTCGCCCCGCGCCCGGCTGGGCGAAACTTCTCGACCCCTCACGCGCAAAGGGACGGCCCCCACCCGTGAGGGTGAGGGCCGTCCCGGTGTCGGTCGTCAGACGGTGCGACGCTTGCGCAGGGCGAAGGCGAGACCGCCCGCGACCACGAGGAAGCCGCCCGCGAGGGCGATGCCCCAGGGGGCTTCGACGCCGGTGTTCGCGAGGTCGCCGCCGGGGTTGCCCGCGGGCCGACCGGGCTGGGTGCCGGGCTGACCGGGCTGGGCGCCGGGCTCGCCGGGCGCGGGCTGCTCGCCGGGCTCGCCGGGCGCGGGCTGCTCGCCGGGCTGACCCGGCTGCTCGCCGGGCTGACCGGGCTCGGGGTTCTCACCCGTCGACAGCGCCGCGCGCCCGAGCGGGGCCGGGTCGACCAGCGGCGTGGCCTCGAAGTACGCGAGCGTCGCGTCGAGGTCGATCTGGCCGGTGTCGGTGCGGTCGGTGCCCGAGGCGAAGGTCGGGAAGCCGTCCCCGCCGTTCGCGAGGAACGAGTTGGTCACGACCGTGAACGTGTCGGCGTCGGTGACCGGTCGACCCTGGTACGACATCGAGACGACCGAGCCCACGCGGGGGTTCGCGGCATCCTGCGTGTAGGTGTAGGTGAAGCCGTCGGACACGCCGAGGTGCAGCTTCGGGCGATCGCCCGTGGCCTTCCACTGCTCGTTCAGGATGCCGCGGAGCTGCTCACCCGTCAGCGTGACCGTCACCAGGGTGTTGGCGAACGGCTGCACCAGGGCTGCCTCCTTGTAGGTGACCACGCCGTCGTCGCCCTTCAACAGATCGGCGCGCAGGCCGCCCGGGTTCATCAGCGCGATCTGGGCCGTCGTGCCGGGGTAGGTCGGGTTCTGCGAGGTGGCCCACAGGTACACGTCGGCGACCCAGTTGCCCATCGACGACTCCACGCCGCGGTCGGCGCCCGACGGCGTGCCCCCGCGCAGGATGTCGCCGCTGATCTCGCCGACCGGCTTCGCGCCGATGACGTCGGCCTGGGCGACGTACTCGGCCACCTTCGCCTCGATCGCGGCGTCCGGGGCGAACGCCCCTGCGAGGGGGAACGTGGTGCCGGAGACGGATGCCAGCGACTCGGTGCGCGTGTCCCAGCGCAGCGAGAGCTGACCCATCGCCTTGCCGTACTCCGAGGCCTGGATCACCGGGCGGGTGCGGTCGGTGCCGGCCACCGGCACATCGCACGCGTACGTCTGGTGCGTGTGGGCCGAGACGATCGCGTCGATCTCGGGCGAGGCGTTGACGGCGAGGTCGCCGAAGCCGGCCTGGTCGGCGGCGAGGGCGGTGCAGTCGTCCGAGGTCGCTGCCCCCGAGTGCGTCAGCAGCACGATGACGTCGGCGAGGTCCTGCGCGGTGATCTCGTCGGCCACGCGGTTCGCGGCCTCGAGCTGGTCGCCGAACTCGAGGTCGGCGATGCCGGCCGGGTCGACCATGGTGGCCGTGTCGGGGGTGACGGTGCCGATGAAGGCCACGCGCACACCGTCGACGTCCTCGACCGCGTACTCGTCGAGCACGGGCTCCTTCGTGCCCTTCTTGTACACGTTGGCGCCGAGTCCGTACTGTCCGCCGCCGTACTCGGGGAGCACGCGATCGGTCAGGTCGGCGAAGCCGCGGTCGAACTCGTGGTTGCCCACGGCCGAGACGTCGAGGCCGGCGTCGAGGAGGGTGTCGATCGTGGGGGAGTCGTCCTGGATCAGCGAGGTGAACGTCGAGGCGCCGATGTTGTCGCCGGCCGAGACGAACAGCGTGTTCGGGTTGGCGGCCTCCTTGGCCTTCACCGTCCCGGCGATCACGGCCGCACCGGCCTCGCCCTGCGATCCGGCTTCGAGACGGCCGTGGAAGTCGTTCAGCGCGAGGATGTCGATGTCCTTCACGTTCGGGTTGTCGACCGCGAAGACGGTCGTCGTGCCCGACACCTCGTTGCCGACGGCCACGAGGGGCCGCCCCGTGGGGGAGGAGGCGGCGGGGATGAACTCGACGCCCTCGGGGCCGAGGTCGCCGGCGCTCGACAGCAGCTCACGGTCGGTGGTGTCGTCGCCGGTCAGCTCGTCTTCGACCGACACCGAGAAGTCGCGGTTGTTGACGTATCCGGCGTAGGTCGCGTCCTCGGGGTCGGTGATGTCGTACGTCATCACGCCGCCCACGCGCTCGAGGCCGATGAAGGCGTAGGTGCGACCGTCGACCTGACCGATCGCGAGGCTCTCGGGCTCGGGGCCCTTGTCGTCGCTGCGGCCCTCGAGGTTCGACTCGGAGTGGTTGGAGTTGAAGAAATCGGGGTTCGCCTCGTGCGTGATGCGCTCGAAGTCGGCGCCGGAGTCGAAGACCTGCTCGCCGGCGGTGTTCCACACCGAGAAGCCACGACCGCCGAAGGTGTACAGCTCGGAGTAGCAGGTGCCGTCGTCGTTCAGGCCCATGTCGGTGGCGACGTTGAGGCGCCCGAGGTCGGCGTCGTCGAGGGAGCCCGCGAGCGGGCTGTCGTCGCAGACCGGCGCGAGGCCGTCATCGCCGAGGTCCTTCACGCGGGCGGTGTCGTTGTAGTCGCCCCACTCGCGTCCGTCGCCCTCGTTGGCCGTGACGAGGTAGGTCTCGCCCTCGGCCTCGAACGCCTGGATGCCATCGGGCATGTACATCCCGAACAGGCCCGGGTGGCTCTTCTCGGTGAAGGTGGGGGCGTCCTCGGGGTCGCGGTCGCTCGCGTCGAGCGTCTCGACGCCGTAGTCCTTGAAGCCCAGGGGACGGATGCCGGTGACCTCAGCCGAGGCGAGGTCGACGACGGCGAGGGCGTTCGCCTCCTGCAGCGTGACGTACGCCGTGCCGCCGGCGAGGGCGACGTACTCGGGCTCGAGGTTGCGGCTCACGCGGTTGGCGGCGAGCGGGGTGTCACCCTGGTCGGGGGCGGTGACGTCGGGACCGAACACGCGCACGGCCGGGTCGAGCGTCTTCGATCCGCCCTCCTCGAAGGCCGAGAAGCCCGCGGTGCGCACGGCGCTCTGGCTCGGCGCGGCCTTGCCGGCGGGGAGGGCGACGATGCCGACCGATCCCTCGGGGTCGGTCGAGAAGTCGTCGGCCGGCTCGCCCTCGTTGGCGACGACCGCAGCGGTACCGTCGTCGGTGATCGTGACCATGTCGGGCAGGGCGCCCACGGTCACCTCTCCCAGCACGGTGGCCTCGGCCGCGTCGGCGTCGAAGAACACCAGGCGCCCGGGGGCGGTCTTCCCGGTCGCCTCGAGGGCGATGACACCGAGGCCGTCGGCGCGCACCGCGAGCGAGTTCGCCACTCCCGTCCCCGTGATGTCGTAGAGCTTCGTGGGAGCGGCCGGGTTGCGGTTGTCGAGCACCTCGACGGAGCCGGCCTGCGCGTTGACCACGAACAGGCGGTTCTTGTAGGCGTGCACGATCTCGGCGGCCGACTGGTCGAACACCCCGGTCTCGTACGTGCCGAGGGGGCGAAGGCTCACCGCGGAGCCCGCGGGGGCGTCGCGCACGGGATCGGCGACGAGGGCGGCGGAGGCGGCGGTCGCGCTCGACAGGGCGAGCGCGCAGACGGCCGCCGTCGTCGCGGTCACGGTGACCGCGCGTCGGAGGAAGGGCGAAGGCATGGCTGTGTCCTCGGGTGCTGGGGTACGCGTGCGTCGCGGGGGCGTGCACGGGGATGCCGCGGGGCGGCGCCGCGGTGAGTCTCGCGCGCGGCGGTGACGGACGAGTGAACGAGGGGCGAACGTCGATCGCTCGGGCGGCGTCGCCACCCCGCGTCGACATCGGGGTCTACCGTGAGCGACATGAGCACCGCGAACGGCGTGCACGCCGACGAACCGCACCGCCAGGGCCTGTCCCAGCGCCTCAACTGGTTGCGCGCGGGAGTGCTCGGAGCCAACGACGGCATCGTCTCGACCGCGGCGGTGGTGGTCGGCGTCGCGGGGGCCACGACGCAGACGGGGCCCGTGCTCATCGCCGGCCTCGCCGCCCTCGTCGGCGGCGCGATCTCGATGGCGCTGGGGGAGTACGTGTCGGTGTCGAGCCAGCGCGACAGCGAGCACGCGCTCATCCAGAGGGAGCGCCGCGAGATCGCCGACGACCCCGAGGCCGAGCTCGCGGAGCTCGTGGGGCTCTACGAGGCGCAGGGGCTGTCGCGCGAGACCGCGACCCGCGTCGCGACCGAGCTGACGGCATCCGACGCCCTCCGCGCCCACCTCGCGGTCGAGCTGCACATCGACGCCGACGACGTCGTGAGCCCGTGGGCGGCGGCCCTCGCCTCCGCGGTGGCCTTCACGATCGGCGCGATCCTGCCGATGCTGACGATCCTGTTCACGCCGGTCGAGGTGCGGGTGGGGGCGACCTTCGCCGCCGTGTTGATCGCGCTGGCGGTGACGGGGTATCTCGCCGCGTGGATCGGCGGGGCCCGCCGAGGCCGGGCGATCGTGCGCACCGTGATCGGCGGGGCGCTCGCGCTCGCCGCCACCTACGCGGTCGGAGCGCTTTTCGGGGTGGCATCCGCTTAGTCAGTACCCCTATTAATAATAGGACGTCCAGGTAATCTGGCCGGGCGCGACGACGCCGTCGCCCCACGAAGGAGAGCCGCATGGACACCACCCCTGCCCCCGCGCTCGACGCCCCCTCCGCCAGCACCCTGTCGGCGGACGAGCGCGACGCCATCCTCGAGGCCGTCCGCGACTTCACCGCGGCCGAGTTCGCCCCGCACACCCTCGAGTGGGATGCCGAGGAGCACTTCCCCCGCGACGTGCTGCGCCGCGCCGGGGAGTTGGGGCTCGGCGGCGTCTGCGTCGCCGACGACGTGGGCGGGGCCGGGTTGAGTCGGGCCGACGCCGTGGCGATCTTCGAGGAGCTCGCCTACGGCGACCCTGCCGTCACGGCCTACATCACCATCCACAACATGGTCGCGTGGATGATCGATGCGTACGGCACGGCCGCCCAGCGCGAGCGGTGGCTGCCGAGCCTGGTCGCCATGGCCGATCTCGGGGCCTATTGCCTCACCGAGCCCGGCGCGGGGTCGGACGCAGCGGCGATCACCACCTCGGCCATCCGCCACGGCGACACCTACGTGCTCACGGGTGTGAAGCAGTTCATCTCGGGCGCCGGCGAGGCCTCGGTGTACGTCGTCATGGCGCGCACGGGCGAGCCGGGGGCGCGCGGCATCAGCGCCTTCCTCGTGCCCGCCGACGCCGAGGGGCTGTCGTTCGGGCCCAGAGAGAAGAAGATGGGGTGGAACGCCCAGCCCACCCGTCCCGTCATCCTCGACCAGGTGCGCGTGCCCGCGGAGAATCTGCTCGGCGGCGAGGGACGCGGGTTCTCGATCGCGATGAACGCCCTGAACGGCGGCCGGCTCAACATCGCCACCTGCTCGCTCGGAGGGGCGCGCTGGGCCCTCGACCGGGCGGTCGCCTACGTGCACGAACGCTTCACCTTCGGTGAGGCCCTGAGCGAGAAGCAGTCGGTCATCTTCGCCGTGGCCGACATGGCGACCGAGCTCGACGCCGCGCGTCTGCTCGTGCGTGACGCGGCTCATGCGCTCGACGCGCAGGCGCCCGATGCGGCGACGCGCTGCGCGATGGCGAAGCGCTTCGCGACCGACGTGGGCTTCCGCGTGGCCAACGAGGCGCTGCAGCTGCACGGCGGCTACGGCTACCTGCGGGACTACGGCATCGAGAAGGTCGTGCGCGACCTGCGCGTGCACCAGATCCTCGAGGGCACCAACGAGATCATGCGTCTCCTCATCGGCCGCAAGGTGCTCGCGGCGTGAGCGGCGCACCCGCGGGTCGCGTGTCGCGGACCCGACGCGAAGTCGCACCCGTGTGCCGAGAAGACCGGCGATCCGCGGCAAAGGGGGGTGATCTCGGCGGAAGAGGGTCTGTTCGGCGGCTCGCGGCACTCCCGGCCGCGGGGTCGCCCCGCGGAGGGGGAACCCCCTGGGCGGATGTCGGGGGCGCGTGCGAGCATGCCGGGACGGGCTCGTCCGCACCGTCACGACAGGAGTGAAATGACCGATCAGGATGCCGGATACCAGACGATCCGCGTCGAGCAGCGGGGTCGCGTCGGGTGGATCACCCTCGACCGCCCCGAGGCGCTCAACGCGCTGAACACCCGCACGATGACCGAGGTCGTCGCCGCCGCCGAGGCCTTCGACGCCGACGAGGGCGTGGGGGCGATCGTCGTCACGGGCAGCGAGAAGGCCTTCGCCGCCGGCGCCGACATCAAAGAGATGGAGCAGAAGTCGGGTCTCGACATGATGCTCACCGATCACTTCGGCGCGTGGGCGCGCTTCGCCGCCGTGCGAACGCCGGTGATCGCGGCGGTGTCGGGATACGCGCTGGGCGGCGGGTGCGAGCTCGCCCTCATGTGCGACGTGATCCTGGCCTCCGATCGCGCGAGGTTCGGCCAGCCCGAGGTGCAACTCGGCGTCATCCCGGGCATGGGCGGCACGCAGCGTCTCGTGCGGGCGCTCGGTTACTACAAGGCCGCCGAGATCGTGCTGACCGGCCGCATGATCGACGCCGCCGAGGCCGAGCGGGCGGGCCTCGTGTCGCGTGTGGTGCCCGCCGCCGATCTGCTGGAGGAAGCCGAGACGGTGGCCCGCACGATCGCCGACAAACCGCTGCCCGCGCTGTACGCCGCCAAGGCCGCGCTCGACGTGGCCCTCGAATCGACGCTCGCCGAGGGCGTGCGTTTCGAGCGCCAGGCGTTCGCGGCGCTCTTCGACACGGCCGACCAGAAGGAGGGGATGGCGGCGTTCCGCGAGAAGCGGTCGCCGTCGTTCACGCACCGATGAACCAGGCGACGGGCACCACCCCGGTCGATCGCGGCCCGCGTCGTCCGGCGTCGCCGCACGCGGACCGGGGTCAGAGCGGCTCGGGGACCGGTGCGGGATCGGCGAAGTCGCCCGCGCCCTTGCGGAAGCGCGCGATGATCCGCACGAGCGCCGTCGCGTCGTCGTCGTCGAGGCCCAGGTCGGCGAAGACGGCGTTGAGCGCGTCGGTCGCCTCCTCCACGCGTCGCCGCCCCGCGTCGGTGAGCACCAGGAGCGCCGCCCGCCCGTCGGTGGGGTGCGGCTCGCGCGCGAGGTACCCGTCGCGCGCGAGGCGGTCGACCGTGTTCGTCACGCTCGTCGGGTGCACCTGCAGGCGCGCGATGGCGCTGGCCATCGGCATCCGCCCCTCCCGCGCGAAGGCGAGCAGCCGCAGCATCTCGAACCGCGAGAACGACAGGTCGAAGGGCTTGAGCGCCCGGTCGATGGATGCCATGAGCAGCTGGTGCGCACGGATCACCGAGGTCACGACCGTCATGCCGTCGGCGGCGTCGTCCCACCCGTGCGCCAGCCACTGGCGCTTGGCCTCGGCGATCGGGTCGACCGGCAGTCGTCGCGTCATCGGTCCTCCTCGCGTTTCACGCTACCCCGCGGGGGCCCACCCCGCCGGTCCCGCCGCGGCTGCGGCATCCGTCCCCCCGTCGAAGGAGCCGCATCGATGAAGATCGTGGTGCTGATCAAAGAAGTCCCCGACACGTGGGGGGAGCGCCGTCTCGACCTCGAGACGGGCCTGACCGACCGCGGCGCCTCGGCCGCGGTGCTCGACGAGATCGACGAGCGCGCCGTCGAGGTCGCCCTCGCCCACGCCGACGCGCACCCCGGCACCGAGGTCACCGTGGTGGCGATGGCGCCGGCGTCGGCCACCGCGACGATCCGCAAGGCTCTGGCGATGGGGGCGACCGGCGCCGTGCACGTCGTCGACGACGCGCTGCGCGGTGCCGACGCGTTGCTGACGGCCGAGGTGCTCGCCGCCGCGATCCGGCGCGTGGGCTTCGACCTCGTCATCACGGGCAACCTCTCCACCGACGGCGGCGGGGGCGTCGTGCCCGCGATGGTCGCCGAGATGCTCGGGGTGCCGCAGCTCACGTCGCTGTCGAGCGTGGAGATCTCCGACGCCGCCGTCGCGGGCCACCGGGTGAGCGATGCCGGCACGATGTGCGTGTCGGCGCCCCTGCCGGCCGTCGTCTCCGTCACCGAGGCGCTCGGCGAGGGACGCTTCGCGACGTTCAAAGGCATCATGGCGGCCAAGAAGAAGCCGTACGAGACGGTGGATGCCGCCGCCCTCGGCGTCGACGCCGACGACCCCGCCGTCGCGCGGTACATCATGCTCTCGGTGGCCGAGCGGCCGCCGCGCACCGCGGGGATCAAGATCGTCGACGAGGGCGATGCCGGCGAGAAGCTCGCCGCTTTCCTCGTCGCCGAGGGGGTGGCGTGATGAGCGTCGCGCTCGTGCTGCTGGAGGTGCTCCCCGGGGGCGCGCTCGCCGCGTCGGCCCCGGGGCTGCTCACGGCCGCCGCGGGGGTGGGCGAGCCCGTCGCGGTGGTCGCCGCCTCCGCCGAGCTCGTCGAGGCCGCCGCCGTCGAGGCCGCGGGCCTCGGTGCCGCGCGCGTGCTCACCGCCGTGACCGGCTCCGACGAGCTCACCGTGCCGGTCGTCGACGCGCTCGCCGCGGCGGTCGCGCTCGAGAGCCCCGACCTCGTGCTCGCCTCCAACGCCGTCGAGTCCCGCGACGCCGTGGCCCGTCTCGCGGCGCGGCTGCGGGTGCCGATCGCGACCGACGTCGTCGGCATCGACCGCGACGACCTCGGCGTCGTCGCGCGGCATTCCGCGTTCGGCGGGGCCTTCACCGTGGTCGGAGCCCCCACCTTCGGCCCGCTCGTGGCGACCCTGCGGCCCGGGGCCGTCGAGGGACGACCGGCGGCCCAGCCCCTGTCGGTGCGGGAGCTGGAGGTCACGGCATCCGGGAACCCCGCGGCGCGCGTCGAGGCCTTCTCCGAGACCACGGCGCCGTCGTCGCGTCCGGAGCTGCGCGGGGCGAAGACCGTCGTGGCGGGCGGGCGAGGGGTCGGCTCACGCGAGGACTTCGCTCTCGTCGAGCAGCTCGCCGACGTGCTGGGAGCCGCGGTGGGGGCCTCCCGTGCCGCGGTCGACGCGGGCTACGTGCCCGCGAGCGCGCAGGTGGGGCAGACCGGCGTGTCGGTGTCGCCGCGGCTGTACGTGGCGCTCGGGATCTCGGGCGCGATCCAGCACCGCGCCGGCATGCAGACCGCTACCACCATCGTCGCGGTCGACAAAGACCCCGAGGCGCCCATCTTCGCCATCGCCGACTTCGGTATCGTCGGAGACCTGTTCACCGTCGTCCCGCAGCTCATCAGCGCGCTCAACGCCCACAGGAATCAGCCCCGACAGTAGATGGCGTCCACACCCCGCACCCCGCGTCGCGGGCTGCCGCGCGTCCCCGGTGGGGAGCCCTGGCCGCCCGCGGCCTCCGGCGTGCCCGGTGACGACACGGATGCCGGGGTGCAGGCCGGGGTCGCCGACCCGGTCGGCGCGCGGGCCGAGGCCGCGAGTGCGGCGTCCGCGTCACGAGACACGGAACAGCGCGAGGGTCTCGGTGACGACCGCACCGCGCCCCTCGGGCGACAGGGGCTTCCCCGCGTCCGCGGTGGCGAGCCGTGGCCCGCGGCGCCCGCGGCGACGCCGCCGGTGACGTCGGGCGATCCGGCCGGTGCGACCGCTGATGCTTCCGGCTCGGGAGAGGTCGTCGCCGACGGTCGCGCGGCGTCCGATGGCCTCGCCGCATCCGGCGCTCGCACGGCGTCGGGCGTCGGACCGGCCTCCGGCGTCCCCGCTGCCGCCGACTCGCCCGGAACCGCCGGCTCCATCCGGCGCGGGCTCCCGCGCGAGCCCGGCGGTGAGCCGTGGCCGGCGGCCGACTCCGCCCGCATCGAGGAGGCGAACCCGGAGCCTCGAGCCGACCCCGGGGCCTCCGCGGCGGATCTCGCGAGTTCCGCGCGGTCCTCCGAGATCGGCGATGCCCCGCCCGCCGTCGGGGCGACGGCAGCCGCCACCGCGCCCTCGCCGGCGTCCCCGGGGCTCCCGGCCGTAACGGGCGGTCCCCCCGCTCCGCGCGTCCCGCGCCCGCCCCTCACCGTGCCGCGGACCGTCCACCCGGGTGCGGCGGCATCCGCCCCGCGGGCGACACGGGCGCAGCCGAGGCGACTCGGGGCGTACACACCCGTGCAGTGGCTCGCGTCGGCGGCGGTGCTGGGCGTCTTCGCGCTGGCGCTGGCGGGCATCGTCGTGCTGCTCGCGCGGTTCGTGCTCGCGCTGCAGCCGGGGCAGCAGTTCCTCGCGGCCTTCCCGGGGGAGTACCCCCTGCCCGAGGGGGCGCCGGTGGGGCTGCCCGCCTGGCTGAACTGGGCCCACTTCCTCAACAGCTTCTTCCTGCTGTTCATCATCCGCACCGGGTGGCAGGTGCGCCGCGAGAAGCGGCCCGCCGCGTTCTGGTCGCCGCGCCGCAACAAGAGGCGCCGCATCAGCCTGGCGCTGTGGTTCCACCAGGCGATCGACATCCTGTGGGTCGCCAACGGCGTGATCTTCGTCGTCCTGCTCCTGGCCACCGGGCAGTGGATGCGGATCGTGCCCACGTCGTGGGAGGTCTTCCCCAACGCCCTCTCGGCGGCTCTGCAGTACGCCGCGCTCGACTGGCCGACCGAGAACGGCTGGGTGAACTACAACAGCCTGCAGCAGCTGTCGTACTTCGCGATCACCTTCGTGGCCGCCCCGCTCGCGATCGTCAGCGGGGTGCGTCTCTCCGGCATCTGGCCGAAGGATGCCGAGCGGCTCAACCGCCTGTACCCGGTCGAGTGGGCGCGCAGGGTGCACTTCCCGGTCATGCTCTTCTTCGTGGCGTTCATCGTCGTGCACGTCGGCCTGGTGCTCGCCACCGGGGCCCTGCGCAACCTCGACCACATGTACGCCGCGCGCGGCTCGGTCGACCCCGGTGAGTACACGAGTGACCCGACCGGGCTGGTGATCTTCGCGGCATCCCTCGTCGTGATGGCCGCGGCGTGGGTCGCCGCGCGGCCGGCGGTTCTCGTTCCGATCGCCCGTCTGTTCGGCGACGTCAAGCAGCGCTGACAGCCGCGGAGCGCCCCGCGCGGCTGCGGAGACCCCTCGCCGCTCGCGGCATCCGCTGGCCGGCGTCTCGCGGCGTCGACGCCGGCGACCGCGTCTTCGTCTGTTCCTTCTCGGCCCGCTCGAGGGGGTCGGGAGCGCACGCCGTGAACGGGGCGTGCCGTGAACAGGGCGTTCCGCGGTGGGGCATGCCCCGCGGGGTCAGCCGCCGGCGGCCCGACCCGCCGCGAAGCCCTCCGCGTACGCCTCGTCGGCGCCCTGACGGAACATGTCGCGCGCGGGGTCGCGCACGATCGACCGCGCGCCCGGCAGGTCGAGGTCGCCCACCAGATCGGCGCGGCCGCGCACGATCGCCACGGGGCGGCGCGCGGCCTTGCCCTTGACGAGGTCGGTGGCCGCGGCGATCTCGTCGGCCACGCACGGCAGGGTCACCACGAGCGGGCGGCCCTCGGCATCCGTGGTCCCCCGGAGGTCTTCGAACACGTGCACGCCGCCGGCGCCGATGGCGTGATCGGTCTGGCCCTCGCGCCAGGCGCGACCGAGGGTGTCGGTGATGAGCACGCCCACGTGGGCCCCGGTCGCGGTGCGCAGGCCCGTGGCGAGCGCCCGCGCCGAGGCGTCGGGATCGACCGGCAGCAACAGCACGGTGCCCTCGGGGGTGTTGCTCGCGTCGACGCCGGCGGCGGCCGACACGATGCCGAGCGGATTCTCGACGATCCGCGTCAGGTGCCCGGTGGGCGAGGTGCGCGAGGCGACGAGCCGCACCGTCTCGCGCGTGATGGCGTCTTCACGATCGGAGGCGTGGATGACACGGCCCTCGGCCTTGGAGACGACCTTGCTGGTGACCACGACGATGTCGCCGTCGCGCAGGCGGCCCTCCTCATCCGGGGCCGCCCCGATGGCGTCGAGGATCGCCGAGACGAGGTCATCTCCCGGGGTGATCTCCCGGATGCCGTCGAGGGCCCAGATGCGCAGCACGTCAGCGGACGAAACGCACCTCGGTGAGCTCTTCACCGAGGAAGGGCTGCACCTGGCTCGCTCCGTCGAGGGCGAAGCCGTTGCGCGTGTAGAAGCGGTGGGCGCGCGGGTTGTCGTCGGCCACCCACAGGTACAGGCCCTCGCCGTCCGCGACGGCGGCGTCGAAGAGCTGCTGGCCGATGCCGGTGCCGTGGAAGGCGTCGAGGAGGTAGATGAAGTACAGCTCGCGCTCGCGCGGGGCGTCGTCGTCGCGGGCCGGGCCCGAGCCGACGAAGCCGACGATCTCGCCGTCGACGAGGGCGGCGTGCATGCGGTAGTCGTCGCCCTGCGAGGCCCAGTGGGTCCACAGCTCCGCCATCCGGCGGGGGGAGACGGCCTCGAGGGCGGCCTTGCTGATGAGGTGGTCGTAGGTCTCGTGCCAGCAGGTGGCGTGCACGCGGCCCAGGGCCTCGGCATCCACATCACGCACCGGACGGACGACGATGTCGGTTCGGGTTTCCGCAGTCATGGCGTGACTCTACGCGCGGGCAGGGCGCAGGTGAAATCGGCGGGGGACCCGGGGCGGATGCGCTATCGGGGCGTTCGTCGAGCGGCGTGTGCCACGATGCCGGGGTGCCGGATCGCCAGCCGCTCACCTCCGTGGAGGCGCGCATCGACGCGGCCGCCCACCGCCTGCTCGCGGGGGCGCCGACGACGGGCGTGCGAGCGCGCGCGGTGGAGTTCGGCGTGTTCGTGCTCAAGCAGGCGTGGGCCTGCGTCTTCGGCGCCGCGTTCCTGGTCGTCGTGCTCGCGGCCAAGCTCTGGTACCCCGACGATGCGGCCCTCGCGCGCAACGACGCCCTGACGATCGCGGCCGTGCTCATCCAGGTGGCCATGGTGGCCGGCCGCCTCGAGACGCTGCGCGAACTGCGCGTGGTCGTGCTCTTCCACGTCGTGGGCACGGTGATGGAGCTGTTCAAGACCGACGTCGGGTCGTGGATGTACGCCGCCGACGGGGTGCTGCGCCTGGGCGGCGTGCCCCTGTACAGCGGCTTCATGTACGCCGCGGTCGGAAGCTACATGGTGCGCGTGTACCGCCTGTTCGACCTGCGATTCGACCGCTACCCGCGTCGGTGGCTCACGGCGGTGGCGGCCGCGTTCATCTACGTCAACTTCTTCTCGCACCACTGGATCGTCGACCTCCGCTGGGTGCTCATCGTGGCGGTCGTGGTGCTGTGGGGCCGCACGACGATGCACTTCCGCTTCTTCCGGGGCACGTTCCGGATGCCGCTGCTGCTGGCCTTCGCGGGCGTGGCGCTGTTCATCTGGTTCGCCGAGAACATCGCCACCTACGCGGGGGCGTGGTTGTACCCCTCGCAGGTGGGCGGGTGGCATCCGGTCGACGCGTCGAAGCTGACGTCGTGGTTCCTGCTGATGATCGTGTCGGTCGTGCTGGTGACCTGGGTCTATCCGCCGCGGCCGCCCGAGCGGACCACGGTCACCGCGACGGCGCCGAGCGACGACACGTCGCGGCGCTGAGCCGCCGGAATTGTCGCGAGCGCACAACGGGATCGCCGATCCGTGGTCGGATCGCTACGCTCGCCCCTCGTGAACGTCCTCTGGCGCACTCTTCTCGTGCTCATGCGTGCCCGCCGTCGCCTCCGCCGCGAGGGGGCCATCGCCCCCGACACGGTCGCACGGATGCGGATCCGGGTCCTGCCCACCGACATCGACCTGCTGCGGCACATGAACAACGGCCGTTACCTGTCGCTGTTCGATCTGGGGCGCTGGGATCTGCTGACGCGCACCGGGCTGCTGGCGGCGATGACGCGGCAGGGGTGGTACGCGGTGGTGGCGGCGGAGACCATCACGTTCCGGCGGTCGCTGGAGCTGGGGCAGCGCTTCGACCTCGAGACGCGCCTCATCGGGCACGACGAGCGGGCGGTGTACCTCGAGCACCGCGCGCTGGTGAGCGGCGAGATCTACGCCCGCGCGATCATCCGCGCGCGCATCCTGCGACGCTCCGGGGGGACGGTGCCGCACGACGAGCTGTTCGCCGCCGTCGGTCGCCCCGAGGGGCTGCCCGACATCCAGGAGTGGGTGCACGACTGGGCTGCGGGCTCGGCGCTGCCTTCGACGAAGCGCCCGGCGCCCAGCGTCTGGCCCTGATCGCCCGCGCCGGCGGCACGGAAGGCCCGCCCCCGCGGGATCCCTCTTCCGACGCGGAGCGCGGATGCCGCCGGGTCAGCGCGCGAAGCGGGCGTCGAGCCAGGCCACCTGCTTCATGAAGTGGCGGTAGCCGCCACCCTCGTGTCCGTTGTAGGGGTACACCTCGATGGCGGCGTCTTCGGATGCCAGGGCGTGGAACGACGCGAAGACCCCCGAGGGCAGCACCACGTCGTCCATGAGGGCGACCGAGAAGAAGGCGGGCGCGGTGATGCGGCGCGCCAGGATCGCGCCGTCGACGTACGACAGCGTGCGCAGCACGTCGTCGGCGGCGTCGCGGTGCACCGAGAGGAAACGCGTGATCTCGGTGAACGGCGCGAGGGGCGTGCGCGTGATCGCGCGCGGGAAGTCCGCGAGGAACGGCACGTCGGGCATGAGCGCGGCCACCGCGCCGCCCGAGAGGGCCGCCGCGGCGATCGCGAGTCCGCCGCCCTGGCTGCCGCCGGTGACGGCGATGCGCGCCGGGTCGACGGCATCCATCTTCCGCACCTCGTCGATCAGGCGGACGGCGTCGGTGTAGAGGCGGCGGTAGTAGTAGTCGCGCGGGTCGAGGATGCCGCGCGTCATCACACCCGGGAACGCGGATGCCGAGCCGTGCGGGTCGGGCGTCTCGCCGACGCTCCACGTCGAGCCCTGCCCGCGGGTGTCCATGATGACGTGCACGTAGCCGGCCGTGGCCCAGGCGGACTTCTCGCCGGGGAGGCCGCGCCCGCCGCCGTACCCGATGAACTCCACGACCGCGGGCAGGACCTCATCGCCGAGGGGTCGCACGACCCAGCCGCGGATCTCGTCGCCGTCGAATCCGGTGAAGGTCAGGTCCTGCACCCGCAGCGCGCGCACGGGCCCGTCGACGTCGGCGAGCACGGTGGGACCCGCCGCCGCCCGCGCCGCGGCGAGGGTCTCGTCCCAGAACGCGTCGAGGTCGCCGGGGGCGGGAAGGGCCGGGCGGTACTCGTGCAGGAGCTCGAGGGGCATGTCGGTGAAGGTCTGGGCCATGCGGATCTCCGTCGGTGTCGGGGCTGCACCGACAGTAGCGAAGGAGCCGGGGGACCGTGCGCACACGGCCGTGCCCGCCCCGCGCGGCGCCCGGGTCGCCGGGTTCGTCGGCGGCAGATCCGCGGGTTGCGCGGCGGGCCGCCGGGATGGCACGCGCGCGATGCTTAGGCTGACGAGCATGAGCACGAACGACCCGCGCGCCACCGGTCCAGCGCTCTCTGCCGAGGTCGCCGCCCGTGCCGCGGCGCGGGTCTCGGCGTTCTCGTCGCGCAGCGCCGGGTCGGGTCTCGACGACCTCGCGGCCGACCTCGAGACCGCCGACTTCCTCGCCGCCGCGGCGGACGGCATCGTCCGGCCCGAGAGCATCACGGCCGCGGCCTCCGCCCTGCACCGCCTCGCGGGGGTCGTGCCCTCGTCACTGCCGTGGTTCGTGCGCGGGGCCCTGCAGGTGGGCGGCGCGGTCGCGCCCCTGCTGCCGACTCCCGCGGTCCCCCTCGCGCGTCGCGCGCTGCGCGACCTGCTCGCGGCGCTGGCCCTCGACGCCCGCCCCGAGCGACTGACCGCCGACCTGGCCGCGCGCAGCGCCGAGGGCGCCTCGCTGGACCTGCGGTTGATCGGTCCGGCGGTGCGGGGAGAGGGCGGGGCACGGCGCCGATTCGACGGCGTCCGGGCCCTCGTCGCCCGCGACGACGTGACGCGCGTCTCGCTCACGGTCTCCGACGCGGTTCCGGGGCGGTCACCGTGGGCGTTCGACGCCGACGTCGATCTCGCCGCCGAGCGCCTGCTGCCGCTCTTCGTCGACGCGCTCGCCGCCGACACCCACGTCACCCTCATCGTCGAGGGGCGCGACGACCTCGACCTGACCGTCGCGGTCCTCACCCGCCTGCTCGAGGAGCCGAGACTGCGCGGGCTCCGCGCCGGTGTCGCGCTCCCGCTGCCCGTCGTCGAGACGCTCGACGCCGTGCGCGAACTCGCCGCGTGGGCCCGCCGACGCGCGCAGGCCGGCGGAGCCCGTCTGACGCTGCGTCTGAGCGACGCGCCGATCGAGACCGCGGATGCCGTCACCGCGGCCCGCCACGGCTGGCTCGCGCCCGCGGTCACGACGCGTGAGGAGGTCGACGCCCTCGCGGTGCGCGCCCTTCGCGAGGCCCTGGGTCCGCGGGCCCGCGACGGCCTGGACGTCGAGATCGAGACCGCCGATCCCGAGCGCGCGGCGCTGCTGCTCGCCCTCGCCGACGACGCGGATGCCGGGCTGGCCCTGGTCCTGCCGAGCGGCGCGCCCTGGGCGCCCGACGCCCCGCACGTGCGCGCCACCGCGGTCGTGCACCCCGACGACCTCGAGACCGTGGCCGCGCGTCTGGCGACCGCCGGGATCGCCGTCGCCGCGGCACCCGCGCTGCCGCCC
>NZ_JBKBNC010000034.1:0-26729 GCF_046295495.1 Microbacterium sp.
GCCCCCGCGCGCGCCCGCGCCCTCGCCCCGCCTCCGCCCGCGCCCGCGCCGACGCCCCCGACCCGCCCACGCCGCACACCGTGACACTCAGTACCAAGATGCGCGATACTGGGAACCATGACCACCGAAGCCGACGCCCGTACGCTCCCCGGCGAGCGCGTCGCCCACTACGACCTCCTCGACCGCCGCGACACCGACTACTACGCCGTGTTCGCCGACGTCCCCGACGCCGACCGCGCCGCGTGGGATCGCGCGAAGGCGTTCGCCGACGAGGTCGGCACCCGCATGCAGGGCGAGTGGGATGCCGCGACCTACCCGCTCGACCTCGTGCGCCGCATGGGCGAGCTCGAGCTGTTCACCGACGGCATCGAGCACCCCGACCTCCCGCCCACGTCGCCGTTGGCCGCGGGACTGGTCAACATGGAGATCTCGCGGCACGACGGTTCGCTCGCGACCGCCCTCGCGGTCCAGGGCGGGTTGGCGCTGCGGACCCTGGCGTTCTACGGCTCCCCCGAGCAGCAACGCCGGTGGCTGAAGCCGCTCGCCGACGCGACGGTGCTCGGCGCCTTCGCCCTCACCGAGCCCGACCACGGCTCCGACTCGGTGTCGCTCGAGACCACCGCCACCCGCACCGCCGACGGCTGGACGCTGCGCGGCACCAAGAAGTGGATCGGCAACGGCGCGTCCGGCGGCATCACGTTCGTGTGGGCACGCGTCGAGAACGAGGGCGGCGACGACCACGGCGCCGTGCGCTGCTTCCTCGTCGAGCAGGACACCCCGGGGTACACGGGCACCGTCATCACCGGGAAGGTGTCGCTGCGCGGCATCCATCAGGCCCACATCGCGATGGACGACGTCCGCCTGCCCGCGGATGCCGTCCTCCCGGGCACCCGCACGTTCAAAGACGCGTCGGTCGTGCTCTTCGCCACCCGCTCCGGCGTGGCCTGGTCGGCACTCGGACACGCGACCGCGTGCTACGAGATCGCGCGGACCTACGCCACCGAGCGCACGCAGTTCGGAAAGCCGCTCGCGAAGTTCCAGATGGTGCAGGAGCGTCTCGCGCAGATGCTCGACGAGCTCACCGCGATGCAGCTCTACTGCCGCCGCCTCGCCGACCTCGAGACCGCCGGCGGACTGCGGCCCACGCAGGCCTCGCTCGCGAAGTACCACAACACCCGCGCCGCGCGTCGCGTGGCGGCGATCGCCCGTGACCTGCTCGGCGGCAACGGCATCCTGCTCGAGAACGGCGTCATGCAGCACATGGCCGACATCGAGGCCATCCACACCTACGAGGGCACGGAGAGCGTGCAGGCCCTGCTGCTCGGGCGCGACATCACCGGAATGAGCGCGTTCGTCTGATCCCGGATGCCGGGGGGCGGGCGCAGCGCCCGTCCTCCCGGATCGGTCGCCCGGGGGGCCCGGGCGCTGATCGACCGGCCGCGCCGCCCCGCGGCCCGCCGGCCGCCTACGGGCGTGAGAGTCGACGCGCAACCCGCAGGGCGATGTCGGAGGGTGCCGCTAACGTCGTGGCATGGGCCTCTTTTCTCGCCGTCCCGCGCCTCGCGACCCGGTCGCGTCCGCGATCACCCACGCGGAGGCCACCCCACCGCGCAGTCTGTGGTCCGACGGCTTCGGCCGCCTGGCGGTACGCGCCGTGCAGATCATCGTCGTCGTCATCCTGGTCGCCGGCCTCATCTGGGGCATCCGGCAGGTGACGCTGGTCATCATCCCCCTGATCCTCGCGCTCATCTTCGCCTCCGCCTTCGGCCCGGTCACGATGTGGATGCGACGCAAGGGCGTCCCCGCCGTGATCGCGACGCTGCTCACGCTGCTCGCGGTGGTGGTGGTGCTCGCCGGCCTCGGATGGCTCGTCGTCAACGCCGTCATCAACCAGTGGGACACCCTCAGCACGCAGGCCGTCGAGGGCTTCCAGAAGGCCCAGGACTGGTATCACACGCTCCCGTTCGCGATCTCGCCCGACCAGGTCGACCAGGCCGTGCAGGGCATCACCGACTTCGTCACGAGCGCTCAGTTCGGAAGCGGTGCCCTCGCCGGGGTGAGCGCGATCGCCTCGTTCGTCACGGGCTTCGTGCTGATGGTCGTCATCCTGTTCTTCTTCCTCAAAGACGGCCCGCGCATGTGGGAGTTCGTGCTGCGTCCCTTCCGCGGCGACGACTACGACCGCGCGCGCCGCATCGGCGACAAGACGGTCACCGTGCTCGGCTCGTACGTGCGCGGCACGGCCTCGGTCGCCGCCGTCGACGCGATCGGCATCGGTATCGGCCTCTTCGTGCTGCAGGTGCCCCTCGCTCTGCCGCTCGCCGTCCTCGTGTTCCTGCTCGCCTTCGTGCCGATCGTCGGCGCCGTCACCGCCGGAATCCTCGCCGCTCTCGTCGCCCTCGTCACGAACGGACCGATCATCGCCCTCGTCGTCGTCGGCGTCGTGGTGATCGTCAACCAGCTCGAGGGCAACCTCCTGCAGCCCGTCCTCATGGGTCGCTCGATGAAGCTGCATTCCTTCGTCGTCCTGGTGGTCCTCGCCGGCGGCACCGCGATCGGCGGCATCCTGGGCACCCTGCTCGCCGTGCCGCTCACCGCGGTCGCCTGGGGCATCGTCACGGTCTGGAACGGCCCCGACAAGCCCGCCGAGTGGGCCCGCCGCAAGAAGCGAAAGAGCCCCGTCCCGCTCTCCGGGAGCGAGAGCCAGGACTGACGCCGTGCCGTACGACATCCCCGCGCCGATGCTGGCGAAATCGGTGCCCGAGGTTCCCGAGCACGCCAAGGTCGCCGGGGGGTTCAGCTACGAACCGAAGTGGGACGGCTTCCGCGCCCTCGTGTCGTGGGACGGCACCGATGTCGAGATCGGCAGCCGCGGCGCCAAGCCCCTCACCCGCTACTTCCCCGAGCTCGTCGCCGCGTTCGCCGAGATCCTGCCCGAGGCGTGCCTCATCGACGGCGAGGTCGTCGTCGCCCGCGGAGAGCCGGGGGCGCAGCGTCTCGACTGGGAGGCCCTGTCGCAACGCATCCACCCGGCGGCATCCCGCGTGACCATGCTGTCGCAGGAGACCCCCGCGATGTTCATCGCCTTCGATCTCCTCGCGCGCGGCGACCGCGACCTGCGAGACGAACCGTTCGCCGAGCGCCGAGCTCACCTCGAGAACCTCCTCGGCGGCGTCCCGCACCCCGTGCACGTCACGCGCACGACCGACGATCCCGACCTCGCCCGTCGCTGGCTCGCCGAGTTCGAAGGCGCCGGCCTCGACGGCGTGATCGCCAAGCCCCTCGCGCAGCCCTACGCGCCGAACAAGCGCACGATGTTCAAGATCAAACACGCCCGCACCGCCGACGTCGTGGCCCTGGGGTACCGCATCCACAAGTCGGGTGAGGGCGTGGGCTCTCTGCTCGTCGGCCTCTACGACGACGAGGGACGCCTGCACGGCGTGGGCGGGGTCTCGGCGTGGACCGACAAGAGGCGCCGCGAACTCATCGACGAACTCGCCCCGCTCGTCGAGCGGGATGCCGACGGCGAGGCCGTGGTCGGAGAGACCGACCGCTCGCGCTTCTCGGCATCCAAAGACGTGTCGTTCGTGCGCCTGCGTCCCGAGCGCGTGCTCGAGGTAAGGTACGACCAGCTCGAGGGCATGCGCTTCCGCCACACCGTGCAGTTCGACCGGTGGCGGCCCGACCGCGAGGCCCGCTCCTGCACCTTCGCGCAGCTCGAAACCGTCGACTCGTACGACCTGGGCGCCGTACTCGACTGAACCGCGGGGCGGCGACACTCGCACACCCGCGCTGTCAACCTTCTGGCGCCCCCGCCGTTCATCGCCTTGGGTGAGGCGAATGAGCACACATACCGACGCGCCCTCCACTCTGCGGCGCGGAATCGGCGGGCCCCTGCTGTTCGCGTTCATCCTCGGCGACGTGCTCGGGGCCGGCATCTACGCCCTCATGGGGGTGCTCTCGGAGCGGGTCGGCGGCATGCTGTGGGCTCCCCTGGTCGCGGCTCTTCTTCTGGCGCTGCTCACCGCGGGTTCCTACGCCGAGCTCGTCACCAAGTACCCGCGCGCCGGCGGCGCCGCCGTGTTCGCGGAGCGCGCGTTCAAGAACAAGCTGCTGTCGTTCCTCGTCGGCTTCAGCATGCTCGCGGCGGGGGTGACGAGCGCCGCAGGCCTGTCCATCGCGTTCGCCGGACAGTACCTGCAGACATTCGTGAGCCTCCCCGTGGTCCCGGCAGCCATCGTGTTCCTGGCGGTGGTGGCGGCCTTGAACGCCCGCGGCATCCGCGAATCGCTGGGCGCCAACGTCGTGATGACGGCCATCGAGGTCAGCGGCCTCGTCATCGTGGTGGTCGTCGTCGGCGTCCTCCTCGCCGGAGGCGGGGGCGATGTCTCCCGCGTCACGCAAGTGCCCGAGGGGACCGGAGTGGCGTCGGCGGTCCTGGCGGGCGCGATCATCGCGTACTACTCCTTCGTCGGTTTCGAGACCTCCGCCAACATGATCGAAGAGGTCAAGCAGCCGTCGAAGATGTACCCGCGCGCCCTCTTCGCCGCCCTCGCCACCGCGGGCGTGGTGTACGTGCTGGTCGGACTGGCCAGCAGCATCGCCCTGCCGCCCGAGGAGCTGTCCGGCTCGAGTGGCCCGCTCCTCGCCGTGGTCGAGGCGAGCGGGGTCGCGATCCCCTCGTGGTTGTTCAGCCTGATCGCCCTGATCGCGGTGGCCAACGGTGCCCTCCTGACGATGATCATGGCCAGTCGCCTCACCTACGGCATGGCCGAGCAGGGTTTGCTGCCCCGCGTCCTCTCACGGGTCCTCCCCCGCCGGCGCACGCCCTGGGTCGCGATCCTCGCCACCACCCTCGTGGCGATGCTGCTCACCCTCGTCGGCGACCTCACGCTGCTCGCGGAGACGGTGGTCCTCCTGCTGCTGTTCGTCTTCCTCAGCGCGAACGTCTCCGTCCTGGTCCTGCGCCGCGATCACGTCGAGCACGACCACTTCCGCGTCTGGACGATCGTCCCCATCCTCGCCATCGCCTCGTGCATCCTGCTGATGACCCAGCAGAGCCTCACCGTCTGGATCTTCGGAGCCGTTCTGCTGGCGGTCGGGGTGGGACTGCACTTCCTCGCGCAGTGGGGTCGATCGCGCGGCCACGACCGCACCACGACAGACGCCTGACGCGTGCCGGGCGTCAGCCCGCCGGATTCTTCGCCCGGGAGGGCTGCACGCGCGGCGGCTCCCCGGGCATCTTGGGAAACTCCGGCGGGAACGGCAGCTCTCCGAGGCCGTTGTCGAGGTCGCGCTGCCACCACTCGAGCAGCGTGTCCACGCGCCCGGGATTCTCGGCGAACCCGGCCCACGGATCACCGACGGATGCCAACCGCTCCGGCATGGAGCGCACGGTGAATGCGAGCGGGTCGAGCTCTTCGAGCTCGTCCCAGGTGACCGGCGTCGACACCGTGGCCGTCGGCAGGGCGCGCGGCGAGTAGGCACCGGCCATCGTGCGGTCGCGGTTCGCCTGGTTGAAGTCGACGAAGATGCGCTCGCCCCGCTCCTCCTTCCACCAGTTGGTGGTCACGGCATCCGGCATCCGCCGCTCCAGCTCGCGGGCCGCGGCGATCACCGCGTGTCGCACGTCGAGGAACTCGTGCGTCGGCTGGATCGGACAGAACACGTGCAGACCGCGGTTGCCGCTCGTCTTGATCCACGGCTCGAGGCCCGCCTCGCGCAAGACGGCTCGCAGCTCGTGAGCGGCAGTGACCGCCTCGGCGATCCCGGTGCCGGGCTGCGGGTCGAGGTCGATGCGCAGCTCGACCGGGTGATCGGGGTCGGTCGCGAGCGACGCCCACGGGTGGAAGACGATCGTGTTCATCTGCGCCGCCCACACCGCCGACGCGATCTCACCGAGGAAGAGCTGCGGATGCCGCCGCCCGCTGTTGTAGGTCACGGTCACCGCGTCGACGAACGCCGGCGCGCCCTTGGGCGGGTTCTTCGAGAAGAACGCCTCGCCCCCGACTCCCTCGGGGAACCGCTCGAGCGAGACCGGCCGGTTGCCGTTCGCGGCGACGAAGGGATCGCCGACGGCGATGAGGTACTCGGCCAGCTCGCGCTTGGTGATGCCCACCTCGGGCCACAGCACACGGTCGGGATTCGAGATGCCGACCTCGCGATCGCCGTCGGGTCCCGGCACGGTCAGCGTGATGCGAGGGGATGCCATCCTCCGACGTTAACGCCCGCCACCCGCCGTGTCTCCCCCGTTGCGCGCTGCACACGCGGGTCGGGGGTGGGGCAGGACGGGGGCGGGTCGGGACGGGGGTCGGGTCGTGTCGGGCCGTGGGCCCGGGGCGGGTCGGGTCGGGACGCGGGCGGATCGGGGTCGGGGCGCCCTGAATGACCCCGGGCGCCGAAGGTGGCCCGGGCCACCTCCGCGCACCTCGCGACGCCCTCCCACGCGCGCGTCCAGCCCCGGCCGCGGCATCCGGTTCGCGCCTACGCTCGGAGCATGACCTCCCGCGCTGCCCACACCGCTCTCGAGATCGTCGACTGGCGTCGACGCGTGTTCGCGCTGTACGACGCCGTCCGGGCGTCCGACGATCCCGAAGACGCGCACGAGTTGTGGCGCATCGAGCGCGACGCGCTGTTCGCCGACCACCCCGCCACTCCCCTGCTCCCCGAGCAGCGCGACGGCTTCGTCGGACTCCCCATCGCCCCCTACGACGCCGCGTGGCGCTTCGAGGTCCAGCTGCTCGACGCCGATGAGGCGTCGTTCGTCGCCACGACGGGCACCGACGGCGAGGTCGGCTTCGAGCGCGTCGGGCGGGTCGAGCTGCCCGACACCGGCTCGCTCGACGTATGGCGTCTGACCTCGTACGGCGGCGGACTCTTCGTGCCCGTGCGGGATGCCGCAGCCGGTCGTCCCGGCGGCACCTACGGCGGCGGACGGTACCTGCTCGACACGATCAAGGGCGCCGACCTCGGCGCGGGCACCGCCCCCGACAGCCTCGTGATCGACTTCAACTTCGCGTACAACCCCTCGTGCGCGTACGACCCGATGTGGGCCTGCCCGCTCGCCCCGGCCGGGAATGTGCTGCCCGTGGCCGTGCCCGTCGGAGAGCTGTACGGCGTCTGAGCGCCCACCCACCCCGACTGGAACCGCCCGATCCGGTGATGGATGCCCTCGTTCTGCATGTACGCCGACACCGCCCACGTGCGGTCGAGGGGGTCGGGCAGTGTGAATGGATCTGTTTTGCACATTCAACGACCGACATGTGTCGGCACCGGGCTACTAGTCGCCGAGGATCGGCCGAGCCCCTGTCGAAGCCACCACGATTGCTCGGCGGTGCCGACCATCGGATTGACCGCAGAGATGCAGACAAGCGTCGCGATCAACGCGAAGAGTGGAAGCTCTCGGCAGCGGCGGGAGGGTGCAGAGAGTCGCCACGCCGCGGCGCGCACCGGCTAGAGCCCGGGGCCGGTTATGGACCTACCATCCCGGGTTTACCGGAAGTTGCCGACCTGACGGTCGACCGGGACCGTGCCCTCGACCACGACGTTGCCCGTGTGAGCGGTGGTGACGGTCTCGATCAAGACGATCTCGACCTCCTCCTCGGCGATCGGGTTGTGCTGAACACCCTTAGGCACCACATAGAACTGACCCGCGGTCAGAACGACCTCTTCATCGTTCGGCAGTTGGATGCGAAGCCTTCCGGAGACGACGAAGAACATCTCGTCCTCGGCGTCGTGAGCGTGCCAGACCAACTCTCCGAGCAGCTTGGCAACCTTGATGTATTGGTCGTTTACCTGCCCGATGACGCGCGGTGACCAATGGGTGTGGACCTGAGTGAGTTCGACCGCGACGTCAGTTGAATGTGAACGAGTCATCATCCGATTGTCAGCCCCGGAGGGACATTCCTTGGGGTCGATACCAGTAGATACTGGGGGGCACGTTTTGTAGGACCTCGACAGAACCTGTCTTGCGTCGACTGCGACTCACGACGTGGTTGAAGCGGCCGCCCTCCGACGAGGAGAGCGGCCCGCGGTCGTCGGAGGATCAGGAGTTCGGCGCAGCGTCTTCCACGGCGAGGGTGATGACCGGCTCGAGCTCCTCGCGGGTGAGACGGATCCACGGCCCGGCCGGATCGATCAGGATGCCGGTGAGTGCGGGATCGTTCGCCAGCGCCTTCGACAGCTGAGCCCGGGTGATCGGCAACGGCTGGTCGCCGCGGCCGAGGGCGAGGAGCTCCAGGGGGTGCGTGAACACCTCGAGGAAGCGCTCCCCCGCCGCGGAGCGCGACTCGGCGACACCGACGGGCCCGCCCTCCTCCGTGCGGTTCACGGCGATCCACATCGGCGCCTCGGCCACGATCGCCTCGACGATCGTGGCGGGCGTGGTCTCGGTGCGCGTGTCGCACAGCGCGGTTTTGATGCGCAGCTCGGGATCGACCTCGGCGACCATCCGTTCGAGCAGGGCCTTCGGGAGCACCGCGCGGTTGTCGCCCGACGCGGGGTCGAGGACGATGCCGCCGTACGGTCCCGACAGCACGTGCTGCAGCAGCGCCATGACCGGCTGCCCCATCGCCGAGGTGTCGCGGTCGCCGTCGGCCTCGACGCTCGCGCGCAGGGCCAGGCCGCCGCTGTAGGCGAGGACGAGCTGCTCGTCGCCGCGGTTGGCGACGGCGAGGGGCAGATCTTTGCCCTCGGCGAGCAGCGCCCGGGCGTCGCCCTTCACGCGCAGGAAGACGTGGCCCTGCAGCAGCTGGCGCGCCACGTTGAGCAGCTGCGCGGGCTCGGGCTGCCCGGTGATCTCGGCGAGCGCGTTGCCGAGCAGCGCGTTGTCGCGCAAGCCCGGAACGGTCTCGGGGGCTTCGGGGGCCTCCATCGCACCGGGCTGACGCGCCGAAGGACGCGCCGCGACCGGCGGAGCCGACGACGGTTCGGGGGTGTCGGGACCCGCGCCGACGCCCCGGAACGACGACATCGAGATGCCGACGGTGGGCGCGGGGGCCGCGTCGGGGGCGGGAGCGGCGTCGCTCGGGCCCGCCGGGTCGACGGGCTGTTCGCCCGGTTCGATCGTGGTGTCGGGCCGGTCGACCGATGCGTCGTCGGAGTCGGACTTCTTGCGGCGCGAGAACAGAGCCATCGTGCCAGCCTATCCGGGGGCTCCCCGGTGGGGGTGCGGGATCGGCCCGGCCGCGGATCCGCGCGCGCGGCGCGACCGAGTGTCCGGAGCGCAGATCGCACCCTCCGCCCACCCGCGAACACCGCCCGGCCGGATGACTCTCGCTGCAGCCCGCGGCTACAGCTTCGTGATCGGCGCGATCTTGACGAGCAGCTTCTTCGGGCCGACCGTGTCGAAGCGCACGTGCGCGACGCGCTTCGCGCCCTCGCCGGTCACGGCGTCCACGCGTCCTTCGCCGAAGTCGTCGTGACGGATGCGATCGCCGGCGGCCAACACCATGTCGCCGTTGTCGCGCACCTTGGCCGGGATGCGGTTGGGGAACTTGCTCGGGTCGGCCGGCGCACGCTTGGGCAGCGGCACGAGGTCGTCGCCGTAGCGGTTGCCCCCGCCACCGGGCTGACCGGGTCGTCGCCCGCGCGCGTTCAAGGCGCGCGACTGGGAGCCGCCGCGGCCGTTGACGTCGCCCGGCGACTGTCGCCAGTCGATGAGGTCGGCGGGGATCTCCTGCAGGAACCGGCTCGGCATCGCGACCGTGACCTCGCCGAACTGGGCGCGGGTCATCGCGAGCGACACGTGCAGGCGCTTGCGCGCGCGTGTGATGCCGACGTAGAACAGGCGACGCTCCTCCTGCGGCCCGCCCGGCTCGTTCGCCGAGATGCGGTGCGGCAGCAGGTCTTCCTCGACGCCGGTGAGGAACACCGCGTCGTATTCGAGTCCCTTCGCCGTGTGCAGGGTCATGAGCGACACCGAACCCGATGCGTCGTCGAGGTCGTCGGCATCCGCCACGAGGGTCACCTCGGTGAGGAAGTCGATGATCGTGCCCTCGGGGTTGTTGCGGGCGAATTCGCGGGTGACCGCGACGAGCTCGTCGAGGTTCTCGAGGCGGGCCTCGTCTTGCGGGTCTTTGCTCGCGCGCAGGGCGTCGAAGTATCCGCTCTTGTTCAGCAGCAGCGTCAAGCCCTCGGTGACCGAGGTGGAGGGGGCCAGTTCTCCGGATGCCGGGAGCATGATCGCGGTGGCCTCGGTCAGCACCGCGTCGAGCTGGTCGATGGCCTTCTGCAGCTTGGGGCCGACGCCGATCTGGGCCGAGTTGGCCAGGGCGTCGCGGAAGGTGATCCCGTGTTCGGCGGCGTATCGGGCGATCGCCGTCTCGGTGACGTCGCCGATGCCGCGCCGCGGGCGGTTGAGGATGCGTCGCAGGGCCATCGAATCGGCGGGGTTGGCGACCGCGACGAGATACGCGAGGGCGTCTTTGATCTCTGCGCGCTCGTAGAACTTGGTGCCGCCCATGATCTTGTACGGCACCGCCGAGCGGATGAAGATCTCTTCCAGTGCGCGCGACTGCGAGTTGGTGCGGTAGAACACCGCGACGCCCGAGTAGTCGACGCCCTTCCTGTGCAGCGCCTCGATCTCGTCGGCGACGAACTGCGCCTCGTCGTGCTGGGAGTAGCCGGTGAAGCCGATGATCGGGTCACCCGCACCCACGTCGGTCCACAGCTTCTTGTCTTTGCGGTCGAAGTTGTTCGCGATGACGGCGTTGGCCGCCGACAGGATGTTCTGGGTCGAGCGATAGTTCTGCTCGAGCAACACCACCTTGGCGCCCGGGTAGTCGCGCTCGAATTCGCTGATGTTGCGGATGTCGGCACCGCGGAACGCGTAGATGGACTGGTCGGAGTCACCGACGACGGTGAGGGATGCCGCATCCTCGCCGACGGGCTCGGCCTCGAAGATCATCATGCCGCCGCCGACCGAGTGAGGCTCGGCGTCCGATCCCGGAGGCCGCGTGAGCTCGTGGATGAGGGCGTACTGCGCGTGGTTGGTGTCTTGGTACTCGTCGACCAGGATGTGGCGGAACCGCTTGCGGTACACGTCGGCGACGTGGGGGAACGCGCGGAACAGGTACACCGTCTGGGCGATCAGATCGTCGAAGTCGAAGGCGTTGGCGCGCTGGAGTTCACGCTGGTACGAGGAGAAGATCTCGACGAACACGCGCTCGGCGGGGTCGCTCATGTTGGCCGACCGCGCGTACGACTCGGCATCGGCGAGCTCGTTCTTGAGCTTCGAGATGCGGCTTTGCGTGCCCGCCGGGGTGAGCCCGAAGGAGTCGCCCTCGTGCTCTTTGACGAGTCGCTTGATGAGTGCTCGCGAGTCGCCGGAGTCGTAGATGGTGAACGACTTCGTGAACCCGAACTGCTCGGCCTCCCGCCGCAGAATGCGCACGCACGCCGAGTGGAACGTCGAGATCCACATGCCGTCGGCCTTCTGCCCGATGAGCTGGTGCACGCGCTCGCGCATCTCTCCGGCGGCCTTGTTCGTGAACGTGATCGCGAGGATCTGGCTCGGGTACGCCTCGCGCGTGCGCAGCAGCGATGCGATGCGGCGGGTGAGCACGCTCGTCTTGCCCGAACCGGCACCCGCCACGATGAGCAGCGCCTGCCCGCGGTAGGTGACGGCCTCGCGCTGCGGACCGTTCAGCCCCTCGAGGAGGTCGGCGTCGGGTCGGGAGGCCGACGGTGCGGGACCGCCGACGATGAGGGGCGTGGAAGCGTCGGTCATGGCGCGTCCAAGTCTAGGCGGGGCCTCCGACATCGGCCTCGCGAAGCAACCGGCTCCGCCGGGCGATCGTCCCCGCCGCCGCCGACGCTCCGTCGTGGCCCCGGGGCCGCCCCGCACGCCCCGGTGCCACGGCCGACGCCCCGGCACGCCACCCGGGAGCGCAGCCTCGCTCTACGCCCGCGCCTCCCCCGCCGCGCCCGACGACAGCAGCGACTGCGCGCGCGCCAGGTGCTCGGCATCCACCGTCACGTCCCAGCGCTCCGCCTCGAAGCCCTGCACCGACGAGAAGTCGCGGCGGCCGCCGGTGAAGGCGTGGCCCGCGAAGCCGAACGCCGCGCCCCACAGTGCGCCGAGCACCAGACCGAGCACGAGCAGACCGAGGAATCCACCGGGAGAGAGCAGCCCGACGAGCACGCCGATCATCAAGCCGAACCACGCGCCCGAAGCGGCTCCGAGCCCGGCCGCGCGCCCGCGGGTCATGCGGCCCGTCACCTGCTCGACGATGCGCACGCCCTGACCGACGATCGCGGTGTGCTCGACCGGGAATCCCGCGTCGGACAGGCGATCCACGGCGGCCTGCGCACCCGTGTAGTCGCTGAAGCTGGAGAGCACGCGGCGTTCCGGCGTGGCACGGGTGATGTCGGACATGGTCGATCCCTTTCGTCGGTGGCCTCACGCTAGACCCGCCGGGTGACGCACCGGGGGCGCTTGCGCGTCCCCGAACCGCGGGTTAGGTGAAGTCAAACCCCGCACGACTCGCCGTTCTCCCCGCGATGATGGGGGCATGCGCCTGATCCTCAACGTCCTCTGGCTCGTCCTGTCGGGTTTCTGGCTGTTCCTCAGCTACCTCGCCGCGGGGGTCGTGCTGTGCATCCTGATCGTGACGATCCCGTGGGGGATCGCCGCCTTCCGCATCGGCTTCTACGCCCTCTGGCCGTTCGGCCGGGAGATCGTCGCGAAACCGACCGCGGGCGTCGGCTCGTTCCTCGGCAACGTCGTGTGGGTCGTCCTCGCGGGCTGGTGGCTCGCCCTCGAGCACATCGTCACCGGACTGCTGCTGTGCGTCACGATCATCGGCATCCCGCTCGGCATCGCCACTTTCAAGCTCGTGCCGGTCTCGCTCATGCCGCTGGGCAAAGAGGTGCGCGAGATCCGTCGCGGTGGCCCGTTCGACCGGACGCTCAGCCGCTGACGCTCACGCGCCGACCCTCACTCGGCGCGGCGGTCGAAGACGCGGGCCGGGAGAGCGAGAAGGATGCCGACGAGCGTGACGACCACGCCGATCACCGCCGTGACGGTCACCGCCTCGAGCGGGAAGGCGCCGTCGCGCACACCGGTGAAGCGCGCCAGGTCCCACGGCAGCACGCCGACCTGCTCGTTCCAGGAGCGCAACGCGTCGGCCGCGCCCACCAGGGCGACGGTCGCGGCGGGCAGCGCGTAGCCGACCCCGATGCCGGCGAGGGCGATCCCGGTGGCGCGGCGCCGACCGAGCTGCGGCCGCAACGACCACCCCGCGGCGATGAACACCCAGGCCAGCAGCGCGAAGGCGACGCCCAGATAGAGGACGCGCAACACCGGCACCTGCCACGGGCCGGGCCACAGCCCGTCGGGCCCCGACAGGGCGGTCGCGACCAAGGCGACCACGCAGCGCAGCACGAGCGCTCCGCCCACCGCCGCGATGACGGGCCAGGGCGACCGCTTGCCGAGCAGCAGTCGCACCACGACGGCGAAGAACAACCAGCCGGCGATCGCGATCGCCGCCCCCCACAGCCCGTCGCGCGGCGTCTGCACCACGCGTGTGGCCACGAGCAGACCGCCCGGCACGGCGATCATCAACCAGCGATCGAGCGGCAGGAGCCCGAGGCTGGACTCGCGTGCACGCCAGGGCCTCGTCGAGGCGATCCAGGTGGCGCGTGCCGCGGCGGCACCCGGACGGCGCACGAGACTCGTCCGCGCGGCGACCATTCCGATGAGCACCCAGGCGACTCCGAGCAGCAGCAGGATCCGCGCCGACCACTCGGTGGCCCCGTCGACCGGCATCGGTGCGCGCGTGAAGGGATCGACCAGTACGGCCAGCACGACCCCGACGATGATGAGGGCCGCGGCGATCCCCAGGGCCAGGAATCCGCGCCCCGTCGTCGTCGCCATGCACCTACGTTACCCGCCGCCGCGCGCGCCTCCGACGCGCCCGGGTTCCGGCATCCGGAGCCCGCCGGTACCGCGACCCCCGCGCCGTGGGAAGGCGCGACGGCGGGCGGATGCCCCCCACACCCCGCCTGCCGAGCCACGCTGCGCCGTGTACCGCCTGCCCCTCCCCTCTGGCGACCCGACCCCGCCACCGCCGCGGGGCCGGGTCGCCCGCGTCATCCCCGGTCGTGGAGCGTGACGTGGTAGCCGTCGGGGTCGGCGAACGTGAAGGTGCGGCCGAAGGGGCCGTCGATGGGGTCCATGACGATCCGGTGGCCGTCTGCCGCGAGGGCGTCGTGGATCGCCTGCACCTCGGTGGCGTGCAGCCAGAGGGCGACGCCGATGCCCGGCTGCGCGACGCCGGTCAGATCGGTGCCGGGCGCGAGGTCGCGCAGGGCGAACGCGATCGGCGTCGTCGCGAACACCACGGCGTGCGGGGGTCCCGCGGGCGAGCGCTCGAGGCCGAGGTAGCGCGCGTAGAACGCGTGCGAGGCCGCGAGGTCGCGCACCTGCAGGGAGAGGAAGTCGGGACCGGTGACGGGCATGAGAGCTCCTTGTCGTGTCAGTTATCTGACATAAAGCGTATGTCAGAATACTGACATGGAGCAAGACCGGATCCACCTCGACACCTCGCTGGGCTACCTCCTCAAAGAGGCGGCGAGCGCCCTGCGCGCCGCCATGGAAGACGTGCTGCGCCCGCTCGGCATGACGATCACGCACTACTCCTGTCTCGAACTCCTCGCGCAGCGCCCCGGCTCGTCGAACTCCGATCTCGCGCGGGGTGCGTTCGTGACGCGCCAATCGATGAACGTGCTGCTGCAGACGCTCGAGCGCGACGGCTTCGTCGAACGGCCCGATGCCGCCCCCGTCGGCAAGGCCCTGCCCGCCCGCCTCACCCCGAAGGGACGACGTTCGCTCGAGGCGGCGAGCGCCGCGGTGCGCGGCGTCGAACGGCGGATGCTGAACGGGATGACGGACGCCGAGCAGACCGCCGCACTCCTCGCGCTGCGATCGATGGTGGAGTCGCTGCGCACCTGACCGGTTTGTGTAACAATCACTCCCGTGCCCGCCGCTCTCGCGATCCTCGCCGCCGCGCTGTGCTTCGCCACCACAGGCACCGCTCAAGCCCTCGCGGACGTCGACTCATCGCCCGTCGCGGTCGGCGCGGCGCGCATCGTCATCGGGGGCGGCATCCTGGGCCTGCTCGCCCTCGGGCAGCGCACCCCGACCGGCCCCCGCACCGGTGCCCGCTCCCGCACGGTCATCCTCATCGCGGTCGGCGCCGTCGGCGTGCTGGCCTACCAGCCGCTCTTCTTCCTGGGCACGCGGGAGAACGGCGTCGCCATCGGCACGGTGGTCGCGCTCGGCTCGGCCCCCGTCGCGACCGGGATCCTGGATGCCGTGCGCTCCCGACGCCTGCCTACGTCGCGCTGGATGCTCGCCACCGGCGTCGCACTCACGGGCGTCGTGCTCGTGTCGGGGGTGACGGGCGGCACAGTCGCGCTGGCGCCCGGCGGCCTGCTGGCCTCCGCGGGCGCCGGGGTGTCGTACGCCCTGTACACGGTGTGCGGGAAGGCGCTGATCGAGAGGGGGTGGAACTCCACGCGCGTGATGGGGGCCGTCTTCGGCGTGGCCGCGATCGCGAGCACTCCCGTGCTCCTCCTCGCCGACGCGTCGTGGCTCCTCACCCCGGGCGGTCTCGCTCTCGCTCTCTGGCTGGGCGTCGTGACGACCGCGGTGGCGTACGTGTTGTTCGGCTGGGGCCTCGCCCGCCTCGGCGCCGTCACCGTGTCGACCCTGACGCTCGCCGAGCCGCTCGGCGCAACCCTGCTCGGACTCTTCGTGCTGCACGAGCAGCTCACCCCGGTCAGCGGTCTCGGCCTCGCGCTCATCGCGGTGGGCCTCGCCGTGGTGTCGGCTCCCGCCCGTCGACGTCGGGAGGTGCCGGATGCCACGGCCCGGGCGTGACGACCGCACCGGCGTGCGACCCGCCTCCGCCCCGGGGCCGCGCACCGCCGACGTCATCGCCGACGCCGTACGCGCCGACATCCTGTCGGGCGAGCTCGCCCCCGGCACCCCGTTGCGCGAGGAGGAGGTGAGCGCGACGCACGGCGTCTCGCGCCACACGGCGCGGACGGCGCTGGCCCGACTCGTCTCCGAGCGGCTCGTGACCGCCGAGCCCTACCGGGGCGTGCGCGTGTCGCTCCTCGACGACGACGCGCTCGTCGCCGTGCAGCAACTGCGCTGCGCCCTCGAGACCGAGGCTGTGCGCATCGTCCGTGACCGCGGCATCCGTCCGCCCGACGTCGACGGCGCGCTCGCCGACCTCGCCTCCGCGGAGGCCTCGGGCGACTGGCCCGCGACGCTGCGCGCCCACGCGCGCGTGCACCTGGCGCTGGTCGATGCGGCGGACTCACCGCGCATCACCGAGGAATACCGCCGCCTCGACGGCGAGATGCATCTCGTTCTCACGCACGTGCGCCCGGCCTACGCTCCGGGAGCGCTGACCGTGGAGCACCGCGCCTACGTCGACGCGGCGCTGCGCGACCCCGAGCACGCCGTGCGGGCGCACCTGGAGCACTCGACGCGAGCGATCATCGACGGCCGTCGCGCCATGTGACGACGCACTCCGTCACCTCCCGCAACACCGGGGTGCCGGCGGCCGAGGCGGGTGAGCGTGGGGCTCGTACATCGCGGCGATCCGGGCGGTCCCGGGCCTCGGCTCATACCCGGAGGCGTGGCGGGTTCGACTCCCGCCGTCGCGTCGGTCCGCCCTCGATCGAAGGGCCGTCAGCACCCGCACAGGGCTATACGCGAGCGACGAGCCGTCGACGCCGTCTCGCCCCCACCGCTCACGTGCGCACGCGCGAATCAGCGGGCGGGGCGGAGGATCGCCTCGCGATGAGCTCCAGCGGGAACGGGGTGCTGTCGACGGTCTCCTCGGCGTTCACCCGCGTCAACAGGTCGTTGACCGCCCGCCTGCCCTCGGCGCGGAAATCCACCCGCACGGTCGTCAACGGCGGAGAGAAGAAGGCGGCCTCCGGGGTGTCGTCCAGCCCCGTCACGCTGACGTCGCCCGGTACCGACAAGCCCGCCTCGGCCAGAGCCAGCATCGCGCCGAGGGCCATCTGATCGTTCGCCGCCGCGATCGCGGTGGGAACCTCCCCCTCCAGGAGCGTCCGCGTGGCCCGGTACCCCGACTCGGCCGACCAATCACCCTCGACGACCAGCCCCGGTCCGAGCCCGTGCGCCGACAGAGCGTGCTCGTATGCGTGGAGTCGATTTCGCGCGGCAGACCAGGTCGCGGGGCCCGCGATGTGCGCGATGCGGCGGTGACCCAGATCGACGAGATGCTCCATCGCCAACGGGATGCCGTTGAGCCAGCTGCCGGCGCTGTCGTCTTCGTCCTGCTCGGAGAACAGCAACACCGGCACCTCGACATTCACCTGCGCAATGGCCGAGCGCATCTGATCGGTCGAAGCCAGCGCCACGACGCCCGCCAGCTCGTGCTGCTGCAGCATCTCCAGCGCGCGGGTGATCTCGTCGATGTTGCCCATGTCCAACGCGACGATGTCGAGCAGATAACCGGCGTCTCGAGCTGCTGCGCTCGCGCCCTGCAGCACCTGGCTCGGCCCGACCTGGTTGATCTCGTGCGTCAGCGCGCCGAGGCGATGCGAGCGCCCCGTCACCAGGGATCGAGCGGTGAGATTGGGCTTGTACTCGAGGCTTTCCAGAGCCCGCTCGATTTTCGCGCGCGTGCCCGAACGTTGGGCGAAACCTCGCATGAAGCGGCTGACCGACTGCGCGGAGACCCCGGCTTCGTGAGCGATGTCGTAGATCGTCGCAGGTCGGCGCCCCAGGGGCGCCAACGTACCGTCGTCGACGTCTATCGCCACGATGCGCCCCCTTCCTTGCGGTCCACACCGAGTCTGCCGTGAGAACGTCCCGCTTGCCAAGCGCGACTTTTACCGATAACAATATCTCCTGCTGCGGAAAGTTACCGATAACAGTTTGCAGACCCGATGCCGACAATGGAGTCCACGCATGACAGCGGCCGCGCCGTCGCCCCGGAAGAGGTTCGTTTCGGGGCCATCTCCTCCCCTCCGCCACCGCTCGGTGCGAGAGCCCGGACGTCGTGAGCGCCGCACCCGGGTGAGCGCTCCCGCACCGTCTCGCCGGGGGTCCGCGTCGATCCCCGCTTCCCCCCGAGCCCCGCCCCACCGCACCACACCACACCGACGACCCACCCCCTCTCCCCTCCGTTCGACCACACCCCCACAGGAAGATTCAATGAAGAATCCACGAGTCAGACGTCTCCTCGCGACGGCAGCCGCGGCTCTCGTCGTCGCCCTCGCCCTGCCCGCCACGGCGGCGCAGGCGTACACCCCCACGGCCAGCGTGCTCTATCAGCTCGGCTCGGAGCCGTGCTTGAAGGGCCGCGGCAACTGCATCGTCTACCCGAAGACCACTCAACTGCCCAGCGGACGCTTGATCGCCGCCTTCGAGAAGTCCACCGTCGTGTCCTACCCCGGGGACTCCATCGGCGGCGCCATCGGCCAGACCATGCCGATCTGGAAGAGCGACGACAACGGCACGAGCTGGCAGCCCCTCTCCGAGGTCGCACCTCCGTCGAAGCTGTCCGCCGACCCGGCCGTGGCCAAGTACTCGAGCAATTGGACCAACCCCTACCTCTACGTCCTCCCCCAGACCGTCGGGGATCTCACCGCGGGGACGCTCCTGCTGGCGAGCGTGGTCTCCGGTGAGGACGAGTTCTACCGGGAGAAGAAGGCCGCCGATCCCAACTGGGTCCCCAGCAACGACGGCGATCGCCGCGACGTGTCCATCGCCCTGTACGCCAGCACCGACGAGGGCGGTTCGTGGCGCTTCGTCAACATGATCGCGCAGGGCGGCTGGCAGGGAGGCAGCGCCGGTGCCGGCGGCGTGAACATCTCCGCCGCCAACACGTCGCGACAGCAGGATCCCCTGTGGGAACCGCACCTCATGGTCCGCGACAACCGTCTCGTCGCCTACTACTCGGACGAGAACGACTTCCTGAGCTACGACCAGACGACGGGCGCACCCGCCCTGGACCCCAACAACGCGACGGCCCGTGACTCCGGTGCGCAGATCCTCGTGCACCGCACCTGGGACGGTCGCAGCTCGGCGTGGGGGAACCCGGTCGTCGACGTCGCCGGAGACACGTTCTCGTGGAACGGCGGGCAGCAGATCGGTGGGGGCCGCCCGGGGATGACGACGGTGGCGAACACCGTCGACGGTCGCTGGTTCCTGACCTTCGAGTACTTCGGCGGCGGCGACAACGTGCGCTACAAGATCGCCGACGATCCGCTGCGGTTCTTCGCCGACGGCGACCCGAACGGTACGGACATCAGCCAGCTCCCGGTCACCTCGGGGTCGGCCCGCCTCGCCACCGGCGGCAGCCCCGTGCTGCTGCACCTTCCGGACGGCCGCATCGCCTACAACGCCTCGGGCAGCGGGGACGTGTGGATCAACGACGGCGCCAGCTTCGGGGCGTGGACGCAGTTCCAGACGACGCTCGGCGGAGGCTACAGCCGCAATCTGCAGCACGACGCCGAGACGGGCCGCCTGCTGATTCTGCAGTCCACCTGGGGTGGGGCCTCGAGCCAACCGGTCATCCGCCACGCCGACATCGACTTCGGTCGTTCCCTCGGGGATTACGTGCAACTGGTCAACCGCAAGACCGGACAGGTCCTCGGCACCGGCGGAAACCGCACCGACGCCAACATCGGCAACGCCAATCAGCCCGACGTTCGCTCCGAAGCGGTCGACTCCGTGACCGATGCCGCGACGCAGTACTGGCGCATCCAGCAGAAGTCCGGCGGAGGCGTCACCCTGCTCAACAAGAGCGGCGGGCGATCCGCCTCGGTGTGGACGGGGAATGCCACGGCCGGCCAGCGCATCGGCCAGTGGGTCGACGACCGGACCGACGGCACCTGGGACCTCGTTCAAGAGTCCAACGGCGACATCCGCTTGCGGTCGCGTCAGAACAACACGCTGTTCCTCACCGGCTCGACCGCCGACGCCGGGGTGACCCTGCAGACGACGGTGTCCGATGGAGCACAGAGCTGGCAGGTCGTCCCCCAGGGCCAGTCGGCGGGAAACGTGAAGCTGACCAACGTCAACAGCGGCCTGTGCGCCGACGTCTGGGACTACAGCTCCGCCGAACGCGCCGCCGTCAACCAAGGGACCTGCCATGCCGGGCAGAACCAGCAATGGCGAGTGGTTCCGACCGGCGGTTCGAACGTCAAGATCGTCAACGTCCAGTCCAGCAAGTGCCTCGAGATCTACGGGCGCAGCACCGCGCAGGGGGCGGCCGCGACGCAGTACAGCTGCAACGGGGGCACGAACCAGCAGTGGACGCGCACCGCGCAGCCGAACGGCGCCGTGACGTTCCAGAACGTCAACAGCGGGCTCTGCCTGGAGATCGGGCAGTTCTCGCGGGCCTCCGGCGTTCCGCTGGTGCAGTACTCGTGCAACGGCGGGACCAATCAGCAGTGGCGGGCGGCATGACCGACTGACGGATCGCGACGGACTCCGTCGCCCGGGGGCTCGAGCGTGCGCGCGCGAGCCCCCGGCGCGTTTCTTCAGCGCCCCGTGGACCGGGCGCGGCCCGCGACGGGAGAGCCCTCCAGCGGTGTCGCGGCCGGGTGGGCGGGTCCGCCGTCGAGCCCGATCGCGGCGGTGCCGATCTCTCTCTCGACGGCGGGTTTGACGACGGTTCCGAGGAGCTCGATGTGACGCAGCAGGTCTCGGTGCGGCATCCGTCCCCAATCGCTCTCGAAGCCGAGACGGTCGGGACGCAGCTGCTCGTGGACGGTCAGGATGCGGGCGGTCACCTCCTCCGGGTTGCCGATGAAGAACGACCCTCCGGGCTTCACCTGGCGGTCGTAGAGGTTCCGGGGGATGCGACTGGTCGTTCCCATGTCGTTCGTGCGCTCGATCATGCGCTGGTAGAACCCATCGCGGGCCGCGGCGCCGTCGTCGGCGATGAAGCCGAGCGCACCGAAGCCGACGGTGCGCTTGTGCAGAGGCGTGCCGGTCTGTTCGGAGGCCTCGCGGTAGAGATCGACGAGGGGTGCGAGTCGCACCGGATCGCCCCCCACGATGCTGAAGTAGATGCGGGAGTGGAGGTTCGCCGCGCGGATGACCGAGTTCGGGTTGCCGTTCGTGCCGAGCCAGATCGGCAGCTCCGCCTGCTCGGGACGGGGGACGACCTCGGCGTTCTCGAGCGCGGCACGGAACGTGCCCGACCAGGTGATCCGCTCGGACTGGTCGAGCTTCAGCAGGAGCTCGTAGTTCTCCGCGAAGAGGGCGTCGTAGTCCTGCAGCGAGTGCCCGAACAACCGGAACGGCTCGGCCGCCGACCCGCGCCCCGCGATGATCTCGGCCCGACCGTTGGAGACGGCGTCGAGGGTGGCGAACTGCTGGTAGACCCGCACGGGGTCGTCGGCGCCGATCACCGAGATCGCGCTGGTGAGGCGGATCCTCTTCGTCGCGGTCGCCGCCGCCGCCAGCACCGTTGCGGGACTCGATGCCGGCATGGTGAAGGTGTGGTGCTCGCCCACGCCGAACCAGTCCAGGCCCACCTGTTCCGAGAGGGTGATCGCCTCGACGAGGTTCCGGATGCCCTGGGCTGTGCTCACCGGACGACCCGTGGCGGGGTCGTTCTCGAGCGACCCGAAGCTGATCATTCCCAGTTCCATGGCTATGCCTCCTGCAGTGCGGTCAATGCGGCCGCGTCGAGCGCGGCGCGGGTGCGGTCGGCGTTCAGCCGATCCTCGAAGACGGTGGTTCCGGGCTGCATCGCCAGGGATGCGCGCAGGGAACCGGCCAGGACCGGGTCGAAGCCCAGCGAATCGACGAAGCCGGCCACGAGTCGCGCGGCCCCCTCATCGTCGGCGGCGATCGCGAGGGCGCGGCGGTCGACCGCCCCCGGCGGGCGCGCATCGGACTCGAGCTCGTGGTATCCGATGTGGTTCAGGGTCTTCACGACCCGCGCCCCCGGGAGTGCGCGCTGCACGATCTCGCTCGTGGGCAGCGTCGCGTCGCTGAAGCCCGGGACGTGGCCGTCCAACGGCTCCCAGTAGTTCATGACGTCGACGACGATGCGGCCGACGAACAGCGACGTCTCGAGCTGCGAGAACCTCTTCAGCGGCACCGCGACGACGACCAGATCGGCGTCGGCGACGACGTCGCCCGGACTTCCCACGTGAACGCCCGGCATCGTGAATCGGGCGACCAGCCGCACCTGCTCGGGGGTGCCCGATCCGGCGACGCTCACCTCGTGCCCGACGTCGGACGCGAGCCGCGCGATCGCCGTACCCACCCGCCCCGCCCCGATGATCCCGACGCGCAACCGTGCCGGGTCTTCCCTGTCTGCGCCCATGCGGCCCTCTCTTCTCCCGGCATCAGCACCCCGAAGGGAACCGGCCGGTCTACTTGAACATTCAACCTAGCGGGTTGAACGTTCACGTACCCGTAGTATTCCCGGATGACGAGAAAGTGGTTGACCCCCGAGGAAGACGAGGCCTGGATCGCCCTGATGGGCCTGGTCGGCTATCTCCCCGCCGTCCTCGAGGCGCAGCTGAAGAGCGACTGGGGCATCGGCCGCTTCGAATACGGCGTGCTCGCGGCGGTCGCTCGCGCCGACGGGCACACCATCTCGATGCTCGAGCTCAGCGAGCTGACGTTCGGCTCCATCTCGCGGATCTCGCACGCGACGAGCCGCATGCTCGACCGCGGCCTGATCGAGAAGCGTCGGGAAGGCGGGTCGCGGATGATCTCGCTCACCGACGCGGGATGGACGTTGCTGCGCGAATCGACGCCCGGGCACCTGGACATGGCCCGCCGGTACGTGTTCGACGCCCTCCCGGACGGCGGCGTCGCCGAACTGACTCGGGTCCTCACTCCCATCCTGGAACGCCTGACGCGAGAGGCTCCGCACCCCTGAGCTGCTCGCCCCGCCCCGCGAGGCGCTGTCGGAGACGCTTCCCTCGCAACCGATCGCCGCCTCGGGCCGGGCGGGCGACCGACCGGCTCGCAACGCCCGGCACCCCGCGCCGCCGGGCGCTGGCATCCTGGGGAGATGACATCTTCCGCACCTCAGGACGTCTCCATCGGCAGCGAAGGGATCCGCCTCGGCCCGTTCCTCAAGTTCGCCGGCGTCCTCGACTCCGGCGGAGACGTGAAGGAGGCGATCATCGACGGGTTCGTCGAGGTCAACGGAGAGGTCGAGCGCCGACGTGGGCGCCAGCTGACCACGGGCGACGTCGTCGGGTTCGAGGGACGCCGGTTCCGCGTGACCCCCTGACCCCCCTCGGCGAGAGGCGCGAAGGGCCCGCCTCCCGAGGGAAGACGGACCCTTCGTCGACACCCCGCGATCGTGACACGGGATGCCGCCGGAGCTCAGTGCTCGTCGTAGTGATCGCCGTGCAGCGCGTGGCGGTGACCGTCGTGCACGTAGTCGGCGTGGTCGTCGTGCTCGACCTTCTCATGACCGCAGTCGTCGCCGTGACGGTGCTCGGCGACGGCGTGCTCGGCCGCCGCCTCGTGCTCGTCGTAGTGGTCGCCGTGCAGCGCGTGGTGGTGCGTGCCGTGCACGTAGTCGACGTGGTCGCCGTGCGCGATCTTCTCGTGGCCGCAGTCGTCGCCGTGCGCGTGCTCGTCGACGGTGTGCTCGGCGTGCGTCTCGGTGGTGCTCATTCTTCGTTCCCCTGGTCGTTCGGTTCCTGGACGTGGGCGATCGCGTCGAGCACGACATGGGCGACGTGCTGGTCGGCGAGGGCGTACCGGATCTCCTTGCCTTCCCGCTCCGAGCTCACCAGGCCCGCCTGACGCAGCGTCCGCAGGTGTTGCGACACCAGCGGCTGCGACAGCCCGGTCTGCTCCGCGAGCGCGCCGACCGTGAGCGGTTCGCGGCTCAACAGCCACACGAGCGCGAGACGCGACTCGTTGCCGAGAACCTTGAACAACTCAGCGGCTCCGTCGAGCCCCGCGATCCTGTCCACGGCATCCACACCACCACACGCATAAACGAATTGCAATGTGTTTCCGCAACCGGGAACGGTTCTCGTTCGCGTTATCGCGAACGAGACGGGCTCACCCCTGCCGCCCCTTGAAACGCGGATTGAGCTTGTTGATCACGAACACCTTTCCCCGTCGACGCACCACCTGGGCTCCGGGCTGCTTCTTGAGCGACTTGATCGATGCGCGAACCTTCATGACGTCCTCCTTGTTGATAACGGTTCTCAACAACAAGCTAGAGTGTTCCCCACGCCCTGACAAACGAGAGGTGGATGCCATGCCCCGCACGATCGCCATCCTGGGCGTGTGCGCCCCCGAGCGCCGGGCCTACGCCGAGCGCTCCGCCGTCGCGCTCGGTCGGCCCCTGCACCTGCTGCGCTTCGCCGACCTGCGCACCGCCCACGCCCTCCCGACTCCGCGCCCCCGCGCGTCGGACGAGAGCGCGGTCGTCGACGTCGGCACCGACGTCGACCTCATCCACTCCCTCATCGTGCGCGGCGGGGCGGACGTCGACGCGGTGTGCGTCGTCGATGCCCGGCACATGATCGGCGATCTGCTCGACGACGTCCCCCTCGTGGCATCCGCGGCCCCCGGCGACACCCGCGGCGACGTGGGCGCCCGCGCCCGGCAGGCCGCGCTGGCGATGGAACTGGCGACGCGCATCGTCTGGATCAACTGGGAACAGGTACCCACGCCGGCCCTCGCCGTGCAGATGGCGATCGCCTCGCACCTGAACCCCACCGCGGTCGTGCGCCTCTCGCGCGATCCGCTCAGCGACCTCCGTTCCGAGGCCCGGCACGAGGGCGAGATGCTCGAGCGCGCCGGGTGGGTGCGGGCGCTCAACGGCGAGCACGATCCGTACATGCGCGACAACCGCGTAGCCACGATCCGCTACGAGCAGGTGCGCCCGTTCCACCCCGCGCGGCTGTCGAGCGCTCTCGACCGCCTCGACGACGGCGCCGCCGGACGTCTGCTGCGCTCGGCCGGGTTCAGTCGCCTCGCGTCGCGCCCCGGCATCCTGGCGAAATGGGAGCACGTCGGCTCGGCGATGTGGCTCGAACCGCTCGGCACCGACGACGGCCGCATGGGCCTCGGCCAGGAGCTCGTCTTCACCGGCCTCGACGTGTCGGCGCCGCGGCTCGCGCACATCCTCGACCAGGCCGTCCTCACCGACGACGAACTCGCCGCCGGCCCCTCCGCCTGGATCTCGTACGACGACCCCCTCCCGGCGTGGCCCGCGGTGCAGCCCTCGATCCCGGATGCCACGGACTGACGGCATCCGCGTGCCTCGCGAACGACGGATCGCCCCGGCGATCGCGCGCGCCCCGTCGAGGAGTCTGTCAAGCCGGTCGACCGCGCGACGACGGCGCGGCAGCGTGGACCCATGAGCACTCCTGACATCCCCACCCGCCACGCCGACGACGCCCATGCCGACTCCGGCGCACCCACCGACGCCGTGACCGACGACGTGCGCGAGGACGCCGCCGAGTCCGAGGAGCACGTCGACCTCGACGACCACACCGGCGACGCGCTCGAGGGTGACGGCTCGGCATCCGACGCTCCCGGCTTCCCCGCCGCGGAGGGCCACGCCTGAGAGCATCGGCATCTCGGGGTGGCGGGGCCCGCGCGGGCGCGGCCACCTCTCCCCGCGTGGGCTCGCGCAGCGACGCGAGCCCACGCGTGTCGCCGGGCACCGGCCGGGCCTAGCCGGGATCGAAGCCTGCGCCTTTCCGACACCCCGGGCAGGATCAGGATGCCGTGAGCGCCCGTCCCAGGGCGTCGCCCGACGTCCAGGCGGTGCGTACGGCCGCACTCTCGCCCCAGGAGTCGCCGCACGCCGAGAGTCCCGGTGAGCGGAAGAACGGCTGACCGGTCGTCTCCGTCGGCCGCGCGAACGTCCAGCGGTGGGCGTGGGTGGCGACCGGGTCGTCGGAGATCTCCAGCAGGCGCCGGGTCGCCGCGAGCACCGGCGCGATCGCCGCGTCCGGGTCGTCCAGATGCCTCCGCGCGCGGTCGCCGGTCGTATGCACCACCAGCACCGGAGCCCCGTCGCCGCGCCGGTCGCCGTCGTCCGCGACGAACGACACGTCCGCGTCGTCCGCGGCGAACGCACCGTGCAGGTCGGCATCCCACCGTCGCTCGTCCCACCGCAGCACGACCGCGATCACGGGCTCCCACTCCTGCACGCCGCCGGGGGCGTCACCCGTCAGCCGCGCGGCCTGCGGAGACGGCATCGCCAGCACCACCTCCCCCGCGTCTTCGCCGTCGACGCGGTACGGCTCCACGCGCTCGACGACCCGCTCCGACACCACGTCGAGCCCCTCGGCGAGGTCGAGGGCGAGCGAGCGCAGGCCCAGCGGCGCCGCCCAGCGCATCGGCCCGGGCTTGGGCGTGCGGCCACCGTCGGGGTCGATCACCTGGAACGTGTCGGTCCACGGGCGGGCGAGCTCGCGCTCCCGCCAGTCGGCGACGACGTGACCGAAGCCCTCCGCCTCACCGACCACGAAGTACGACGCGCCGAGGTCGACCGGCCGCCCGTCGATCGTGCGGCTGGACAACCGCCCGCCCACGCGGCGACCGCGGTCGAGCACGCGTACCGAACGTCCGCCTTCGCGCACCGCCCGCGCGCACGCGAGCCCCGAGACACCGCCGCCGACCACCGTCACGTCCACCGTCATGCCGCCATCCTCGCGCGGCGCGGCGCCCGCGCGGCCGGGGTTGCGCAGCGACGCACCGCGACGCCCGGGCCGGA
>NZ_JBKBNC010000035.1:0-25855 GCF_046295495.1 Microbacterium sp.
CGGCCTCGCCCTGCCGGGCGGGGGCGCCCCCGGACAACAGGTGGGTGGGGCGGGGCCCCCCCCCCCCCCGCGCCACGCACCCAACACGGGGGGGGCGTCGGCGGCGGAGCGGGAGGGCGCCCTCGGCGAGGCGCTGGGCGATGGCGTCGCGCACGGCGACCGTGCGGCGCGGGTCGGCGCCGGCGGTGGAGACCACCCCGACCATGACGTCGCCGCTGGTGGTCTCGGCGGCCAGGCGCGCGGTGCCCTTGCCGCCGTGACCGGCGTTGACGCACCACACGCGCCGCGCCTCGGCGGCGTCGACGACGGACGCGTCGACGGATGCCGATCCCGTCGCGGTGTGACAGAACCAGGCGTCGTCGAGGTCGGCGGCGTCGAACGCGCGTTCGCGCCACTCGACGTCGCCGGCGGCGGCGAGCGCGGCGAGACCCGGCGTCGCGACGGGGGCCACGAGGCGCACGCGCGCGCCGGCGGCGCGCAGGCGCGCGACACGGCGCTCGGCGACGGCACCCGCGCCGACGCACACGACGAGGCGATCGGTGAGATCGAGTCCGGCCAGAGCGATCATCGAGGGTCTCCTTCCGCGCCGTCCGCGGCGGGCGCCGCGGGGGCGATTCTGACGAACACGTCGCCGTCGGTCACCGCGACCGGGTGCACCCGCACCCCGAGCGGGTCCTTGCCCTGGGTGTCCAGGCACGCGCCGGTGCGCAGGTCGAACACCTGCTTGTACATCGGGGATGCCACGGTGGGCACGCCCGCCCGGTCGCCGACGATGCCGCGCGAGAGCACGGCCGCCCCGCTGTAGGGGTCGATCTGATCGGTGGCGAACAGTCGCCCGTCGAACGTGCGGAACAGCGCGATCTGCCGATCCCCCACGAGGGCGGCCGCGCCCCGCTCGACGAGCAGGTCGTCCACGCGGCAGATGCGCGTCCAGCCGGCGGGCGTGCCCACGGCACCCGCGCCCGCCGCACCGGCGCGGGCGGCACCCGTGCCCGCGGCATCCACGCTCACGGCATCCGTTCCCGCGGCGCCCAGGATCGTCATGAGCGCACCGCCAACGTCGTGCCGCCGATGAGCACCGCGCCCGATGACCGCTCCTCCGCCGTGGCGGGGCGGGCCTGGCCGCGCTCGGCGACGTAGGCGAGCGAGGGGTCGGCGGTGTCGGGGGCGTTGACGAAACTCTGGAAGCGCTTGAGTTTCTCGGGGTCGGCGAGCGTCGCCGCCCACTCGTCCTCGTACGCGTCGATGTGCGAGGCCATGGCCCGGTCGAGGTCGTCGGCGATGCCGAGGCTGTCGTCGAACACCACCGCCTTGAGCGCCTCGAGCCCGCCCTCGTACTCCTGTGCCCACGGGGCGGTGCGCTGCAGCCGGTCGGCGGTGCGGATGTAGAACATCAGGAACCGGTCGATCGCTCGCAGCAGCCCCTCGTCGTCGAGGCCCTCGGCGAACAGCACCGCGTGCCGCGGCGTGAAGCCGCCGTTGCCGCCGATGTAGAGGTTCCATCCGGCCTCGGTCGCGATCACCCCGATGTCTTTGCCGCGCGCCTCGGCGCACTCGCGCGCGCAGCCCGAGACGCCGAACTTGAGCTTGTGCGGTGAGCGCAAGCCGCGGTATCGCAGCTCGAGCTGCACGGCCATTCCCACCGAGTCCTGCACGCCGTAGCGGCACCACGTCGAGCCGACGCACGACTTCACGGTGCGAAGCGACTTGCCGTAGGCGTGACCCGACTCGAAGCCGGCGTCGACCAGGCGCTTCCAGATGTCGGGCAGCTGATCGAGACGGGCGCCGAACAGGTCGATGCGCTGACCGCCGGTGATCTTCGTGTACAGCCCGAAGTCCCGCGCGACCTGGCCGATCACCACGAGCCCCTCGGGCGTGATCTCCCCGCCCGGGATGCGCGGGACCACGCTGTAGCTGCCGTCGCGCTGGATGTTGGCCATGACGTGGTCGTTGGTGTCCTGCATCGTCGCGAGCTCCCCGTCGAGCACGTGGCCCGCGTAGAGGCTGGCGAGGATGCTGGCGAGCGCCGGCTTGCAGATGTCGCAGCCGCGTCCGGTGCCGAAGCGCTCGACGATCGCGGTGAAGGTGCGCAGCCCCGACACCCGCACGGCGTCGAACAGCTGCGCGCGCGTGAAGGAGAAGTGCTCGCACAGCCCGTTCGACACGTCTTTCCCGGATGCCGCCAGCTCGGTCGCGACGAGCTTCTTCACGAGCGTGAAGCACGAACCGCACGCCGCCCCGGCCTTCGTGCAGGCCTTGACCTCGGCGGCATCCGCGCACTGGTGCTCGGTGACCGCGTCGCGCACGGTGCCGGCGGTGACGCCGTTGCACGAGCACACGATGGCATCCGCCGGCAGGTCGCCCTGCGGGGCCGTCGCGAGCCCCTCGGGCAGGAGGTACGCGGCCGGGTCTGCGCCGAGCGCGCGGCCGACGAGCGGGCGCAACGCCGTGTAGGCGGAGGCGTCGCCGACGAGGATGCCGCCGAGCAGGGTCTGGGCGTCGTCGCTGAGGACGAGCTTCTTGTACACGCCCGACACCGGGTCGGCGTAGACGACGTCGAGGGCGTTCGGCGTCTCGGCGAACGCGTCGCCGAAGCTCGCGACCTCGACCCCCGACAGCTTCAGCTTGGCCGAGGTGTCGAAGCCGGGGAAGGCCGCCTCGCCGCCGAGCAGGCGGGTGGCGGCGACCTCGGCCATCGCGTAGCCGGGGGCGACGAGACCGATGCATCGGCCGTCGAAGCTGGCGACCTCGCCGATCGCGAGGATCGACGGGTCGGAGGTGTCGCAGCCCGCGTCGATCACGACCCCGCCGCGGGGGTCGACCCGCAGCTCGGCGGTGCGGGCGAGGTCGTCGCGGGGGCGCACGCCGACGGTGAACACGACGATGTCGACGGGCTCCCACGTGCCGTCACGCAACTCGAGGCCGCACACGGCGCCGCTCTTGTCGGCATCCACCCGGGTCGTCACGGCCCCCGTGCGCACCTCGATGCCGCGCGCCTCGATGAGACGCTGCAGCGCGCGGCCGCCGCCGAGGTCGAGCTGGGCCGACATCAGCCGCTCACTGGACTGCAGCACGAACGGCGAGACGCCCTCGGCCTGCAGCGCTCCCGCGGCCTCGAGTCCCAGCAGTCCGCCGCCCACGACCGCACCACGCAGCGGCCGCCCCAGCTGCGCCGAACGCACCGCCACCCACTCGCGCATCGCGACGACGTCGTCGAGCGTGCGGTAGACGAAGCAGCCGCGGTGGTCGAAGCCGTCGAGCGCGAGGCGCGCGGCGTACGAGCCCGTGGCGAGCACGAGACGGTCGTAGGCGTGGGTGGATCCGCCCGCGGTGGTGACCGTGCGCTGCTCGCGGTCGATGCGCGTCACTCGCGCGTCGGTCGTCACCCGCACGCGCTCGTGGGCGAGCACGGCCGGATCGAGTGCGAGATCGTCGGGACTCCTGCCGGTGAAGTACCCGGTGAGCCCCACGCGGTCGTAGGGGCCGCGCGCCTCGTCACCCAGGACCGTGACGGTCCACCGCCCCTCGGTGTCGCGGCTGGTCAGGCTCTCGACGAAGCGGTGCGCGACCATCCCGGCGCCCACCACCACGACGGAGCCGGATGACGCGGGGTGGAGCATGCCGTCACCGTATGCGGCGGACTTTGCCGCGGCGTCAGCGGCGTGTTTCGTTCCGGTTGCGAGGTTCGAGCGGGCCATGTCCCGACGCTAAGCAGCGGAGGTTTCCCCGCCCGTCGCCCCGGCGTTTCCCTCGGCGAACGTTTCCCTCACGCGGCCCCCTCGCCCCTGTGAGGTTTCCCCGCCTCCGGGGTCTCTCCCCCGCCCCATTCCCCTCGCCGCGTGTCCACACCACCCGGACGGCTTCGAGAACCGTCCGGGACCCCTGGACACCGACGGGCCATGCGAACCGCGCGACCGGACCCGCGCCGTTCTCACGCACCTCGCACCGGGTGGCCGAGTCCCCCCGGGCCACCGGCAGCGATCAGTCGACCGGCTCCAGCACGAACACTTCGATGCGACGCTCGGTCTTCTTCTGGTACTCGTCGTAGTCGGGCCAGACCTCGGTCGCGTAGCCCCACCACTCCTCGCGCTCGGCTCCCTCGGCCTGGTGCGCGTCGTACTCCTTCTTCACGTCGCCGTCCTGAAGGGCGACACGCGGGTTCTTCACGAGGTTGTAGAACCACGCGGGGTGCTCCGGAGCCCCACCCTTGGACGCCACGACCGCGTACTTGCCGTCGTGCTCGACGCGCATGAGGGCGGTCTTGCGCAGACCCCCCGTTTTGGCGCCGACGGTGGTGAGGACGATGATGGGTACGCCCCGCAGCTCGGCGGACTCCTGGCCTCCCGAGGCCTCGAACGTCTCGGCCTGCTGACGGGCCCATTCGCTGGTGCTGGGCAGATACTCTCCTGAGAGCGACATGTCTCCCACGATACGTCGGCGTCTCCCCTTCCGGTCCAGACCCCTCCCCCGTTTCTTGGAGCCTTCATGAGCGCTTCCGCTCCCGAGACCACCGCCGCCCCCGCCCCGAAGAACCGCCTCGACAGGTTCTTCGAGATCACCGCCCGCGGCTCGACCGTCGGCGCCGAGGTGCGCGGCGGCGTTGTGACCTTCGTCACGATGGCGTACATCGTCATCCTGAATCCGATCATCCTGTCAGGGACGCCCGACGTCGCCGGCAACGCCCTCGGCTTCCCGCAGGTCGCCGCGGTCACCGCGCTCACCGCGGGTGTCATGACGATGCTGTTCGGGCTCGTCACGCGCCTGCCGTTCGCGTTCGCCGCGGGCCTGGGCATCAACTCGTTCCTCGCCGTCGGCATCGTCGGAGAGGTCACGTGGCCCGAGGCGATGGGCCTGGTCGTCATCAACGGCCTCATCATCGTGCTGCTGGCGGTCACGGGTCTTCGCCGCATGATCTTCGAGGCCGTTCCGCTCGCCCTCAAGACGGCGATCACCGTGGGCATCGGCCTGTTCATCGCCTTCATCGGCTTCGTCGACAGCGGCCTGGTCACCTCGACCGGCCTGAGTTCTCCCCCGGTCGGTCTCGGCGTGGGCGGCTCGATCGCCACCATTCCGACCGCCCTGTTCGTGCTCACCCTCGTCATCACCGCCGTGCTGCTGGTACGCAAGGTCAAGGCCGCCCTGCTCATCGGTCTGCTGTCGGGCTCCGTCATCGCCGTGATCGTCGAGGCGATCATGCGCCTGGGGGCCAAGGCCGACGGCAACCCCGGCGGCTGGGGACTGAGCGTGCCCACCCTCCCGTCGCAGTGGGTGAGCCTGCCCGACCTCTCCCTCGTCGGACAGGTCGACCTGGCCGGCTCGTTCGGCCGTATCGGCGCTCTCGCCGCGCTCATGCTCGTCTTCACGCTCGTCTTCACCAACTTCTTCGACGCGATGGGCACGATGACCGGCCTCTCGCGCGAAGCGGGCCTCGCCGCCCCCGACGGCACGTTCCCGCGCCTGCGCTCGGCGCTGGTGATCGAGGGCATCGGTGCGGTGGCCGGAGGCGCGACCTCCTCGTCGTCGAACACGGTGTTCATCGAGTCGGGCTCCGGCATCGGCGAGGGCGCGCGCACAGGCCTGGCCAACGTCATCACCGGCGGCCTGTTCCTGCTCGCGATGTTCTTCACGCCGCTGACGAGCATCGTCCCCACCGAGATCGCGGCCGCGGCGCTGGTCATCGTCGGTGCGCTGATGATGGGCCAGATCCGCCACGTCGACCTGAGCGACATGTCGGTGCTCATCCCGGTGTTCCTGACGGTGACCGTGATGCCCCTCACGTACTCCATCGCCAACGGCATCGGCGCGGGCTTCGTCAGCTGGGTGCTGATCCAGGGACTGTCCGGCCGCGCCCGTCGCGTCAGCCCGCTGCTGTGGATCGTCGCCGCCGGCTTCGTGATCTTCTTCGCGCGCGGCCCCGTCGAGGCTCTGCTCGGCGGCGCCCGGTGCGCGGCGGGGGCCGGGACGCCCGGGCAACCGGGCCCCTTCTGCGTCCGCGGCCGTGCGGAGAACGCCGAGATCACTCGCGGTTGCCGAGACCACGCGGGATGACCCCGAATGCCGCGTCATCTCGGCGAAGCCGGGTCATCTCGGCGAAGCCGGGTCACCCGCGCCGGGAACGCGAAAGGGCCCGGATGCCGTGGCATCCGGGCCCTGAAGAGAGCGCTGCTTACAGGCTCTCGATGATCTCGCGCATGAGGGCGGCCGTCTCGGACGGCGTCTTGCCGACCTTGACGCCGGCGGCCTCGAGGGCCTCCTTCTTCGCCTGCGCGGTACCGGCCGAGCCGGAGACGATGGCGCCGGCGTGGCCCATGGTCTTGCCCTCGGGGGCGGTGAAGCCTGCGACGTAGCCGACGACCGGCTTGGTCACGTTGGCCTCGATGAAGGCCGCCGCGCGCTCCTCGGCGTCGCCGCCGATCTCGCCGATCATGACGATCGCCTTGGTCTCGGGGTCGGCCTCGAACGCCGCGAGGGCGTCGATGTGCGTCGTGCCGATGACCGGGTCGCCGCCGATGCCGATGGCGGTCGAGAAGCCGAGGTCGCGCAGCTCGAACATCATCTGGTAGGTCAGGGTGCCCGACTTCGACACGAGGCCGATCGGGCCCTTGCCGGTGATGTTCGCGGGCGTGATGCCCACGAGCGCCTCGCCGGGCGTGATGATGCCGGGGCAGTTCGGGCCGATGATGCGGGTCTTCTCGCCCTTCGACTTCGCGTAGGCCCACGCCTCGGCGGTGTCGCCGACGGGCACGCCCTCGGTGATCACGACGAGGAGGGGGATCTCGGCGTCGATGGCCTCGACCATCGCGTCCTTCGTGAAGGCCGGGGGCACGAACGCGATCGACACGTCGGCGCCGGTCTCGCGCATGGCCTCCTCGACCGAGGCGAAGACGGGCAGCTCGACGTCGTTGCCGGAGGCGTCTTTGTGCGTGACCGTGGTGCCGGCCTTGCGCGCGTTCACGCCGCCGACGACCTGGGTGCCGGCCTTGAGCATGAGGGCGGTGTGCTTCGTGCCTTCGCCGCCGGTGATGCCCTGAACGATGACCTTGGAGTCCTTGTTGAGGTAGATCGACATAGTCCTAGTTCCTAGTTCCGTGTTCCGAAGCGGCGCGGCTCAGGCGTTCGCCAGTTCGGCGGCCTTGTCGGCGCCCTCGTCCATACCGGCGGCGAGGGTGACGAGCGGGTGGTTGGCGGCGGCGAGGATCTCGCGGCCCTCCTCGACCTGGTTTCCGTCGAGACGCACGACGAGCGGCTTGGTCGCGGTGTCGCCCAGGATCTCGAGCGCCTTGACGATGCCCTCGGCCACGGCGACGCACGAGGTGATACCGCCGAAGACGTTGACGAAGACGCTCTTGACCTGCTCGTCGCCCAGGATGACGTCGAGACCGGCGGCCATGACGGTCGCCGAGGCGCCGCCGCCGATGTCGAGGAAGTTGGCGGGCTTGACGCCGCCGTGCTTCTCGCCGGCGTAGGCGACGACGTCGAGGGTCGACATGACCAGACCCGCGCCGTTGCCGATGATGCCGACCTGACCGTCGAGCTTGACGTAGTTGAGGTCGTGCTGCTTGGCCTTGGCCTCGAGGGGGTCGGCCGCGTCTTTGTCTTCCAGCGCCTCGTGGTCGGGGTGGCGGAAGCCGGCGTTCTCGTCGAGCGAGACCTTGCCGTCGAGGGCGATGATGTCGCCGTCTTCGCTCTGGATGAGGGGGTTCACCTCGACGAGGGTGGCGTCCTCGCCCTTGTAGACGTCGAAGAGCTTGACGAAGACGTCGGCGACCTTGGGCGCCAGCTCGTCGTCGAACTTCGCGGCCTTGGCGATCTCGAGGGCCTTCTCGGGCGTGATGCCCTCGATCGGGTCGACCTCGATGCGCGCGAGGGCCTCGGGGCGCTCGACCGCGAGCTCTTCGATCTCCATGCCGCCCTCGACGCTCGACAGCGACAGGTAGGAGCGGTTCGACCGGTCGAGCAGCACCGAGAAGTAGAACTCCTTGGCGATGCGGGCGCCGGCGGCGACCATCACGCGCTTGACGACGTGACCCTTGATGTCGAGGCCGAGGATGGCCTGGGCGGCCTCGAACGCCTCGTCGGGGTTCTTCGCGACCTTCACGCCGCCGGCCTTGCCGCGACCTCCGGTCTTGACCTGAGCCTTGACGACGACGACACCACCGAGCTTCTCAGCGGCCGCCTTCGCCTCCTCAGGGGTGTCGGCGATGATGCCGGCGAGCACCGGCACCTCGTACTTTTCGAACAGATCACGTGCCTGGTACTCGTAGAGATCCACGGACAATCCTTCGCTGGGCGATCGGTGGTGGGAGGAGGCGATATCTCTCGATATCAAGAGATCTTCGCCAGTCGTCCACCCTACTAGACGGGGCTGGACGGCCCCGACCCTTGCCCCTTCGAAGGAAGGGATGCCACTGGACCGGAGCTCCGTCGGGGCGGTCGTCGACGGTCCGCGGCGTCAGATCCAGCCCCGCTCGCGCGCGTGGATCGTCGCCTGCTGGCGACTCGCGAGCCCGAGCTTGCCGAGCACCGACGACACGTGGTTGCGCACCGTCCCGGCCGACAGGTGCAGCGTCGACGCGATCTCGGCGACGGTTTCGCCCCGGGCCCCCGCCCGCAGCACGTCGAGCTCGCGGTCGGTGAGGGGGCTGCGTTCGTCGCTCAACGCATCGGCGGCGATCTCGGGGTCGACGTAGCGACGCCCCGCGGCGACCTCGCGGATCACCGCCGCCACGTCATCCGCGGGGCGCGACTTGGGCAGGAACCCGTCGACGCCCGCACCGAGCGCGCGCCGCAGGACCCCGGGCCGCGCGTGGCGCGTGACGATGACGCAGCGCGACGGCACGCGGCGCAGGATCCTCGCGGCGGTGTCGACGCCGTCGAGTCCGGGCATCTCGAGGTCGAGCAGGCACACGTCGGGTCGAAGACGCTCGGCCTCGGCGAGCGCGCTCTCGCCGTCGCGGCACTCCGCCACGACCTCGAGGTCGTCCTCGAGCCGAAGCAGGGCGGCGAGGGCCGTGCGGATCATGTCCTCGTCGTCGGCGATCAGCACGCGGATCATGCCGTCACCCCCTCGGGCACGCGAACGGTGAGACGGAAACGGTCGCCGAGGCGGGTGGCATCCATCGTCCCCTCCACTGCGCCCACGCGGTCGGCGATCCCGTCGAGGCCGGCACCGTCCCCGACCGGTGAGGCCGCACCGCGCGCGTCGTTCTCGACCACGAGCACCCACGAGCCCTGGTGCCGGGCGAGCGAGAGGGATGCCGACGCCCCACCACCGTGCTTGAGCACGTTGGTGGTGGACTCCCGCACGACCGGCCCCAGCACGTCGGCGGGAGCGAGAGCGGCCTCGGTGTCGACGAGCAGATTGACCGTGAGGCCCGCGGCGCGCAGCAGGTCGGCGGCGTTGGCGAGTTCGTCGGGCAAGGGCACGCCGCGGAACCGGGCGGCGAGATCGCGGGTGCCGCGTCGCGCCTCGTCGACGCTCGCGCGGGCCGCGCGCACCTGCTCGACCGCGGCTTCGGGGTCGCGCGTCATCATCTTCTCGGCGAGCTCGAGCTGCAGCGCGATGACCTGCAGGTGGTGGCCCTGCAGGTCGTGCAGATCGCCCGCGAGGCGCAGCCGCTCCTGGGCCGCGGCCAGCCGCCCCTCGGCGCGGCGCGCGCGATCGAGTTCGCGCACGATGTCCCACCACCAGAGCGAGAACGCCGTCAGCGGAGCGAGTATCGCGACGAAGAAGGGAAGCGCGAAGATCGCCGGCCCGTATCCGCCGGGATTGAGGTGCACGGCATCCACGATCCAGACCGCGACCACCACGGCGAGCAGCAGAAGCCCGAGCCGCAGCCGGATGCCGTTGCGCCACCGCACCAGACACAGCGTCTGCGCCGTGAACCCGACGCCCAGCAGCAGCGATCCGGCGCTCGCCCCCATCAGCGCGGCCGAGACGACGCCCAGCAGCACCAGGGGCCAGACGCGATGACGAGCGGAGTCGTCGGAGTCGTCGAGCGGTTCGCGGCGGTAGTGCACCAGCAGGAGCACCGCTGATGCCACCGATCCGGCCGCTCCGATCAGATTCAGCACGACCGCGGGCGTCGGTGCGTCGACGAAAACCACCAGTGACCAGACGAGCGCGGCGAAGATGTGGAGGAACATGATCGACGACACCGTGTACCACCAGGTGGCGCGCACATCACGGGCGTAGGCGGCGGCGGGAGTGCTCACCCCGGCCACTGTACGGCCGTGACATTCGTCATGGGTGGCCGCTCGCATCCTCCCGTCAGCTCATGACACGGCGGCACTGCCGCGAGAAGGCGGCCGCGGGTGGGATGGGATTACCGCGGAACACGCCGCGCTCATTCCCCCAGGAGCAGTCATGTCGAACCCCCTCTCCGACCTCGTCCTCGGTTTTCAGGGCCTCGTGGCCGACGTGCCCGAACTCGTCCAGCCGCTGATCGTCGCCCTCGCCGGCGCCGTCCCGTTCATCGAGGGCGAGGGCGCCGCCGCGATCGGGATCATCGGCGGGATCCACCCGGTCGTCGCGGCCCTCGCCGGCGCCGTCGGCAACCTCCTCTGCGTCGCGATCGTCGTGCTGGCGACCTCACGCGTCCGCACCGCCGTCACCACCCGCCGCGGCGGCACCGAGAAGCCGACCTCGGCCCGCCGCGAGAAGTTCGAGAAGGCCTACCACCGCTACGGAACGCCGGGAGTCAGCCTGCTCGGCCCGCTGCTTCTTCCCACGCAGTTCACCGCGGCCGCGCTCACCTCGACCGGCGTGCCGCCCGTGCGGGTGATCGCGTGGCAGGCCGCCGCGATCGTGCTGTGGACCACGGTGATCACCCTCATCATCACGGGCGTGATCCGCGCGGTCGCGTGAGGGCCGCCGGGGCGCGGCGGGGCTGACGCGTCGCGCTCGAGGCGTTTACCGGTTCGAGCCGCGACGACCGCCATGACGGTTGATGGCGAAGATGATCGGGGTCAGAACGACCAGGATGCCGATCGCTCCGGGCAGGATCCACGTGGTGTCGTGCTGCATGATCAGCTCCGCGATGATGTACCCCAGCGCCCCGGCGAGCGCGCCGTAGAAGGCCTTGAGCCACTGGCGGACGGTGGAGGGGGCGGCGGTGTGGTCGGTCACGATCGGACTCCTTGTTCGGTTGCTCAGAACCTATCGGCTTCGCCTCGCTCGAGGGCGACGAGTGTCGGAGGCGGGCGCACCGTGATCGCCGCTGCGCACCGCTGTCAACGCCCGCGCACCGACGGCGCCTCCCGGCTTAGCGTGCGGTCATGGCAGTGACTCGACTCTGGCTCGTCCGGCACGGTGAAAGCGAAGGGAACGTCGCGGCGTCCGAGGCGGAGAGATCCGGCTCCCCGGTCATCCGCCTCGACACCCGCGACGCCGACGTGGAGCTCTCCCCCGTCGGCCGGGAGCAGGCCCGCGCGCTGCGCTCGTGGCTCGAATCGCTCGATGCCCCGATCGACGAGTGCTGGGTGTCGCCGTATCGTCGCGCGCGCCAGACACTGTCGATCGCGCTCGAGGATGCACCCGTGTCGGCCGCCACGGGGGTCGACGAACGCCTCCGCGACCGCGAACTCGGCATCCTCGACCTGCTGACGACGCGCGGCGTGCAGGAGTTGCACCCGGAGGAGGCCGCGCGCCGACGCCACCTCGGCAAGTTCTTCCACCGGCCGCCGGGGGGTGAATCGTGGGCCGATGTCGCCCTGCGCCTCCGATCGTTCCTCGGCGAGGCGCTGGACCGGCCGACGCCGAGCGTGCTCGTCGTCGCCCACGACGCCGTGATCATGCTGATGCTCTACGTGCTCTTGCCGATGGACGAGGCCGAGCTGCTCGACTTCACCTCCGATCACACGGTGCGCAACGCCTCGGTGACCGAGCTGGTGCGCACCGACGGCGGCTGGCGACTCGAGACCTTCTCCGCCGTCGACCACCTCGTCGGCGAAGGCGCCGACGTGACCGTCCACTCCGGAGAAGACGATGCCCCCCACGACTGAAGACGTCACGCTGTCTCTGCTGAAGGAGTGGGGCCTGCCCGACCCCGGCGGATCGAAGAAGTCCCGCGGCCAGGTCGTCGTCGTCGGTGGCTCGTCGCGCTCGCCCGGCGCCGTGCTGCTGTCGGGCGAGGCCGCTCTGCGCGTCGGCGCGGGCCGAGTGGGCCTGGCCGTACCCGCCGACCTCGCGCCGCACCTCGGAGCGGCGATGCCCGAAGCCGGCATCTACCTCTTCCCGCCCGAAGACGACGCGCTCGATGACGCCCTCCGCTCCGCCGTGGAGTCGGCCGACGCCGTCCTCCTCGGACCGGGTTTCGACGATCCGGATGCCACCCGCGCGGCCTTGCGCACGGTGGCCGCGGCCGACGTGAGTCGACTCGTGCTCGACGCCTTCGCGCTCGGCATCCTGCCGGACTTCGATCGGGGCCTCCTGCCGACGGACCTGCTCATCAACGCGAACGAGGAGGAGGCCGCCCTGCTCCTCGAACGCGAGCTCGGCGACGACCGCGCGGTCGACGTCGCAGAGATCGCTCGGCGCTACTCCGCCGTCGTGCACTGCTTCGGCACCGTCGCTTCTCCCGACGGACGCACCTGGCGCGCGGAGCCCGGGGGGTCAGGGCTCGGCACCGCCGGGAGCGGAGATGTGCTGTCGGGGGCGATCACCGGCTTCGCCGCCCTCGGCATGCAACCGGAGCGGGCCGCGGTGTGGGGCGGCTGGACGCATGCCCGCGCGGGAGACCGTCTCACCGAGCGGGCCGGGGTCGGCTTCCTCGCGCGCGACCTCCCCGCCGAGCTGACCGCCGTGCTCCACGACAGCCGATAGCCGTCGTGGCGTTACGGCGCCACGACGGCGACGAGAGCCCGACGACGACGGCCGGTCAGCGCGAGGTCACGACAAGCCGCTCCCGCGCCCCTCGGATCGGTCGATGCCACCATTTGCCGACGGGAGGCTCGCACTCCCCCGCGTGGACGGAGCCGTGGTCGTCCCACAGCGCGGCCTTGGCCTCGGGCAGATCGGGGCTGACCGCCACCGACCGAGCGTCGTCATCGAACGCGGTCCAGACGCCCTCGGCATCCCGGCTCAGGTAGCCGAACAACCGCCGCGAGCACGCGCCGAGCACGAAGTCGTCGTCCACGCGCTTCCACGACGCCTGAGGCGTCGCATCCTTCGATCCGAACATCGGCCGCTCCTTTGCGTGCCAGCGAACAGTGCGACGAAGTATCACCCGGAAACGGCATGTAAAAAATGGGGGTTGCGCGCGACGGTCGCAACCTTGCGCATTCCGAGCGATCACTGCGCGCGCGCCACCCCGCCGAGGTCGCAGAGGGCGGTCGTTCGAGCAACTAGTCTCAGAACATGACGTGCTCCAGCCGCCCGGCTTTCGCTGAAATCACCGAGTGGGTCGCCGACTACGAGAAGCACGACCACGTCGCCCACGCGACCGTGCGCGTGCTCCCGCAGGAAGAGCCCGAGCACCTCGAATCCGGAATCGTCGCGATCCATCTGAACCACGGCCCCGCGTCGATCTATCTGAACGTCGACTGCGACCGGAAATGGACGGCGGCGCTCACGGAACGATCCGGTGAGTTCCCCCTCTCGGGTGGCCACCTCATCGCTCTCGGCGAGGAACTGCTGACGACGGGCAGACTCTGCGAGTACCTGCAGTCGCGCACAGACGCAGCCGCCGCGTGAGCGTTCCCGATCGCGAGGAGCCGGTCGGTGTGACGGTGGAACCGGGCGTCTACGAGCACTTCAAAGGCCAGCGATACGAGGTCTTCGGCATCACGACGCACTCGGAGACCGACGAGGTCTTCGTCTCGTACCGCAAGCTCTACGACGACTACTCGCACTGGGTGCGTCCGGTGGGGATGTTCACCGAGAGCGTGGAGCGCGACGGCTACTCGGGGCCGCGGTTCCGGCGCATCGCGTAGGCTCCCCCGACCCCCAGGCGTTGCGTGGTGACAGGTCGCCGGCGAACTGCGCAGCCTCCTGCGAGACCCTGTCGGCCGTCACCGAGAGCGGCGTAGCATCGCCGGTACGCCGGAGTCCCTCCGCGGCATCCGGTTCCTCCGTCACGACGAGCACACGGGAGAAGCAATGGACACGATGGCCATGATGAAGTCGATGGACATGGGCGAGATGACCATGGACATGGATGCCATGCAGGAATGCATGCAATCGCTGAACGCCTGCGCGATGGCCGCGGCGATGTGCGCCGGGAGCGACATGATGCACGGCGCCGAGATGGCGACGTGCTGCGCTATGTGCTCGAACATGGTCGAGATGGCCCAGGCGACGATGCACATGATGATGCGTCCGGCCGGGATGAACATGGACGTGATGAGCGCCATGATGACCGCCTGCATGACCATGGGCAAGGCCTGCGCCGCCGAGTGCCGCGCACACGGTGACATGGACGAGATGTGCCGCTACTGCGCGATGGCCTGCGACGACATGGTCATGAAGTGCGAGGCCATGATGGCCTCGATGTCTGCCTGAGTTCTCCTCTTCGAGCGGCCGCTGACGTTCGTCGGCGGCCGCTCGGCTATACGGCGCGTGCGGTCGTGAGGATTGCCGATGCGCTGAGCAGTTCCGCAACCGGGTGGTAGGCCATGGGCTCCCCCACTGCGATGTCGACACAGGGGCCGACGATCAGCAGCTCCACCGTCGTGCCGTTCAGCAGCGCGACGGTCACCGTCGCGCCATCCGCGGCGACGACGAGGCCGTCCCACCACGCGGAGGGGTTCGAGGCTGCCATGCAGCGCTGGATCGGGTGGACTGTCGACGAGATCGTGCGGGACATGGCTTCACCTGCCTTCGGAGGGGTTGGTGAGATGAAGCTATGGGATGCCGAGTGGGCGGGCGATCCGGGGCGTAGTGGGGCGTAACACCATGGCGACTATCCAGCGTTGTGCACTGGAACGGCCAGATGCGGCCCTTCCGGTTGGTCCGACCGCCTCATCCGTTTTCAGGGACGGCACATCCGAGGCAATCGGACGATTGCTTCTACAAGCGGAATCCACCGGGCCGCACGAGCCGCGACTTTTAGAGCAGCGCTCATGCCGATAGTCATGGTTATGTCAGTTTACTGACAGCTCCACGAGCAGTCTTCACTCGGAACCGCCCCGACGATGTCAGTCGCATTCGCACCTCCATGGCCTGCGAAGCGCTCCGACTGAAGCGTGAGCGCGCGCGACGGAACACGCAACGCGCCCAATTGCCGAACTCGCTAAAATCTCACCATCGTCCTTGAGGCGGGCACAAGGCACCCCTCGAGTGAGTGTCCGGGCGGCCCCCGCGCGCCACTACCCCGGGCGGCGTTGGCAGGTGGCTCGGCAAACGCTACGCTCCGACGGAGGACCTTTGGGGGGGGCTATGGGCGGGCGCACCGTAGATGAACTAAAACTGGCTTATGGCGACGTCAAGTGGCGATCGCGATACCTCGACATATGCGACCTCGTCGAAATACTTGGCGATTGCATCATCCCTGACGACTTCGTGGTGCCGGATGAATCAAACGCGGCAATCAAGCTGACCCCCGCCGGCAACGTCGTACTCGACCGCCTCACGCGCAAAGAGAAGGTCAACGCGAAGGACGCGCGTCTCATGTGTGCGCTCACCATCGGACACGATGAGCTGTTCATAGACGTCGACGCAACGGATGTTGACCGGCTAGCAAGTGCCATTCAAACCGAGGTGTTCGAGGGTTCAATCCGGTTTCCCTACACATGGGGGCGAGACCTCTACGACGCCTACGCGGAGCTATACGAGGACGAAAAGGATGTTCTGACGAACGAAGAGACCCTTCGTCTGCTTAACAAACTCCCGAAAGGCGTGGTCCAGTATGGGTCCTTCACGGTGGGCCCGTACGGCCTCCGACGTAGCCTGAGCCACAGGAGCATCCCTGGCCGTCGACGTGTCGCCGCATATCACTGTGCAGTCCCGACATGCCAGGCCATTCACCCCGTCGCACTCCAAACGGGGCAAAGCGCGACCATCAACCGAGACCGCGACAAACTTGAGCTTTACCTTCAAGGCCTCACTGAGGAGCCAGCAGATTGGTGGGCATTCGCGGAAGACCTCAGTGGCCTTTCGGCCGCTCAGTACGGTGACCAAAGGGCCGGGGTCCTACTCCCGCTCATCGGCGACACCCTGTCCGACCGGGAACTCCGAGCGCTCACAAGTAAAGCGCTTGACTCGACCCGCGGGGAGCTGAGGGAGGCGGTTTCTACTTTCACGACGATTGGCTCAGCGGAAACTGCAACCGCCAGCATGGCGCGGTCAGAACTTCTTCAAATTTGTCTAGTGGCGGCCGAAGATTCACTCGCATCCGCAATCGACGAGCTTGTGCGTGAGGGAGTTATCAAGGTGCCCCGGGGTGACATCCGACGACCGGTTATCAATAGAAACACGAGGTCAGGCGCCTTTCGTCTCCATGCGGAGCTCGGCCATCACGGCGTCCGTTTCATTTCGGACGACCCAGGGTTGGCAATCCTTCGGGAACGCCGCCTGCTCAACAAGCTGTACCTACGCGACCCCGAATCCGATGTGCAGGAACTCGAGTGGCAACTGCGCGGTATCGACATCGAGGATCTTGACGAGAAGCTTGAACACTTCTTCCAGACCCGAGCACCTCAAGAAGCGCTGGAGCGGTTGGTTCTCGCCCGCAAGACAAACATGATCACGGCCTGCCACGAGGTCGGAATCGACAGCGATTCGGAACTCCCCGATAGCGAACTGGTCGAGGCGCTCCTATGGAAGTTGGGCTTCCCGACCCACACCGACGAAGATCCCCACCGAGACTTTTGGCGACAGCATGAACGCCTGTGGGCACTCACGCAATCCTCGTCAATCGGAAACTCCGAGCGGTTCTTGGAAGCCGCTGGCCCATATTTCACACAGCTCGAGGGCCTGATCATCGACTCGCTTGCTTTCACAAGCTGGGCGCTCCTGGTGGATCACACCAGGAACGATGCCCCGTTCGCGTACGACGATTATGAAGATCGGGCAGAGGGGCTTGCACTGCTTCAAAGCGCTGTGGGCGGCGCGCCTGCTGAACGGCCGCATGCCCCGGATTACACAGGCGAGCGCGTCGAGCTCCGAAACCTGATTGAGGGGTTTCGAATCCTCGCCAAGCACTTAGAGACCTGTCGTAAGAACCCCGAGCATTACCTAAGACCTACAGAGGAGTTCCCGTCTTACGACGGAAAGACCGACCTAAAACGTTTCATACTGCGTTCGACCGTTCCGTTCCTGGATTTATCAGGGCCCAGCCAAGACCGAATCGTCGACGGACTGAAGCTAATCGCCCAGACGATGGCAGAAGCCGAAGTCCATAGCGTGCGCAACGACTATGCACACTATCGCCGGACCGCCCCCGACATCTCAAAGATCGAGCGGGCGCTCGAGGCCGTGAGGCAGAGCATTACTCGCATCGAAAACCTCGGCTTTTGCCGTCTACTGTTCACGCCGGCTTCAGTTACGACTGACCGCTGGGGTCAGAGCAGACACGATTTCTCCGGCCCTAGGAGCTACGAACACGCATTCGCGAGGCCGACCACGCTGGACTGGATGGGTCTACCGTCGCTGACCGAACCCCAGTATCTCCTGCGGGCCGCGAGCTTTGGAGATCCCAATGAAGTGCTGCGATTCACACGTCGCTACGACAGTGAGTTTTCAGAGATGTGGACCCGCTACCCGCGGCGCCGGCGAAGCAGTCCCGGTACGCCGTCGGCCGAAGAGCAGCCCTCCCACGACACGGATGTTGACGTCGCTGCGGGCTAGCGACCCTCCGGCGCCCGCCTGACTGATTCTCCTCGGCAGGATCATCGAAAGGACCGTCGCGTTCGGCGCCCGGGGCCGAACCACTGGTTCAGGTCCCAATGACGCGACGCCGATAGTCAGTCATAATTCACTCGTCCACCGCAGCCCCGCCCCTCATGTAACGCCCACGTAAACTCCCCCTCTCCCGCCCCCTCCGCCCGGGTGAGACAGTCGTTACCTCCCCGCCCCACCCCACGTCGTCCCGGGTAATCCCCCCTCCCTACGCTGGCGGCACGTCCCGCCCATGCGGGGCGCTGCACCTCCCCCGCATCGCCCACCGGAGGATCCCGTGACCGTCACCGACCCGCGCCCCGAAACCGCAACGGCGCCGTCCGCCGCAACGACCGCGCAGAGCACCGACTCGACCACCGCGAGCTCAGAGCTCGTCCACCGCCCCGGCCGGTGGATCGACAACTGGAACCCCGAGAACGCCACCCAGTGGGCCGGGGAAGGCAAGGCCATCGCCTCCCGCAACCTGCGGTGGTCGATCTTCGCCGAGTTCCTCGGGTTCGTCGTCTGGCAGCTGTGGTCAGTGGTCGTCGTCTCGCTGCCGGCGGCGGGCTTCCAACTGTCGACCGGTGAGATCTTCTGGCTCATCTCCATGCCGAGCCTGGTGGGCGCGACGCTGCGCATCCCCTACACGTTCATGGTCCCGCGCTTCGGCGGACGCAACTGGACCATCGTCTCCGCGGGCCTGCTGCTCATCCCGAGCATCGGCCTCGCCATCGCGGTATCGAACCCCGCGACCCCCTTCGGCGTGCTGCTGCTCATCGCCGCCCTCGCCGGCTTCGGCGGAGGCAACTTCGCCAGCTCGATGGCGAACATCACGTTCTTCTACCCCGCCGCGCAGAAGGGTTACGCTCTTGGGCTCAACGCCGCCGGCGGCAACCTCGGCGCCTCGGTGGCACAGTTCGTCGTGCCGATCGTCATCACCGTCGGCGCCGCCGCCACCCTCAACCTGCCGCTCGCGGGTCTCATCTGGGTGCCGCTCATCGTCGTCGCCATGGTCGGCGCGTACTTCCGCATGGACAACCTCTCCAGCGCGAAGGCCGACATCACGGCATCCCTCGCCGCTCTGAAAGAGCCGCACCTGTGGATCATGTCGGCGCTCTACATCGGCACCTTCGGCTCGTTCATCGGCTTCGCGGGCGTCTTCCCGAAGCTCCTCGCCGACACCTTCCCCGACTTCACGGGCTTCACCATCGGCTCCGCCACCGTGACATTGGCCTTCCTCGGCGCCCTCGTCGGCTCGCTCGCCCGCCCGTACGGCGGCAAGCTCGCCGACCGCTTCGGTGGCACGGTCATCACCATCGGTGCGTTCACGGTGATGGGTCTCGGCATCCTGAGCGTGATCCTCACCCTGCCGCTGCAGAACTTCACCGCCTTCCTGCTCTGCTTCCTCGTGCTGTTCGCCGCCGCCGGCATCGGCAACGGCTCGACCTACCGCATGATCCCGACGATCTTCGCCCTCCGCTCCAACGGCGGCATCGGCGCGCAGCGCAAGGCCGCCGCCGCCCTGGGCCTCATCTCGGCGATCGGCGCCTACGGCGGCTTCTTCATCCCGCAGGTGCTGGGCTTCTCGAAGACCACCTTCGGCTCCTACGTGCCCGCCCTCGGCAGCTTCGTCGGCGCCTACGTGCTGTTCCTCGCGATCACGGCCGGCGTATACCTGACGATGTCCAAGAAAACCGGAACCCGGATCTGACGCCATGAGCTCCGCCGACACCCACTGCCCCTACTGCGCGCTGCAGTGCGCCATGACCGTCACCCACGAAGGTGCGACGACGGTCACGGGCCGCGACTTCCCCACCAACCGGGGAGGGCTGTGCACCAAGGGCTGGACGTCGGCGGAGCTCTTGGCATCCCCCCAAAGACTCCGGATGCCACTGCGCAAAGGCCCCGACGGAACCTTCGCCGAAGTCACGTGGGACGAGGCTCTGGATGCCGTCGCCGCGGCGTTCCGCGAGACCAAGGCGAGCCACGGTCCCGACGCCAACGCGATCTTCGGGGGCGGAGGCCTGACGAACGAGAAGGCCTACCAGCTCGGCAAGTTCGCCCGCGTCGCGCTCGGCACCTCGCGCATCGACTACAACGGCCGGTTCTGCATGTCGTCGGCGGCGGCCGCATCCAACCGGGCCTTCGGGATGGACCGCGGCCTGCCCTTCCCCGTCACCGACCTCGACGACGCCGACACGATCCTGCTTCTCGGCTCGAACGTCGCAGCGACCATGCCGCCGTTCCTCGCGCACCTCTCCGGGGCCCGCGCGAAGGGAGGGCTGATCGTCGTCGACCCGCGCCGCTCCGCCACCGCACGTCTCACCGAGGACGGCGCCGGCACCCACCTGCAGCCCGCGCCCGGCACGGATCTGCCGCTCCTCCTCGGCCTGACCCACATCGTGATCAGCGAGGGACTCGCCGACGGCTCCTATATGGAGGAGCGCACGACGGGGTTCGACGCCGTCCGACGGTCGGTCTCCGTGTGGTGGCCCGAGCGGACCTCGGCCACCACGGGAGTCCCGGTGGCGCTGCTGCGGCAGACCGCGCGGCGCCTCGCCGCCCGCGGGGCATACATCCTCACCGGACGCGGCGTCGAGCAGCACGTCGACGGCACCGCAACCGCGACCGCCGCCATCAACCTCGCCCTCGTCCTCGGTCTCGTCGGCCGCGAGGGCTCGGGCTATGGCACGCTCACCGGGCAGGGCAACGGCCAGGGCGGCCGCGAGCACGGGCAGAAAGCCGACCAGCTGCCCGGCTACCGCTCGATCCGTGACCCCGAAGCCCGCCGGCACGTCGCCGGGGTGTGGGGCGTGGATGCCGATGACCTCCCGGATGCCGGCATCCCGGCCACCGCGCTGCTCGCCGAACTCGGCGGGCCGGTGAAGACCCTGCTGGTCGCCGGATCCAACGTCGTCGTCTCGGCGCCCGACGTCGAGGCCGTGCGGGCGAACCTCGGGGCGCTGGACACTCTCATCGTCTGCGACTTCTTCCTCTCCGAGACCGCTGCCCTGGCCGACATCGTGCTCCCCGTGCTGCAGTGGGCCGAGGAGGAGGGCACGATGACCTCGCTCGAGGGCCGGGTGATCCGCCGCCGGCAGGCGCTGCCCGGGCCCGACGGTGCCCGCAGCGAGCTGTGGATCATGGCCGAGATCGCGCGGCGCCTGGGCGCGGCATCCACGTGGTCGATCGACCCTTCAGAGGTGTTCGATGAGCTCGCCCGCGCATCGGAGGGCGGCATCGCCGACTACTCCGGCCTCTCGCACGCGCTGCTCGACACCGGCGTCGAGGCGTACTGGCCGTACCGCTCCCAGAGCACCCCGCGCCCCTTCACCGACCGCTTCGCGCACGTCGATGGCCGCGCGCGACTCGTGCCGGTGGATGCCGCTCCCCCGACGCCAGCCGACCGCACCGGCGAGCTGACCCTCACCACGGGCCGCTACCTGCAGCAGTACCAGTCGGGCACGCAGACCAGGCGCGTCGCCGAACTGAACGGCGCCCGCCCCGAAGCCCGGCTCGAGATCCATCCCGCGACCGCGGCGGGGCTCGGCATCCGCGAGGGGATGCTCGTCGCGGTGTCGAACGACCGCGGCATCGTGCGGGCGCGGGCGAGCGTGACCACCGACATCCGCCACGACACCGTGTTCCTCCCGTTCCACTACGCCGGCGACGAGTGCGCGAATCGCCTCACCGAGGCGATCGTCGACCCCACGTCGGCTATGCCGGAATTCAAGCGCACGCGCGTGCGGCTGCGGGCGATCCCGGATGCCACGGCTTCACGGGGCGCCGCCGGATCCGCGTCGATCGAGGAGGTCGTGCATGCCTGAACGTGTGGTGCTGGTGGGCTACGGACCCGTGGGGGCGCGGCTCATAGAGGGACTGCTCCCGGACGTGCGCGCGGGACGGATCGACCTGACCGTGATCGGCGCGGAGGCCTCCGACGTCTACAACCGCGTGCTGCTGGCCGAACATGCCGTGGGGCGCATGGATCGCTCGGGTCTCGATATGAGCGACCGGCTCGTCGCCGAAGAGGCGGGTGCGCGGTTCGTGCGGGGGATGACGGTGGTCGGCGTCGACCGCGTACGGCGGGTGGTGCGCCTGTACGACGGCATCCGTCTGCCCTATGACCGGCTCGTGCTCGCCACGGGGGCGCGAGCGAACGTTCCGACCCTCGCCGGGCTGGAGCGCGCGCAGCGTCATCGCGCGGCACCGCCGGGAGCGCCCGAAGCCCTCGACCGGGGCGCTTCTCCCCTCCCCCGCGGGGTGGTGGCCCTGCGGAACCTCGACGACGCCGAACCCGTGCGCGCCGCGGTCGCGGCGGGGCAACGGATCGTCGTGCTCGGCGCCGGTGTGCTGGGGATGGAGCTGGCCCTGGCCGCTACCGAAGCGGGTGCCGAGGTGGTCGTGGCCCACCACTCCGCCGCGCCCATGAACCGCACGCTCGACGAGAACGGCGGACGCGTTCTCGCCGCCGCCGCGACCGCCGCCGGCGTCGAGATGCGGCACCACGCCCGCGCCGAGAGCATCGTGCAGCGCTACGACGACCGCGGCCAGGCGTGGTTCGACGGCCTCGTCTGCGCAGACGGGCAGGTGCTCGCGGGCGACCTGCTCGTGTTGTCGTGCGGAGTGGGAGCGCGCACCGAGGTGGCCGCCCTCGCGGGGCTCGCGGTGTCGGCCGGGGTGCTGGTCGACGGGTCGTCGCGGTCGTGGACCGATCCGGCGATCTTCGCGATCGGCGACTGCGCGCACGTCGCCGACCCCGCCGACGCCGGCCCCGACGGACGCGTGCCGGGCGGACCCAGCGGGCTGATCGGCCCGGGCTGGCGGCAGGCCGACCGGCTGGCAGCGCTGCTCTCGGCGGAGGCGTCTCGTGCTTCCACGGCGTCTTCGGGCGCGGCGTCTTCTGGCGCGGCGTCTTCTGGCGCGGCGTCTTCGGGCGCGGCGTCTTCTGGCGCGGCGGTTTCTCCCGAGGCCGCGTCGCCCGGTGCGGCGTCGCCCGGTGCCGCATCGCCGGGTTCGGCGTCCCCCGGTGCCGCATCGCCGGGTTCGGCGTCGCCCGTTGCGCCGGAGCGCCCCGCGGTCGTCATGCTCAAGGCCGAGGGGATCGACGTCGTCGCCGGAGGCGCGGTCGACGCCGACCCCTTCGCCCCCGTCCACGCCGCCGGCTGCGGCGCTCCGCAGGTGACTCTGTGGGCCGATCCCGCGCGGGGCGCCTACGTCAAACTGATCACGCTCGACGGCGTGCTGACCGGTTTCGTCGCGGTGGGGATGCCGCTCACCGGCGCCGAGCTCACCCTGCTCTTCGAGCGCGGCTCGGAGCTGCCCGCCGACCGGTCCAGCCTGCTGCGTCTCGACGCCCCGGATGCCGGGATGCCCGCCGTCGGCGACCCCTTCGCCGCCGACGCGACCGTGTGCTGGTGCAACGGCGTGAGCGCCGGCGCGATCCGCGACGCCGTCACCGCCGGGGAGCCCACCGTCGCCTGCGTGAAGGCGTCGACCCGCGCCGGCACCGGCTGCGGCGGCTGCGTCGGCCGCATCACCGAGCTGCTCGCGCGCGAGGCCGTGCCGGTGTGACTCCCGGGCCGCGGGCCGCGGCCTCGCCGTGCCGCGCTCCGGAGAAACCCGCCCCGACGCCGCCGTCGCCTGCGCCGTCTCCCCCGCGGCGCCCGATTCTCCGGAGTCCGGCACGGCCGCACGCCTCCACCCCTCGACCACCGCGCAACAGGAGCTGCGCAGACTCCCTCGTCAGCTCCCGCGCACGCCCAGGTCCACGGATGCCGCACCCTCGAGCCGCGTACCGTCGGGGGCGTAGCGCGAGCCGTCGACGGGGCTGTCCCACGACCGCTCAGCATCGTTCCAGGTGAGCGGCGCGGGGGCCACGACCGCACGCGTGCGCCCCTCGATGGTCGAGACTGCGGCCGTCCGCAGCCCCTGGCGGGAAACGAGCCCGGCCCCCTCGGCGGGGCGCTTCACCGGCGCCGGAACCGCGCCCGTCAGGGCCGAGGCCGCGACACCGATGCGACGGGTGGCCTCGCCGATCCCACGGCCGAGGTCGGCGGGCACGGTCATGCGCGTGCCGATCGTGCGCATCCACTTCGGACGGTCGCCGCGCGACACCCCGCGGATCTCGTCGGTGAGCCGCATTGCCGCCGCCGGGGCGTTGGTCAGGCCCCATCCGGCGTATCCGGTGGCGAAACGCAGGCGGCCGAGGCCGCGCGGCATCCCCCCGATGAACGGCACGAGGTTGTGCGACTGATAGTCCTGGCCCGACCAGCGGGCGATCTCGGCGCCGACGGGGAGCGTGCGCCGCGCCCACGCGGCGAGCCCCTCGGCGAGCGCGACCTCCGACCGCGCCGACCCCACCGGATGCCGCGCCCCGGTGACGAGCAGTACCGACCGCCCGAACGACGACGGTGCCGCCACGACGCTGCGTCCCTCGGCGCCGACCTCACTCCACATGCCCCCGGGGGCCTCGGCATCCCCCTCCATCTCGAAGGCGATCGCCCAGGAGCGCAGCGCCCGCGTCTTGAGGTCGTACAGACCACGGCGCGTGATGGGCGTGCCCGTGGCGAGCACGACGGTGCCGCCCGAGAGGGGGCCGTGGTCGGTGTCGACGCGCCCGGCGGGCAACGCGTGCACGTCGGTCACGCGCACGCCGGTGTGCAGCACGGCCCCCGCATCGACCGCCGCTCGGGCGAGCGAGGCCGTCAGCAGCACGGGGTCGAGAGCGAGCTGATCCTCGAGGGCGAGGGCACGCACGGGGGTGCGTCCGCCGAGGTCGCCGGGGGCGTCTTCGCGGACCGGGAGTCCCGCCTCGCGCGCCGCGTCGCGCACGGCGTCGAGCGCCGTGTCGGTCGCGAGCCCGCGGCCGAAGGTGAAGGCCGTGCGGCGGTCGGCGGCGCCGCCGACACGCTCGGCGAGCCACTCCTGCCCGGCGCGGTTGGCATCCACGTACGCCCGCACCAGGGTCGCCGGGTGGTGCCGTCGCAGCATCGCCAGCGTGGTCCCCTGCAGCAGGGATGCCATGCCCACCGACGCGCCTGTCGCCCCCTGCCCCACCGGGCCGGCGTCGACCACGGCGACGTCGACGCCCGCCTCCGCGAGCATCACCGCGGTGGAAAGGCCCGTGATCCCCGCACCCACGATGACGACGTCGTGATGCGCTCCCGGCTCGAACGGCGTGCCCTCGACGGGCGGCTGGTCACGGAACCACAGGGGGGAGGTCATGGGCCCATCCCATCGCGGGCGGGGGCGCACTGGCATCCGCTTGCCTCGCCCGCCCGTTTCGTCTAGCCGCCTCCGGCCCCCGGGGGTCGCGAGGTTAGGCTTCCCCTGTGAGCGACGCCCCTCCCCCTCCGAGCCGCACGGCCGTCGTCGCCGCGGCGATCGACCTCTTCGTCGAGCACGGGTACGACCAGACCTCGGTCGAGCAGATCGCGCAGGCCGCGGGGGTGTCGCGCTCGACGTTCTTCCGCCAGTTCGGCGGCAAAGAAGACGTCGTGTTCGCCGATCACGAGGTGCTCCTCGCCGAGACGCGGGCCTACCTCGCGCAGCAGCACGAGGACCCCTGGGCGGCCGTGTGCGAGGCGTCGGTGCGGGTGTTCCGCCACTTCGCCGCCGATCCCGAACTGGCCCGCCGCCGCTACGTCGTCGTGCGCGAGATCCCGGGCCTCCGCGACCGCGAGATCGTCACCGTCTTCCGCTACGAGCGCCTGTTCGACGAGTACCTGCGCGAAGCGCTTCCCGGCCTGGACCCCCTGGATGCCGTCGGTTTCGCAGCCCTGGTGACGGCGGTGCACAATCACGTGCTGCGTCGACTGATGCGCGGCGCGCGGGTGCCGGCATCCGTCTTGCGCCGCGCGCTCGACGACGTGCTGCGCCGCTACGGGGTGCACCCCGAGGGCGACGACGCGGCCGGCGACGACCTGGTGGTCGCGGCCTTCCCCCGGCGCATGCCCGCCGCCGAGGTCACGCGGCGCCTGCGCGCGGCGCTGGGCGAGTAGCCGCCCTCCGGCGTCGACCGCCCAGCGGCGCCGG
>NZ_JBKBNC010000036.1:0-25798 GCF_046295495.1 Microbacterium sp.
GCGGGCTGGCGCGGCGTGCGGGTCGGCGGCCCGTCGGGCGGCGGGCCGCGGGCCGCGGGTGGCGTGCGGGTCAACGCGGTGCACGGGAGGAGGGTCGGGGCGGGGCAGGATGCCGAAAGGGGCGGCGTCGCGTACAATGGCAAGGTTGCGTGCGTCAGCGCGCGACGACCGCTGTCCGGAACCGCCGGGCGTGCGGGAGAGAGGGAGCCGCTGGGCTCCCGCTCGAGAGAGGAAAAGGATATGGCACCCAAGAAAAAGGTGACCGGCCTGATCAAGCTCCAGATCAAGGCGGGCGCGGCCAACCCCGCGCCGCCCATCGGTCCGGCGCTCGGTCAGCACGGCGTCAACATCATGGAATTCTGCAAGGCCTACAACGCGGCGACCGAAGCCCAGCGCGGCAACGTCATCCCCGTTGAGATCACGGTCTACGAAGACCGCAGCTTCACGTTCATCCTGAAGACGCCCCCGGCCGCGGAGCTCATCAAGAAGGCCGCCGGCCTGGCGAAGGGTTCGCCCACGCCGCACACCACCAAGGTCGGCAAGCTGACCAAGGAGCAGGTCCGCGAGATCGCCACCACGAAGCAGCCCGACCTGAACGCGAACGACATCGAGGCCGCCACGAAGATCATCGCCGGCACCGCCCGCTCCATGGGCATCACGGTCGAGGACTGAGGGAGAGAAAAATGGCTACCAAGTCCAAGGCATTCCGCGCCGCTGCTGAGAAGATCGCGGCCGACACGTTCTACACCCCGACCGAGGCCGTCGCCCTCGCGAAGGAGACCGGCTCGAAGAAGTTCGACTCGACCGTCGAGGTCGCGCTGAAGCTCTCGGTCGACCCCCGCAAGGCCGACCAGATGGTCCGCGGCACGGTCATCCTGCCCCACGGCACGGGTAAGACCGCGCGCGTCATCGTCTTCGCCAACGGCCCCGCGGCCGAGGCGGCCCTGGCCGCCGGCGCCGACGAGGTCGGTGGCACCGAGCTCATCGAGAAGGTCGCCGGCGGATACACCGCGTTCGACGCGGCCGTCGCCACGCCCGAGCTCATGGGCCAGGTCGGACGCCTCGGTAAGGTCCTCGGACCCCGCGGCCTCATGCCGAACCCCAAGACCGGCACCGTGACCCCCAACCCGGCCAAGGCCGTCGAGGAGATCAAGGGCGGAAAGATCGAGTTCCGCGTCGACAAGCACGCCAACGTGCACTTCGTCGTCGGCAAGGCCTCGTTCTCGGCCGAGCAGCTCGACGAGAACCTCAAGGTCGCGCTCGAAGAGATCGTGCGTCTGAAGCCCTCGAGCTCCAAGGGCCGCTACATCCAGAAGGGCGCCGTCTCGACCACCTTCGGTCCCGGCATCCCGCTGGACGTCAACGTCATCGTCTGACATCCCCGCTGGACAGCCCCGTCGCGCCTCACGGCCGGCGGGGCTTTCCGTTTCCCGCCTCCGCCGTGCACGGACGTGCAACACAGCGTCATCCGGGAAGAGCCGGAGCTCCGCGCGTGTTGTGCTGGTGAACGCGCTTCGCGTTCTTCCTCCTCACACATGTCTGGAACAGCTATGCCCCGTCGTCGTCTGACCGTCCTCGCCGCCACCCTGGGCCTGAGCGCCCTCGCGCTCACCGCCTGCAGCGGCGGAGCCTCGTCGGGGACCGACACGAACGCCGGCTCGGAGTACGACCTCGTCACGGACGGCACCCTCACTGTGGCCACCGAGGGCACCTACCGCCCGTTCTCGTTCCACGAGGGGGCGGGAGAGCTCACCGGCTTCGACGTGGAGATCGCCGAGGCCGTCGCCGAGAAGCTCGGCCTCCAGGTGAAGTTCCAGGAGACGCAGTGGGATGCCATCTTCGCGGGCCTGGATGCCGGTCGGTTCGACGTGATCGCCAACCAGGTCTCGATCAACGCCGAGCGCCAGGAGAAGTACACCTTCAGCTCGCCGTACACCGTCTCGCGCGGAGTCATCGTGACCGACGAGGGTGACGACGCGATCTCGAGCTTCGCCGACCTCTCGGGCAAGACCACCGCGCAGTCGCTCACGAGCAACTGGTACGAGCTCGCCACCTCGAGCGGCGCGCAGGTCGAGGCCGTCGAAGGATGGGCGCAGGCCGTCGCTCTGCTGAAGCAGGGGCGCGTGGATGCCACGGTCAACGACCAGCTCACCTACCTTGACTACGAGAAGACGAACAGCCCCACGGGCCTGAAGATCGCCGCCGAGACCGAGGACACCTCCGAGAGCGCCTTCGCGTTCAAGAAGGGCCAGGACACCCTGGCGGATGCCGTCGACGGGGCGCTCGAAGAGCTGCGCGCCGACGGGACCCTCGCTGAGATCAGCGAGAAGTACTTCGGCGCCGACGTCACCGCGTAAGACGCGCGGCGGGGGTCGCTCCGGGTGAACGCTCCACGGTGACGTCGCCCGCAGCGACGTCACCGGCAGCGACGTCACCGGCAGCGATGCCCCGGAGCGACGCCGCTTAGCGGCGCGGCGGTCCGGCGCGACGCCGTCCGGCCGCGACGCGCATCGCGCGCCGTGTAAAGCCCCCGGGATCACCCGCCTCGCACGTCTACCGTGGGGGGCGGGTGATTCCGCGCTCGCGCGAGGATCCCCGAGCGCGCCGCACGCGATGCCGGGTGTGAGGTGCGCACCCGAGAGAAGGACGAAAGGCCCATGAACGATCTCTGGACCCTGCTGCTCGACTCCTTCTGGCCCATGCTGCTGGCGGGAATCACGGGCACGATCCCGCTGTCGCTCGCCTCGTTCGCGATCGGGCTCGTCATCGCCCTGCTCATGGCGCTGCTGCGGCTCTCGCCGAACGTGGTGCTGTCGGGGATCGCGCGCTTCTACATCTCGATCATCCGCGGCACGCCGCTCCTGGTGCAGTTGTTCGTCATCTTCTACGGCCTGCCGGCCGTCGGCATCGTCATCGACCCGTTCCCCGCGGCGGTCATCGCGTTCTCGCTGAACGTCGGCGGGTACGCCGCGGAGGTGATCCGGGCGGCGATCCTGTCGGTGCCCCGCGGGCAGTGGGAGGCCGCCCACACCGTCGGATTGTCGCCCGCCAAGACGCTGACGCGCATCATCCTGCCGCAGGCCGCGCGGGTGTCGGTGCCGCCGCTGTCGAACACGTTCATCTCGCTCGTGAAGGACAGCTCGCTGGCATCCCTGATTCTCGTCTCCGAGCTGTTCCGTCAGGCGCAGAACATCGCGGCATTCTCCTACGAATTCATGGCCGTCTACCTCGAGGCGGCGCTCATCTACTGGCTGTTCTGCCTCGTGCTGTCGTTCGGCCAGAACGCCCTCGAGAAGAGGTTGGACCGCCATGTCGCCCACTGATCCCACCGCCCCCCTGCTCGCCGTCACGGGCTTGCAGAAGAGCTTCGGCCCGAATCGCGTGCTCGACGGCGTCGACCTCGAGGTGCGTCGGGGCGACGTGCTCGTGCTCATCGGGCCCTCGGGCTCGGGCAAGACCACGGTGCTGCGCTGCCTGAATGCACTCGAGACCCCCGACGAGGGCGTCGTCGCCTTCGACGGCGGCCCCCGCGTGGACTTCTCGAACAAGGTGGCGAAAGCCGACCGCGCGGCGCTGCGCGACCGCTCGGCGATGGTGTTCCAGCATCACAACCTCTTTCCGCACCTCACCGTCATCCAGAACGTCGTCGAGGGGCCCGTGCAGGCGCACGGCGTTCCGCGGGCCGAGGCGACCGCGAACGCGGAGCGCCTTCTGGCGCGAGTGGGTCTGGCGGAGAAGCGCGACGCCTATCCCTCGGAACTCTCGGGCGGGCAGCAGCAACGCGTCGGGATCGTGCGCGCCCTTGCGCTGGAGCCCGACCTGCTGCTGTTCGACGAGCCGACGAGCGCGCTCGACCCCGAGCTCGTCGGCGAGGTGCTGAAGGTGCTGCGCGAGCTCGCCGACGAGGGGTGGACGATGGTGATCGTCACGCACGAGCTGGGCTTCGCGCGCGAGGTCGCCGACGAGGTCCTGTTCTTCGACGAGGGCGTGATCGTGGAACGCGGAGCGCCCGCGCAGCTGTTCACGCAGCCGCGGAAGGAGCGCACGCGCCGCTTCCTCGACCGCCTGCTGCGTCCGCTGGACGGCCCCGACCCGGAATGATCCGTCACCGCGTGCGGCGTCGGAACGCGTCGTGACCGGTCGCTCCGACACACGGCGTGCGACGCTGGAGGGGTGAACCGCCTCGAATCCCTCCTCGGTCTCGATCTGCCGATCGTGCTCGGCCCGTTCGGAGGACTGTCGTCCGTCGAGCTCGCCGCGGCCGTGAGCGAGGGCGGGGGACTCGGCTCGTTCGGGCTGTACGGGTACACCCCGGCGCGCATCCACGAGACGATCGAGCGCCTGCACGCCGCCACGACGCGCCCGTTCGCGGTGAACCTCTGGCTGCCCCGCGGCGACGAGGTGACCCCGGCGGAGGTCGACGTGCGCCCGTACCTGGATGCCGCGCGCCCGCTCTTCGAGGCGGCCGGGGTGCCGGTGCCCGTTCCGCCCGCGGAGTTCCTCCCGCCCATCGCCCCGCAGCTCGACGCCGTCTTCGACGCGCGACCCGCCGCGCTGAGCGTGGTGTTCGGCGTCCCGGATGCCGATCTGATCGGGCGCGCGCGGGAGCGCGGGATCGCGGTGGTCGGCACCGCGACGTCGGTGGCCGAAGCCCTCGCGCTGGAGGCGGCGGGCGTGGATGCGGTCGTCGCGACGGGGGCCGAGGCGGGCGGGCACCGCGTGTCGTTCCTCGACGACCCGGCGGATTCCCTCGTCGGCACCTTCGCGCTCGTGCCGCAGGTGGTCGACGCCGTGGCCGTCCCCGTGATCGCCGCGGGTGGGATCGCCGACCGTCGGGGCGTCGCAGCCGCGTTCGCCCTCGGCGCCGACGGCGTGCAGGTCGGCACCGCGTTCCTGCGCACCCGTCAGTCCGCCGCCACCGCCGCGCACCGCACGGCCCTCACGGGAGCCGCCGACACCTCCACACGCCTGACGCGGGCGTTGAGCGGGCGGCTGGCGCGCGGCATCCCGAATCACGCGATGCGCTCGATCGAGACATCGGGCATGATCGCGCCGTTCCCGGCGCAGAACTGGCTCACCGGCGTCTTCCGCCAGGCGGCGGCGGTCTCGGGCGACGGGGAGCTGCTGTCACTGTGGGCCGGGCAGGCCGCAGGGATCTCGCGACTCGACGACGCAGCCGCGCTGCTCGCCGAGCTGGCGGCGGGCGTGCCGGGCCGCTAGGCGGTCTCGCGGATCTCGAACCCCGCCGGGGGCTGCGCGGCGCCCTCGAGCACATCGACGTCGTCGACGCGGGCGGAGGGCGGCCCGTCGTGCGCCCACGCGATCACGCCCTCGACCGCGTCGGGGTCGCCGGAGACGACGGCCTCGACCGCCCCGTCACGACGATTGCGCACCCATCCGTCGGTTCCGAGGCGCCGGGCCTCGGCCTGCAGCGCGTAGCGGAAGCCGACGCCCTGCACGCGGCCGGTCACGGTGAGGGTCACAGTTCGCATCCCCCCATTGTTCCCCCATCGTCGTGGGGTCGTGGGGTCGTGGGGTCGTGGGGTTGAGGGGTGTGCGGTTTTGGAGTCTCACGGTCGTGGAGGTCGCGAGGTCGAGGGCGCGACGAAGGTCGCCGGGAGCGCGGCGGTTCCGAGGTCCCGGATCTCGCGACGGTCCCGAGGTCGAGTGCCCCGGGAGGCCCGAGCGCGATCCCCGGCGTCGGACGCCGAGCCGGCGGGCTCAATGGGGGAGCACGAGCGACACGGCGATGGCGATCATGACCACGGCGATGACCGCGTCGAGGACGCGCCAGGCGCGCGGGGTGTCGAGCCACCGGCCGAGGTGGCGGGCGCCGTACCCCAGCGCCGAGAACCACATCAGGCTCGCGACGCACGCCCCCGCCGCGAACGCCCATCGTCCGTCGCCGTGGGTGGACGCGACGGAGCCGAGCAGGAAGACGGTGTCGAGGTACACGTGAGGGTTGAGCCATGTCAGGGCGAGGCACGTCAGCAGCGTGGTGGCGAGGGTGGAGCGCGCGCGCACGGCCGTCGTGCCGGCATCCGAGGTCGAGGGCGCGGTCGAAGGCGAGGCGGCGCCGTCGACGTGCAGGGTGTCACCGGACGGTCGCAGCGCTCGCCGCGCCGCGAGCAGACCGTACCCGACGAGGAACGCCGCCCCGGCCCACCGGACGACGACGAGGAGCCAGGGCACGGCCTGCAGCACGAGGCCGACCCCGGAGACGCCCACGACGATGAGGACGGCGTCGGACACCGCGCACACCGCGACCACCGCGGGGAGGTGTTCGCGGCGGACCCCCTGCCGCAGCACGAAGAGGTTCTGCGCGCCGATCGCGACGATGAGGGAGAAGCCGAGACCGAGGCCGGCGAGCAGAGACGGGAGCACGACTCCGACGGTAGGCGCGCGAGTGAATGAAGACCAGTTCATGATTCTGTCGGCCCGTTAGCATGACTTCATGTCCATCTCACTCGATCTCGCCCGCACCCTCGCCGTGGTCGTGGAGGAGGGGACTCTGGATGCCGCCGCCCGGCGTCTGCACGTGACACCGTCGGCTGTGAGCCAGCGCGTGCGGGCTCTCGAGGATCAGCTCGGTCGCGTCGTCCTCGTGCGCTCGAAGCCGGTGCGTACGACCGAGGCCGGCGACGCCGTCGTGCGCCTCGCGCGACAGCTGACACTGCTCGAGCACGATGCGCTCGCGGCGATCGGCGCCGAGGGCGGGACCACGGCGACGGTGCCCCTCGCGGTGAACGCGGACTCGCTCGCCACGTGGTTCCTGCCACCGCTGGCGCGGGTGGCCGAGCGGCGGGCCGTGGTCTTCGACCTGCACCGCGACGACCAGGACTTCACGGCGCGGCTCCTCGAATCGGGGACGGTGATGGCCGCCGTCACCTCGCGCGAGGCGCCGGTCGCGGGCTGCCGGGTGCGACGCCTCGGCATCCTTCGCTACGAGGCGGTGGCGACGGGGGCTTTCGCCCGACGGTGGTTCCCGGACGGGGCGGATGCCGTGGCCCTGGCATCCGCGCCCCTCGTCGATTTCGACCGGCGCGACGACCTGCAGACCCGCTGGCTCGCGCGGCGCGGCATCGCCGTCGCGGATCCGCCACGCCACCGCGTCCCCGCCTCGCAGGACTTCGCGACCGCTGTCGGGCTCGGACTCGGCTGGGGACTGCTGCCCGGATTCCAGTCATCGGCGGGGCTGGAGGCGGGCGATCTGGTGCGTCTGGGCGACGATCCGGTCGACGTGCCGCTCTTCTGGCAGCAGTGGAACCTGACGTCGCCGCTGCTCGACGAAGTGGCCGAAGAGATCGTGGCGGAAGGACGTCGCCGGCTGGCGGGGGAGTGAGGTCAGCCGCCGCTCACCCGCAGCACGATCTTGCCGCGCGTGTGCCCGCGCTCGATCTCGGCGTGGGCCTCGGCGGCGTCGACGAGGTCGAAGACCCGATCGACGTAGACGCGCACCGCCCCGGAGTCGAGCAGGCGGGCGATCGTCGCGAGGGCACCGCCGTCGGGGATCGTCTTGAAGTCGGTCGAGCGGATGCCGCGTGCCGAGGCGGCCTCGCGAAAGCCCGGCCACGCGCCCGTGGGCACCTCGATCAGCAGTCCGCCGGGGCGCAGGACGTCGAGTGAGCGCGTCCCGGTGTCGTCGGAGACGTTGCCGATGAGGTCGATCACGACGTCGACGGGCTCGACGACGTCTTCGAAGCGGGTGGAGGTGTGGTCGACGACCTGGGCCGCGCCGAGCTCGCGGAGCCACTCGAGGTTGCGCGGCGACCCCGTGGCGATGACGTGCGCGCCGAAGTAGGCCGCGAACTGCACGGCGAAGTGGCCGACGCCGCCGCTGCCGGCGTGGACGAGGATGCGCTGGCCCTGGTGGGCGAGGGCGGTTTCGACGACGAGACCCCACGCGGTGAGGGCGGCGAGGGGCACCCCGGCGGCCTCGACGTGTGAGAGTGACGAGGGCTTGCGCGCGAGCGAGAGAGTGGGGACGACGGCGTACTCGGCGTAGCCGCCGGGCGTGCGGGGGAACGCGGCCATGCCGTACACCTCGGTTCCGACGGGGAACGGGTGGGCGTCGAACGGGGACCGCACGACGACGCCGCTCACGTCGAAACCGAGGACGGCGGGCCAGGATCCGACGGCCGCCGACATGCCGCGACCGGCGCGGGTCTTCGCGTCGATCGGGTTCACGCCCGCCGCGACCACCCGCACGAGCACCTCGCTGAGCACGGGGGCGGGCGCCGCGACCGTGTCGACACGGAGCGCCTCGGCCGATCCCGGCGCGTCGAGCACCACGGCATCCATGGTGTCGGGCACCGCGGGTGCGGGGTGGAGGGCGGTCTCGGGACGCGTCGATCGGAATCTCATCGGGCGCTCTCTCTCGCGTGCGGCGGTGTCGACGGCGGCTCCGCCGCGATCCCCTCAGTCAACCCCGCCATTGTCTCGACGGTGTTACACCGCCGTCACCGTGTCGCGAAGCCCGGATCGCCCCGCCGGCGCCCCGCCGGCGCCCGGCGGCGTCAGTCGCGCGGCGGGACCTCGCCGACGGCCAGCGCGTGCAGCAGGGCGGAGAGGTGGCGGATGTCGTCGATCGTCCAGTCGGCGATCGCGTCGAAGAGGCGGCTCTCGTGCGGGGCGCGCGCGTCGGCGAGGCGGCGGTGGCCGAGCTCGGTCACCGCGATGAGACGCGAGCGACGGTCGTTGGGGTCGGGCGTGCGCGTGACCAGCCCGAGCTCCTCGAGCTCGGTGATCGAGCGGCTGAGGAAACCCTTGTCGGCCGCGAGTCGCTCGGCGAGCGCTGAGAGGGTCAGGGGGCCGAAGCGGCTGACGACCGACAGCGCCTTGAACGTCGCGGGGAGCATCCCGGGACTGACCCGTTCCGCCGCCTCCGAGACGAAGCGGCGGAACACGGTCATGAGCTCCGAGAACGACGACTCCAGGGCCTGTACGGCCTCGCGGCGGTCCTCGTCCGATTCGCTCATCACGTCAGCCATCCTCTCCCATCCCGGCCTCGGGGCGCGCACGGCGCGGGGAGACGGCATCCTGCGTGGGGACGGTTCCGGTCGCCGCGAGCGTCGCCATGCCCTCGGGGACCGAGACGGTGGCGAAGTCCGCTTCGCTGGCGGCCACGCGCTCGGTGGTCGTCATGCGCGTGAGCGGGCGGTTGGGCAGGAACAGGATCGCGATGAGGCTGACCACGGCCACGGGGACCGCGATGAGGAAGGAGTGCGCGATCGACTGGGCGTAGATGTCCTCGACGATGATCCGGACACTCTCGGGCAACGTCGAGACCTGGGGGATGGCACCGGACTGGAGGGTCTGCGCGACGGCGGCGCCGTTCGCGCCCAGCCCCATGATCGCCGTCTTCAGATCGTCGGCGCGATCGGTGAACAGGCTCGTCGCCATGCTCGCCAGCGCGGCTCCCATGACCGAGACGCCGATGGTGCCGCCGAGGCTGCGGAAGAACGTCACGCCCGAACTCGCCGCGCCCATCTGGGCGGGGTTGGCGGTGTTCTGCACGACGAGCACGAGGTTCTGCATCGTCATGCCGACGCCCGCGCCCAGCAGGGCCATGTAGAGCGAGACGAGCGTGAAGTTCGTGTCGTAGTGGATCGTCGACAGCAGGAACGACCCGGCGATCAGCAGCACGCCGCCGGCGATGAGGAACGGCTTCCACTGTCCGAAGCGCGAGATGAGGGCGCCCACCACGATCGACGACACCAGGAGTCCGGCGATCATCGGGATGGTCATGACACCGGCTTCGGTGGGCGTGGCGCCACGGGCCATCTGCATGTACTGGCTCAGGAACACCGAGGTGCCGAACATCGCGAGGCCCGTGGCGATCGAGGCGATCGTGGCGAGGGTGAACGTGGCGTCGCGGAACAGCGTGAGCGGAACGAGGGGCTCCGACGAGCGCAGCTCGACGACGATGAACAGGATCGCCGCGAGCACGGCGCCGCCGACCATGAGGATCGTCTCCACGCTGGCCCACTCGAACGACGAACCGGCGTTCGTGACCCAGATGAGGATGAGCGAGACGGCGGTCGACAGCAGCACGATGCCGAGGTAGTCGATCTTCACCGTGCGCTTCGCGCGGACCGGGAGGTGCAGGGTGCGCTGCTGGATGAGCAGGGCGGCGACGGCGAAGGGGAGCGCGACGAAGAAGTTCCACCGCCACCCGAAGGCGTCGGTGATGACGCCGCCCAGGAGCGGGCCGCCGACCGTGGCGACGGCCATGACCGCGCCGAAGAGACCCATGTAGCGACCGCGCTCGCGCGGGCTGATGATGTCGGCCATGATCACCTGGCTGAGCGCGGCGAGTCCTCCGGCACCCAGGCCCTGCACGGCGCGGAAGCCGATCAGCATCTCGGTGTTCTGCGAGAAGCCGGCGGCGGCGGTGGCGAGCACGAAGATCGCGATCGCGACCTGGATGAGTACCTTGCGATCGAACAGGTCGGCGAGCTTGCCCCAGATGGGGGTGGAGATCGCGGTGGTGAGCAGGGTCGCGGTGATGACCCAGGTGTAGGCGTTCTGGTCGCCCGACAGGTCGTGCACGATGACCGGCAGCGACGTCGAGACGACGGTCGAGGCCAGCATCGACACGAACGTGCCGAGCAGTAGCCCGATGAGGGCCGGGAGCACGCGCCGCTGGGCGGTGGTCTCGGAGGGGATGGTGGTCATGCGGAACTCCACGGAAGGGACGGATGCCGCGACGACGATGGCGCGATTAGTTGACTGATGTCAACGATACGTCCAATGCTTGACTTGCGTCAACTATTAATCGAGGAGCGCGAGGGCGCGATACCTGTCCGTCGGCTCCGGGCGCGCCGGTTCGGGGCGCGGCTGGCGCGCCTGCATCGTGCGGCGGTAGAGCTCGTCGATGAGGGAGGTGGCCAGACCCACGAGCGTGGCGATCTCACGCTCGTCGCGGTCGACCCACTGGCAGCGCGGCTCATCGCCGACCGGCACGAAGCCGTCGTGCTGCTCCCAGGCGACGAGGGTGCGCTCCGCACCCAGCACGTGCTGCTGCCACCAGATCTGCCGCATGTAGGTGCGGGGGATCGATCGCCAGGCCTTGTTGGTCGTCTTGATCTCGGCGAGCACGACCCGGCCTTCGCCGTCGACCACGACGCCGTCGGGGGTGGCCAGGTGTCGCTTCTCGACCACCGCGTGGTACAGCGCCGACGACGGACGGATGCCGTGCGTCGCGGCGACCCAGGCGGCGATCTCGGGCTCGCGGCGCCGACCGTGGGCGGTGAAGGCGTTGCCGGAGAAGTTCGAGCCCAGGAGCTTGGCATCCGCCGCACGGGAGATGGCGTTCGCGCTGGTGAGGGTCGCGACGTCGGTGGCGGTGATCCCGCGGGAGCGCGCGCGGATCCAGGCCACACGATCGCGCGAGTCGGCGACGATGCGAGCGTCGAGGTCGGCGCTGCGCGACGCGACGAGCTCGGGGGACATGCATTCGACCATAACCCCGCCGACCCGAGGAGTGCCTGCGAGGCCCGGCGCGTCGGCATCCGGGGTCTTGTGGTCGAAGTAAGGGTGACCTAAGTTGTTCGCATGAGCCCGAATCCGTCGTCCGCGCGCCGACCCGACGGCGGTCGGTGGAGCGACCTCGAGGGAGCGGTGCTGCTCGGCGGCGACGCGCAGAACGTCCCCGAGATGCGGCGGATCGCCGCGGCCCTCTCTCCCGCCGCGCACCTGACCGTTCTCGTCGAGGTGTGCGGGTGGGAGCAGGTCGGGGTGATCGACGCGGGCGAGGGGCGGGTGAGCTGGCTCGATCGCACGATCGCGGGCGAACTGCGGCCGCGTGGCGAGCGTCTGGCCGCCGCGATCCACGCCTGGTGCGCCGAATGGGCCTGCGGCGACGAGCCGGTCTGCACGGTCTGGCTCGGCGCCCGGACGCCTTCGCGCATCGTGCGCATGACCCGCGCCCTGCTGCCGGAGCCGCGGGTGTCGTGACGCGGGTGGTCCGCGGGGGTGGCCGCGGTGGGTGGCCGCGGGGGTGGGCCGCGGTGGGTGGGCCGCGGTGGGTGGCCGTGGGGCTGGCCCGCGCGGGTCGCCCGCGGCGGCCTGCGAAATGACGAGCGTCTCGCGAGATGACACGGGCTTCACCGTCATCGAGGGTCATCTCGGTAGACGGGGGCTACCTCGCTCGGCGGGGGAGGCAGTCCTCCCCAGGCGGTGTAGACGGTGGGCTGTCCACGGATGGGGGCGGCGGGGGAGCGGGGCCGTAGGCGGCTGGGCGAGTATCGGCGTGTGCGGTCGGGGCAGCTGAGGTGGGGCGACGATGTCGCGATGTACACGCGCGAGCATCTACTCTCGCGCGGGGTGAAGGCGGACGCGCTGGCGCGCGCGTCTCGTGAGGGGCCATGGCTGCGTCTGCAGTCCGGCGTGTACGTCGATCGCGCAGCGCATCTCGAGCGGCGCCCCGCTGAGCGGCATCGTGTCGCCGTCGACGCAGCCATGTGGTCGACGCGTGGAGGGTCTGCGGTCGTCTCGCACCTGTCGGCCGCGGTCGTTCACGGACTCCCGCAGTACCGTTTCGGTGATCGCGCGGTCGAGGTGACGCTGGCCGGCGCAGGCAAAGGGTCGAGTCGCGCCGGTCTCCGGCGTCACCTCGATGCGCTTCCTGACGAGGATGTCGCCGTGATCGACGGCATCCCGTGCACGACCCTCGACCGGACCGTCTTCGATGTCGCGCGAACGGCGTCGCTCGAGATGGCGGTCAGCTGTGCCGATGCCGCGCTGCGACGCGAGGCGATGTCCTCGCGACGCTTCGACGCGGTCGCTCAAGAGCGCTGGCGTGAGCGTCTGCGCGAACGCGCCGACCGCGCGGCGGGTCGGCGCGGCATCCGTCGGGCGCGCTGGGTCATCGAATTCGCCGACGGTCGCGCGGAACTCCCCGGGGAGAGCGTGAGTCGGCTGCAACTGCACCGCATCGGCTTCCGCGACATCGATCTTCAGGTCGCCGTCGCCGGACCGAACGGTACGAACTTCTTCGTCGACATCGCGCTGGGCGAGGTGCAGACGTTCTTCGAGTTCGACGGTGAGACGAAGTACCGCGATGAAACCGTGCGCGGCGGCCGCTCCGTCGAGACCGTGGTGCTCGCCGAGAAGCGGCGGGAGGACTGGATCCGTGGTGTGACGCAGTGGCGCCTGTGCCGAGGAGGTTTCGGCGACATCCGCACACCCGAGATGCTCGCCGCGCGCCTCGCCGCGTTCGGCGTGCGCCCTCCCCGGTGACGCGCGGGTCGGTCGCTTCGGACAATCGATCTCGTTGCCGGTGGCCCGACGAGGCCCGACGTGCTCGCCGATCGCCGCCGTGTACGGGTGTGGCCGCGAGCGGCTGGCCGCACGTGTGCCGGTCGCTTTTGCGGGTGGGTGGGGTCGCGGTGGGGGTTGGCCGGGGCGGTGCCGGGCGGTGGTGCGGGTCGGTGGGGTCGCGAGGTGACCGGTGAACGCCGAGATGACTCGGCTTTGACACGAATCGGGGGTCATCTCGGGAGGGGCGGTGTGTTTCGGCGGCGTGGCGGCCTGGTGGGGGTTGGCCCCGCGGGTGCCGGTCGGTGCTGCGGGTCGGTGGGGTCGTGAGGTGACCGGTGAACGCCGAGATGACTCAGCTTTGACGCGAATCGGGAGTCATCTCGGGAGGGGCGGTGTGTTTCGCTGGCGTGCTGGCGTGCTGGCGTGCTGGCGTGCTGGCGTGCTGGCGTGCTGGCGTGCTGGCGTGCTGGCGTGCTGGCGTGCTGGCGTGCTGGCGTGGCGGCGTGGTGGCGTGGTGGGGGTTGGCCGTGGCGGCGTGGCGGCGTGGTGGCGTGGTGGGGGTTGGCCGTGGCGGTGCCGGTCGGTGTTGCGGGTCGGTGGGGTCGCGAGGTGACCGGTGAACGCCGAGATGACTCGGCCTTGACGCGAATCGGGAGTCATCTCGGGAGGGGCGGTTTGTTTCGGCGGCGTGCTGGCGTGCTGGCGTGGTGGCGTGGTGGGGGTTGGCCGTGGCGGTGCCGGTCGGTGCTGCGGGTCGGTGGGGTCGCGAGGTGACCGGTGAACGCCGAGATGACTCAGTTTTGACGCGAATCGGGAGTCATCTCGGGAGGGGCGGTGTGTTTCGCTGGCGTGGTGGCGTGGTGGCGTGGTGGCGTGGTGGCGTGGTGGCGTGGTGGCGTGGTGGCGTGGCGGGGTTGCGGCGCGGCAGCACGGTGGCGGCGGGAGGGCGCGGGCGGATTGGCCATGGGGGCGGACGTCGGGTACAGTGGAGCCCAAGCCAAAGACCGTCGGTCATCGGAGTGCTCGCATTCCGATCGAAGCGTCTGCTGAGAAGCAGGGACCTACGCAGGTGACATGAACTCCTCCCGATCGGGAATCCGAGCTCCGTGCGCCTGCGCCGGAGCTCTTCTTTTTTGCCCAGACCCCGGTGTCTTCGGCCGGCGCCCCGTCATCGCGGAGCGCCTCGTACACACAAGGAGTGGCCATGGCGCAGAAGGATGCATCGGTCGCCGAGCTCACGAAGCACTTCGAGAACTCGACCGCCGTTCTGCTGACCGAGTACCGCGGTCTGACGGTTGCCCAGCTCAAGCAGCTGCGCAACGACATCCGTCAGGACGCGGATTACGCCGTGGTGAAGAACACGCTGACCAAGATCGCCGCGGCAAACGCGGGGGTCACGGGACTGGACGACGAGCTCAAGGGCCCGTCTGCCATCGCGTTCGTGCACGGCGACCCTGTCGCCGTCGCGAAGGGCCTGCGTGCCTTCGCCAAGGCTAACCCTCAGCTCGTGGTGAAGGGCGGCTACTTCGATGGCGCCGCTCTGACCGCGGATGAGGTCAACAAGCTCGCCGATCTCGAAAGCCGTGAAGTCCTGCTGGCGAAGCTCGCCGGCGCGATGAAGGCGACGATGACCAAGGCGGCATACGTCTTCCAGGCGCTTCCGTCGAAGGCCGTTCGCACGGTCGACGCGCTGCGCGAGAAGCAGGACACCGCGGCCTGACCCGGCCCGGCTGATTAACCCGATCAAGGAGATACAACATGGCTAAGCTCAGCACCGAAGAGCTGCTCGACGCGTTCAAGGAGCTCACGCTCATCGAGCTGTCCGAGTTCGTCAAGGCGTTCGAGGAGACCTTCGACGTCACCGCCGCCGCCCCCGTGGCCGTGGCCGGCCCCGCCGCCGGTGGCGCCGCCCCCGCCGAAGAGGTCGAGGAGAAGGACTCGTTCGACGTCGTCCTCGAGGCCGCCGGTGACAAGAAGATCCAGGTCATCAAGGTCGTCCGCGAGCTCACCTCGCTCGGCCTCGGCGAGGCCAAGGCCGTCGTCGACGGTGCCCCCAAGGCCGTGCTCGAGGGCGCGAACAAGGAGACCGCCGAGAAGGCCAAGGCTTCCCTCGAGGAGGCCGGCGCCACGGTGACCCTGAAGTAATTTCAGACACACCGTCGCTTTCCGCGATACACGAAGCCCCGGATGCCATCGGCATCCGGGGCTTCGTCGTTCCCGGGGCCCGAGTTGTCGATGGCATCCGGGGCTTCGTCGTTCCCGGTGCGGGCGTTCGTCGTCGGTGGGGGAGGGAGCCCCGCGGAGGGGGACCGGAATTCACCGGATCGAAACGAGAAGTTGCTGGGAAAACCGTATGGGCATCGTTTACGGTCGTGGAGAACCCCCCGTCGATCCCCCCACCCGACGTCGTCTGTTCGTGGCACGTTCGTTCGTGCGTCGGTATCTGGAGACTCATGCCTTCCGCTGCACCGCGCGTGCCCGCACGCCGTTTCACGACCGCACTGAGCGCCGCCCTCGGCGCCGCTCTGCTCGGCTCGGCCCTCGTCCCGCTCCCGGCCTTCGCGGCCGACGGCTCGAGGGTGGTGATCAATGAGGCCTATCTCAAGGGCGGGAGCGCGAACGCGCCGTTCAGCCAGAAGTTCGTCGAGCTCTACAACGCCGGTGACACCGCCCAGGACCTGAGCGGATGGTCGTTGCAGTACCGTTCCGCCGCGAGCGTCGCCGCCCCCACGGGCGCGAACACGCAGGCGCTCACGGGTTCGATCGCCCCCGGCGCGTCCTACCTCGTCGCCCTGCCGGGCAACGGCGACAACGGTGCGCCCCTGCCCGCCGCCGACGCGACGAGCACCGGCCTGAACCCCTCGGGGACGACCGGTCAACTGTTCCTCGCGAACGTCGCCGAGCCGCTCGCGCTGCCCGCCGGCCCGGTCGACGACGACCGGGTGGTCGACTTCCTGGGCTACGGCGCCGGTGCCAGCTTCGAGACCGCCCCGGCGGTCGTCGACGGAGGCAACTCGACCCCGAACGCCCTGGTGCGCACGGATCACATCGACATCGACGACAACTCCGCCGACTTCACCAGCACCACCACGGTGACGCCGCAGGGGTCCGCGGGTGCGGCGCCCGAGCCCCAGCCCAGCACACCGCCGACCACGGAACCCACGCAGCCCGCGCCCACCGGCGCCCCCGAGCCCGGCGACGTGACGTCGATCCGCGACATCCAGGGGACGGGCGCCACCACGCCGCTGCCCGACACCACCGTGACCACGCGCGGCGTCGTGACCGCTGCCTACTCCACCGGCGGATACAACGGCTTCTTCCTGCAGACCCCCGGCACGGGGGGTGCGATCGACCTCGATGCGCACACCGCGTCGGACGCCATCTTCGTCTACGGGTCCGCCGCCACCGCCGCCGTGAGCGCGGGCGATCACGTGGAGGTCACCGGCACCGCGGGTGAGTACTACGGCCAGACCCAGATCACCGCCGACGCCGCCGGCATCGAGGTGCTCGCGGAGAAGGCCGAGGCCGTGAGCCCCGCCGAGATCACGTGGCCCAAGACCGACGAGGAGCGCGAGCGCTTCGAGGGCATGCTCCTCGCACCGCAGGGCGACTTCACCGTCACGAACACCTACTCCACCAACCAGTACGCCGAGGTGGGCCTGGCTGCGGGCACGACCCCGCTGCGCACCCCGACCGACGTCGCCCGCCCCGGCACCCCCGCCTACGTGGCAGCAGTCGCCGACAACAACGCCCGGGCCGTGGTGCTGGACGACGGTGCGTCGCTGAACTTCGCGCGCACCGCGCAGGACGTTCCGCTGCCCTACGTCTCGCTCACCGAGCCGGTGCGCGTCGGCGCCCCCGTGACCTTCACCCGCCCCGTCGTGCTCGACTTCCGCAACAACGTCTGGAAGTTCCAGCCGACCGAGCAGCTGACCGTCGACAATGCCGCGGCGGTACAGCCGGCGACGTTCGCGAACACCCGCACGACGGCCCCCGAGCCCGTCGGCGGGAACGTGACGATCTCGAGCTTCAACGTGCTGAACTACTTCACCACGACCGCGGAGAGCGTCGGATGCACCTCGACCTACGACGACCGTGAGGGCAACCCCATCACGGCCGACACCTGCCCCGCCCCCGGCCCCCGCGGCGCGGCGGACGCGGTCAACCTCGAGCGTCAGCAGGCCAAGATCGTCGCGGCCGTGAACGGCCTCGGCGCGGACGTCGTCTCGCTCGAGGAGATCGAGAACTCCGCCGCCTTCGGCAAGGACCGCGACGAGGCGCTCTCGACGCTGGTCGACGCCCTCAACGACGCCCTGGGCGCCGAGGAGTGGGCGTTCGTGCCCTCGCCCGCCGACCTCCCGGCGTCTGAGGATGTCATCCGCACGGCGTTCATCTACAAGACGGAGGTCGTCGCCCCGGTCGGCGACAGCGTCATCCTCGACGACCCCGCTTTCGCCAACGCCCGCCAGCCCCTGGCTCAGGCGTTCGCCCCGGTGGACGACGAGAGGGCCGCGATCCTGGCGATCGTGAACCACTTCAAGTCCAAGGGCGACAGCCGACCGGCGGCCACGGGCGACAACGCCAACGGCATCCAGGGCGCCTTCAACGGCGACCGCGTGCGTCAGGCCGAGGCTCTCGGCGCCTTCGCCGAGGAGCGTTCGGCGGCGGTCGGCACCGACGACGTGTTCCTGCTCGGCGACTTCAACGCCTACACGCAGGAAGACCCGATCGAGAAGCTCCGGTCGTTCGGTTTCGAGCCGCTCGAGGCGGGCACGGGCAAGTACTCGTACTCGTTCAGCGGGCAGTCGGGGTCGCTCGACCACGTGCTGGCGTCGCCCTCGGCGCGCGAGCTGGTGACCGGCACCGACATCTGGAACATCAACGCCGTCGAGGCGATCGCCCTGGAGTACAGCCGGTACAACAACAACGTGCTCGACTTCTACGAGGAGTCGCCGTACCGGTCGAGCGATCACGACCCGGTGGTGGTGGGCCTCGACCTGTCGTCGACGACCGAGCTCAATCTGCTCAACATCAACGACTTCCACGGGCGCATCGACGCAAACACCGTGAAGTTCGCGGGCACGATCGAGCAGTTGCGGGCGGAGGGCGGCGAGGACAACTCCCTCTTCCTCTCCAACGGCGACAACATCGGCGCCTCCCTGTTCGCCTCGTCGAACGCCGGCGACCAGCCGACGCTCGACGTCCTCGACGCGCTCGACCTCGCGGCATCCGGTGCCGGCAACCACGAGTTCGACAAGGGCGCCGACGACCTCGTCGGACGCGTGAGCGACCTCGCCGACTTCCCCTATCTCGCGGCGAACGTCTACCGCGACGGTCAGCCGCTGCTGCCGGGCTACACGATCATCGAGGTCGACGGGCTGCGCGTCGGCGTCATCGGCGCGGTCACCGAGGAGACGGCGTCGCTTGTCTCGCCGGGCGGCATCGAGGGCGTGGAGTTCCGCGAGCCGGTGGCCGAGGTCAACCGTGTCGTCGCCGAGATCCGCGACGACGTCGACGTGCTCGTCGCCGAGTATCACGAGGGCGCGGCCCAGGGCGACGGCTCCGGGGCCACGCTGGACGACGCCCTTGCCGCGGGCGGCGCGTTCGAGCGGATCGTCACGAAGACGGATGCCGACGTGGATGCCATCTTCACCGGTCACACGCACGAGGAATACGTCTGGGATGCGCCCGTCCCCGGTGGTGACGGCACCCGACCGGTGCTGCAGACCGGCAACTACGGCGAGAACATCGGACAGATCGTGCTCACCGTCGACGACGACAGTGGCGAGGTCGTCGACCACACCGCCCGCAACGTCCCGCGCCTCGCCGCGGAGGCGGTGAAGGACGATCCCGTGAAGACGGCGGAGAACAGCATCGCCCTCGACGCCGAGCTCATCGCGACCTACCCGCGGGTGGCCGAGGTGGCGGAGATCGTCGCGCAGGCGCTCGCCGACGCCGCGGTGGTCGGCTCGCAGCCGGTCGGTTCGGTCACGGCCGACATCACCACCGCCTTCACCGGTGGCGCGTACGTCGACGGCGTCTACACCGGCGGTCAGCGCGACGACCGGTCGCGACCCTCGGCGCTGGGCTCGCTGGTGGCCGACGCCCTGCTCGCGACCCTCGACGACCCCGACCGCGGGGGCGCCGACATCACCGTGGTCAACCCCGGCGGTCTGCGGGCGGAACTGCTGCGCGGCGACGACGGCGTGATCACCTTCGCCGAAGCCAACGCGGTGCTGCCGTTCGTGAACAACCTGGGCACGACCAGCCTCACCGGCGACCAACTGCGCCGCCTCCTCGAGCAGCAGTGGGGTGACGCGGCCGGCCGCGCCGCCACGCTCGCCCTCGGCGTCTCCGAGAACGTGCGCTACACCTACGACTCCGAGCGGGCGCCGGGTGAGCGCATCACGGGCGTCTGGATCGACGGGATGCCGGTCGAGCCGGACGCGTCGTACCGCGTAGGCTCCTTCAGCTTCCTGCTGCAGGGCGGCGACGCCTTCTCGGTGCTCGCCGAGGGATCCGACACGCGGGATTCCGGCCTGATCGACCGCGACGGATGGATCGCCTACCTGCAGCAGAACCCCGGCCTGTCGCCGGACTTCGGTGTGCGGGCCGTGGAGGTCCGGGGCGCCGACACGGAGGTCTCCCGCGGAGACCAGGCGCGGTTCACGGTGTCGGGCCTCGACCTCACATCGCTCGGCAGCCCCGCCACGACGGAGCTGACCGTGACGGTGGGCGCGGCGGCGCCCGTGATCGTTCCGGTCTCCGACGGCACCGCGCAGGTGACCCTGGACATCGCGGCCGACGCCCCCGATGCCCTGGACGTCACGCTCGCGACGGCGTCGGGCACCACGGCGACCGTGCCGCTGCGCGTCGTGGACGCGGCCGCGGGCGGGGGGTCCGACGGGTCCGACGGCGCGGCCGGCGGCTCCGCCGGCGGTTCGGGCGACGGGTCCGCCGCCGGCGGTTCGGGCGCACTGCCGGTCACCGGTGCCGACACGGCGTGGATGGGCGCGGGCGTGCTCGCCGCCCTCGCGTTGCTCGGCCTGGGCGTGGTCCTGCGACGGCGGTCCCCGCGCTCCGTCGAGTGATCGCAGCGCGATGACGACACGGCCCCGGATGCCATGGCATCCGGGGCCGTTCCTCGTTCGGGGAGCGCGGCTCAGGAGCCCCGCGGGGGAGCGGTCGTCGATCGCACGACGAGGCGCGTGTCGGCCTCGGTGCGCCGGGCCGGCTCGGCGGTGCCTTCGATCATCGACAGCAGGATGCGGGTGGCCTCGACGCCCTGGGCCTGCGGGAACTGCTCGATCGTGGTGAGCGAGAACATCTCGGCGTAGTCGTGACCGTCGATGCCGACGACGCTCAGTTCCGTGGGTACGGAGATGCCCATGCGCCGCGCCGCGATGATGACGCCGATCGCGACCTCGTCGCACGCCGCGACGACGCCCGTGGGACGCGACGCCGCGTCGGCCAGGAACGACGCGGCCGCGGCGTAGGCGTCGGTGATCGTGAGGGTCGACGGAACGCTGCGGATGCGCACGGCCAGGCCGTGGTCGTTCATCGCGTTGCGGTAGCCGATCGAGCGTTCATCGACGTCTTTCGCGGGCGCGTCGGTCGGAGGCGTGCTTCCGACGAAGGCGATGTCGGTGTGGCCGAGTGCGATCAGGTGCTGCGTGATGATGCGCGTGATGGCGATGTTGTCGAGTCCGAGGGTGGGTACCCCGGAGAGGGCGTTCCCGATGCTCACCACGGGCTTGCCGATGTTGGCGAGCCGTTCCAGATCGGCATCGTCGGGTTCGAGGGCCACGGCGATGATGCCGTCGAAACGCTTGCGTGCGAGATACGTGGAGTACAGACTCTCGCGATCGTGGGAGCCGGGCTCGGCGACGTACAGGGTGACGTCGTAGCCCAGGGGGATGAGCGTGCGTTCGACGCCCTCGACGATGGAGCCGAAGTACCAGCGGTTGACCTTCGGGACGATGAGAGCGATGGTGCGCGTGCGCCCGGTCGCCAGGCTCACGGCGCTCGTGGACGGCACATAACCGAGCGACGCGGCGGCGTCGGAGACGCGGCGACGCGTGTCGTCGGAGACGTAGCCGCCGCCCGTGAGGGCACGGCTCGCCGTCGACTTCGACACACCGGCCAGGCGTGCCACATCGGCGATTCCGCTCATGCGTGGTCTTCCTCGTGAGGCGTCGACGTCCGTGTCGACGTCGAAGAAGAGTATCCGACATTTCGAAAAACTGGAACCGGTTCCCGGCGGGTGAACTCTCGATTGACCGCGTCTTTCCGCTAGTTACCGGTTCGTGACCTGGCGCGTGTTGCAAGTCGGGTGGATTGCCTCTACGGTTGCCTGGAATCGGTTCCCGACAGGATCCGAGGCACCACAGAACTCAAAGAGGAGAGACCACATGGGTATGTCACAGCGGTATCGCCTGCTGGCTCCCGTCGGACTGCTGGCGGTCGGTGCGATCGCTCTCGCGGGCTGCGCCGAAGGCGACAGCGGCGGATCGAGCGGGTCGGGAGGCGAGACGACCGTCCGCATCTCCGGCGGCATCACCGGTACCGAGGCCGACGCGCTGAACCAGAGCTTCGATCAGTTCACCCAGGACACCGGCATCAAGGTCGTCTACACGGGAGACAAGAGCTTCGAGGGCAACATCGTCACGAAGGTGTCGGGTGGCGACGCCCCCGATATCGCCATCGTCCCGCAGCCGGGTCTGCTCAAGACCCTCATCGGCACCGGCGAGGTGCAGAAGGCCTCCGACGCCGTCTCGTCCAACGTCGACGAGTACTGGGGCGAGGACTGGAAGTCGTACGGCACCGAGGACGGCACGTTCTACGCCGCGCCCATGCTCGCCAACCTGAAGGGCTACGTCTGGTACTCCCCGACGAAGTTCGCGGAGTGGGGTGTCGAGGTTCCCAAGACGCTCGATGAGCTCATGACGCTGACCGCGACCATCCAGCAGAAGACCGGCGCCGCCCCGTGGTGCGCCGGCTTCGCCTCCGACGCCGCTTCGGGCTGGCCCGGAACCGACTGGGTCGAGGACATGGTGCTCCGCCTCTCCGGCCCCGAGGTGTACGACCAGTGGGTCGCCAACGAGGTCAAGTTCACCGACCCGCAGATCAAGCAGGCCTTCGACGCGGTGGGCGACATCCTCCTCAACCCCGCGTACGTCAACGCCGGCTTCGGCGACGTCAGCAGCATCAACTCGACCGCCTTCGCCGATGTCGCCGCCAAGGTGGCCGACGGCAGCTGCCCGATGACGCACCAGGCGTCGTTCCTCTCGGCCAACTTCCTGACGGTCACCAACGCCGCGGGCGAGACCCCGACGATCGCCCCCGACGGCGACGTGTACGCGTTCCTGACCCCCGGCGTCACCGAGGGTGAGCTCGCGGTCGAGGGCGGCGGCGAGTTCGTCGCGGCCTTCTCCGAGGACGAGAGTGTGCAGAAGGTCGCCGAGTTCATGTCGACGCCCGAGTTCGCCGACGCCCGCGTGAAGCTCGGCGGCGTGATCTCCGCCAACAAGGGCGCCGACCCGTCGCTCGCCTCCAGCGAGTTCCTCACCGAGGCGATGAAGACGCTGCAGGACCCGAAGACCACGGTCCGTTTCGACGCGTCCGACCTGATGCCGGCCACCGTCGGCTCGGGCTCGTTCTGGAAGGGCATGGTCAGCTGGATCGACGGAACGCCCACCGACGAGGTGCTCAGCAACATCCAGGCCGGCTACGACAACTGATCGACGCCGACCGATCGATGGGCCGCCCGCGACGCGGGCGGCCCCTCCGGTCCATACTCATATTCCGCCCCACGCACCACGCGGGCACTCATCGATGAGCACGAAGGCGTGTTCGGGAGGGACGTCATGACCGATATCAAGAACGCGGAGACGACGCCGTCGGCGTCACCCCCGCCGAGCGGGCGGGTCGCACCGCCGCGGCGCGGTTCCGCCAAGACCCGTCGGACCACGCTGCTCGTGGTCCTCGTGGGACTCATCCTGGTGGTGGCCCTGTTCCTGTTCATGGTGACGCGGGCCCCCGCCGACACCAAGCCGACCACGCTCGGCTTCTCGCTGAACAGCTTCTTCATCTGGCTCGGCGGATTGAGCCCCATCGCGCAGATCCCGCTCGTGCTCGTCGCCTTCGGCGCCGTGGTCGGCATCCTCCTGCTGCTCATCGAGTACGCGCCGCGCTCGGGGAAGGGCTATTTCTGGCTGCGCCTGGTCGCGTGCTTCGCGATCCCGGTGCTCGCCTTCATGCTGCTGCGCCCCTACCAGAACGCCGTGATCTACGTGCTCGGCATCGCCATCATCCTCGGCGCGATCCTCTTCTACGCCGACTACCGCTCGCGGCAGGGCGCCGGCTACCTGTTCCAGCTGATCCTGTTCGCGGCTCCCGCTGCCATCCTGCTGCTGCTCGGACTCGTCTACCCGGCCATCACGACGTTCTTCCAGTCGTTCTTCGACAAGACCGGCGAGAACTTCGTGGGCTTCGAGAACTACATCTGGACGTTCACGAACCCCGAGGGTTTCTGGTCGGTCATCAACACGCTCATCTGGGTGCTGCTCGCCCCCACCATCGCGACCGCGATCGGTCTCGCCTACGCGGTGTTCATCGACCGCGCGGCGGGGGAGAAGTACCTCAAAGTGCTCATCTTCATGCCCTTCGCGATCTCCTTCGTCGGAGCCGGCATCATCTGGAAGTTCGTCTACGACTTCCGCCAGGGTGACCAGCTCGGCATCCTGAACGCGATCGTCACGGCGTTCGGCGGTCAGCCGATCTCGTGGCTGTCGGCGGCCCCGCTGGTCAACACGCTCCTCCTCGTCGTGGTGTTCATCTGGAGCCAGACCGGGCTCGCGATGGTCATCCTCTCGGCGGCCATCAAGGCCGTCCCGACGGAGCAGAACGAGGCCGCCGAACTCGACGGCGCGAGCGCTTGGGAGCGGTTCATCAACGTCACCGTCCCCGGCATCCGGTCCTCGCTGATCGTGGTGCTCACCACCATCGCCATCGGCGCGCTGAAGATCTACGACATCGTCGCCGTGATGACGGGTGGCCGCAACGACTCGACCGTGCTCGCCTTCGAGATGGTCAACCAGCAGCAGCGCTTCCAGAGCTACGGGCACTCCGCGGCGCTGGCGGTCGTGCTGTTCATCTTCGTGCTGCCGCTGATCATCTTCAACGTGCGCCAGATCCGGAAGCAGAGGGAAGTGCGATGACCACCTCCACCGTGGTGCTCGAGCCCACCACCGACAAGCGCTCGGCACGGCAGGTCGCCCGCGACACGCGCAAGCACGAGGCCATGGCGCGCAAGCGTCTCACCTCGAAGGGCGCCACGATCGCGGCCATCGTGATCGCGTTCTTCTGGACGATCCCCACGTTCGGTCTGCTCGTGACCTCGTTCCGCCCCGGCTCCGACACGCAGTCCACCGGCTGGTGGACGGTGTTCACCGACCCGGCGTTCACGCTCGAGAACTACCGTCTCGCGCTGACCTCGGGCGGGACGGCGCTGACGCTGGCGCAGTCGTTCCTGAACTCGCTGGCGATCACCATCCCGGTCGTGCTGTTCGCGCTGGCCATCGCGTCGCTCATCGCGTACGCCTTCGCGTGGATCGACTTCAAGGGCCGCAACTTCTTCTTCATCTTCATCTTCGCGCTGCAGATCGTGCCGTTGCAGATGGCCCTCGTGCCGCTGCTGACGCTCTTCTCGCGGGGACTGACGATCAACGAGGTCACGATCTTCCCGGGCTTCGATCTGCGCGGCGTCGAGCACAGCTTCGCCACCGTCTGGATCGCACACGTGATCTTCGCGATGCCGCTGGCGATCTTCCTGCTGCACAACTTCATCGCCGAGATCCCCGGTGAGGTCATCGAGGCCGCCCGCGTGGACGGTGCCGGACACGGGCAGATCTTCTTCCGCCTGATCCTGCCGCTCGCGGCTCCCGCGCTGGCGTCGTTCGCGGTGCTGGAGTTCATCTGGGTGTGGAACGACCTGCTGGTAGCGACGATCTTCGCGCCGTCGTCATCCCTGCCACTGACGCAATCGCTCAACTCGCTCTCGGGCACGTGGGGCGACCAGTGGTTCCTGCAGTCGGCCGGTACCTTCATCTCGATCCTGGTGCCGCTGATCGTGTTCTTCCTCCTGCAGCGCTTCTTCGTGCGGGGCCTGCTGGCCGGCGCGACGAAGGGCTGATCGCGGTCCGACCGAGGGCGTGGCATCCGCACGGGTGTCACGCCCTTCGTCGTCTCGCCGCTGGCATCGGCGTGCACGCTGGACCGGGGGCGGCGCGCGCAACCGCGGGCGGCGCGCTTTTCCGCGCGCGGGTCGCGTTCATGCGTGGGGTGGGGCGGATGCCGCGGGGTGGGGGCGGGGGCGGGGGCCGGGGCGGGGCTGTTGGCGGTGCCGCTGGCGCGGGTGTGGGCTGCATAAACGGCATCCGCGCCGGGAAACGCGAGGAGGGCGTGTTTATGCGTGCGGATCGCGTTTATGCGTGGGGTGGGGCGGATGCCGTGGGGCCGGGATGGGGCTGGGGCC